>NZ_SMKL01000166.1 GCF_004348545.1 Jiangella ureilytica | reverse complement strand
CGGGGCGGTGCCGGCCATGCGGGCCAGCGCGGCGCCGTCGTGGATGCGGGTGGGGTCGCCGAGTTCGGCCAGGATGGTCGCGGCCACGATCGGGCCGACGCCGGGCACTGCGAGCAGGGCCGGGCAGTGAACCGTCCTGGATCTCCCGGAGGGTTGGTTGGTTACGCGACCTCCGGGATGGGTGCCGCGGTTGTAGCTTGCCGGTGATGGTGTTCGAACTCAATCGGGGGTAGGTGCCCGATCGAGGAGTGCAGCCGGGTCGTGTTGTACCAGTGGACCCAGCGGGCGACCCGCCACTCGACGGCGGAGCGGTCGGTCCAGGTGGGTCCGCCGTCGTGGATGGCTTCGGTCTTGAACAGGCCGATGGTGGACTCGCACAGCGCGTTGTCCAGGGCGTCGCCGACGGTGCCGATCGATCCGGCGATGCCGGCGTCGATCAGTTCGGCGGTGAACGCCACCGAGGTGTACTGGCTGCCGGCGTCGGAGTGGTGGACCAGCCCGGTCGTGGTCCAGGCCGCGTCGGCGCGGTGGCGGGTGTGCAGGGCCTGCCGGAACGCGTCGATGACCAGCGAGGCCTCTCGTGAGGTGCTCACC
>NZ_SMKL01000165.1 GCF_004348545.1 Jiangella ureilytica | reverse complement strand
TTGCTGGCCGAGCACCGCCACGAGGTCGCGGCCGTCGTCATGGAGCCGCTGCTGTGCAACACCGGCTGCATCGCGCCGGAGCCGGAGTTCCTCTCGGGTGTGCGCGAGCTGACGGCGGCAGCTGGGGCCCTGTTGGTGTTCGACGAGGTCATCACCGGTTTCCGGCTGGCCCGCGGCGGCGCGCAGGAGTGGTTCGGGGTGACGCCGGACCTCGCGGTGTTCGGCAAGGCGATCGCCGGCGGGCTGCCGGTGGCGGCGATCGCCGGGCGGGCGGAGGTGATGGACCAGATCACCGCCGGCACCGTCGGGCACGCGGGCACGTTCAACAGCAACCCCGTGGGCATGGCGGCGGCGGTCGCGACCCTGGGGCGGCTGCAGCGCGACGGCGACGAGCTCTACCCGCGGCTGCGGGCGACCGGGCAGCGGCTGATGAACGGGCTGCGGTCGGTGGCGGCCGACGCGGGCGTGCCGATGCTGGTCGACGGCCCCGGCCCGGTGTTCCAGACCTACCTGACCTCGGCCGACTCCGTGCGCGACTACCGCGACTTCGCCGCCACCGACCGCGCCGGCATGGCCCGCCTGCACGCCGAGCTGCTGCGCCGCG
>NZ_SMKL01000164.1 GCF_004348545.1 Jiangella ureilytica | reverse complement strand
GTATGGAACCGGTCCCAGAAAATAGACACGGCTCCTGCCTCCCACCCGGCAGGGGCCGTGTCTATTTTCTGGGACCGGTTCCATACCGTCCAGGACTCGCCCGCGGGTCGGACACCCGCGGGTGAGTCGACGGCGGCGGGTGAGTCGACGGCGGCGGGCGAGTGGGTGACGGCGGGGGACGCTGGCTGCAGCCCTCGGCGGGGCGGTCGTCCACAGCCCGGACGAATTCGCGTGGTTGTCCACATTCTGCGATTCCGGGCTTCGATGCCGTCCTCCGCGAAGCAAAGGTGGAAGGGAGATCCGCTCCCGTTCCCGGAGGTCCCACGTGCCCCGCACCACCACCCGCTCGAGTCGCCGGCCGCCCGGCCCGGCAGCTGTGCTCTCACCCGTTCCGGCCGGAGCCCTGTCGTCCGCTGGGGCCGGAGCCCTGTCGCCCGCTCGGGCCCGAGCGCAGTCGTCCGCCCCGGCCGGAGCGCCGCCGCCGGCCCGTCCGCTCGTCGTCACGCGCGACGAGGACCTCCTCGACGACCTGCTCCGCATCGCGGCCGCCGCGTCGGTCGAGGTCGAGGTCGCCGGGCGGCCCGACTCCGTCCGATCACGCTGGTCACAGGCGGTGCTGGTCGTCGTGGGCGACGACGAGTCAGAGGCGCTGACGAAGCTGTCGCTGCCCCGCCGCTCCGGCGTGCTGCTCGTCGGCGCGCGGGACGACGACGCCGACGTGTGGCGGCGCGGCGTCGCGATCGGGGCCGAGCAGGTGCTGTTCCTGCCCCATGACGAGTCCTGGCTGGCCGGGCGATTCGCCGACGCCGCCGAGGGCGGGGCGGGCG
>NZ_SMKL01000163.1 GCF_004348545.1 Jiangella ureilytica | reverse complement strand
AGCGCTGCCAAGCCGCGCCGAGCAGCACCGCCTCGATGGCGTGCTTGAGCCCGGCGTGGGCGTCGGAGATGACCAGCTGCACCCCGGTGAGGCCGCGGGTCTTCAACGAGCGTAGGAACGCGGTCCAGAACGCGCCGTCCTCGCTGTCGCCGACATCGAAGCCGAGCACCTCGCGCCGCCCGTCGGCCGCGACCCCGGTTGCCACGACCACCGCTTGGGACACCACGCGGTGGTCGACGCGGGCCTTGCAATAGGTGGCGTCGAGGAACACGTAGCGGAACGGCTGCTCGTCCAGGCTGCGGTCTCGGAACGCAGCTACCTCAACGTCCAACTCCTGACAGATCCGCGACACCTCGGACTTGCTGATGCCGGTGTCCGCACCCAGCGCCTTGACCAGGTCATCGACCTTGCGGGTGCTGGTGCCGTGCAGATACGCCTCCATGATCACCGCGAACAGCGACTGATCCACTCGTCGCCGCCGCTCCAGAAGGCTGGGGAAGAACGACCCGGTCCGCAGCTTCGGGATCCGCAACTCCAAGTCGCCGGCCGTCGTGGTGATCGTCTTGGGTCGGTGCCCATTGCGCTGGGCCAAGCGGGTATCGCTACGCTCATGCGGGCCCGCGCCGATCACCGCCGTGAGCTCAGCCTCGATCAGTGCTTGATAGATCGTCGTGGCTGCCTGCCTGACGCGTTCCTCGACATCAGCGCCCTTGAGCGCATCGAGCACCTCGAGCAAGGCAGACTGGTCCAGAGCCATCGTGTGATGTGTCCTTCCGCGAGAACCATTGGCGTGGTCTCGCTGACCATCACACGATGGCCTCCACACGCGTGGTCACCCACGCCGTCAGGCCCGACGAGTTACACCACAAGCGGGGACATCACC
>NZ_SMKL01000162.1 GCF_004348545.1 Jiangella ureilytica | reverse complement strand
CTGGAGGGTGTCGATCTAGCAAGGGAGACTGGCACCCATGGCAGCGCCGAAGAAGTACGACGTGGAGTTCCGGGACCGGGCGGTGCGGATGTACCGCGATCGGCTGGCGGAGGGGAATGACTCGAAGCTGGGTGCTCGGCGGCATGTCGGGTCGCTGCTGGACCTGAACCCGGCGACGTTGCGGAACTGGGTTGAGGAGGCCGAGCGGGGCCGAGGGGACTGGTGTGGCGGTGGGGCCGCGGGCGGTGGAGTCTGAAGAGGTCCGGGCGTTGAGGAAGCGGGTCGCCGAGCTGGAGCGGGCCAACGAGATCCTCAAGACCAGCGCGGCGTTTTTCGCCCAGGCGGAGCTCGACCGCCGACTCAAGTGATCATCGACTACATCGACACCCATCGAGACCGGTTCGGCGTCGAGCCGATCTGTGCGGTGCTGTCCGAGCATGGCCTGCAGATCGCGCCGTCCACCTACTATGCCCGCCGCCAGGCACCGGTGACCGCGGCGGAGCTGGAGCAGGCCTACCTGGTCAACGCTCTGGTCACCGTCCATGCGGCGAACTGGGGCGTCTACGGGGTGCGCAAGCTGTGGCATGCTGCCCGCCGCGCCGGTCTGGACGTGGGCCGGGACCAGGTCGCCAGGCTCATGGGCATCGCCGGGATCACCGGCGCGGTCCGCGGCCGCCACCGCACCGTCACCACGCGTCGCGACCAGTCCGCGCCACGGCATCCGGACCTGGTCAAACGCGGGTGGAACACCCCCACCAGCGTCAACGAGCTGTGGGTTGGCGACTTCTCGTATGTCTGGACGCTGGCCGGGTTCTGCTACGTCGCGTTCGTCGTCGACGTGTTCTCCCGCCGCATCCTGGGCTGGCGGGTGAGCACCTCACGAGAGGCCTCGCTGGTCATCGACGCGTTCCGGCAGGCCCTGCACACCCGCCAC
>NZ_SMKL01000161.1 GCF_004348545.1 Jiangella ureilytica | reverse complement strand
CTGCCGTTCGTGCCGCCGGTGCGCGAGGTCAAGGATGTGGCGCGGGGGATGGTGCGGCTCGCGGGTGGTGGGTTCTGGATGGGTGGTGACGATCCGGACGCGTTTCCCGCTGATGGTGAGGGTCCGGTGCGGGCGGTGAGGGTGTCGCCGTTCCTGATCGATGCCACGACGGTGACGAACCGTCAGTTCGCCGCGTTCGTGAAGGCCACGGGCTATGTGACCGAGGCGGAGCGGTTCGGGTGGTCGTTCGTGTTCGGTCTGTTCATCGGGCCGGAGCAGGCGCGGCACGTGATGGACGCGGCGGTGCCGGGCGCGCCGTGGTGGCGGGCGGTGCAGGGGGCGTTCTGGCGGGCGCCGGAGGGGCCGGGGTCGGATGTGGCGACCCGGCCGCAGCATCCGGTGGTGCACGTGTCGTGGAACGACGCGGCCGCGTATGCGGCGTGGGCGGGGAAGCGGCTGCCGACCGAGGCGGAGTGGGAGTACGCCGCGCGTGGCGGGCTGGAGCGGGCGACGTATGCGTGGGGTGATGAGCTGGTGCCGAAGAACCGGTGGCGGTGCAACATCTGGCAGGGCCGCTTCCCGACGGTGAACACCGGCGACGACGGCCACGACGGGACCGCGCCGGTGAAGTCGTACCCGCCGAACGGGTACGGGCTGTACGAGGTGGCGGGGAACGTGTGGGAATGGTGCGCGGACTGGTGGTCCACGACCTGGCACGCGCCCGAGCGGCCGCAGACGCGGACGGATCCGACGGGCCCGCCATCGGGTGAGGCGCGGGTGACCCGCGGTGGCAGCCACCTGTGCCACGACTCCTACTGCAACCGCTACCGTGTGGCCGCCCGCACCAGCAACACCCCGGACAGCTCGACCGGCAACATCGGCTTCCGCTGCGCCGCGGACCTGCCATGAGCTCGTCTCGTTTCCCCGGCTCGGTGTACCGGCGCGGTGATGAGCCG
>NZ_SMKL01000160.1 GCF_004348545.1 Jiangella ureilytica | reverse complement strand
GCCCACGCCGACCCCCACGCCGACCCCCACGCCCGCGCCGCCGCCGGTGTTCGACGCGGCCGCAGCGTACGCCGTCGTCGAGCACCTGGCCGGGACGGTCGGGCCGCGTGAGGCGACCTCGGCCGGGTTCCGGCAGGCCGCACAGTACGTCGCCGACACCATGACGGCGCTGGGCTACCAGGTGTCGACGACGCCGTTCCAGGTGCCGGCCGGCAACTCGTGGGGCGTCGACGTCGAGGCCGGCACGTCCACCAACGTCATCGCCGACGTCCCGGGTTTCGACCCCACACAGCCGCACGTCGTCGTCGGCGCGCACCTCGACACCGTCCCGCAGGCGCCGGGCGCCGAGGACAACGCGTCCGGCGTCGGCGTCATGATCGAGCTGGCCCGGCTGGCCGCCGCGCAGCCGCCGTCGGTCCCCGTGCGGTTCATCGCCTTCGGCGCCGAGGAGCCGCGCGGCGACGGCGACTCGATGCACCACTTCGGGTCGCAGTTCTACGTCCGCGGGCTGACGGCGGCGCAGGCGGCCGCGACCACCGGCATGGTGTCGCTGGACCGCGTCGGCGTGGCCGCCGCCGACGTGCCGGTGTGCACGGGCGGGCGGGGGACCACGGCGCTGCGCGACACGCTGGTCGCCGCGGCCGCGACGGCCGAGGTGCCGGTGCAGACCTGCGAGAACCGCTCCAGCGACCACTGGTCGTTCGAGAAGGCGGACCTGCCGTCGGCGCGGCTGGGCAGCGTCCCGTACGACGGCTACCACTCGCCGGGCGACGTGCCGGCCGTCGTCGATCCCGCCCAGCTGGACCGCGTCGGCACCGTCGTCTGGGCCTGGCTCGGCACGTTCTGAGCCGCGAGACGCCCGGAACGCGGAGGTTTCGGCCGCCTCCACCTGGGGAGAATGCCCTGGGTCGAGCGGACGGAGGCGAGCATGCGGTCAGGGCGGGCACACGCCGCTGCCTGCGCAGCCCTCGTCGTCGGCGTCCTCGGACTCACCGGTTGCGGTTCCGAGGACCCGGTCGCCGTCCAAGAGGACCGCGGCGCCGAGCCGTGGCCGTGGGAGGAGTTCCCGGCCACCGACACCCCCACGCCGAGCGCCGCCCCTGCCACCCCCACCGCGA
>NZ_SMKL01000015.1 GCF_004348545.1 Jiangella ureilytica | reverse complement strand
CTCCCACCACGACCCCCACGCCCGCCGCCCTCATGGCCGCCGGCGCCACCGGCGACCAGGTGCGCGAGCTGCAGGCGCGACTCAAGCAGCTGCAGTGGTACGCGCCCGACATCAACGGCGAGTTCGACGACGTCACCGCCGCCGCGGTCTCCGGGTTCCAGGAGAAGCGCGAGCTGCCCGCCACCGGCGAGGTCGACCAGGTCACCTGGGACAAGCTCGTCGCGATGACGCACACGCCCACCGAGGACGAGCTGAACAACGTCCTGACGGCCGGCCCGACCATCCTCGGACCCGGCGACACCGGCGACCAGGTCCGCGAGCTGCAGGCCCGGCTGAAGCAGATCGACTGGTACAGCGGCGACGTCACCGACACCTACGGCGACACCACGGCCGCGTCGGTCAAGGGCTTCCAGGAGAAGCGCGAGTTCCCCGCCACCGGCGAGGTCGACCAGCGCACCTGGGACAAGCTGGTCGCGATGACCCGCACGCCCACCGACGACGAGCTGAACAACCGCGAGCCCGAGAACAACGGCGGCGGCGCCGCCGGCCTCGACGAGCGCTGCCTCACCGGCCGGGTGCTGTGCATCGACAAGTCGACGACGTCGCTGCGCTGGGTGGTCGACGGCGAGGTGCGCATGACGCTCGACGTCCGGTTCGGCACCGAGGAGACGCCCACCCGCGAGGGCGCCTTCGACGTGTACCGGAAGTCGCGCGACCACGTGTCGTCGATCTATCACACGCCCATGCCGTACGCGATGTTCTTCGACGGCGGCCAGGCGGTGCACTTCTCGCCCGACTTCGCCGAGAACGGCTACAACGGCGGCTCGCACGGCTGCGTGAACGTCCGCGACCGCGACGCCATCGCCTCACTGTTCGACCAGGTGAACATCGGCGACAAGGTCATCATCTACTGGTCCTGAAGGGTCGCGAAGACCACCAGGTTGTCGACGTAGTGGCCGGCCGCCTCATCGAAGGTGTGGCACGTGATGAGGCGGAGCTGGCGGTCCGGCACCGGCCCGTAGACCTCGTCGGCCGGGAACTCAGCCTGCGCGACGGTGCGGCTGCCGTCGACCTCGAAGACCGCGGTGGCGCCGTCTCCGAGCTCGACCTCGACGCGGTCGCCGGGCCGGAGCCGGGCCAGCCGGGCGAACACCGCCGGACCACTCGGCGAGTCCACGTGCCCGGCGATCACCGCCGGACCGGGGGCGCCCGGCACCGGCCCGCCGGCGAACCAGCCGGCCGTCTGCCAGTCCACCGGCGCGGCCAGCCGGCCGTCGCCGTCGCGGTGCAGCGTCTCCAGCGCGCTGTCGACGCCGATGGCCGGGATCCGCACGCGGACCGGCACGGTGTCGACGGCGGGGATGGGCCGCGGCCCGGTGGTCGCGGAACCGTTCGTCGCCTCGGGTGGGCTCGACGGCGCCGCGGCGGTCGCCGTCGTCGCCGGGCCGTCGCCCGCGGCCGACACCGTCGCGTCGCCTCCCGCGCAGGCGCCGGCGGACGCGGCCAGGACGACCGCGACCGCCAGCGCCGTGGCGGTCGGTCTCATGCCGCCATGACATCGGCAGGTCGGCTCATACGGCGCCGTCTCCTTCGCTCCACTCAGTCATCGGTCTCGCTACCGCATGAGCCTTCCCGGGCGGCGGCGCACCCAGGCGCCCGCACCCCCGGCACCGGCCAGGACGAGCACGGCCAGCGCGAGCGTGGCCGCCGTCGACGGGGCGGACGGCTCCTCCGCGAGCCCGCGGCCGCCGGTCTGCACGCCGCCCGCCGGCGCCTCCGGAGTGCCGGTGCTGTCGACGACGCCGATGACGTTCAGCTCGCCGTCGACGTCGAGCACGAACAGGGTGTTGACGCTGCCGGCCGCGAGGTCGACCTCGGCGCTGCCGGTGCCCGCGTCGCTGCTGATCTCCAGCGTCCATCGTCCGCCCGCGACCTCGGAGTAGCCGGTCGCCGTGCCGAACGCGGCGTCGTCGGCCAGGACCTCGCCGGTGTCGGTGCTGACGTCGACCGACGGCGACGAGACCGCCGCCGAGATCAGCCGGACCCGTGCGTTCCCCGCGGCCGGCGGGGTGAGGTCGTCGACGAGGATCCGGCCGGAGAGGTCGGCGTTCATGCCGACCGCGGCCACGGTGATCGCGACGCCGTCCTGGATCTCGACGGCCGCGGTGATCACCGGCTCGGAGTCCGGCGGAGCGCCGGCCGGGCGCATCGCGGCGGTGTACGTGCCGACGGGAAGCCGCGCGTAGTTCGAGACGTCACCGTAGCCGACGTCCTGCAGCTCCAGCACCGACGCGCCGTCCAGACCGGTCAGGCTGACGTCGACCTCGGGGGTGTCGGGCGAGAGGTGCGCCAGGCGGGCCCAGCCCTCGGCGGCCGGCTCCTCGGTCCCCTGGGCGCCGGCGGCGGTGCCGGCGACCAGGGCGGCGACCCCGACTGCTGTGGCCAGCGATGCGACGAAACGCTTCATGACGATGACTCCTCGGTGGTGTTCTCGGGCGGTGCGGGGAGCAGGCCGCGGGGTGCGGCCAGCGAGTAGGTGGCGACCACGGTGGTCGCGTCGGTGTCGACGTGCGACGGCGTGAACGGCGCCGGCTGCCCGAGCAGCCAGAGCGCCAGCCGGGCGGCCTCGTCCTCGGTCGGCAGCCCGCTCAGCACCAGCTGCCGCCGGATGCCGGCGGCCTCACCCGGCAGGGCGGGCAGTGCGACGCCCAGCTCGTGGGTGCCGGAGAGCTTGCCGAGGATCAGCACCAGCCGGGCGTCGACGCGTCCCTCCGCCGCGAGCCCGCGGGCGTCGGCGTCGAAGGCCAGCGCGTCGTTGCGCAGCAGCTGGCCGGTCGCGTACCGGACCCGGCGGCGCTCCTCGGCGGCCACGGCCACGGCGGCGTCGCGCCCGAGCGGGTGGATCGCCCGGATCTCGACCCGCTCGGCGCCACTGCCGAACACGGCGACGGCGCTGGACTCGGCCAGCGCGGTCCGCAGGCCGGGCCGGTCGGTGTCGTCGGAGCGCAGCGCCGCCGTCGACACGATGTAGTCGTAGTGGACCCAGCCCGGCGGCTGCGGCTCGAACGCCCGCCGTACCGGGATCGCGGCGCCGAACGGCGGCCGCCCACCTGGCTCGGCGGCGACCGGGAAGCTGGTGAACGGCAGCACGCCGCCGTCCTCGAACCCGGAGCGGACGAGGTCCGGGCGCATCGTGTGGTCGACCACGAGCCGGCTCTCGCGCGGCACGTTCGCCTCGAGCCAGCGCTCCGCCTGCTCGACCGGTGCGATCGGGTTGTCGCGCAGCAGCGGACGCAGCTCGCCGGGCCAGGTCGCCGCGATCGCGACCACCGTCGCCGCGGCCGCGGTGACCGCCATGATGCCCAGCGGCACCGCCTCGGGCCGGCCGCGCACCCGCAGCAGCGCCGCGGCCAGCCGGTGCGCCGCCGCCGGTATCAGCAGGGCCGCCAGCGGCAGCACGGCGACCGGCAGGGCGGCCGGCGCGGACCCGCCGGGCAGGACGATCAGCGCGACGAGGCCGAGCAGGGCGGCGGCGACCGGCTGCAGCGGGCGGAACGGCAACGCCGCGACCGCGGCCAGCGGGCCGAGCGCGATCAGCACGGGGTCCAGCGCCCAGAGCTGCTGCGTGGTCATCTCACCGGGGAGCGGGTCGCGGCCGATCTGGTCGACCAGCGCGGACGCGTAGGCGCCGACTCCGGCCACCGCGGCCACCGCCGCCAGTACGATCCGCGCCGGTCGCGCACCGGCCTGCTGCCACATCGTCCACACGACGAACGGCGCGAACAGCAGGAATGCCGGCTCGGTCAGCCCGGCCACGGCCAGCGCCACTCCGGCGGCCGGGAACGCGACCGGTTGCCGTCGGCGCGCCGTCGCCAGCGCGAACGCCAGCAACGTCCACAGCACCGCGACGTTCTCGACATGGACCAGCCGGTGCAGGTGCAGCCCCAGCGGGGAGACCGCGAAGAGGACGACGGCCACCGCCGCGGCCGGGCGGGGCACGGCCAGCCGGCGGGCCAGGACCCACAGCAGGACGACGCCCAGCAGCAGGACGACCAGCATCGCCTCGCGGCCGGCCGCGACGGTGTGCTCGGCGCGGTCCAGCGCCCCGGCCGGGCCGATCCAGGCCGCCAGCTGGGCCAGGCCGGCGTCGGCGGGCAGCGACCAGGCGCCGTCGGCGATCCGCTCGACCGTCCGCCCCTCGGCCTGGGTGAATCCGGGCGAGCGGGCCATGCCGGCGGCGTGCACGTAGCCGGCGAGCACCAGCAGCGGGGCCAGCCAGGCGAAGCCGGGGCCGTGCCGGCGGAACCAGGCGCGCACCGGGCGGGGCCGCGGCGGGCGCGGCGGCACCGGGATGGGCAGCTGGAGCTCGTTGAGGTCTCGCGGCAACGCAGGCAGCGTGGACACGGTGTCGCGCATCGCCGACGCCTCCCCCCGAGGTGTCGCACAGACCTGCGCCCCGGCCCATGGCACGGCAGGGCCGCGCCATGATCGCCAGGCAGGTCAGGCTCGCGGTTTCCTGACCATCAGGCGAAACAGTGCCTGGTACGTCTTCGCCCGGAGTGTATACCGGAACTGACCAATATCACCCGAATTGTCATGATCCACTTGTGACAAGAGCCATGATCAGGCCGGCAAGTCGATCATCATGACGGGATCCGAGGTCGGCTGTGGCGACCCGCCGTCGGGCTCCACGGTGATGCCCATGCGGTCCACGCCGGCCAGTCCGCGGGCCGTCACCGGGCCCACGTGGCCGTCCGGCGGGTTGCCCAGCACGCCGGCCGACACCACCGGTCCGTCCTCGTGCATGAGCCACAGCTGGTACGTATGTCCCTCGGGCGCCGGGGCCATGCCGTCGCCGATGAACACGGCGACGTCGAGCGACCGCGCCACCAGCACGGTGCCCCGGCTCGCGCCGTCCTCGCCGACCCGGATCATCTGCATGTCGTCGGCCTCGACCAGCTGACGCATCTGCGCGCCGACCTGCTGCGACCGGTCGAGGTCGTCCTGCACGTCGTCGAGCCGGATACCGAGCACGACGATGCCGGCCACCAGCGCCGCGACCAGGCCGGTCGCGACCCGCGGCCACCAGCGGCGCAGCACCGGTGCCGGGCCGCCGGCCGTGCGCGGCGGCAGCGGCCGCACCTCGGCCACCCGGGCCAGGACCTCCTCGCGCATGCGCCGCGGCGGCGCGACGGCGGTGACCGCGCCCAGCCGGGCGGCGGTCTCGCGCAACTCGTCGACCTCGACCCGGCAGTCGGCGCAGCGCTCCAGGTGCGCCTCGAACCGGCGCGCCTCGTCCTCGGGCAGCGCGTGCAGCGCGTACGGCGCGGCCAGCGTGTGGATGCCGGCGTCCGCGGGCCTGCTCATCGCCCCACCCCCATGCAGTCGCGCAGCCGGACCAGGCCGTCGCGCAGCCGCGTCTTGACCGTCCCGAGAGGAGTGTGCAGCAGCTGCGCGACCTCGCGGTAGGTGTATCCGTCGTAGTAGGCCAGCGCCACCGACTCGCGCTGCAGGCCGGTCAGCGAGTCCAGGCAACGGCGCACCTGCTCGCGCTCGACGTTCGCCTCGACCTCGTCGGCCACGTGGTCGTACGGGCGCTCGTCGTCGCGTCGCGCCACCCGCTCGTCGCGGTCGCTGTCGGCCTGCTCGCGACGGACCCGGTCGACGGCGCGGCGGTGCGCGATGGTCATGATCCAGCCGCGAGCGCTGCCGCGGTCGGCCTGGTAGCGCGACGACGTGCGCCACACCTCGACCAGGACGTCCTGCGCGACCTCTTCGGCCAGCGCCCGGTTGCGCACCACCGTGGTCGCGATGCCCAGCACGGGACCGGCCATGGCGTCGTAGACCTGCTCGAACGCGGCGTGATCGCCCCGTGCGCAACGGTCGAGCAGCCGGCCGAGCCGATCGCCCGGCCCGGGTTCCGGCTCACCCGCCGGCACCGATCGCAACGTCACCATCCCGCGTCCTCCGCCGTCATCGTCCCACCGCCCTGCGAGAGGTTCGTGGCCGTCGTGCGTGCGGATTGGTCGCGGCCGGCACCGATGCGGACCGCACACGCGGCGGCCAGTGCCGGATGGTCGTGCACGCGCAGGTCGCGGGTGAACGGCACCACGGCCGCCCGGCGGTCGTCGGTCACGTCGGTCCTCTCGTCGGTCCCGGCACCCCCGTACCCGTCGTTCGATGCCCATCCGCGGCCCGGATGGGTACGAATCCCGGACATGAGGGTTCTCGTCGCCGGCGCGACCGGCTACATCGGCAGCCGCCTGGTCCCACGCCTGGTCGCCGCCGGGCACACCGTCCGCTGCCTGGCCCGCGACCCCGGCAAGCTGCGCGACCAGCCCTGGGCCGGCGAGGTCGAGGTCGTGCGCGGCGACGTGCTGGACCGCGAGAGCCTCGACCCCGCCATGGCCGAGGTCGACGTGGTGCACTACCTCGTGCACTCGCTGACCTCGCGCGGCTTCGCCGAGACCGACCGGAGGGCGGCGACGACGGTGGCAGCGGCGGCCGCCGACGCCGGGGTGGGCCGGGTGGTCTACCTGGGCGGGCTGCACCCGCCGGTCACCGCCGGGCTCTCCGACCACCTGGCGTCGCGCACGGAGGTCGGCCGGATCTTCCTCGACGGCCCGGTGCCGGCGGTCGTGCTGCAGGCCGGGGTCGTCATCGGGTCCGGCTCGGCCAGCTTCGAGATGCTGCGCTACCTCACCGAACGGCTGCCGGTCAGCGTCACGCCGCGCTGGGTGCACACCCGCACCCAGCCCATCGCGATCCGCGACGTGCTCGCCCACCTGGTCGCGGCCACGAGCCTGCCGGGCGAGCCGAACCGGACCTTCGACATCGGCGGCCCGGACGTGCTGACCTACGCGGACATGATGCGCGGCTACGCCCGGGTCGCCGGGCTGCCGCGGCGGGTCATCGTGCCGGTCCCACTGCTGACGCCGTGGCTGTCCGCGCAGTGGGTCAACCTGGTGACGCCGGTGCCTCGCTCCCTCGCCGTCCCGCTGATCGAGTCGCTGGAACACGAGGCCGTCTGCACCGAGGACGACCTGCGCGACCTGCTCCCGGAGCCGGTCGACCCGACGCCATACGAGCGAGCGGTCGAGCTGGCATTGGCCCGCATGCGCGACGGCGAGGTCGAGAGCCACTGGTCCGCCGCGTCGCCCGCCGGTGCGCCGTCGGACTCGCTGCCCAGCGACCCGTCCTGGTCCGGTGGCTCGGTGCGGGTGGACCAGCGGACGGTGCATTGCGCCGTCCCTCCGGAACGCCTGTGGCGCGTCGTCGAGGGGATCGGCGGCCAGAACGGCTGGTACTCGTTCCCGCTGGCCTGGGCGGTGCGCGGCTGGGCCGACCGGCTGGCCGGCGGGGTCGGGCTGCGCCGCGGCCGCCGCGACCCGGCCCGGCTGCATCTCGGCGAGGCACTGGACTGGTGGCGGGTCGAGGCGATCGAGCGCGGCCGGCTGCTGCGGCTGCGCGCCGAGATGAAGGTGCCGGGAAGCGCCTGGCTCGAGCTGACCGTCACCCCCGACGGCGACGGCTCCCTCTACGGCCAGCGTGCGGTGTTCGTGCCGCGCGGGCTGACCGGCCAGCTCTACTGGTGGATGTTGTGGCCGTTCCACGGCGTCATCTTCGGCGGCATGGCGCGCAACATCGTCCGCACCGCCTTGCGCTAACGGCCGCCTCGGCGGGGCCACCAGATGCGGGACCCGATGTCGTACGCGAGGGCGGGGACCAGCAGGGACCGCACGACGAACGTGTCGAGCAGGACACCGAACGCGACCAGGAAGGCGATCTGCGCCCGGAACAGGATCGGGTGCTGCCCCGGGACCGACGAGGAGGGATGGCCCGCCATGATCTGGCCCGTTCGTGTGGTGGGAGGGCTGCCCGCCGCCTCCGGCGCGCGATGCCGGCGCCGTCGCCTTCGGACAGACCCTGCCGTCGGCCCGGGCACGGCGCAACGCCGCGCTCGTGGCCGGCGGCTGGGGTCTGCTCACCACCGCCGCGGGTCTCACATCGGCGGCATCAGGACGCCGTCGATGAGGTAGACGGTGGCGTTGGCCGTCGTGACGCCGCCGCAGACGACGCTCGCGTCGTTGACGGTCATCGCGTCGGGCGTGCCGGCGACGGTCACGGGCGCGCCCTGCACCGTCGTCTGCTCGCCGATCACCTGGTCGGGCGTCAGCTGGCCGGGCACCACGTGGTACGTCAGCACCGTCGTCAGCAGGTCGGCATCGGTGGACAGGGTGCTCAGCGTGGCCGGGTCGACCGCGGCGAACGCGTCGTCGATCGGCGCGAACACGGTGAACTCGCCGCCGTTGAGGGTGTCGACGAGGTTCACCCGCGGGTTGAGCTCCCCGGACACCGCCGAGACCAGCGTGGTGAGGATCGGGTTGTTCGACGCGGCCACGGCGACCGGGTCGTCGGACATGCCCTCGACCGAGCCCTCGCCGTCGGGGACCTGGGCGGCGTAGTCGGCGCAGCCCGGGCCGACCGGGCCGGCCATGGCCTCCCCGGTCGTCTCGTCGGCCGGAGTGCTCTCCTCGTCCTCGGGCGTCTCCATCGCGGAGCCGTCCTCGGGCGCGGCGGTGGTGCCGCCGCCGGTGGTCGCCTCGCCGCCGTCGTCGCTACAGGCGGAGAGGGTCAGGGTGAGGGCGGCCGCCGTCGCGAGGAGGACGGGGGCTCGCCTGGTCAGAAGTGTCATGAGGGTTTCCTGTCGATCGTGTGGGGACTTGGAAGGTGCTCGGTGTGCTCGGTGTGCTCGGTGGTGCTCCGTCTCAGCTCACGCGCACCACCACCGAATGCCAGCCGCTCGATCCGTCCGGGAACGGCGGCGCCTGCTCGGCGGTCTGGATTTCGCCCGAGCCGTCGGTCGCACGGACCCGCAGGGTGTGGTTGCCCGGCTCGGCGTCCCACGCCCAGAACCACTGGCGCCAGGTGTCGATCGAAGCCTCGTCGGCGAGCTCGGCGGCCTGCCAGTCGCCGTCGTCGACCCGCACCTCGACCGACCGCACGCCGCGGTGCTGCGCCCAGGCCGTCCCGGCGACGACGGTGCGCCCGGCGGGTACCTCGGCGAACGAGCCGGGCACGTCGATGCGCGACGCCGTCTTGATCGGCGCCTTCGCCGCCCAGCCGCGGTCGGTCCAGTAGGCGGTGGCGCGGTCGAACCGGGTGAGCTCGAGGTCGGTCACCCACTTCGTCGCCGATACGTAGCCGTACAGGCCGGGCACCACGAGCCGGGCCGGGAAGCCGTGCTCCACCGGCAGCGGCTCGCCGTTCATGCCGATGGCCAGCAGCGCGTCGCGCCCGTCGGTGACGATGTCGAGCGGCGTGCTCGCCGTGAACCCGTCGACGCTGGTCGAGAGCAGCATGTCGGCATCGCCGGCCGGGTTCGCCCGGGCCAGCAGGCCGGCCAGCGGGTAGCCGAGCCAGACGGCGTTGCCGGCCAGCTCGCCGCCGACCTCGTTCGAGACGCAGGTCAGCGTGATCATCCGCTCCACCAGGTCCAGCCCGAGGAGCTCGTCGAAGTCCAGCTCCACCTCGCGCTCGACCAGCCCGTGGATGCGCAGGCGCCACTCGTCGGGGACGACCTTGGGCACGTCGAGCGCGGTGTCGACGCGGTAGAAGTCGCGGTTCGGGGTCCGGAACGGCGTCCTGCCCTCGACGTCGACCTCGACGCCTGCCGGGACCGCGGGCGCCGGGTCGGCCGGCGACGGCAGCCGCAGCGCGGCGCGGGCATCTCGGACCTCGGCGAGCGTCTGCCCGAACCGCCGGCCACCGAGAGCCGTGACCACGGCCAGCCCCGCGACGGCCGCCGTCAGCAGCAGGACCTGGCGGCGTGGCGGCCGCGCGGCCGATACGGATTCCCCCGAGACCATCGGGTCCGCATCCGCCGCGCGGGCTCGGAGCCGGCCCGCCAGCAGAGTGAGCGCGGCGGCTCCGGCGACGGCACCCGCGGCGGTGGGCAGCGCCCAGGCCGCGGTGGCCGCCGGACGGTTCAGGGCAGCGGCGACGGCGACCGCGCCGAGCACGGCCAGCACCGTCACGCCGGCCCAGCGTCGCCACAGCTCCAGCAGCCCACCGGCCGCCGAGACGACCAGCAGGACGACCGCCATGCCGGCCAGCAGGACCTGCTTGTCGTTCTCGCCGAACGTGCGGATGGCGAAGCTCTTCAGCCACTCCGGCGTGAGGTCGACGAACGTGTTGCCGACGGCCAGGAACGGTGCGGCGGCCGGCTCGACCACCAGCGCCGCGACCAGCTCACCGGCGCCCAGCGTCAGCCCGCCCGCCGCGATCCCGGCTAGAGCGGCCGGGCCCCGGGTGCGCCAGCGGTGCGTCGTCGCGGTCATGCCCGGTGTTCGGCGCGGTGCGTGGCCCGGATGGGTGTGGATCCGAGAAACCGCCGTTCGGCCCAGGGGTCACGAGTGGCGGCATGCCGAACACGAGTGCGACGCTGAGCAGAACGGGAGAACCCGGATGGTGGTGCCCGACGTGCCGGCGGTCGAGCTTCCGGCCGGCCTCGAGATCGCGAACTCGCTCCGGACCGTTGATCCACGTCACCACCCGGGCGTAGGCTTCTCGGCGGCCCCGTTCGGGGTGTCCGCCAATCCGACCCGCTGCCTCGGGAGATCCCTGTGCCCAGCCGCACCGTGTCCGCGCGTCCCTCAGATCAGTCCTCCAGCCGGCCGTCAACGCCGGCGCCCGCCGTCGCCTCAGCCGAGCCGTCACAGCCGCCCGGCACGTTCCGCCGGCTCGCCCCCTACCTCCTCGGCCACCGCGGCACGCTGATCGTCTCGGTCGTCGTCGCGCTGGCCTGGGCGGTCACCGTCGCCGCCGTTCCCGTCCTCCAGGGTCGCGTCGTCGACGACGCGATCACCGAGCGGACCGCTCCGCTCATGCCGATGATCCTGCTGCTCGCCGGCCTGGCCGTCGCCCGCTTCGTGCTGTCGAGCTGGTGGCGCTACACGGGCGGCAAGACCGCCTTCCGCATCCAGGACGACCTGCGCCGCGACGTGTACGACACGCTGCAGCGGCTCGACTTCACCGGCCACGCGCAGCTGCAGAGCGGCCAGCTGGTGTCGCGCATCAGCGGCGACCTGCGCTACGTGCTCATGCTGCTGAGCTGGATCCCGCAGGTCGCCGCCACGCTGGTGTCGTCATTGCTCGCGGTCGTCGTCATGTTCCTGTTGTCGCCGCTGGTGGCCACGCTGGTCGTCGCCGTCATCGTCGTCGTGTTCGTGGTGACCAACCGGCAGCGCCGCCAGGTGTACGCGGCCGGCTGGGACGCCCAGGACCGCGAGGCGGAGATGACCTCCCGGGTCGAAGAGGCCGTCACGGGCGTCCGTGTGGTCCGGGCGTTCGGCCAGCAGCCGGCCGAGACCGCGCGGCTGCACCGGTCGCTGCTCGACATGTTCGGCGCCCGGGTCCGGGCCGTGCGCCTGCGGGCGCCGTTCATGGCGTCGCTGCAGGGCGCGCCGCTGTTCGGCCAGGTGCTGGTGCTGCTGGCCGGGGGCCTGCTGGTCATCGAGGGGCACCTGACGATCGGCGTGTTCCTGGCGTGCACGGGCTACCTCGCCGAGCTCATCGGAGCCGCGCGCGTGGCCGGCATGGTGCTGACCAACGCGCCGCTGTGCCGGGCCGCCACCGAGCGGGTCGGCGAGCTGCTCGACCTGCAGGCCGAGATCACCGAGCCGTTGCGCCCCGTCGACGTCCGCGAGCGCGGTGGCGCGGTGTCGTTCCACAAGGTGCGCTTCGCCTATGCCGACGGCGACGGCCACCAGGTGCTGCGCGAGTTCACCCTCGACGTCCGGCCGGGCGAGACCGTCGCGCTGGTCGGGCCGTCGGGCTGCGGGAAGTCGACGGCGCTGTCCATGCTGCCGCGGTTCTTCGACGCCGACGCCGGCACCGTCACCGTCGACGGCATCGACACCCGCCGGTGGTCACTGCCGGAGCTGCGCCGCCGCATCGGCGTGGTCTTCGAGAACAGCTTCCTGTTCTCCGACACCATCGCCGCGAACATCGCCTACGGCAAGCCCGACGCGAGCCTCGACGAGATCCGGGCCGCCGCCCGGGCCGCCGCGGCCGACGAGTTCGTCGAGGCGCTGCCCGACGGCTACGACACCGTGGTCGGCGAGCAGGGCATCACGCTCTCCGGCGGGCAGCGCCAGCGGGTGGCGCTGGCCCGGGCGCTGCTGTCGGAGCCGGACATCCTGCTGCTCGACGACGCCACGTCCTCCGTGGACGTCAAGGTCGAGGAGCGCATCCATGCCAACCTCGAGCCGTTCCTCGCTGCGCGGACGGTGCTGCTGGTCGCCTACCGCGAGTCGACGCTGCGGCTGGCCGACCGCGTCGTCCTGGTCGACGACGGCCGCGTGGTCGACGAGGGCGGGCACGCGGAACTGCTCGAGCGCAACGACCTGTACCGCGACCTGTTCGGCGACGGGGCCGGCACCGACGCCACCGCGGATCGGCCGGCCGACCTGATGTCGCACGCCCGGGCCGGCCGGTTCGAGGCGACGGCGTCGGCGTGGGAGTCGCGGCAGGACGCCACCGGCTCGCTGCCCGGCGTGCAGCTGGCGGTCCCGCCGGCGGTCGCCGCACGGATCGCCGCGCTGCCGCCGACGGCCGATCCGCCCGGCGTCGACCTCGAGCGCGAGAGCGGCGCCCGCGGGCCGCTGCGGATGGCGTCGTTCCTGCGCCCGTACATCGGCGGCCTGCTGGTCGGCCTGGCGCTGGTCGTCCTCGAGGCGGCCATCACGCTGGTCAACCCCATGCTGGTGCAGCGGGCGGTCGACGACGGCATGCGCGCCGGCTCCGAGTCCGCGCTGCTGTGGGTGTGCGTCGCCGCGGCCGTGCTGGTGGCACTGCTCTGGCTGGACCAGCGCACCGGCTACCTGTGGACCACCCGCAGCACCGAACGGCTGCTGCTGGCCATGCGGGTGCGGATCTTCGGCCAGCTGCAGCGGCTGGGCATCGACTTCTACGACCGCACCCAGGCCGGCCGCGTCATGACCCGCATGACCTCGGACGTCGACGCGATCGCCCAGTTGTTCCAGGTCGGGCTGATCAACGCCATCGTCAGCGTGGCGACGTTCGCCGGCATGACGCTGGTGGTCCTCGCACTGGATCCCATGCTGGCGCTGGTCGTGCTGGGCGTGGTGCCGTTCGCCGGTGCCGTCACCTGGTGGTACCGGCTGCGCGCCTCGGTCGCCTACGACGACGCCCGCGAGCTGCTCTCCTCGCTCAACGCCGACGTCCAGGAGAGCATGGCCGGCATCCGGGTCACGCACGCGTTCCGGCGCGAGGCGGTGAACCTCGGGCGGTTCGCCGGCCTCGGCCGCCGTTACGTCGACGCCAGTCTGCGCGGGCTGTACGCGACGTCGGTGTACGTGGCCGCGATCGAGCTGCTCTCGGTGCTGGCCATCGCGGCGGTGCTGTGGGTGGGCGCGCAGCGCATCGAGGCCGGCACGCTGGCCCTCGGCACGCTGATCGCGTTCCTGCTGTACCTCGCGCAGGTGTTCGCGCCGGTACAGCAGCTGTCCGCGGTGTTCGACGTCTACCAGCGGGCGCGCACCGGGCTGGTCCGGGTGCGCGCGCTGCTGGCGCTGGAGACGTCGACGCGGGTCCGTCCCGACGCGGCACCGGTCGACCACGTCGCCGGCGACCTGCGGTTCGAGCGAGTGCGGCTGCGCTACGCCAGCGCCGCCACCGATGCGCTGCGCGACGTCGACCTGCACGTGCCGGCCGGGCAGCGGGTGGCGTTCGTCGGGCGCACCGGAGCGGGCAAGTCGACCCTGTCGAAGCTGATCGCGCGCTTCTACGACCCTACCGACGGCACGGTGCTGGTCGACGGCCGGCCGCTCGACGGGCTCGACGTCACCAGCTACCGGCGGCACCTCGGGTACGTGCCGCAGGAGCCGTTCCTGTTCTCACGCACCATCCGCGAGAACATCGCCTACGCGCGTCCGGACGCCAGCGACGCCGAGGTCGAGGCGGCCGCCCGGGCCGTCGGGGCGCACGAGTTCATCACCCGGCTGCCGGGCGGCTACCACCACGTCGTGGCCGAACGCGGCCGCTCGCTGTCCGCCGGCCAGCGCCAGCTCGTGTGCCTGGCCCGGGCACTGCTCGGCGACCCGTCGATCCTCATCCTCGACGAAGCCACGTCCAACCTCGACCTCGCCAGCGAGCGCAAGGTCAACCAAGCCATGCGCGTGGCGTCAGCGGGCCGCACCACGATCGTCGTCACGCATCGGCCGCAGTCGCTGCACTGGGTCGACCGCGTCATCGAGATAGCGGACGGCCGCATCGCCACCGACGAACCGGCACCCCACTACGTCGCCCGCGTCCTGAGCCGAGCCAGCTGACCGACCGAACCCCGGGCGAGCCGCACCGAACCGCACCGAACCGCAGCCCCCGGGGTCGGGCGGGGCGGGGGATGCGGAGCCGGCGCAGCATCCCCCGCCCCGCCACGCACCGCAACCAGGGCTGACGCAAAGAGTTCACCCGGCCGGCCGAGGGTCGCTCGGCCGGCCGGGGAGTCCTCAGCGCGCCATGTTGGCCATGTTGGTGCCGCTGATGACGGCGTGGCGGAGCGAGCGGCCCGGGTCGCCGGCGCCGCCGGGAGCGGTGTCGTCCTCGTAGTTCGGGTTGTGGTAGCCGCGCGGGCGGTGCCGGCGGAAGATCGCGTCGTAGTCGATGTCGCTGCGGGGGTCGCCGAACGGGATCATCCGGTAGCCCTCGCCGGTGCCGGGCGGCTGCTCGTCGCGGCGTTCGCCGTCCTTGGCGTGGTAGAGCGGGTAGCGCAGCGGCTGCGCGGCGATCTGGTCGATGGGGCTGAAGATGCTCTCGCGGCGCTGGCCCTCCCAGTCGTAGTACCAGCGGAACCGGTGCTGCGCCGAGTGCGCCCAGTAGATGTCGATCTCGCAGAGGCACTTCGTGCTGGGGGTGATGTCCAAGTAGTACTGCATCCGGCGGATGCCGGACTCGCCGCGCACCATCTGCGGCTGCGGCAGCGGCGCGCCGGTCACGCGGTCGACCGTCACCTGCACCATGGGACCGTCCTGCAGGAAGCCGTAGGCATCGGCGTGGTTGTGCGGGTACATGCGGATCCGGTAGCCGTTCCAGGAGAGGTCGTTGATCGCCTCCCACTTCTGGGCGGCGAGGTCCCAGGCCTCCTTGGCGCCGCCTCCGGTGGGGTCGCCGCCGGTGCCCATGTACGGCATGCCGAGGATCGAGGCGAACTCGAGCTCGACCTGGAAGCGGTCGTAGTCGTCGGCGGTCATGCCGCCGTTGGGACCGCCGGGCCAGCTGTTCGGGATGAATCCGTGGTTGCCGATGGCCTCCAGCCCGGCCTCGTCGAGGAAGCCGCGCAGGGTGCGCGCGTAGTTCAGGTAGGCCGGGAAGTTCTGCCGCAGCAGCGTGCCGCTCTGAGTGAGCGGCGGGACGTTGCCGCCCTGGTTCTCGGCGTGCTGGCTGTAGCCGGCGAACTCCACCTGCTTGAAGCCGGCGTTGGCGAGGAACAGGAAGACCTCGCGGAAGCCGCCGGGCAGCGGCACCGTCGGGCCGAGGTCGTTCGGGTCGGTGGGGAAGTTGGGGCCGCCGAGCTGGCCCATGGTGGGCGCCGGGTTGTTCCAGATGCCGCGCCGCGCCGTGGCGTCGCGCTGGGTGTACAGGATCGTGCCGCGCTTGCCCGGGGGCAGCAGCGGGTTCGGCACGTTCTGCACCGCCGCGCCGGCCAGCGTCGGCGCGGCCGGCGCGATGGCCACCGCCGCCAGCGTTCCGGCGCTGATCGTGATCAGCCGGCGCCGGCTCAATCTGTTGTCCTGAGCCATGTCGTCTCCTCGCTCCGTCGATGTGCGGGACCGTTGCTCGAGATCGCATCGCGCACCGGAGCCGGCTGCGGCCGGGACTTTCTACGAGAGCTGTGGAAAGCCGCCCCGATGTTGGGGAAACACTAGCGGCATCTCGCCGTAACTCGACCCGACGAGATCAAGATTGTCCGATTTGTGCCATGTCGGCAGGCTGCCGTGCCCGAGGCCGTGCCACAGTGGAGCATGCCGGTGTCCGCGGACGTCCGCCGCCTGTGCCAGGACCTGCTCGAACCGGGCGAGCGGATCGACTACCTCGTCCCGGTCACGCTCGCCTGGATCGGCGCGCTGCCGGCCGAGATCGACTGCTACCTCGCGGTCACCGACCGGCGCATCGCGGTGCTGACCGGCAGCCAGTGGCGTCGCGGCCGGCCGACGGAGGTGAACCTGCAGTTCCCGCGGACCACCCGGCTCGGCCCGGTCGACTTCCGCCCGGTGCCCACCGTCGACCTCGGGAGCCGGTCCTACGAGATCGACGAGGAGTACGTGGCGGCCGTCCATGCGGCCGACGCCGAACTGGACGGCCTGCTGCCCGAGGACCCGTTCCCCGACGGCTGATGCTCAGGCCAGCCGCGAGGCCCGGTAGAAGCCCTCGATGTGCTCGGCCACCAGCCGGGCCGCGGCGTCGCCGTCGCCGCCGGTGACCGCCGCCAGCACGGAGCGGTGCTGCGCACGCAGACCCGCCGCGGCCGACCCCCAGTCCGGCAGGTTCGGCGCCGCGGCCATGACGTAGCCGTGGATCGCCTCGCGCAGCGACGCCATGATGGTCGACACCAGCACGTTGCCGGCCAGCGCGGCCAGCGCGACGTGGAACTCGGCGTCGAGCAGGTGGAAGCGCTCGCGCGGCAGCTCGGGGTCGTCCATGGCGTCGAGCAGCCGCCCGGCCGCCGCCAGCTGGTCCGGCTCCGCGCGGCCGGCCGCCTCGCGCACCGCCCACGACTCGAGCAGCACCCGGGTCTGGACGATGTCGCCCATGGGCAGGTGGCTGGTCGCCAGGTGCAGCCGCAGCGTGGCCGTCAGCGGCGAGCCGGGGTCGGCGACGATGACCGCGCCGGCCTCGGGTCCGGAGCCGACCGCCGTCCGGACCACCCCCATGGCCTCGAGCACGCGGATGGCCTCGCGCACCGACGGGCGGCTCACGCCGAGCTGCCCCGCCAGCGCGCGCTCACCGGGCAGCCGGTCGCCCAGCCGCAGCTTGCCGGCGGCGAGGTCGGCCTCGACCTGGCGCAGCACGAGCTCGTGGGTCCTCACCAAGACATCCTCACGTTCTGCAACCTAGCTGATACTGTGTGGTCTGACCACAGGATCGACGTCCCCGGAGCACCGCATGACCGAACGGCAACTCCCCCGCTGGTCCGAGCTCGAGCCGCTGCTGCGCGCGAAGCCGCCGGTGCTCAATCCGACCGACCGGCGGCTGGCGAAGGCGTTGACCATCGCCGACCTGCGGCGCATCGCACGCATGCGCACGCCGCGATCGGTCTTCGACTACACCGACGGCGCGGCCGAGGCCGAGATCAGCCTGCGCCGGGCGCGGTCGCTGTTCGCGCAGCTGGAGTTCCAGCCGTCGATCCTGCACGACGTGTCCGAGGTCGACACCACGACGACCGTGCTCGGGCAGCCGTCCGCACAGCCCTTCGCGTTCGCGCCCACCGGCTTCACCCGGATGATGAACCACGAGGGCGAGGCCGCCGTCGCCCGCGTCGCCGAGCGCACCGGCATCCCGTACTCGCTGTCGACCATGGGCACCACGTCCATCGAGGACGTCGCCGCCGCGGCGCCGCGGGCGCGCAAGTGGTTCCAGCTCTACGTCTGGAAGGACCGCTCGGCCGGCGAGGACCTGGTGAAGCGTGCCGCGAACGCCGGCTACGAGGCGCTCATGCTCACCGTCGACGTCCCCGTGGCCGGCGCCCGGCTGCGCGACGTCCGCAACGGGTTCACCATCCCGCCGTCGCTGACCGCCAGGACCGTCATCGACGCGGCCGTGCACCCCGCCTGGTGGATGAACCTGCTGACGACGAAGCCGCTGCAGTTCGCGTCGCTGACGTCGTGGAAGGGCACCATCGCGGAGCTGCTGAACATGCTCTTCGACCCGACCATGACCATCGAGGACCTCGCCTGGCTGCGCTCCATCTGGTCCGGCCCGCTCATCGTCAAGGGCATCCAGACCGTCGATGACGCCAGGCGGGTGGTGGGCGCGGGCGCCGACGCGATCGTTCTGTCCAACCACGGCGGCCGCCAGCTCGACCGGGCGCCCGTGCCGCTGCGCATCCTGCCCGAAGTCGCGGCCGCGGTCGGCGGTCAGGCCGAGATCTACCTCGACACCGGCATCCTGAGCGGTGCCGACATCGTGGCGGCGAAGGCGCTGGGCGCCGACGCCTGCCTGGTCGGCCGGGCCTACCTGTACGGCCTGATGGCCGGCGGCGAACGCGGCGTCGCGCGGGCCGCCGACATTCTGACCACCGAGGTCCGGCGCACCATGCAGCTGCTCGGCGTCCGGACCGTGAACGACCTGAACCCGGACCACGTCCGGCTGCCCTGACCAGCAATCACATCTTCGAGGAGACACGACATGCAGCTGATGCGCATCGGTGAGCGGGGTTCGGAGCGCCCGGTGGTGCGGGCCGATGACGGGTCGCTGTACGACCTGGGCACGGTCACCGGCGACATCGACGGCGCCTTCCTGGCCGGCGACGGCATCGGCCGTGCCCGGGCGGCGCTGGCCGCGGGCGCCTTGCCGCAGATCCGCGACGGCGTGGGCCGGCGGATCGGCGCACCGATCGCACGGCCCGGCAAGGTGGTGTGCATCGGGCTGAACTACCGCGACCACGCCGCAGAGACCGGCGCGGTGCTGCCGGCCGAGCCGATCGTGTTCATGAAGGCGCCGAACACCGTCATCGGCCCCGACGACACCGTCCTGGTTCCCCGCGGCAGCGAGAAGACCGACTGGGAGGTCGAGCTCGGTGTGGTCATCGGCGCCGAGGCCCGCTACCTCGACACCCCCGACGACGCCCTGAACGTGATCGCGGGATATGCGATCTCCAACGACGTGTCAGAGCGGGCGTTCCAGCTCGAGCGGGGCGGGCAGTGGGACAAGGGCAAGTCGTGCGAGACGTTCAACCCGCTCGGCCCGTGGCTGGTTCCGGCCGACGAGATCGACGACCCGGGCAAGCTGGGGCTGCGGTTGTGGGTGAACGGGGAGCTGCGCCAGGACGGCACCACCGCGGACCTGATCTTCGGCATCGGGCACGTCGTCTGGTACCTGTCGCAGTTCATGGTGCTCGAGCCCGGCGACCTGGTGAACACCGGCACCCCCGCCGGGGTCGCCATGGGCATGCCCGGCCAACCCTACCTGCGCGCCGGTGACACCATGGCGCTGGAGATCGACGGCCTCGGCCGCCAGCAGCAGACCCTCGCCGACGCCTGACCCGCGTCCGTCACTCCGCTCCGAACACACGCGAGGGGCCGGCTGCCCATCACTGGGCGCCGGCCCCTTCCGCGTCAAATCCCCCGGTGCATCTCCCCCGGCGATGCCTTGACGGCCGCGACATCACCCGTGAGCGGACTCGTACTTCGCCAGGATGTCGGACGGGATGCGTCCCCGGTCGGACACCTTCAGGCCCTGGTCGCGGGCCCACTCGCGGATGGCGGTCGTGTCGGTGCGGCTGGCCCGCCCACCGGTGGCGGCGGCGCGGCCACGTCCCCGCCGGGCCGAGGCGCGGCGTGCCGAGGCGACGTAAGGCGCTAGGGCGTCGCGGAGCTTGCCGGCATTCTTGGCCGACAGATCGATCTCGTACGAGGCGCCGTCCAGGGCGAAGCTCACGGTCTCTGTGGCTTCACCGCCGTCGAGATCGTCGAGCAGAATCACCTGAACCTTTTGTGCCATCGTTGATCCTTCCTGCGGGGTGCACTCGAAGATTTGGTCTTGACTAGCCTATTGTTACGCTCTGGAACGGGAATTTTCAATTCATCTGCCGCGAGTCGTCGCGACTGATTTGCTGCGTGCTACCCATTAGCCGGAGCATCCGAACGTTACCCAGAGTATTCGGCTTCACCCGGTCGAGGTCGAGGAACTCGGCGACCCCTTCGTCAGCCGAGCGCAACAACTGCGCGTACACGTCGGTGTCGACCGGTGTGCCTTCCACTCGCTCGAATCCGTGCCGGGCGAAGAAGTCGACCTCGAAGGTGAGGCAGAACACCCGCACGACGCCGAGTTCCGCTGCCACTTCCAGCAATCGCGACAGTACGGCATGACCGACACCGCGCCCGCGCCATTCCGGGTCGGCGGCCAGGGTGCGGACCTCGGCGAGGTCTTCCCACATGACGTGTAACGCGCCACAGCCGATGACGGTGCCCGGCGCACCGTCATCGGCGACGGTTTCCGCCACCCAGAACTCCTGGATGTCCTCATAGAGGGTGACGGTCTCTTTCGACAGCAGGATCCGCCGCGCGGCGTATCCGTCGAGCAGGCCGCGGATGTACCTCACATCGGCCGTGCGGGCCCGCCTGACCCGAAAGCGCTGATCCGGCTCGATTTCGGCCGGGGCCGTCATTCCGGCTTCACCAGCGGGAACAAGATCGTCTCGCGAATGCCCGCATCGGTGAGCAGGATCATCAACCGGTCGATTCCCAGGCCCATGCCACCGGTGGGTGGCATGCCGTATTCGAGCGCGCGCAGGAAGTCCTCGTCGAGTTGCATGGCCTCGGGGTCGCCGGCCGCCGCACGCAGCGACTGCGCCGTCAGCCGTTCGCGCTGCAGGACCGGGTCGACCAGCTCGGAGTACGCGACCCCCATCTCGACGCCGCGGATGATGAGGTCCCAGGCCTCGGCCAGCCGGGGGTCGTCGCGGTGCGGCCGGGCCAGCGGGCGGACCTCCTCCGGATAGTCGCGGACGAAGGTCGGGGTCATGAAGGTGTGCTCGGCCAGCTTCTCGAACAGCTCGAGCACGACCTCGCCGTGCCCCCACGACGGGTCCAGCCCGACCTCGTGCTTCTCGGCCAGCTCGCGCAGCCGCTCGACCGGGGTGTCGGCCGTGACCTGCTCGCCGACGGCCCGGGAGACGGCCTCGTGCAGGGTGACGTGCTGCCAGGGCGCCTCGAGGTCGATCTCGCCGCCGCGACCGTCGGGCACCACCGTCCGGCCGACGGCGCGGGCGGCGTCGACGATGATCTCGCGGGTCAGCGCGGCCTGGGTGTCGTAGTCGCCGTACGCCTCGTAGGACTCGAGCATGGTGAACTCGGGACTGTGCGTGGAATCGATACCCTCGTTTCGAAATACGCGGCCGATCTCGTACACCTTGTCGACGCCGCCCACGATGGCCCGCTTCAGGTACAGCTCGATGGCGATACGCAACGTCATCGGAATGTCGAAGGCATTCAGGTGCGTGTGGAAAGGACGCGCCGTCGCCCCGCCGTGCACGAGCTGCAGAACGGGTGTCTCGACCTCGATGTAGCCGAGGCGGTGCAGCGTTTCTCGCACCGACCGGGTGACGATGGCACGAGTTCGCACCATGGATCGGGCCGCCGGATTGACGACGAGGTCGACGTAACGCTGCCGGACCCGGGTTTCCTCATTCAAATCCTTGTGCGCGACCGGCAACGGCCGCAGCGCCTTGGAAAGCATTGCCCAGCGGCCGGCCGACACCGACAGCTCACCGCGCTTACTGACGATGACCTCGCCCTCGACGCCGACGTGATCGCCGATGTCGACCAGATGCTTCCACGACGCCAGACTCTCCTCGCCGACACGATCGAGCGACAGCATCACCTGGAGTTCGGCGCCATCGCCTTCGCGCAGCCGGGCGAAACAGAGTTTCCCGGTGTTGCGCAGGAAGATCACTCGGCCGGCGACCGACGCGCGGTCACCGGTTTCGGCACCCGGGGCCAAGTCGGGATAAGCCGCCCGCAACGCCTCGAACGTGTGGCTGCGCGGGAATCCGAGACGATACGGCGGCTCCCCCGAGGCCAGCAACTCCGCACGCTTCTCGCGCCGGATGCGCATCTGCTCGGGCAAATCCTGATCGGCCGGCGGCAGTCCACTCATGGGGGACAAGCCTAGGCCGTGCGGCTTCAGCGTTTGTCATGGGCAGGCGCCTCTTGCTTGCCGGTGGGTACGACGGCGATCACACTGTTCGGCAGGAGGTGAGGTCGATGAGCACAGTGCAGGTCGTCGACCGTGGTGCCCGCGAGATCGTCGTGTTCCTCTCCGGTGACGTCGGCACCGATCCCGACGACGAGTTCGGCGCGGCGGTCGAAGAGGTCGACCGGCTCGAACAGCTCAACGCTCTCGATCACGTGGTCGTCGACATGCATCGCGTCACCGGCATGACCGACTCGGCCATCGGGTTCCTGCGCGAGCTGTCGTCCCGCGGCCGGCGGTCGGGGTTCGAGGTGTCGTTCGCCGCGCTGAGCGGCCCGGCCCACCGGGCCATCGAGGCGAACGGCTGGTCGTTCGTCGAGCACAGTCCCGACCCCGGCCGCGACTGACGCTCACCGGGTGAGGAACGCCCGGGCCGCGGCGACGTAGCGGTCGTGGTCCGCCTCGGCGGCGGGTCCGTCGGCGTGCCCGGAGCCCAGGACGACCAGCTCCGCCGGGCCGCGCAGCGCGTTGTGGACGGCGAACTGGCCCGGCGGTGGCACGACGGCGTCGGCGAGCGCGGGCGCCACCAGTGTGGGGATCGTCATGCGTGCGGCCGCCGTCGCGGCGTCGAAGAACCGCAGGACCTCGCGGGCCTCCGGGTGTGCGGCCACGTGCCGGCGCACCGCCTCGCCGCTGCCCTCGCACCGCATGGTCAGCCGCAGGTCGTGGTTGCCGAAGCTCGGCACGTGCAGCACGGCGGCCGCGAACCGCTCGTCCCATGGCAGCGCCAGCGCGCCGATGCCGCCGCCGAAGCTCCCGCCGAGGTAGGCCAGCCGCGCGGGCGGCGCCGGCAGCAGGGCGAGCAGCGCCGACGCCGCGCACCACAGATCGGCGGCGCACCCGCCGTGCACGTAGGTCTCGACGGAGCCGATGCCGTGCAGCACGTGTTCGGCCGCGCCCGCCGGGATGCCCGGCACCAGGCCGCGGTCGGGCAGCCCGCGGAACGCCGTGAACAGCGCAGCGGCCCCGTCGGGGACCAGGTCGAGCTCGGGCCCGTCGCGGCCGCCGTAGCCGTGCCCGACCACGAGCGCCAGCTCCACCGGGCCGTCGGGCCGCACCAGCCACCCGCCCAGGCGGACGCCGTCGAGCGAGGTGAACTCGACGTCGAGCACCCCACCCGGGCCGGAGCCCAGCACCACGGGTGCCGGGTCGACCGCGCGGGCGCGGGCGTGCGATCCGGACCAGAACGCCGCGAACCCCGGCGGCTCGGGCGGCGCGCCGACCCGCAGCAGCGCCGCCTCGTCGTAGCCGTAGGTCGCCGTCACGGTCACCGATCGTAGAAGCCCTGCCGCCAGCTCGGGTGGTCCGGCTTCCAGCCCAGCTCGCGCCGGGCCTTGGCGTTGGACGATCCGCGCAGTGTCGTCATGAACGTCACGCCGAACTCGCCGATCAGCGGCTTGGCCAGCCAGGCCGGAATGCGGCGCGGCGGCTTCGCGCCGATGGCGGCGGCCAGCTCGGTGATGACCTCCGCGGCCGGCGCGGGATCGTCGTCGACGATGTTGTACACGCCGGCCGCGCCGCCCTCGACCGCCGCGAGCGTGGCCCGCGCGGCGTCGTCGATGTGGACGACGGACCACACCGCGGTGCCGCCGCCGACGATCGGGAAGCGCCGCTTGCGCAGCAGGCCGGGGACCTCGTCGCCGGTCAGACCGGTGCCGCGGCCGTAGAAGCCGCCGTAGCGCAGCGCCAGCCCGTCGATGCCGGGTGTGCTGGTCGTGACCCGCTCCACGTGGGAGATGGCGCGCAGCGACTCGCGGCACGCGGCCGGCGGGTTCGGCTCCAGCGGGTCGTCCTCGGTCTTCACCGGTCCGCCGCTGCGGGCGTTGGGCCAGCCGGTGAAGCTCTGTGCGACGAACCGGGTCGCCCCCACGGCCAGGGCCGCGGCCATCAGGTGGTCGGTGCCCTCGGTGCGCAGCCGGTTGGTGACCGCGAACCCCTGGTCGAACCTCCGCATGTCGCCCATCCCGGCGCTCAGCGCGGTCTGCTGGTGCACGACGACGTCGGGCCGGGCCGCACGGACCGCGGCCATGACGCTGCCGGCGTCGAGCCCGTCCATCACGACGCCCTCGGCGCCGGCCGCGCGTAGACCGGCCGTCTTCGCGGCCGACCGGGTGCTGCCGACCACGTCGTGGCCGGCCTGGACCAGCATCGGGACCAGGGACCGTCCGACGGCGCCGGTCGCTCCTGCCAGGAACACTCGCATGTCCGCCTCCTCTTCTCCTGTCTCGCCCCTCCGACGAGGCGGTTCGGCGTCCTGTGACACGATCGGAAGGTGACCGACGTCACGACCACCCACGACGACCTGCGGCCGCTGATGTTCTCGGTGGCCTACCGCATGCTCGGCAGTGTGAGCGAGGCCGAGGACGTCGTGCAGGAGGCGTTCCTGCGCATGCACCACGCGTCGGAGTCGGGCACCCGGGCGGACAACCCCGAGGCCTACGCCACCACCGTCACCACCCGCCTGGCCATCGACGCGCTGCGCTCGGCCCGGCTCCGGCGCGAGCGCTACGTCGGACCGTGGCTGCCCGAGCCGCTGCTCGCCGTCGACGACGACCCCGCCCGGCGGGTCGAGGAGACCGAGACGCTGTCGACGGCGTTCCTCGTGGTGCTCGAGACGCTGTCACCGGTCGAGCGGGCGGTGTTCCTGCTGCGCGAGGTGTTCGGGTACGGCTACGACGAGATCGCCGCGGTGGTCGAGCGGAGCGAGGCGAACTGCCGGCAGCTCATGGCCCGGGCCCGCAAGCACATCGACGAGCGGCGGCCGCGGTTCGAGCCGTCGCGCGACCGCCGCGACGAGCTGGCCCGCTCGTTCTTCGCCGCCCTGAACGACGGCGACGTCGGCGCGCTGGAGCGGCTGCTCGCCGAGGACGTCGTGTTCCACGGCGACGGCGGCGGCAAGACCGCGGCGGTGCGCCACCCGCTGGTCGGCGCGCTGCAGGTGGCCCGGTTCCTGGCCGGCCTCGGCCGCACCGGCGCCGCGATGGGCCTGCTGATCGAGCCGGTGACGGTGAACGGCCAGCCCGGCATCCGCGTGGCCGGCGACGACGGCGTCCTGGGCGTGCTGTCGCTGACCATCGCCGACGACGGCCGCATCGCGGGCGTGCACAACCAGATCAATCCCGACAAGCTGCAGCACCTGGGCCCGGTGGGCGACCTCAACGCGCACCTGGCCGGGCGCGGCTGACCGCCGGCCGTCCCGGAGCCGTCAGGCCGGGTGGTTGCGGTCGAACACCAGCCGCAGGCCCATGAGCGTCAGCCAGGGCTCGTGGTGCTGGATGGTCGACGACTCGTCCAGCACCAGCGGCGCCAGCCCGCCGGTGGCCAGCACCGTCACACCGTCGAGCCCGACCCCGAGCTCGGTGGCCATGCGGGTGACCACGCCGTCGACCTGGGCGCTGAAGCCGTACAGCGCCCCGGACTGCAGCGCCTCGACCGTGTTCCTGGCGATGACCGACCGGGGCCGGACCAGTTCGACCCGGCGCAGCTGGGCCGCCGCGTTGCGCAGCGCCTCGAGCGACACGTCGATGCCGGGGGCGATGGCGCCGCCGATGTACTCGCCGCGCGCCGAGACGACGTCGAACGTGGTCGCGGTGCCGAAGTCGACGATGATGCACGGCCGCCCGGTGCCGTACCGGTGCATGGCGGCCAGCGCGTTGACGATGCGGTCGGTGCCGACCTCGCGCGGGTTGTCGGTGAGGATCGGCACGCCGGTCTTGACGCCCGGCTCGACCAGCAGCGCCGGCACGTCGGCGTAGTAGCGCTGCGTGAGCCAGCGCATCTCGCGCTGCACCACGGGGACCGTCGAGCAGATGGCGACGCCGTCGATCGTCTCGTCGGTCCCCGCGAACAACCCGCGCAGCAGTGCCATGATCTCGTCGGTGGTGCGGGTGGCCACGGTGGCCACCCGCCAGTGGTGCCGCACCTCGAGGCCGTCGAGCAGCCCGATGACGGTCTCGGTGTTACCGACGTCGATCGCCAGCAGCATGCGGATCAGTGTCCCTCGACGGCGACCATGTCGAGGCCGAGGTCCAGTGAGCGGACCGAGTGGGTCAGGGCGCCGGTGGACAGGTAGTCGACGCCGGTGGCGGCGAAGGCGCCGGCCTGAGCCAGCGTCAGCCCGCCGCTGACCTCGAGCCGGGCCCGGCCGTCGACCAGCTTCACGGCCTCGAGCACGTCGTCGACGCTGAAGTTGTCGAGCAGCACCAGGTCGGCGCCGGCCTCGACCGCCTCGGCGGCGCCGTCGAGGTCGTCGACCTCGACCTCGACCTCGATGTCCGGGTAGGCCCGCTTGACCGCCTGGTACGCCGCGGTGATGCCGCCGGCCGCCGCGATGTGGTTGTCCTTGATCAGCGCCGACTCCGCCAGCGTGGACCGGTGGTTGACCCCGCCGCCCAGCCGCACCGCGTACTTCTCCAGCGGGCGCAGCAGCGGTGTGGTCTTGCGGGTGTCGCGGACGGCGGCGTGGGTGCCGGCCAGCGCGTCGACCCAGGACCGGGTGGCGGTGGCGATGCCGGACAGCCGGCAGGCCAGGTTGAGCGCGGTGCGCTCGGCCAGCAGCAGCTGGCGGGTGCGGCCGTGCACCGTCAGCACCTTGGACCCGGCGCGGAGCTCGGCGCCGTCGGCGACGTGCCGCTCGGCCTCGACACCGGGGTCGGTGGCCGCGAAGACGGCCTCGGCCACCGGCAGGCCGGCGAGGACACCGGACTCGCGCGAGCCGAGCACGGCGACGGCGTGCTGGTCGGCGGGCACGGTCGCGGTGGTGGTGACGTCCTCTCCGCCGCCCAGGTCCTCCTCCAACGTGGCGCGGACGAGGTCCTCGACGTATCGGGGATCGAGACCCGCCTCGCGCAAGGCGAGTGTCACGGGCTCGGGCAGACTCATCGCTACTCCTTCATGTCTCATTCGACGTCCGGTGATGCAGAGAGCACGAGCCCTCTCCGGTCGACATCGGCCCGGACCGAGGACTCAGGGGGACCTCCGGTCCCCCGTCGCTCGTCGGTTCTGCATCACCCTCCGGGGCTCATACGTCGTCGTGAGCACGCCGTCCGGGTCCACGACGCTGACCAGGTGGCCGCGCCAGCGGGTGTCGTCCCGGTCGGCGAAGTCCTCACGCCAATGGCCGCCTCGCGTCTCTTCCCGCAGGGCGGCATGCCGACCGAGCGTAACCGCCACAGAGTGCAGATTCGTCGTCTCCCAGGAATCCGGCGTCATTCCGTCGCTCAGCGGCTCGGCCGCGAGGCCGGCCAGCCGGGCCGCCAGCGTCGTCAGCGACGCCTCGGACCGCAGCACGCCGGCGCCGGCCGTCATGGCCGACTGCACGAACGGGCGCGCGTCGGCGTCGAGCAGGCCGACCGGCCCTTCGCGCTCGACGGGGTCGCCGGGGTGGGCGTCGTCGAGCGACGACGCGAGGTCCTCGGCGATGCGGTGACCCCAGACCAGCCCTTCGAGCAGCGAGTTCGAGGCCAGCCGGTTGGCGCCGTGGACGCCGGTGCAGGAGACCTCGCCGCACGCGTACAGGCCGGGCACGCTGGTGCGGCCGCGCCGGTCGGTGCGCACGCCGCCGCTGGCGTAGTGCTGGGCCGGCGCGACGGGGACGAGGTCGGTGGCGGGGTCGATGCCGTAGGAGCGGCAGCGCGCGACGATGGTCGGGAACCGCTCCTCGAGGAACCTCCCGCCGAGGTGCCGGGCGTCGAGCCAGACGTGCTCGGCTCCGGTCTCGGCCATGGCGGTCATGACGCCCTTGGCGACGACGTCGCGCGGGGCGAGCTCCGCCAGCTCGTGCCGGCCCTTCATGAACCGGCGGCCCTCGACGTCGCGCAGGACGGCGCCCTCGCCGCGCACCGCCTCGGAGATGAGCGGCTGCTGCCCCTTGGCCGAGCGGCCGAGCCAGAGCACCGTCGGGTGGAACTGGACGAATTCGAGGTCGGCCACCTCGGCACCGGCCCGCAGCGCGGCCGCGACGCCGTCGCCGGTCGAGACCGGCGGGTTGGTGGTCGACGCGTAGACCTGGCCGAGCCCGCCGGTGGCCAGGACGACGGCCCGGCCGAGCGCCGCACCGACGCCGCTCTGCCGCCCCTCGCCGATGACGTGCAGGACGACGCCGCAGGCCCGGCCCGCGGCGTCGGTGAGGATGTCGGTGACCAGCGCGTGCTCGACCACCTCGATCTGCGGGTCCTCGCGGACCGCGGCCAGCGCGTCGAGCAGCGCTCGCGAGATCTCCTTGCCGGTCTGGTCGCCGCCGGAGTGCGCGATGCGGTCGCGGTGGTGGCCGCCCTCGCGGGTCAGTGCGATGTCGCCGTTGGGGGTGAGCTCGAACGCCGCGCCCAGCTCGACCAGCTCGCGGACCCGCCGCGGGCCCTCGGTGACCAGCGTGCGGACGGCGGCCTCGTCGCACAGCCCGACGCCCGCGACGAGGGTGTCGTGCAGGTGCTGCTCAGGGCTGTCCCCGGGTCCGAGCGCCGCGGCGATGCCACCCTGCGCCCACGCCGTGGCGCTGTCGGCGAGCCGGGTCTTCGTCACGAGCAGGACCCGGCCGGCCTTGCGCGCCTCGAGCGCCGTGGTGAGTCCCGCGATGCCGCTGCCGACCACGACGACGTCAGCCGACACCGTCCAGCCGGGCTCTTCGGTGCGCATGCGGCGGGGGATGCGTACTCCGGTCACGCGCCACAAGCCTACGCCCCGGCGTGTCAGGGCAGGTCGACGGCGATGTTGTCGATGAGGCGGGTGGTGCCGGCGCGGGCGGCCACCAGCAGGCGGGCCGGGCCGTGCCGCGGCTGCGGGGCCAGCTCGTCGGAGCGCAGCTCGAGATAGTCGACGACGACGCCCGGCTCGGCCCCGAGCTCGGCCGCGGCCGCGGCGACGACGGCGTCCGGCCCACCTGCCGCGGCGCCGGCGCCGGCCCGCAGCGCCCGCGAGAGCGCCAGCGCCGCCGTCCGCTCGTCCGCCGACAGGTACCGGTTGCGGCTGGACAGCGCCAGCCCGTCCTCCTCGCGGGCGGTCGGCACGCCGACGATCTCGTACGGCATCTCGAGGTCGGCCACCATGCGACGGACCAGCGTGAGCTGCTGGTAGTCCTTCTCGCCGAAGACGGCGTAGCTGGGCACCGTGAGGTTGAGCAGCTTCGCGACCACCGTCAGCACCCCGGCGAAGTGGGTGGGCCGCGCCGCGCCCTCCAGCTGTGCGCCGAGCGGCCCGGGCACGATGCCGACCTGCGGCTCGCCGTGCGGGTACAGCTCCTCCGCGGGCGGCGCGAACACGACGTCGACGCCCTCGTCGGCGCACACGGCGAGGTCGGCCTCGAGCGTGCGCGGGTAGCGCTCGAAGTCCTCGCCCGGCCCGAACTGCAGCGGGTTCACGAAGATGGTCACCAGGACGGTGCCGCCGCTGCCGACCAGCTCGCGGGCGGCGCGGACCAGCGCACGGTGGCCCTCGTGCAGCGCGCCCAGCGTCATGACGACGGCGCTCTCGTTCTCGCTCTGCGCCAGCGCCTGGGCGAGGTCGTCGCGGGTGCGGGCCACGATGGGGTGGTTCACGCCGTCACCGTACCGGGACGCCGACGGCATATTTCCGATGACACCGCCACAGGGGCCGAGTACCGTACGGCGACTGTGCGCCTGTTCGCCACACTCGTCGTCCTCGGCTTCCGCCGGTGGTCGACCTACCGGCTGGCGACCGCGGCCGGCGCGTTCACGAACACCGTCTTCGGCCTGATCAAGGCGTCCATCACGGTCGGCGCGATCGGGGCGGCCGGCGGGGAGCTGGCCGGCTACGACGCCCTCACCGGCGCCACCTACGCCTGGCTCGTGCAGGCGCTCGTCGCGCCGGTCAACGTGTTCAACTGGGCCGAGCTGGCGCTGCGCGTCCGCGACGGCGACATCGCCATCGACCTCGCCCGCCCGATGGACCCCCAGTTCGCCTATCTCGCCGGCTTCCTCGGCCGGGCGATCCACCAGTTCATCCCGCGCGGCGCACCGCCGCTGCTGGCCGGCGCCCTGGTCACCGGACTGGCGCTGCCCTCGACGCCGCTGCCGTACCTGCTCGGGGTGGTGAGCATCGTGCTGGCCATCGCGGTGTCGTTCTCGGTCTGGTGGCTGGTGAACCTGGCGGCGTTCTGGCTGATCGAGCTGCGCGGCGTGCTCACCCTCAACGTCGTCGCCATGGGCATCCTGTCCGGCCTGGTCATCCCGGTGCACTGGTTCCCGGACCGGCTGGCCACCGTCGCCGCGCTGACGCCGTATCCGTCGATGCTTCAGGCGCCGGTCGACGTCGTCATGGCACGGGCCGAGGGAACGGCGGCGCTGGGCGTGCTGGCCGTCCAGGCGGCCTGGCTGGCCGGCGTCCTGCTGCTGGGCCGGCTGGTGTTCGCCCGCGGCGCCCGGAAGCTGGTGGTGCAGGGTGGGTGAGCGACTTCGCCCTTATCGGGTGCTGGTCGGGTCGCGCATGCGGTCGCAGGCGGCGTATCGGCGCTCGTTCGTGTCCGATCTGCTGGGCAGCGTCGCCATCGGGCTCATGGAGTTCGCCGAGGTCTACATCGTCTTCGCCAACGTCGACGTGCTCGGCGGGTTGGACTTCGCTGCCGCCGCGCTGGTGTTCGCGCTGGCCAACGTCGGCTTCAGCCTCGCCGACCTGGTGGTCGGGCACGTCGACAACCTGCCGGTCCACCTGCGCGAGGGGACGCTGGACGCGTTCCTGCTCCGGCCGCTGCCGGTGCTGGCGCAGCTGGTCACCAGCGACGTGTCGCTGCGGCGGCTCGGCCGGGTCGGCGTCGCACTCGTCATCCTCACCGTCGCGTTGCCGCTCAACGACATCGGGTGGACGGCGGCCAAGGTGGCGCTGCTCGTGCTGACGCCGCTGACCGCGACCGCGGTGTTCGTCGGGCTGTTCGTCTGTGCGGCGGCGGTGCAGTTCTGGCTGGTCGAGGGCGCGGAGTTCACCAGCGCCTTCACCTACGGCGGCGCCTACGCCTCGGCCTACCCGGCCAGCATCTTCAGCCTGCCGATGCGGTTGCTGTTCACGTTCGTCGTGCCGGCCGCGTTCACCGCCTACCTGCCGGTGCTGGTGCTGCTGGACCAGCCCGGTCCGGCGGGCACGCCGCAGTGGCTGGGCTGGTGCACACCGCTGGCCGCCGCCGCCGTCTGGGCCGTCGCCCTGCTGAGCTGGCGAGCCGGCCTCCGCCACTACACCGGGACGGGATCATGACAGAGACGATCGTCGAGCTTCGGGACCTGCGCCGCGAGTTCGTCGTCCGGCGTCCTGCGCCTCAGCTGGGAAGCGTACGTCGGCTACCCCTGGCCGGCCGGCTGCGCCGCACCCGCACCGTCGTCGCCGCCGTCGACGGGCTGTCCTTCGACCTCGCCGAGGGCGCCGCCGTCGGCTACATCGGCGCCAACGGGGCCGGCAAGTCGACCACCATCAAGATGCTCACCGGCATCCTGGTGCCGACGGCGGGGACGGTGCGCACCTGCGGGCTGGACCCGGTGCGCCGGCGCCGCGAGCTGGCCCGGCAGATCGGCGTCGTCTTCGGCCAGCGCAGCCAGCTCTGGTGGGACCTGCCGCTGGCGGAGTCGTTCCGTGCGCTGGCGGCGATCCACCGGCTGCCGGACGCGACCTGGCCGGCACGCCGCGACGAGCTGGCCGACCGGCTCGACCTCGGTGGCTTCCTGGCCACGCCGGTGCGCCAGCTCTCGCTCGGCCAGAGGATCCGCGGCGAGATCGCGGCCGCGCTGCTGCACGCGCCCCGGCTGCTCATCCTCGACGAGCCGACCATCGGGCTGGACGTGCTGAGCAAGGAGCGGCTGCGCGTCTTCCTCTCCGAGCAGCGCGCGCTGCACGGCACGACGCTGCTGCTCACCACCCACGACATGGACGACGTGCAGCGGCTCACCGACCGCATCCTGGTGGTCGACCACGGCCGGCTGGTCTACGACGGCACGCTGCCGGAGCTGGCAGGCCGGGTGGGCGCGGAACGGGTCATGGTCGTCGACCTGGTCGAGCCCGTGCCGTCACTCGGCCCGATCCACGGCACCCGGAGCGTCGCCGTCGAGTCCGACGGCCTGCGGCACCGGCTCGCCTTCACCCCCGAGCGGACGACGGCGGGCGCCATCCTCGAGGCCGTGGGGCGACGGGGCCAGGTGCGCGACCTCGCCATCGAGGAGCCCGACGTCGAGGACGTCGTGCGCCGGCTCTACCTGGCCCAGTCTCCCAGGGTCAGCGGCGATCCCGCCGCCCCACCACGGCCACCGTTGCCGGCATGATCAGGGCGCCGGCGGCTCCGCCAGCACGTCGATCAGCGCCTCGGCGTCGCTCGCCTTGAGCCGGCCCGCCGCGAGCGCCCGCCCGGCCGTGCGCCGGGCCAGCGCCACATACGTGCTCACCGCCTCGGGCATGGCCGCGGTGATCTCGGTGAGGTGGCTGCCGACGGTGCCCGCGTCGCCCCGCGAGACCGGCCCGGTGAGCGCCTCGTCGCCCTGGCGCAGGCTGTTGTCGAGCGCGGCGGAGAGCAGCGGCGCCAGCACCTTGTCCGGCTCGGCCACGCCGGTGGCGCGCAGCAGGTCCATGGCGTCGTTGACCAGCGTGACCACGTGGTTCGCGCCGTGCGTCAGCGCGGCGTGGTAGAGCGCGCGGTGCTGCTCGGCGACGCGGATCGGCTCCGACCCCATCTCGACCACCAGCGCCTCGGCGACCGGCCAGAGCGGCTCGGGCGCCGTCACCCCGAACGTCGCGCCGGCCAGCCGCTGCAGGTCGACCGAGGTGCCGGTGAACGTCATGGCGGGGTGCAGGGCCAGCGGCAGCGCACCGGCGTGCGTGGCGGGGTCGAGCACGCCCACGCCGTAGCGGCCGCTGGTGTGCACGACCAGTTGACCGGGTCGCACGGTGCCCGTCATGGCCAGCCCCTCGACGAGGCCGGGCAGCGCGTCGTCGGGGACGGCGAGCAGCACCAGCCCCGACCGGGCGAACACCTGCGGCACGTCGACCAGCGCGACGCCGGGCAGCAGCGCGCCGGCGCGGGTGCGGCTGGTGAGCGAGACGCCGTAGCCGGCGACCACGTGGTGCCCGGCCCGGGCCAGCGCCGCGCCGAGCACCGCGCCCACCCGCCCGGTGCCGACGACGCCGATGTCGAGTCGCGCCGGCCGTTCCTCCGTCACACCGACCAGGCTAGGACAAGCGATCATTCCGCCGCGAGCGCCACGACCGGAGACGTCCGGGCGGCGCGCTGGCCGGGCGCGATCGAGGCGAGCACGCCGAGCACCGTCGCGACCGCGCCGCTGAGCGCGAGCAGTCCCCACGGAACCACGAACTCGAGCTCCTCGATGCTGCTCACCGCGGCCCAGGCGAACAGAGCTCCGGCCGCCGACCCGACGACGGCCGCCACCGCGCCCATGAGCGCCGCCTCGACGCCGAGCATGATGCGGGTCTGCCGGCGGGTCAGGCCGAGCGCGCGCAGCAGCCCGATCTCGCGAGTCCGCTCGTGCACGGACAGCGACAGCGTGTTCGCGATGCCGATGAACGCGATCACCAGGGCCAGCGCCAGGATCGCGAGCACCACGTTGACCGCCTCGTTCAGGTCCTGCTCGAAGTCGGCTCGGCGCTGGGCGAAGCTCTGGACGGACAGCTCCGGGTGGTCCGCGGTCGCCGCGACGATGGCCGCCCGCGCGTCGTCGCCGTCGACGCCGCCGGCCGCGTCGACCGCCAGCACGTCGCCGCCGTCCTCGACGACGGAGCCGATCTCGGGCAGCTCCTCGACGGCCCGCGCGACGGCGTCCGGGATCGGCTCGGCCGTCGCGGTGCGGACGGCGAAGTCGGCGGGCACCCGCCCGTCGACGACCACGCTGACGCTGTCGCGGGCGGACTCGACGACGGTGAGGAAGCCGGCCACCGTCGTGACCCCGATGAGCAGCGCCGCCGTGGTGGCGGCGACCCGGCGCGGGTTGCGGACGGCGTTCGCGGTGGCCAGGTCCGCCGTCGACCGCGAGCCGCCGCTGAGCCGGGCCGCGATGCCGCCCAGCATCCGCACCAGCGGCGGCACCATCGTCGGCCCGAGGATCAGCAGCCCGAGGAAGCAGACGGCCGCCCCGAAGACGACGGCGACCAGCCCCATCCCGCCGCCGGACGTCCCGGCGGCGGCCCCGGCGACCTGCAGCAGCGCGCCGGCCACCATCGCCAGCACGCCGAGCACGGCCCGGACCCGCCCCGCGGTCCGGCTGTCGGCGCCGTCGGGCACGGCCTGCAGCGCGGCCAGCGGCGACACCCGGGTCGCCGACCGCGCGGGCAGCAGCGCCGACCCCACGGTCATCAGCACGCCGATCACCACCGACCACGCCACCGTCGTCCCGGTGACGGTCAGCACCAGCGACGCGTCCAGCAGCGAGCCGACCGCCAGGGCGGTCAGCGCGCCGGCCGCGACCCCGGCGAGGCTGCCGGCCAGCCCGACGGCGGCCGACTCCGCCAGAACGCCACGCAGCACCTGCCGCCGGGTCGCGCCGACGGTGCGCAGCAGCGCCAGCTCGCGAGTGCGCTGGGCGACCAGGATCCGGAACGTGTTGGCGATGACGAACGCCGCCACGATGAGCGACACCGCGCCGAGCATGAGCAGCGGGATCCGCAGCGCCTCCCGCTGCGACGACGCGTCCACCAGCCGCTGCGCGAGCTCGGGCCCGGTCAGTGCCTCGAGGTCGCCGGGCAGCGCGGCCCGCACGGCCGCCGTGCCGGCGCCGTCGGCCAGCCGCAGGTCGACCCGGCTCGCGCCGGCCGGGTCGGCGAGCTCGCGCACGACCTCCCAGCTCGCGGTGATCTCGGGGTCGTCGCCGGCATCGGAGGACGGGTCGGCCAGGGCGGTGATCGGCAGGGCGACCAACTCGGCCGAGCCGTCGGCGGCGACGGTGATCTCCTCGCCCACGCCCAGCCCCAGGCGCTCGGCCGACCGCCGGTCCAGGACGACACCGTCGCCCTCGATCGAGGTGCCCAGCGGCGGGGCCAGCACCCGCGCGTAGCCGAACGGGTCGATCCGGCCGTCGGCGTCGGCGGTGTGCACGGTCGCCTCCTGCCGGGGCGCGGCCGCGGCCACCCCGTCGAGCCCGGCAATGGCATCGAGGTCGGCCTCGGACAGCGTCGCGTCCGGCGGCGGCAGCACCGCGAGGTCGACGCCCTCGGCGCCGGCCGCCAGCTCGCGCCGGGAGCCCGCGTCCAGCGAGTCGGTGAGGATCAGCGTCGCGGCGGTGAACCCCACCGACAGCACGACGACCAGGCCGGTCAGGACCAGCCGCAGCAGATGGGCGCGCAGCCCCGCCAGCACCACGGATCGCATCGGTCAGCCACCCAGCCGGCGCAGGCCGTCGATGACGGCGTCGGGCGTGGGGTCGGCGATCTCGCCCGCGACCCGGCCGTCGGCCAGCATGACCACGCGGTCGGCCGACGACGCCGCGACCGGGTCGTGCGTCACCATGACGACGGTCCGGCCCAGCTCGCGCACGCTGGTGCGCAGGATCGCCAGCACCTCGCCGCCGGAGCGCGAGTCCAGGTTGCCGGTCGGCTCGTCGGCGAAGATCACCTCGGGCCGGTTGATGAGCGCCCGGGCGACGGCGACGCGCTGCTGCTGGCCTCCGGAGAGCTCACTCGGCCGGTGCCGCAGCCGGTCGCCGATGCCCAGCACACCGACGACCTCGGCGAACCAGTCCCGGTCCACCCGGCGGCCGGCCAGCCTCAGCGGCAGCAGCACGTTGGCCTCGGCGTCCAGCGTCGGCAGCAGGTTGAACGCCTGGAAGACGAAGCCCAGCCGCTCGCGGCGCAGCAGCGTCAACCGGGTGTCGCTGAGCGCCGTCAGGTCGGTGTCGCCGAGCAGCGCCCGGCCCGACGTCGCGGTGTCGAGGCCGGCGAGGCAGTGCACGAGGGTCGACTTGCCGGACCCGGACGGGCCCATGATCGCGGTGAACCGGCCGGCGGCGAACGCGACGTCGACGGCGTCGAGGGCACGGACGGCGGTGTCGCCGCTGCCGTGCAGCTTGGTCAGGGCGACGGCGCGGACCGCCGGCGCGAGAACGGCGCTCGGGGCGCCCGGGACAGACGTCTGAAGGCTCACGGTCCCAGCGTCGCGAGAACGGTGGGGCGGATCGTCGGACCTGGGGGTTGACCCGGCATACGACCAAGGTCGCACGCCCAGGCTGGATAGGGTCGGCTCTCGTGCCGAACCGTCCCCTCGCGACGCTGCCGAAGGCGCAGTCCCACCTGCACCTCACCGGCGCGATGCGCCCGTCGACGCTGGACGAGCTGGCCGCCCGGCACGGCGTCGCGGTGCCGCCGCTGACCGGGCTCACCGGCGGGCCGCACGAGTGGGCGGTCTTCCAGGGCCGCTACGACGCCGCCCGGGCGGCGATCCGCACGGCCGAGGACGTCGCCCGGGTGGTCCGCGAGGCCGCCGAGGACGACGCAGCGGACGGCTGCGGCTGGTTGGAGCTGCAGGTCGACCCGACGTCGTACGCGCCGGTGCTCGGCGGGCTGGAGGCGGCGGTCGAGGCGGTGCTGACGGCGGCCGCCGCGGCGCCGCTGCCGATGGGCGTCGTCGTGGCGTCCAGCTGGGCCCGCTCCGGCGAGCACGCGACGACCCTGGCCCGCCTTGCCGCCCGCTACGCCGGCGACGGCGTGGTCGGGTTCGGGCTCTCCAACGACGAGCGGCTGGGCCGGATCGAGGACTTCGCGCCGGCCTTCCGCGTCGCCGGCGACGCCGGCCTGCTGCGCACCCCGCACGGCGGCTTCTTCACCGGCCCGGCGCACGTGCGTGCCTGTGTCGAGGTGCTCGGCGCGACCCGGGTCGGGCACGGCACTGCGGCCGCCACGGACCCCGTCGTGCTGGAGCTGCTGGCCGGGCGGGGCGTGGCGCTGGAGATCTGCCCGACGTCGTACCCGCCCTTCGGCGTGCACGCGCTGGACGAGATCCCGGTGCGAACGCTGCTGGCGGCGGGCGTGCGGGTGGCCCTCGGGAGCGACGACCCGCTGCTCTTCGCCGTCGGCCTCGGCGGCCAGTACGCGCTGTGCCGCGACGTGCTGGGGCTGACCGACGCCGAGCTGGCGGCGCTGGCCCGCGGCTCGATCACGTCGTCGGCGGCGCCGGCCGGCCTGCGCCAGGCGATGCTGGCCGGCGTCGAGACCTGGCTGGCGTGACCGCTCAGGCCGGTGGCGGCGCCGACGTGGTGCCCACCCGCAACTGCACCGGCAGGTGCACGTTCGAGGGCTGCTCGCCCTCGAGCAGCTCGGTGACCATGCGCCCGGTCAGCCGGCCCTTCTCGGTGATCGGCTGCACGACGGTGGTGAGCACGCGCTCGCCCAGCCAGGGGGTGTCGATGCCGTCGTAACCGACGACGGTGAGGTCGTCGGGGACGCGCAGCCCCAGCGACTCGGCCGCCCGGATGACGCCGACGGCGAGCAGGTCGCTCTGGGCGATGATCGCCGTGGGTCGCTGCGGCGCCGCAAGCAGCAGCCGGGCGGCCAGCTCGCCCTCTTCGACGACGTTGCTGCGCGCCTCGACGACGGGAACCGGGCCGAAGACGTCCTCGGTGCCGTCGAGCCGGGCCCGGCAGTCGACGAAGCCGATGTCGGCCCGGCGGGCGTCGTCGACCAGCCCGCGCCGGCCGTCGAGTCGCAGCGGCAGCGCGGCGACGGCGACCCGGTGGTGGCCCAGCGACGCGACGTGCCGGGCCAGCTCGGCCGCGCCGCCGTAGTCGTCGATGTCGAGCAGCGTGACGTCAGGACGGTCGGGCCCGTCGACCGCGACCACCGGCACGCCGCGGCTGAGGAACAGGTCGAGCAGGGGGTCGTCGTCGCGGCCGCAAGTGGCGAAGACGACGGCGTCGACCGGCATGCGCGACACCTGCTCGGTCGTCGGGCCGCCGTGCTGGGCGTCGCCGGAGAGCAGCAGCAGGCCGGTGCCGGACGGGCTGAGCGCCTCGGCGATGCCGTCCAGCAGCGCGACGGCGACCGGGTCGCGGAACGCGTAGAGCAGGCGCTCGCCGACGACCGCGCCGACGATGCCGGACCGGCCGCGACGCAGCGACCGGGCCATCGGGTCGGGCCCGGCGTAACCGAGCTCGCGCGCGGCGGCCAGCACCCGTTCGCGGGTCGCGTCTGCCACGGGCCCGGACCCGCTGAACGCCAGCGACGCCGTCGACGGCGACACCCCGGCCCGCGCGGCCACGGCCGCCAGCGTCGCCCGATGCTCGCCCACGTCACGCCTCTCGTCGATCTCGCACTTGCATCCGTCCACGTGCCATAGCAGAATATCGAATCGATTCGATCGAATCGATTCGACCGCCCGAATCCTGACGAATTCCTAGCACCGAGGACGCCCCGTGAGCCACTCCGCACCGGTCCAGCCGCCCGACCTGGCCAGGGCCGTTCGCGCGCGCAACGCCGTCGCCACGGTGTTCGCGCTGAACGGGCTGGCGGTCGCGAGCTGGATGGGACGGATCCCCGAGGTCCGCGACCTCCTGGGCCTGACCCCCAGCGAGATCGGGCGCGTGCTGCTCGCCCTGGCCCTCGGCTCCATCGTGGCGCTGCCGACGTCGGGCCTGGTCGTCGGCAAGATCGGCGCAGCTCGCACCGTGGCCGGCGGCTCGGTGCTCGTGGCCGTCGGGCTGGTGCTGGCCGGTCTGGGCAGCGACACGCTCTCCGCCGTCACCCTCGTCGCGCTGGGCCTGGTGTTCGTCGGCTACGGCTCCGGCTCGTGGGACGTCGCGATGAACGTCGAGGGCGCGGCGGTCGAACGGCTGCTCGGGCGCACCATCATGCCGCGCTTCCACGCCGCGTTCAGTTTCGGCACGGTCGCCGGCGCGAGTCTCGGCGCTGGTGCGTCGGCGGCCGAGATCCCCGTCGTCGTGCACCTGGGCGCAGTCAGCATCGTCGCGGTCCTGGTCACCGTCATGGCCACGCGCAGCTTCCTGCCCCGCACCATCGAGGTCGACGACGACGGCGAGCCCGTCCAGCACATCTCGGTGTTGACCGCTTGGCGCGAGCCGCGGACGCTGGTCATCGGCCTCATGGTCATGTGCGCCGCGCTCATCGAGGGCATCGCCAACGACTGGCTGGCGCTCGGGCTGGTCGACGGCTACGAGGTCAGCAATGCCGTGGGCACGATGGGCTTCGCGGTCTTCCTGGCCGCCATGACAGTCGGGCGCACCGCCGGCACCCAGCTGGTCGACCGCTTCGGCCGGCTGCCGGTGCTGCGCACCAGCGCCGTGCTCGCCGTGGCCGGTGTGCTGCTGGTGGTGTTCGGCGGGTCGCTGCCGGTCGCGCTGATCGGTACCGTCGTCTGGGGCTTCGGTGCGGCGCTGGGCTTCCCGCTCGGCATGAGCGCCGCCTCCGACGACCCCCGTCGCGCCGCGGCCCGGGTCAGTGTGGTCGCGTCCATCGGCTACACCGCCTTCCTCGCCGGCCCGCCCATCCTCGGCTACGTCGGCGACCATGAGGGCGTGCTGCATGCCCTGCTGGCCGTCGCCGTCGCCGCCACCGTCATGGGCCTGGTCTCACCCGCCGCGCGCGAGCAGAAGCCGGCCGAGGCCGGCGTCAGCTGAAGTCGGCGGCGGTCATGCCGGCCGGGTGCCCCGGCGGCCACTGAACGAGCTCGATCCGGTAGCCGTCGGGGTCGGTCAGCCAGGTCGTCCACATGCCCTCGCCGTGATCGTACGGCGGCTCGGCGGTGACGCCCCTGTCCGCGAGACCGGCGACCAGGGCCGCGAGGTCGTTCGTCTGGACGACCAGGTGGTTGACGGCGCCGGTGTCGGTCACCGGGCGGTCCGGGTCGTGCACGAGCTCGAGGCTGACGAACGGGTCGTCGGGCAGCTGCAGCATGGTCAGGCTGCCGAACGGGGTCTCGGGGACGCGGCCGCGCTCGGCATAGCCGAGAGCGGTGTAGAAGGCGAGCGAGCGGCCCAGGTCGGTGACCCGCAGGCCGAGATGGAGCATGCGCATGCGCGGCAGCGTAGTGCCGGGGCTCAGGTGGTGCCCGGCCGCACCAGCCCGGTCTCGTAGGCCAGCACCACCAGCTGCACGCGGTCGCGCAGGCCGACCTTCGCCAGCACGCGGCCGATGTGCGTCTTCACCGTCGCCTCGGTGACGAAGAGGGCCGCGGCGATCTCGGCGTTCGAGCGGCCGCGCACGACCTCGCGGACGATCTCGTGCTCGCGCTGGGTGAGGCCGGACCAGACGGCGTCGGGCGGCGTCGCGTCCTCGGGCAGGTGACCGGCGAACCGCTCCAGCAGCCGCTTCGTGGTGCTGGGGGCGACGACGGCGTCACCGGAGTGCACGGCGCGGACGGCGTCGAGCAGCATCGGCGGCGGGGCGTCCTTGAGCAGGAATCCGCTGGCGCCGGCCTTGATGGCGGCGAACGCGTACTCGTCGAGGTCGAACGTGGTCAGCACGATCACCTTCGGCGCGTCATCGCGCGAGCGCAGCCGCCGGGTGGCCTCGACGCCGTCGAGCACCGGCATGCGAACGTCCATGAGCACGACGTCGGCCGCGGTGACGGTCAGCGCGTGCAGCGCGGCGTCGCCGTCGCCGGCCTCGCCGACCACCTCGAGGTCGGGCTGGGAGTCGATGACCATCCGGAACCCGGCCCGGACCAGCTGCTGGTCGTCCACCAGGAAGACCTTGACCGGCTGCACGCTCACGCCCCTTCGCCGTACGGCAGGTCGAGGTCGACCCGCCAGCCACCACCGGTCGCCGGCCCCGCCGTCACCGTGCCGCCGTACATCGTCATCCGCTCGCGCATGCCCGCGAGCCCCTGCCCCAGTCCGTCGTCGACGGCGGCGGCTCCCCGCCCGTCGTCGCTCACCCGGGCGGTCAGCCGGTCGGCGGCGAAGACCAGCGCCACCCGCGCCCGCGCGGCCGGCCCGGCGTGCTTGAGCGCGTTGGTCAGCGCCTCCTGGATCACCCGGTACACCGCCAGCGAGGGCCCCGGCCGCAGCGGCCGCGGCGCCCCGGTGACATCGAGCTCGACCGGCAGTCCGGCCTGCCGCACCGACGTGACCAGCTCCGGCAGGCTGCCCAGCCCGGGCTGCGGGCGGACCGCGCCGCCGTCGCCGTCGTCGGTGGCCCGCAGCACCCCGAGCAGCCGGCGCATCTCGGCGAGCGCGCCGCGGCCGGTGTCGCCGATGGTCTTCAGCGCGTCGAGGGCGGCCTGCGGGTCCTGGTCGCCGGCGTACCGGCCGCCGTCGGCCTGCACGACGATGACGGAGAGGTTGTGCGCCACGACGTCGTGCATCTCGCGCGCGATGCGGGCCCGCTCCTCGGCGGCCGCCAGCTGCGCCCGCTGGTCGCGTTCGCGCTCGGCCTGGTGCGCCCGCTCGACCAGCTCGGCCACGTAGGCCTGCCGGACCCGGCGCACGTCGCCCATGGCCCAGGCGCCGACGACGAAGGCGGCCAGCGCGAGGCCACTGGCCACGAACGTCTGGGAGTTCTCGTCGGCCGGGACGTAGCGCACGGTGCCCAGCGCGACGCCGAGGAACCCGGCCGCGAGACCGGCCCGGCTGGCCCACCGCGGGCCGTACGCGCTGACGGAGTAGAGCCCGATGAGCAGCGCGAGGTCGTACGGCGCCAGCTCCAGCCCGGTGGCCCACTGGACCAGGCCGGACGCGACCAGCACGCCGAACGCCTCGATCGGCCGCACCCGCCGGAACACCAGTGCCGCGCACATGACGGCGCCGAGGACGAAGTGTGCCCAGCCGGGGTCGAAGGCGGCCGCCGAGAACAGCACCAGCGTGAGCAGCAACCCGAGCGCGATGACGGCGTCCGGCACGACGGGATGCCGGCGCACCCATGCGTACAGCCGGTCCCTGCGCCTCACGGGGAGCAGGCTAGCTCGGAACCTCGAGCAGCGTTGCGTCGTCGAGCATGGTGGACCCACGGGAGGATGCTCATGCGCGTAGCGGTACTCGGCACCGGCATGGTCGGCCAGGCGATCGCCGGCCGGTTCGACGAGCTCGGCCACGAGGTGCACGTCGGCACCAGGGACCCCGTCGCCACGATGATCCGCACCGAGCCCGACCAGCTCGGCAACCCGCCGTTCCCGGCCTGGCACGACCAGCACCCCGACGTCCGCCTGGCCACGTACGCCGAGGCCGCGGCCGCCGGCGAGCTCGTGGTCAACGCCACGCCCGGCGCCGTGTCGCTGCGGGTGCTCGAGGCCGCCGGCGCGGAGCACCTCGACGGCAAGGTGCTGATCGACATCTCCAACCCGCTGGTGTTCGCACCCGGCGGCCCGCCCACGATGTTCGTCAAGGACGACGACTCCCTCGGTGAGCAGATCCAGCGCGCGTTCCCGGGCGCCCGCGTGGTCAAGACGCTGAACACCGTCAACGCCGCGCTCATGGCGCACCCGGCGATGCTGGCCGGCGGCGACCACTCGATCTTCGTGTGCGGCGACGACGCGGACGCGAAGGCGCTGGTCACCGAGGTCCTCACCAGCTTCGGACATACCGACGTCATCGACCTCGGCGACATCGGCAGCTCGCGCGGCGTCGAGATGTACCTGCCGATCTGGCTGCGGCTGATGGGCGCGCTGGGCACGGCCCGGTTCAGCATCAAGGTCGTCCGCTGACGCCGTCGGCGGTGGCGCGGACCAGGCGGTCGCCGTCGGCCGTGCGGTAATAGAGGACGGAGCGACCGGCCCGGCGGCGCCGGACCAGCTGGGCGTCCAGCAGCACCTTGAGGTGGCCGCCGACGGAGCCGAGCGCGAACCCGGTCACCGCGACCAGCTGAGTCGTGCTCATCGGGTCGTCGAGCAGGCTCAGCAGCGTCGCCCGGACCGGCCCGATCAGCCGGGCGAGGGCGCCGGACGTGGTCGAGCGGCCCTCGGCCAGCAGCCCGGCGCACGGATAGACGATCGAGTAGCGGTGCGGACGGCGCCAGCCGACCCAGCCGCGGGCCCCGGTGACCGGGATGAACAACAGTTGCCCCTGATGCAGGTCGTGCGGAGGGTAGTCGTAGGCATTGATCCGCAGCCGGCCCTCGCCGAGCCAGCGCATACCCGGCCGCATGTCGTCCAGTGCCGACGCCCAGCCGCTGGTGCTGAGTCGGCGGGTCCGCGCGATGGCGTCGGCCTCGAACGCCCGCTCCCGGCGCTGCCAGTCCGGCTCGATCGTCTCGGTCCACACCCAGTCGAGCACGGCGGCGATGCGGTCCGGCAGGTCCGGCACGTCCAGCACCGGGTCGTCGCCGTCCAGGTCGGCCCGCAGCGCGGCGGCCGGGGTCGCGCGGATGCGCCGCAGCTCGTCGTCGAACGTGGGCTCGTCGTCGAGTGGCGGCGCGCAGAGGAAGTCGGCCAGCCAGGTGGGCAGCAGCGCGTCCCGCACGAACGCCCGGCCCACGGGGTCGGCGGCCATCCGGGCCTGGAACGCCGCCCGCGACTGGGCCGGGCGGACCAGCTGGCCCGGGCGGTTGGGCCGCTCCCCCGTCAGGACCCGGATGGCGGCGATGGTCTCGGCCAGTGCCGACACCCGGAACCGGCCGCCGGCGAGGACGTCGGCGTCGATCAGCCAGATGCCCATGTTTCGCCTCCACCCGAAACTCTAGCGACCCTCGAACGGCCGTGCCCAGACTGCCGCCATGCGCACCTACCGAGAACTGTTCGGCACGCCGGAGTTCGCTCCGCTGTTCCTCGCGTCGTGCGCGCAGGTCGCCGCGACGACGCTGACCGGACTCACCCTCGCCACGCTGGTATACGCCCAGACGGAGTCGCCGCTGCTGTCGGCGCTGAGCATGTTCGGGCCGTCGTTCGCCGCGGTGGTCGGCGCCACCACGCTGCTCTCGGTGACCGACCGGGTCCCGCCGCGGCCGGCGATGACGCTGGTGGCGCTCGCCACCACGGTGGGCTGCCTCGTGCTGGCGGCTCCGGGCCTGCCGCTGGCGGCGATGTTCGCGGTGATCCTCGGGCTCGGCCTGACGGCGTCGATCGGATCGGGGGTGCTGTACGGGCTCCTCGACGAGATCCTGCCGCCCGAGGGGTACGTGCTGGGCCGGTCGGTGCTCAACATGTCGGTCGGCGCGATGCAGGTGGCGGGCTTCGCGCTGGGCGGCGCCCTGCTCGCCGTGGTGCCGCCCAGGACGGCGCTGCTCGTGGGAGCGGCGCTGGCCGCCGGCTCGCTGCTGGTCGTCCGGCTGGGGCTGAGCGCCCGGCCGGCCCGCGGCTCTGGCCGTCCGTCCCTCGCCATCACCTGGAGGGTCAACCGGAGCCTGCTCTCGTCGCCGGCCCGCCGGGCGGTCTACCTCGCGATGTGGGTGCCCAACGGCCTGGTCGTGGGCTGTGAGGCGCTGTTCGTCCCCTACGCGCCGCACGCCGCCGCCGTCCTCTTCGTCGCGGCCGCCCTGGGCATGCTGCTCGGCGACCTGGCCGCCGGGCGGCTGCTGTCGCCGGCGGCTCGGCAGCGCTACATCACGCCGCTGCGCTTCGCCCTCGCCGTGCCGTACCTGCTGTTCGTGTTCCCGCTGGACCTGACGGTCGCCGCCGGCGCGGCCGCCGTCGCGTCCGTCGGCTTCATGTCGACGCTGCTGCTGCAGGAGCGGCTGATCGCCCTGACCGGCAAGGAGGTACGGGGTCAGGCCCTGGGGCTGCACGCCTCCGGCATGAAGGCGATGCAGGCGGCCGGCGCGACGCTGGCCGGTCTGGTCGCGCAGGTCCTGCCCGTCGGGCTGGCCATGGCCACGATGGCGGCGCTGTCGATCGCCGTCACCGCCCTGCTCACCTCGCGCCTGCGGTTGTCCGATCCGGATCGGCTCACCGCCGCGGCGGTTCGCTGACGTCCGGCTCGGCAGAACGGGTCCGGCGCAGCCAGAGCAGGCCGAGCACCGGGAGCACCAGCGGCACGAACCCGTAGCCGCGCCCGTACAGCGACCACACGGTGTCGTCCGGGAAGTCGCCGGGGTCGAACGCCGTGACGGTGCCGACGGTCAGCACGCCGATCAGCTCGACGGTGACGGCGGCCAGCGCCACCCGGCGGGACGTCGCGCCGGGCCGGGCCAGCGCCACCGTCGCGACCACGTACACCAGGGCGGCGAACGCCGACAGCAGGTACGCCAGCGGCGCCTCGTCGAAGCGGGTCGCGATCTGCACCGCGGCCCGGGCCGTCGCCGACAGCGCGAACACCGCGTAGACGGCGATGAGCAGCCGGCCCGGCCCGCTGGACCGCCGGGGCGCCTCGCTCATGCGGCGCCCGCGTCCCAGATCTGCTGCATGCGCACCACCAGCACCGGCACCACCAGCGCGGCGACCACGAGCACCGACGTGCCCCAGCGCGACTTCTCCGCCAGCGCCCAGAACAGCCCGAGCGGCACGATGATCAGGTTCATCAGCAGGTAGCCGATGAACGTCGCGGTCTCGTCGGGGGCACCGTCGCCGATCATGAGGACGATCGCCACCACCACCTGGAGCAGGATCAGCAGCTCCACCACGCCGGCGCCGATGACGTACGGCTCGCGCGGCGCCTGGTTGCGGACGACCGCCACCAGCGCCCACGCGGCGTAGGCCAGCGAGGCGACGATGACGGCCCAGTCGACGACGGCAACCATGGCGTCAGCCCGTCACGGCAGCCGGGCCAGCTCGTCGGTGAGGTCGTCGAGACCGAGCGATCCCATCGAGAGCGCGGCCATGTGCCAGGCCTTGAGGTCGAAGCCGGCGCCCTGGTTCGCCCGCGCGGCGTCGCGGCCGGCCAGCCAGGCTCGCTCGCCCAGCTTGTAGCTGATGGCCTGGCCGGGCACGCCCAGGTAGCGGATGATCTCGGAGTCGAGGAAGGCGGGGTCGCGGCCGTTGAACGCGCCGAAGAACTCGCGGGCCAGCTCCGGCGTCCACACCTCGCCGGGGTGGAACGTCTCGTCGCCGGGGATGCGCAGGCGCAGGTGCATGCCGATGTCGATGATGATCCGGATGGCCCGCATGATCTGCGCGTCGAGGTAGCCCAGCCGGTAGGCCGGGTCGGTGAGGTAGCCCAGCTCGTCCATGAGCCGCTCGGCGTAGAGCGCCCAGCCCTCGGTGGTCGCGCTCACCGAGCCGAGGCTGACCTGGTAGCGCGACAGCTGGTCGGCCACGTGCACCCACTGGGCCAGCTGCAGGTGGTGGCCCGGGACGCCCTCGTGGTACCAGGTGCTGACCAGCCCCCACACCGGGAACCGGGTCTCGCCGAGCGTCGGCAGCCAGGTGCGGCCGGGCCGGCTGAAGTCGAGCGACGGACGGGTGTAGTACGGCGCGGCGGCGCTGCCCGGCGGCGCGATCATCGCCTCGACGTGCCGGATCGGCTCCGCGAGGTCGACGTGGGTACCGTCGAGGTCGGTCATCGCCTCGTTCATGAGGTTCTGCAGCCAGTCGCGGATCTCGTCGACGCCCTCGATCGCCTCGCCGTGCTCGTCGAGGTGGCGCATGACGGCCAGCGGCGTGTGGCCGGGCAGGACGGCGTCGGCGGCCCGCTTCATCTCGTCGCCGATGCGGTGGAACTCGGACCAGCCGTAGGCGTAGGCGTCCTCGAGGTCGAGGTCGGCGCCGGTCCAGCGGCGGGCCAGCAGCGCGTACCGCTCGCGCCCGACGCCGTCGGGCGTGCCCTCGCTGGCCGGGCGGTAGGTCGTGGCCAGATAGTCGCGCAGCTCCGCCACCCCGGCGGTGGCCGCGGCGGCCGCCTCGGTCAGCTCGGCGCGCTGCGCCTCTGGGCCCCGGCCGGCGAACGCGGTGTACCAGTCCGACGACAGCCAGGTGCCGAGCTGCTCGACGACGGCGTCGACCTGGCGCGGCGCGGCGTACTGCCCCTGCCGGTCGCCCTCCTCGAGCGCGGCCCGGAACCCCTGCGCGGCACCGGGCACGTTGCGCAGCCGGCGCCCGACGACCGCCCAGTCGTCGTCGGTCTCGGTCGGCATGATCTGGAAGATCGCCCGCAGCGACTGCACCGGGGTGAGGATGTTGCTGAGCTCGCGCAGCCCCTCACCGGCGTCGTGCACCGCCAGCGACGCCGTCAGCCGCTCACGGAGCAGCCGGGCGGCCCGTCGCTCCTGCGCCGGCAGACCGCCGTTGCCCGCGGCGGCCGCCTCGGCGGCGTCGAGCTCGGCCAGCGTGGCCCGGGCTGCCGAGGCCACGGCCCCCTGGCCCTCGGGCGACAGGTCGGGCATCGCGTCGGCGCCGGGCCTGATGCCCAGCGCCGTGCCGACGATCGGGTCCAGGTCGGCGATGGTCTCGACGTAGCGGTCGGCGATGGCGCGGGGGGTGTCGGCGTCGTGGTGGGGCACCGGCCCATCATGCCTCGCGTCGCGCGGGCGCGTGCGGCACCCCCGGGGCGACCGGCGCGTCAGCCGGCGGCGACGGTTGGCAGCCGACGACCGCGAGGTTCGACGTCGGTCTCCGATGTGGCCGTGTCGCCGCGCAACAGGGCGGGGTCGCCCGGGACCGGCTCGGCGGCGTCGTGGCCGGTGCCGACGATGCGGTTGGCGGAGTCGACGTGCACCACCCGCGGCCGCAGGCGGCGCGCCTCGGCGTCGTCGACCAGCGCGTAGCTGATGAGGATGACGAGGTCGCCGGGCTGGACCAGCCGGGCGGCGGCGCCGTTGATGCCGATGACGCCGGACCCGCGCGGGCCGGCGATGGCGTAGGTGGTGAGCCGGGCGCCGTTGGTGATGTCGACGATGTCGACCTGCTCGCCGGGAAGGAGGTCGGCGGCGTCGAGGAGGTCCTCGTCGACCGTGACCGATCCCACATAGTGGAGGTCGGCCTGCGTCACGGTGGCGCGGTGGATCTTGCCCTTCATCATGGTGCGGAACACGCGTCTACTCCTGGTCTCGCTCGCTCGATGCGGCCGGTGGGCCGTCACCGTCGGCGTCGCCTGCGGGTGCGGGTGCCGACTGCTGCCGGTACCTCGCCATCCATTGTTCTGGAACATCGGCCTTGCGTGCCAGTCGAGCCCGTTCGGCCTGCTCTTCGACGATGGTGCGGGCCTCGGCGGCGTACCGGTGCCGGATGACGGCGTCGACCGGGCCGGGGGTGGTGTCGACCGCCACCGAGGCCAGGCCGAGCCGGCGTTGCAGCGGTCCTTGCACGACCCGCACGCTCTGCGTCTTGGCGTGCGGGACGGTGGTGATGGCCCGGCTCAGCACGCCCTCGCGCACGACGACGACGTGCTCGTCGACGCCGTAGGCCAGCCGCTTCCAGCCGAACGGGCGCAGCCAGCGGGCCGGTCGTGGCGCGTAGCTCAGCGGCACCGACAGCGGGTCGGTGCCGGGCAGCACGTGCCGCAGCACCTCGGCCGCCTCGTCGTAGGTCGCCACCGGCAGCAGTGTGGAGGTGCGCTGGCTGTCCTCGCCCGACTCGCCGCTGTATCCCGCCACGTCCACGTCCAGTCGCACCCAGCCCTTCCCCCTCCACAACAACGGCTGGCGCATGGCTACTCCCTGCACCCGGCCCGGCGGGACGGTCTGGTGCTGGGTGTCGAGCAGGCCCTTGCGGATGCGGTAGCCGTCGGGCGACTCGGCCAGGACGAAGGCGAAGTTGCGGCCGAGCTGCGCCCACAGCGCCGCACCGATGGCGATGATGCCGGGCACCATCGACGACAGCACGCCGAACGTCACGTTGCTGTCGCGGAAGAAGAGGAACGCGATGGCGATGCCGACGATGAACACCACACCGGTGATGAACGCGCCGGACAGCACCGTCGACCAGATCAGGCGGTCCAGCGGCACCTCGTGGACCACCCGCTCCGGCGCCTCGGGGGTGTCGGCGTCGATGCCGGCGGCGCGGGCCAGCAGCTCGGCGCGCAGCCGGACGGCGTCGTCGACGGCGAGGTACTGCAGCGGCGCCTCGGCCTTGCCGCCGCCGGCCACCTCGAGCCGCAGCTCCGAGACGCCGAGCAGGCGGCCGGCCAGCGGGCGGTTGATGTCGACGGCCTGCAGGCGGTCCAGCCGGACCCGGCGCGACCGGCGGTTCAGCACCCCGGAGTCGATGCGCAGCGCGCCGCCGTCGAAGCCGTAGCGGGTGAACCACCACGACATCAGCCCGGTGATCATGCCGATGATCGCGATGGCCAGCACCGTGAGCCCGAACCGGCCCATCTCGCCCGAGCGCAGCGCATCCTGCCCGCCGAACGCGATGGCCGCGGCCAGGAACGCCCAGCCGCGCAGCAGGGGCGTCAGCGGGTGCAGCCGGCGGAAGTGGTCGGGAGTGGGGTCGACCCGGGCGGCCTTGGCGCCCTCGGCCTCGCTCCCGGGCGCACTGGTCACAGACCGGCCGCCTGGGCCTCACCGAGCGCCGACAGCCGGTCGCGCAGCCGCGCGGCCTCGGCGGCCGGAAGGCCGGGAATCTTCGCGTCGGTGGCCGGCGACGCGGTGTGCAGCTGGACGGTGGCCAGCCCGTACCGCCGCTCGAGTGGCCCCGAGGCGACGTCGACGAACTGCATGCGGCCGTACGGCACCACCGTCAGCCGCCGGAACATGACGCCGTGGGTGACCAGCAGGTCGTCGAGCCGCTCGGCGTAGCCCCAGGCCCGCCAGTTGCGCGGAATGAGCCACAGGCCCCACACCAGCGCGACCAGCCCGGCGCCGACGGCGATCAGCACCGCAGGAAGCCCGAAGATCAGCCCGAGCACGACGGCGACGACGGCGGTGCACACGGTCACCGAGACCAGCAGCACCAGCCGGCGCAGGCTCACGAGCTTGCGCGACACCTGCTGCCACGCCTCGCCGGGCGGCGCGAAGAGCTGGTCCTGGTCCACGGCGTCGAGGCTACCTCGCGCCCGGGCGCCGGGCCGCGAGACTCAGCGGACGACGACGGTCTGGACCTCGGCGACCGGCAGGTCGATGGACGTCGCCGGCGAGACCACGGTGCCCAGCGCACCGCCCGCGACCGGGGTGCCGCCCTCCTGGCCGGACCAGGACGCGACGTAGGCGCCGGTGGCGGTGACGGTGTAGGCGAGCCCTGGCGCCCGGGCCGACGATCGCGGGTGCGTCATGCTGCAGCCGGCGGACTCGGGGGTGCCGGACGCGTAGGACGTGCGCGCCTGTTCCGCGGTGCAGCCCACCGACGGGCCGCCGGACGAGCGCACCGAAAGGCGGTCGGGGTCGGCGACGACGGTGGCGGAGTTGTCGCCCGCCGTGGCCGTGACCTCGAGCTGGACGAAGCCGTCGCGCGGACCGTCGCCGGGCGCCACCCAGAACCAGGTGGGCAGGTTGACGTAGGAGTCGGCGACCGGGCTGCGAACGGTGTCGGGCGCCGGGAGCGCGAGATGCTCGAACGCGACCTCGGCCAGCATCTCCGGCGGGACCGGCGGAGGCGGCGGCTGCGGCGGCGTGGTGCCCTCGGCCACCCAGACGGTGTGCGCGCCGCCGTTGGCGGCGACCAACTGGTCGAAGCACTCGCCGGCGGCGTCGAAGTCGCCGTCGACGTTGAGCAGCGTGCCGAACGCCCAGTGCCCCGGCTCGTCGCGGTGCGCCTCGATCTCTTCGAGCGGCGGATACACGAAGGTCTGGTCGTAACCCGGCCCGACCGGGTCGTCGAGCTCGTCGTACTCGAGCGCCCAGTTCTGGTAGGCCCATTCGCCGGTGGCGAACTCCATGACCTCCCAGTAGCACGGCGACGGTACCTCGACGCTGACGGAGACGCCGCCACCGCTGCCGCCGGAGCCGTCACCGCCACCCAGGCCGTTGCCGCTGAGGGAGACCGCCACCGCGGTCAGCTGGCCGTCGCCGGCGTCGCCGCCCACCTGGTCGTCGCCGACGCCGGCATGCGCGGGAACCGTGACGAGAAGGCACAGAGAGCCGGCCGCCAAGCCGGCGAGCAAAGGCGTGGGTACGCGTCGCACCGTCGTCTCCTGAGGTGTCGCCCGTGTGCCCGTTGCTGAGTCGAGTGTACCGTGGCTGCCGGCGACGCTGCTGTCAACCGCAGTCGTGCTCGGCTTGCTGGACGTCGGCGACCACCCAGCGGCCCCCTTCCTGCGCCAGCTGCACCAGCACCGGGATGAGGTCGCCCCGGCTGTCCGGCACCTCGGCGCCCGCGGCGTCGACGTCGTAGGTCTGGCGGCCGTCCATGCAGTCCTGGACCGCGGCGGCCGGGCCGCTGACCGAGACCACGAACGGCTCGATGCGCAGGGTGCCGATGGTGCGGTGGTCCTGGGCGAGCAGCTGCTGCGCCACCGACACCACGCGCTGGCGCTGCGGGTCGATCGTGGCGTCGAGGAACGGCTGGTGGGCGGGGTCGGGGATGCTCAGCGCCTCGAGGTCGGCCCGCCAGTAGCGGAGGTAGGCCTCGTAGACCGCGAGGTCGGCCGCTGCCTCGGGCGGCTCGCCGCCGACCTCGACGGCCCAGTCCTCGGCCGGCTGATCCGTCGGCTCACCCGACGGCCCGGGCGGAGCCGTGTCGTCAACCGACGGTGCCGAGCCCGTCGCGGTGTTCGCCGGGCCGTCGAGTCCGGCCGGCTCGTCGCCGCCGCCCGCCTCGCAGCCCGCCAGCACGATCGACACAGCCAGGACCGACACCGCCACACCGGCGGCGAGTGCTCGCACTCGCATGCCGCCCACCTCGCCAGAACGATCCCTTGCGCCCGCGACGCCGAGCGTACCCGGGCCGCTTGCGATCAGTGGCCGGGATGTCCGGGCGGCACGTACTCGCCGGCCGCCACCTCGACGCCCAGGGTGTTGCCGGGCGGGGCGAGCGGGCAGGTCCAGGCGGGGTCGTAGGCGCAGGACGGGTTGTAGGCGAAGTTGAGATCGATGACCAGGCCGTCGTGCACCGAGCCGCCGAGGTCGGCGCCCTTCACGGTGTCGAGCAGGTAGCGCCCGCCGCCGTACGTCACCCGGCCGGCGGAGGCGTCCTTGATCGGCACGAAGATCCCGCCGCCGTAGGAGTCGAGCCACCACACGTCGAGGTCGCCCAGCGGCAGGTGCAGCCGCCCGACCAGCTCGAACGGGACCACGCCGTCGGTGGCCGTGGGGACCTCGAGCCGCTGCGGCTCGACGTCGGGGTCGACCGGCAGCACGAACCGCAGGCTCGGATCGTAGGGAGCGTGCCGCAGCCCCGCGTACCCGTCGCGCGCCTCGGGCGGGACGGGTGACGCGGGATGGCTGCGGACCAGCTCGTCTCGGCCGGCGACCCAGATCTCGTGGGCGCGCGCCGGGTCCGCCTCGCTCTCGGCCCGCACGCGGGCGTAGAGCGCGTGGACCCGGCGCCGCCAGTCGAGGACGTCGAGCGCGCTGATCGGGGTCAGAGCAGCCCCTTCTCCTCGAGGTATGCCTGCGCGACGTCGGCGGCCTGCTGCCGCTCGGCGTCGACCTGCGCGTTCATCGTGGCGAGGTCCTCGGTGGTGAGCACGTCGGCCAGCTGGTTGAGCACCTCGGCGATGGCGGGGTCGCCCGCAGTCTCGGTGTTGACGACCGGCACGAGGTTGTCCGCCGCCTGCAGGCCCTGGTCGTCCTCGAGCGTCACCAGGTCGAACTGGTCGAGCGTGCCGTCGGTGGTGCCGACCAGACCCAGCTGCGCGTCGCCACGCTGGACCGCCTGCTTGGTCTCGCTGGTGCTGAACCCGGTGGCCAGCGGCGGGTCGACGATGTCGAGGCCGTAGACCGACTCGAGGCCCGGCTCGCAGAACGGGCGGTCGGGGCACTCCTCGACCGCGGCCAGCGTGATGGGCTGGCCCAGCGCGCCGAGGTCGGACAGCGTGGTGAGGCCGTTCTCGTCGGCGAACTGCCGGGTGACGGCGAACGCGTTCTGGCTGGCCGCCTCGGCCGGGTCGAGGAGGGTCAGCCCGCGCTGCTCGGCCAGCGGACGGGCGGCGTCGGCCGTCTCCTGCGCGTCGGAGGTGGCGACGGGCGCGCTGGACGGCGCGTCGGGACCGTTGATGGCGCCGTTGAGGAACTCGGCGAACGTGGCGAGGTACTCGGGGACGACGTCGATCTCGCCGCTCTCGAGCGCCGGCTCGTAGATCTCGCGCGCGTCGACGGACTGGATGTCGACGGTGTACCCGGCGTTCTCGAGCAGCGCCGCGTACATCTCCTGCATGATCAGCATTTCGGTGAAGTTGGCGCCGCCGACGGTGAGCTCACCGCCGCCGCCCTCGCCTCCGCTGCCCTCAGTGGCCGTCGAGTCGCCGCCGCCCTCGCCCTCTTCGAACGGGTCGTCGTCGCCGCCGCACGCCGTCAGCGACAGCGCCAGGCCGGCCGTGGCGGCCAGCACGGCCGCACGTCTGCTCATGGTCATGACATTCACCGGTGTCACCTTCTGTGTCCCGTGACGGCCCTTTCGGCCGTCACGCGTGTCCGGCGAGCACCTGGACAGCGCCCGCGTTCAGAGCAACTCAACTACGCGCCACTGACAACCTCGTCCCGTATCACCGGCATTCCCCGGTCACGATCGGGTAGGGGCCCCCGGCGCCGCCGCGCCCCGCGCATGGGGTCGACGGCCCGCTGCAGCCACGCCATCAGACCCTCGACCACCAGGGCCAGCACGCAGACGATGATCGCGCCGCCGATGATCTGCGGCACGTCCTGGCGGCCGAAGCCGCTGGTGATGATGCGGCCCAGGCCCGGGCCGGAGATCACCGCGGCCAGGGTCGCCGTCGCGACGATCTGCACCGTCGCCAGCCGCACCCCGCCCATGATCAGCGGGGTCGCCAGGGGCAGCTCGACGCCGCGCAGCAGCTGGGTGCCGTTCATGCCCATGCCACGGGCGGCCTCGACGGCGTCGCGGTCGACCTCGCGCATGCCGACGTAGGTGTTGGTGAGGATCGGTGGGATGCCGAACAGCACCAGCGCGATGATGGTCGTCCAGTTCGAGAGGCCCAGCGGCGTCATGTAGAGCATCGCCAGGATCGCGAAGGTGGGCACCGCGCGGCCGATGTTGCTGATGTTGATGGCCAGCGTCCCACCCCGGCCCATGTGTCCGAGCCAGAGCCCGACGGGCAGCGCGACGGCGCAGGCGAGCAGCACCGACACGCCGCTGATCCACAAGTGCTCGACCAGCCGGGTGGCCACCCCCGTGGGGCCGGACCAGTTGTCCGGATCGAACAGCCAGGTCAGGCCGTCCAGCAGCCCGTTCATGCGGTCACCGTCCGTCGCCAGGGAGTGAGCGCGCGTTGCAGGCCGAGCAGCAGTCCGTCGGCGATCAGCGCCAGCACCACGCAGAGCACCGAGGCCGTCAGCACCTCGGCGTGGAAGTTGCTGCTCAAGCCGCGGTTGATGAGGTTGCCCAGCCCGCCGTGGTTGACGATCATGCCGACCGTCGTCAGCGCGATGGTCGACACCGTCGCCACCCGGAGCGAGGCGAAGATCGCCGGCACGGCCAGCGGCAGCTCGACCTTGCGCAGCAGCCGGAAGCCGTCGTATCCCATGCCTACGGCCGCCTCGCGGACGTCGCCGGGTACGGCGTCGAGGCCGGCCAGGATGCCCCTGACCAGGATGGTCAGCGAGTACAGCACCAACCCGATGACGACCGTGGTGGCGGAGATTCCGGTGAAGGGCAGCAGCAGCGAGAACATCGCCAGCGACGGCAGGGTGTACAGCGCCGTCGACGTGCCGAGGATCGCGCCGCGCAGCCAGCCGACCCGGCGGGCGAGCACCGCCAGCACCAGGGCCACGGCGAAGCCGATGACCACGGAGAGCACGGTGATGGTGACGTGCTGGCCGAGCGCCTCGGTGATGTCGTCGCGGCGGGTGCGGACGTACTCGCCACACACCCAGTCGTTGCGCACGAGGCAGTTGTCGGCGAGGGTTGCGTCATGAGCGGGCCCGAAGAGCGCCATTCCCGTGACGCTACCGAACAGCCGATGATTCGTCTCGACCGCGTGTCCAAGAAATACCCCGACGGCACTGTGGCGGTGCAGGAACTCACCCTCGAGGTGCAGCGCGGCGAGCTGGTCGTGCTGGTCGGCCCATCGGGCTGCGGCAAGACCACGACCATGAAGATGGTCAACCGCCTGGTCGAGCCCACCGGCGGCCGCATCGTCGTCGACGGCACCGACGTCACCGACGCCGACCCCGTCGCCCTGCGCCGCGGCATCGGCTACGTCATCCAGAACGTCGGGCTGTTCCCGCACCGCACCATCGAGGAGAACATCGCCGTCGTCCCCCAGCTGGTCGGCTGGCCGCGCAAGCGCCGGAACGAGCGGGCGCGCGAGCTGATGGAACTGGTCGGCCTCGACCCCGCGGTGCACGGCCGGCGGTACCCGCACGAACTCTCCGGCGGCCAGCGCCAGCGCGTCGGCGTGGCCCGCGCGCTCGCCGTCGACCCGCCCGTCCTGCTCATGGACGAGCCGTTCAGCGCCGTCGACCCCGTCGTCCGCTCGCAGCTGCAGGACGAGTTCCTGCGGCTGCAGGGCGACGTCCGCAAGACCATCCTGTTCGTCACGCACGACATCGAGGAGGCGGTCCGGCTCGGCGACCGCATCGCGGTGTTCAAGCAGGGCGGGCTCCTCGAGCAGTTCGACACCCCGGCCGCCATCCTCGGCGCGCCGGCCACGGAGTTCGTCGCCGACTTCGTGGGCGCCGACCGCGGTCTCAAGCGGCTCTCCGTCACGTCCATCACCCCGGCCGACCTCGAGCACCCCACCGTCGTCCGTGCCGACGACGACGTCACCGCGGCCCTCGCGGCGCTGGGCGACGAGCGGTGGGCGGTCGTGCTCGACGGCGACGGCGGGCTCGCCGGGTGGGTGGGTCGCGACATGCTGACGGGATCCGGCTCGGTGGGCGAGCGGGCCCGGCGCATGGAGGCGTGGGTGCGGCTCGACGACACCCTCAAGGTGGCCTTCGCCGAGATGCTGCAGTGGAACGCCGGCTGGATCGCCGTCCTCGACCCCGACGACGACCGCTACCTGGGCGTGCTGACACCGTCGACGCTGCACGCGGCCCTGCGCCGGTCGGTCGAGGCCGACGCGAAGGACGTCGCCCGGGCCGAGGTGGTGCTCGAGTCGGTGCAGAACGCCTGAGGGGCCTCCGTCAGGCGGTTCGTGCGGCCGGCCGGGCAGCCGTCAGGCGCTGCGCTCCTGGCGCTCGACCGGGGCGGAGCTCTTCTTGAGGTCGACCTCAGGGAGCAGCTCGGTGTTCTTGTCCTCCCACTTGATGAGGTCGACCACCGTCGGGGCCTCGGAGAGGTCGGGCCACAGGTCGTTCCACTCCGCACCCTCGGCCAGCCGGGCCAGTTCGACGCTGGGCGTCGACGCGCCGGGGCGGGCGCTGCGGGCGGCCGCGATCTCGGCCTCGAGCATGTCCAGCTTGCCCCGCATGACGTCGATGCGCTCAGACGCGACGTCGAGCAGGCCGACCATGTGGTCGGTGAACTCGCGGTGCTCCTCGGAGTACCGGGCGTGCGCCTCGGAGTACTCGGCGGCCTGCTCGGCTCGCACCGTTGCCACCTCGACGCGCAGCTTGCGCTCGAGACGCAGCACGAAGGCACCCAGGACGGTGGCCGCAACGGCGCCGGCGGCGGCGGCGATGCGAGGCCACGGCCCGTCGATGACCAGGGCGGCAGCTGTCAGCGCGATGGCCGCCGCCGGTGCGGCGACGGCGAGCAGGCGGACAGCGGTGAGTCGGCGGCGGTGACGGACGGAGGCCATGGGCGTCACCGTACCTTCTTGTACGGCGCGAATCGGACTTCACACGCCGGGCCACACCAGGAACTTCCGTCCCGCATTCACCAGCGCTCCCGGGCCGAGGTCTACGGGCTGTCATCCGGGTCTCCGCTCTGCTCGTGGCAGAGCGGAGAAGGCTCGCGCGCGTGAGCGGGTTACGGTGCTCGCCATGCCGAAGGTGCACGTCAACGGAGCCGATCTCGCCTACGACGATGCCGGGTACGGCCCGGTCGTGATTCTCGTCCACGGGGCGCTGGGCGATCGCCGCATGTGGGACCACCAGTTCACCGCCCTGGCCGCCACCGGGTACCGCGTGGTCCGGTACGACTGGCGCGGGTACGGCGAGTCAGGCGACGCCGCCGGGGAGTTCGCCCACCACGCCGACCTGCTGGCGCTCATGGACGCCCTCGGCATCGAGCGGGCCGCGCTGGCCGGCAACTCCTACGGCGGCGCCTACGCCGTCGACGTCGCGCTGGCGGCGCCGGAGCGGGTGAGGTCGCTGGCGCTCATCGCGTCCGGGCTGTCCGGGCACGAGTGGCCGGCGGCGATGCTGGAGCTCGCCCGCGATCGCATCCTCGCCGCGGTGCCGGCCGAACGGCTGCAGCGCTACCGCGACCGCACGGCCGAGCAGATCGACCCGGCCGACGTCGACGCGATGGCGGAGGCGCAGCTGCGGCTCATGGCCGTAGGGCCGGACCGGGAGCCCTCCGACCTCGACCCCTGCGTCTGGGAGCAGGCGATGCGCATGTGCCGGCTCGTGTTCGAGCGCGAGTGGGGCGGACCGGCGTCCACCGAGCTGGGCGCGCGGCCGCCGGCGAAGGGCCGGCTGCACGAGATCGCCGCCCCCACGCTGGTGGTCAACGGGCTCGCGGACCTGTCGTACGTCCAGGAGGTGTCCGGCCTGCTCAGCGAGGGGATCCCCGGCGCGAAGCGGGTCGACCTGGACGACACCGGGCACCTGCCCTCCATCGAGCGGCCGGCCGAGGTGACGGCGCTGCTGACGGAGTTCCTGGGGAAGCCCACTCAGGCCGGGTGAGCGCCGTTGTCCTCGTCGGACGGCGGCGGGACCTCGCCGGCCCGCTCCAGCCGCACCGCTGCCACCGTCAGGACCACGGCGGCCACCACGACGGCGGCGGACAGGACGGCGCGGTTGCGGCCCATCGGGGAGTCGAGTGCGTCGAGGGCGAGCAGCCCGAGACCGGTGTAGATGCCCACGAGGACCGCGCCGAAGTACTCCGACGCCTTGGCGAGGGCGACCGAGCGGGCCACGCGCAGGGCGTCGATGCGCCGGTCGAAGCGGCGCTCGGTGATCCAGCCGGTCACCGCGCGGGCGCCGGCGAACATCGCGATCGCGAGGAAGATCAGCAGCAGCGGCAGCACCCAGGGCACGGGCGGGAGCGCGCCGGACATGGCGTCGACCACCCGGCCGATCGACCAGCCGATCGGGACCGCCACGAGGGCGACCCAGATCAGCGAGCCGATCTTCGTCCGCTGCACGGTGGCCGTCAGGCCGGGATCTCGAGCGTCTCGTCCAGCCGGCGCACGCCGGTGGCGTCGACGGCGGAGCTGAGCTCGACGACGCGGCCGAGGCCGGGAACGGTGAACTCGGGGTCGACGTCGGCCCACGGGACGAGCACGAAGGCGCGTTCGGCCAGCCTCGGGTGCGGCACCCGCAGGTCGTCGTCGTCGGAGGTGACGTCGCCGACCGCCAGCACGTCGATGTCGAGGGTGCGCGGCGCGTTCGGCACGCCGCGGGTGCGGCCGTAGGCGGCCTCGGTGGACTGCGCCCGTTCCATGAGCGAGCGCGGCGACAGGGTGGTGTCGACGACGAGGACGGCGTTGAGGAACTTCGGGGAGTCGGCCGGGGCGTCCACCGCCTCGGACTCGTACACCGGCGACACCGCCACCGGCACGATCTCCGAGGAGTCGGTCAGCGTGTCGACGGCCGCCTGCAGGAACTCGATGCGGTCGCCCAGGTTGCTGCCCAGCGCGAACGCCGTGCGCCGCAGCGGACGCAGATCACCGGTCAGGGTGTCGGCGTCGACGACGTTGGGGTTGGGGACATTGGTCACGTTCTGGCCCTTCGAATCGTCACGGTCACGTCGCCGAACGGCACCGTCAGCGGCGCCTCCGGCTTGTGCACGGTCACTTCCGCGGCCTCTATCCTGGGGTCTTCCAGGCAGAGGTCGGCGATGCGCTGGGCGAGCGTCTCGACCAGTCGGACCGGCTCCCCCGAGACGAGGCCGACCACCCGCTCCGCAAGACTGCCATAGTCGACGGTGTCGGTCAGGTCGTCGGTCTCAGCCGCCGCGCGCACGTCGACGTCGAGTGCGACGTCGACGACGAAGGTCTGGCCGTTCTCCCGTTCGTGGTCGAACCAGCCATGGCGTCCGCGGGCGGTCAGGCCGTGCAGCTCGATGCGGTCAGGCACTCGACTTCTCCTCACGGTTCGGGCCGTGCACGCCACGCTCGCCCACTCCGACGTTCGACCGTCCTGGACCGACGACTCGCGGGGAGCCTTCGGCCCCCGGCCGACGCCGGTGTGCACGGCCCCCCACGGGCGACCCTAGTCGCCCAGCCCTGGTCACGGCGCCCCGGTCGGAGGTGCGATCGGCCACGGTCCGGCTCATCCCCGCGCCAGGCGGGCCGCGACCCGGACGGCGTCGAGCGTGGCGGGCACGGTGTGCACCCGGACGCACCAGGCGCCGGCCAGCGCGATCGTCGTCGACAGCGCGTCGGTGGCGGCGTCGCGGCCGGCCGGCGGACGGCGTTCGCCGGTCGCCGGGTCGGCCAGCAGCTCGCCCAGGAACGTCTTGCGCGACGCCGCGACCAGCAGCGGCAGCTCCAGCGCGTGCAGCTCGGCCAGCCGGGCCAGCAGCGTCCAGTTGTGGTCCCAGGTCTTGGCGAAACCGAGCCCCGGGTCGACGGCGATGTGCTCGGGCCGGATGCCGGCGGCCAAAGCGGCGTCGACCCGCGGCCGCAGCTCGGCCAGCACGTCCGCGACGACGTCGCCGTACACCGCCTGCTCCTGCATGTGGTCGGAGTGCCCGCGCCAGTGCATCAGCACGATGGGGACGCCCGCCTCGGCCACGACGCGCAGCATGTCCGGGTCGGCCAGCCCGCCGGACACGTCGTTGACCAGCCGGGCCCCGGCCTCGAGCGCGGGTGCCGCGACCTCGGCCCGCATGGTGTCGACGGAGACGACGGCGCCGGCCGCGGCCAGCTCGCGGATGACCGGAAGCACGCGCCGTCGTTCCTCGTCGGGCGTCGGCCGCTCCGCGCCCGGGCGGGTGGACTCGCCGCCGACGTCGACCAGGTCCGCACCCTGCGAGACCAGCTGCAGCCCGTGCTCGATGGCGTCGCCGGGCTCGTACCAGAACCCGCCGTCGGAGAAGGAGTCGGGCGTCACGTTCACGACGCCCATGACGAGCGCGCGCGGCGGCTGCGGGAGCCCCGCGACGTAGCGCACCGGCCGGCCGGTGCTCGTCGGCGCCGCAGCGTTCATCCGCGCTGCAGCGCGATGTCGGTGCGGTGGTGGCTGCCCTCGAGCGAGATCAGCCCGACGGCCTCGTAGGCGCGGGCGCGGGCCTCGTCGAGGTCCTCGCCCACGCCGGTGACCGAGAGCACCCGGCCGCCGCTGGACACCACGGCACCGTCGGCGTCGAGCCGGGTGCCGGCGTGCAGCACCTCGACGCCCTTGACGGCGGCCGCCTCGGCCAGGCCCTCGATGCGGTCGCCGGTGCGCGGCGCCGCCGGGTAGCCGTGGGCGGCGACGACGACGGTGACGGCGGAGCCGTCCTGCCACACCGGCTCCGGGTGCTGGGCGAGCGTCCCCGTCGCGGCGGAGCGCAGCAGCCCGCCGAGGCCGGAGCGCAGCCGGATCAGCACGGCCTGCGTCTCGGGGTCGCCGAACCGGGCGTTGAACTCGACGACGCGCACGCCGCGCGACGTGAGCGCCAGGCCCGTGTAGAGCAGTCCGGCGAACGGCGTGCCGCGGCGCAGCATCTCGTCGATGGTCGGCTGGACGACGCGCTCCATGACGTCGGCGACCAGGTCGTCCGGCGCCCACGGAAGCGGCGTGTAGGCGCCCATGCCGCCGGTGTTGGGGCCCTCGTCGCCGTCGTGGGCGCGCTTGAAGTCCTGGGCCGGCGTGAGCGGCACCGCCACCCGGCCGTCGGTGACGCAGAACAGCGAGACCTCGGGGCCGTCGAGGTACTCCTCGATGACCACGCGGCCGCAGGCCTCGGCGTGTGCGATGGCGGCCTCGCGGTCGTCGGTGACGACGACGCCCTTGCCGGCGGCCAGGCCGTCGTCCTTCACGACGTACGGCGCGCCGAAGCGGTCCAGTGCGGCCTCGATCTCGGCGCGGGTCTCGCAGACCACCGCCATGGCCGTCGGCACGCCGGCCGCGGCCATGATCTCCTTCGCGAAGGCCTTCGACCCCTCGAGCTTCGCCGCGCGCGCCGACGGCCCGAAGCAGGCGATGCCGCGCGCCTTGACGGCGTCGGTGACGCCCGCGACCAGCGGACCCTCGGGCCCGACGACGACGAGGTCGACCCCCAGCCGCGCGGCCAGGTCGGCGACCGCCTCGGGCTGGTCCGCCACGACCGAGTGGACGGCGACGTCGGCGGCGATGCCCGCGTTGCCCGGCGCCGCGTGCAGCTCGGAGACCTCGGGGTCGCGCAGCAGGCAGCGGACCAGGGCGTGCTCTCGCGCGCCGGAACCGATGACGAGTACCTTCACGGACGCCGACCCTATCGGGCGGGCCCGGCGACACCATCCATTACGGTGGACGGTGATGAGCGAACGATGGATCGACCTCGTCGGCGCGGTCAACGTCCGCGACCTCGGCGGGCTGCCCACGACTGACGGCGGCGCCACCCGGTTCGGCCGGGTCCTGCGCTCCGACAACCTGCAGGACCTCATCGACGACGACGTCCGCGTGCTCACCGGTGAGCACGGCCTGCGCGACGTCGTCGACCTGCGCACGACCTTCGAGGTCACGTCCGAGGGGCCGGGCCCGCTGACCCGGGTGCCCGAGGTCACCGTCCACCACCTGTCGCTCTATCCCGAGGTCGGCACCACCACCGACGTCGAGGCCGACAGCGTGCTGCCGTGGTCCGGCGGCAACGACGCCATCTGGGTCGACACCGGCGTCTACTACACCAACTACCTGCGCAACCGGCCCGGAAACGTCGTGGCGGCGCTGCGCACGATGACGGCGTCCGACGGCGCCACGCTGGTGCACTGCGCGGCCGGCAAGGACCGCACCGGTGTGGTGTGCGCCCTGGCGCTGTCCGTCGCCGGCGTCGACCGGCAGGCCATCGTCGACGACTACGTGCAGACCGGCGAGCGCATCGACGCCATCATGAGCCGGCTCAAGGCGACGGCCACCTATGCCGCCGACCTCGAGGGCCGGCCCCACCACGAGAACCTGCCGCGTGCGGAGTCGATGCACGCCTTCCTCGACTTCATCGAGACCGAGTTCGGCAGCGCCGACCGCTGGCTCGGGCTGCACGGCTGGACCGCCGACGACACCGCCGCGCTACGGGCCCACCTGGTCGGCTGACCCGAGGGCCGCGAGCAGCCGCTCCCTGACAGCCGGCCACTCCGCGCTCAGGATCGAGTAGTAGACGGTGTCGCGCCAGCTGCCGTCGGGGCGGCGCATGTGGTGGCGCAGCACGCCCTCGCGCCGCGCGCCCAGCCGCTCGATGGCCCGCTGCGACCGCTCGTTGCGGTGGTCGGTCTTCAGTGCCACCCGCTCGAGCCCGAGCGTCTCGAACGCGTGCCCGATGACCAGCAGCTTCGTCGCCGTGTTGACCTCGGTGCGCCACCACGCCGGGCCGATCCACGTCGACCCCACCTCGACCCGCCGGTTGGCCGCGTCGATGTCGAGGTAGGACGTGGACCCGACGACCCGGCCGTCGGCGCGGCGACGGATCGCCCAGGCCGCGACCTCGCCGCGCGCGGCCTTGTCCAGCGACTGCCGCAGCGGCCCGGCCAGCCCGCCGTCCGGGTCCGGCCGCCAGGTGAACACCCAGCGGAACAGCTCGTCCGGCTCCGAGACGGCGGCCTCGAGCTCACCCCGATGCGCCACCGTCAACGGTTCCAGCTCGATCCAGGGGTTCACCAGGGGAACGGCGACGATCACCGGTCCATCTTGTCCTATGCCTCGCTGAGGCCGACCCGGGCGTGCAGCCGGCGCAGCGCTCGCGGCGCGTACCAGGCGTGCCGGCCGAGCAGCCGCATCGACGCCGGCACCAGGACCCCGCGGACCACCGTCGCGTCGAGCAGGATCGCCAGCCCGCAGCCGAGCCCGAACAGCTGCAGGAAGCTCACCTGCCCGGTGATGAACGCGAAGAACGAGACCGCGAGCAGCGCCGCCGCCGTCGTCACGATGCGCCCGGTGCGGGCGAGGCCGGCGACGGTGGCGTCGTGGATGCTCGCGCCCGCGTCGAGCTGCTCGCGGATCCGGCTCATGACGAACACCTCGTAGTCCATCGAGAGCCCGAAGACGATGCAGAACACCAGCAGGAGCATCGCGGTGTTCAGCGGCGCCAGTGTGAAGCCGAGCACGGACGACAGGGCGCCGTCCTGGAAGACCATGACCAGCACGCCGAACGTCGCGGCGAGCACCAGCACGTTCGACAGCAGTGCCCGGACCGGCTGCACGACGCTGCCGGTGAAGAGGAACAGGATCACGAACGTCGTCAGGGCGATCATCGCGGCGGCCACCGGCAGCCCGGCGCCGACGGCGTCCAGGGTGTCCACCAGCTGTGCGCTCGAGCCGCCGACCAGCGCGTCCGTCCCGTCGGGCGGTGGCACCGCGCGAACGTCGCGGACCAGGTCGCGGGCCGCGCCGGAGGTCGGGTCGGCGGCGGTGACGACGGAGATCAGCTCGTGCCCGGGGGCCGACGACTGGACCTCCACGACCTCCACCCCGGGGAGCCCGGCCAGACGGTCGGTGTAGGCCGCGAGCGCGGCCTCGTCGACCGGCCCGGTCGTGACCACGTCGAGCGCGTTGGCCTCGCCGGCCGGGAAGTCGTCGCGCAGCGCGTCGCCGACCTGGCGGCTCTCTGCCGACGTCGGCAGCACGCGGTCGTCGGGCATGCCGAAGGTGATGTCGAGCACCGGTGCGGCCAGCGCCAGCAGCACGCCGGCCACCGGCAGCACCGCGAGCGCGGGCCGGCGCATGACCCCGCGGGCGAGCCGGCCCCAGAACGGCGCCTCGGCGCTGCGGGCGCCACGGGTCCACGGCACCCGGCCCGCGTCGACCCGGTGGCCGAGCACGGTGAGCAGGGCCGGCAGCACCGTCAGCACGGCGACGACGGAGATCGCGACGACCCCGATGCCGGCGTAGGCGAACGAGCGCAGGAAGTACAGCGGGAAGACCAGCAGAGCGGCCAGCGCCGCCGCGACCGCCAGGCCGCTGAACACGACCGCCCGTCCGGCCGTGCGCACCGTCCGCACGACGGCGGCCGGCACGTCGCCGTCGTGCGCGAGCTCCTCGCGGAACCGGCCGACCACCAGGAGTGCGTAGTCGATGGCCAGACCCAGGCCGAGCGCCGTCGTCAGGTTGATCGAGAAGACGGAGACGTCGGTGTTCGCGGCCAGGATCGCCAGCTCGGCGAACGTCCCGACGATCGCGATCGCGCCGATGGCCAGCGGTAGCAGCGCCGCGACGAGACTCCCGAACGCGAACACCAGCAGCACGAGGATCAGCGGGACGGCGATCGCCTCGGCCACCAGCAGGTCGGCGGCCACCTGCTCGACGACGTCGTCCTGGACCACCGCCGGCCCACCGGCGACCACGGTCAGGCCCTCCTGGTCGCCGGCGTCGCCGGTGCGGAAGGAGTCGACGACGGCGGCCGCGGCGTCGGAGTCCGGATCGGCCAGTGTCACCAGGACCAGCGCCTGGGTGCCGTCCTCGGAGCGCAGCGTCGGCGCGCCCGTGGTCCAGTACGACCGCGCACCGGTCACCGCCGGGTCGGCGGCGATCCGCTCAGTCAGCGCGGTGCCGGCGGCCGCGGCGTCGTCGACGGTGCCGGATCCGGCGGTGGCCAGCAGCACCAGGTCGGCCTGCCCGCCGGCCGCGTCGATCAGCTCGGCCGCCGCGACGGACTCGGCCTCGGGGTCGGTGAAGCCCTCGGACCGCAGCTGGCCGAACGCGCCGGCGCCGACGACCCCCGCGCCGGCGAGCACGACGACGGCGACGGCCAGGACCGCCCGGGCATGGCGCACGACGAAGGCCGCGAGTTGGTCCAGCATGTGCGTTCCTCACAGATGTGGGCAGCCGTAAACTTGACAGGTGTTAACTTGCCATCGATGTGGGTGGGTGTCAACATCACAAGGTCTGGCGCCGACCGCGAGGTCCCACGCGGCGGCGAGTCCCACGAGGCAAGGGAAACCTGTGGCCGAGCCGACGCGACCGAGGTATCACCACGGCGACCTCCGCAACGCCCTGCTGGCGGCCGGCGCCCGGCTGGCCGAGGAGGGCGGGCCCGACGCCGTCGGTGTCCGCGCGGCCTCGCGCATCGTGGGCGTCAGCCCCACCGCGGCCTACCGGCACTTCGAGAACGCCGAGTACCTCCTGGCGGGCGTGAAGGACCGCGCGTTCCAGGCGTTGGACGAGGCGATGCGCGAGCGGGTCGCCGCCGTTCAGGACCCCGGCGACCGGCTCGAGGCGCTCGGCCGGGCCTACGTCGACTTCGCGCTGCGCGAGCCGGGGCTGTTCCGGGTCGCGTTCTGCGAGAAGGGCGCGCTGCCGTTCGACGACCTGCCGGCTCCGCTCGCGCTGGTCGCGCGGGTCATGGACGAGCTCGTCGCGGCCGGCCGGCTTCCGGCGCAGCGCCGGCCCATGGCCGAGATCGCCGCCTGGGCGGCCGTGCACGGCATCGCCCGGCTGGCGCTCGACGGCCCGCTGGCCACGGTCGCCTCCGAGACGTACGGAGCCGCCGTCGACCGCGTCATCGACGTGACGCTGCGCGGCCTGACCGGAGAGGGAATCGCTTCGTGATCATCCGACCGTACGCGCCCGGCGACGAGGACGCGCTCTACGACGTCTGCCTGCGCACCGGCGACAGCGGTGCCGACGCGACCGGCCAGTTCGCCGACCCGCGGCTGCTCGGTGAGATCTTCGTCGGCCCGTACCTGCGGTTCGAGCCGTCGCTGGCGTTCGTGGTCGACGACGGCGAGCCGGCCGGTTACGTGCTGGGCGCCCGCGACACCCCGGCGTTCGAGCGCGAGTGCGAGCGTGAGTGGTGGCCGCCGCTGCGCGCGCGGTACCCGATCGGCACGTTCCCGGACGGGACTCGCGACGCCCACTACGTCGAGGTCCTGCACCGGCCGCACGCGGCCGACCCGGCGATCGTCGCCGACTACCCCGCCCACCTGCACATCGACCTGCTCCCCCGCACGCAGGGCCGCGGCATGGGGCGGGCGCTGATGCAGCGGCTGCTCGACGCGCTGCGCGAGGCCGGGGCGCCCGGCGTGCACCTGGGCGTGGGCGCGGCGAACGCCCGGGCCATCGCGTTCTACGAGCACCTGGGGTTCACGACGCTGCGCGAGACGCCGGGCGGCCGCACCATGGGCCGCCCGACGTCCTGACCGCTGCTGAGCGGCGGCTCAGCGCACCAGGTCCCTGATGGCGACGATCTGCTCGCGCCCGGGGCCGACGCCGACCGCCGAGACCGGGGCCTTGCACATGTCCTCGACGGCCTCGAGGTAGCGGCGGGCGGCCGGCGGGAGGTCGTCGAGGGTGCGGGCGCCGGTGATGTCGTCGTCCCAGCCCTCGAAGTACTCGAAGATCGGGACGGCGTGGTGGAACTCCGTCTGCGTCATGGGCATCTCGTCGTGCCGCACGCCGTCGATGTCATAGGCGACGCAGACCGGCACCGGGTCGTAGCCCGTCAGCACGTCGAGCTTGGTGACGACGAGGTCGGTCGTGCCGTTGATGCGGGTGGAGTAGCGGCCGATGACGGTGTCGAGCCAGCCACAGCGCCGCGGCCGGCCCGTCGTCGTGCCGAACTCGCCGCCCGCCTTGCGCAAGCGGTCGCCGTCGTCGCCGAAGAGCTCCGTGGGGAACGGGCCCTCGCCGACGCGGGTGGTGTAGGCCTTGAGCACCGCGATGACGCCGTCGATGCGCGTCGGCGGGATGCCCGAGCCCGTACTGGCGCCGCCCGCCGTCGCGTTCGACGAGGTGACGAACGGGTAGGTGCCGTGGTCGACGTCGAGCAGCGTGGCCTGGCCGGCCTCCATGATGACGACCTTGCCGTCGGTGAGCGCCTGGTCGAGCAGCAGCGCGGTGTCGGTGACCATGGGCCGCAGCCGGTCGGCGTAGGCCAGCAGCTCGTCGGCCACCTCGTCGACGTCGGCCGCGCGCCGGTTGTAGACCTTGACCAGCAGCTGGTTCTTCTGCTCGAGCGCGCCTTCGACCTTCTGCCGCAGGATCTTCTCGTCGAAGAGGTCCTGCACCCGCAGCCCGACGCGCGACATCTTGTCCGCGTAGGTGGGGCCGATGCCGCGGCCGGTGGTGCCGATCCGCCGCTTGCCGAGGAAGCGCTCGGTCACCTTGTCCAGCGTGCGGTTGTACGACGGGATCAGGTGCGCGTTGGCGCTCACGACCAGCTTCGACGTGTCGACGCCGCGGGCCTCGAGGCCGTCGAGCTCCTCGAACAGCACACCGAGGTCGATGACGACGCCGTTGCCGATGACCGGCGTGACGCTCGGCGTCAGGATGCCCGACGGCAGCAGGTGCAGCGCGTAGGTCTCGCCGTCGATGACCACGGTGTGGCCGGCGTTGTTGCCGCCGTTGAACTTGACGACGTAGTCGACCTGGCCGCCGATGAGGTCGGTGGCCTTGCCTTTCCCTTCGTCGCCCCATTGGGCGCCGACGAGCACGATGGCGGGCATGCGGTGGGTCTCCCCCTACTCCGAGGCGCTGAGCGCGGCGGCGGCTTCCTCGCTGGAGTCGCGGAGGAACTGGGCGCACCGGGTGGCCTCGTCGGTCTCGCCGATGGCCTCGGCGGCGCGGCCGAGCGCGTTCAGCGAGCGCAGGAAGCCGCGGTTCGGCTCGTGCGCCCACGGGATGGGGCCGCTGCCCCGCCACCCGGCTCGGCGCAGCTGGTCCAGCCCGCGGTGGTAGCCGGTGCGGGCGAACGCGTACGACGTGACCGGGTCGCCCGCCGCGAACGCGCGGTCGGCCAGGTCGGCCCACGCCGGCGAGAACGCCGGGTGGGCCGCCGCCACGGTGGCGGGGTCGATGCCCGACGCCAGCGCCTCGCGGGCCGTGGGGTCGTCGGGCAGGAACGTCTCGGGCGGGCCCGGCAGCAGGTTCTCGCCCGGCATCAGCGAATCTTCTGACCGGCCGACCGCAGCTGCTGGGTGGCCTCGACGACGCGCTGCGCGAGTCCCGCCTCGGCCAGCTTGCCCCAGGCGCGGGGGTCGTAGGCCTTCTTGTTGCCGACCTCGCCGTCGACCTTCAGCACGCCGTCGTAGTTGGTGAACATGTGCGCCACGACGGGGCGGGTGAACGCGTACTGCGTGTCGGTGTCGATGTTCATCTTCACGACGCCGTAGTCGACGGCCGCGCCGATCTCTTCCGCCGTCGAGCCGGAGCCGCCATGGAAGACCAGGTCGAACGGCTTCTCCTTGCCGTAGCGCTCGCCGACGGCCTGCTGGATGTCGCGCAGGATCTCGGGACGCAGCTTGACGTTGCCCGGCTTGTAGACGCCGTGCACGTTGCCGAAGGTCAGCGCCACGATGTACCGGCCGCGTTCGCCCAGGCCGAGCGCCTCGGCGGTGGCCAGGCCGTCCTCGACCGTGGTGTAGAGCTTCTCGTTGATCTCGTGGGCGACGCCGTCCTCCTCGCCGCCGACGACACCGACCTCGATCTCGAGGATGGTGTGCGCGTCGGCCGACAGCGCCAGCAGCTCCTCGGCCACCTTGAGGTTCTGGTCGAGCGGCACGGCCGAGCCGTCCCACATGTGCGAGTTGAACAGCGGGGCCTGGCCGTTCTTCACCCGCTCGGTCGACAGCGCGAGCAGCGGCTTCACCCACTGCTCGACGGCGTCGAGCGGCGCGTGGTCGGTGTGCAGCGCGATCTGCACGTCGTAGCTCTGCGCGACCTCGTAGGCGAAGGCGGAGAACGCCGCGGCACCCCGGACGCGGTCCTTGATGGTCGGGCCGGAGATGTACTCGGCACCCCCGGTGGAGATCTGGATGATGCCGTCGCTCTCGGCTTCGGCGAACCCGCGGATCGCCGCGTTGATCGTCTGCGACGACGTCACGTTGATGGCGGGATAGGCGAACGAGCCGGCCTTGGCCCGGTCGATCATCTCGGCATAGACCTCGGGAGTGGCGATGGGCATAGACGCTCCGTTCGGGTCGGACGGCAGTCCCCGGCCGTCCGGGCTCACGCCCCACGTCGACGGGGGGCACGCATGTCAGGCCCAGTATTCACCGTCGCGGCCCGGTAATGCGAAACCGTCCGCCCCGGCCGCCTGATCAGGGTCGTCCCGGGCGGCGGCGGATAGGCTTGGTCCGCACCACACACGACCTCAGCAGAGGAGACGCCGTGCCCGAGCGCACCGCAGTCGTCGCAAGCAAGGCCGGGCTGCACGCCCGGCCCGCCGCTGTCTTCGTCAAGGCCGCCGGGGAACAGCCCACGAAGGTCTCGATCCGCAAGCCCGACGGCGAGCCGGTCGACGCCTCCAGCATCCTGTCGATCATGACCCTCGGCGTCGAACAGGGCGACCAGGTCATCCTGTCCGCCGAGGGCGACAAGGCCGACCAGGCCCTCGACTCCCTCGTCGCACTGCTGGAGCGCGACCTGGACGAATAGCAGCGCGCCGTTCGCGCGCAGGACGCTGCAGGTGGCACCGTCCGCCTGCAGCGTCGCTGTGTGTCGGGCGTTCAGCGCTTGTGGCACCGGACATTGCTCGGTTATCCTACAAATCGTTGCCATGCCGGGAGGAGTGCACGTGGCCCAGGGGGACCAACTCACGCGACTGACGGCGCTGCCGCGGCCGCCGAGTCTGCACGAGTCGGTGCAGACGGCACTGCGCGACTACATCCTCACCAACGGCCTGCGCGCCGGCGACGGCCTGCCCGCCGAAGGCGCGCTGGCCCAGCAGCTCGGCGTCAGCCGCAACTCCGTCCGCGAGGCGGTCAAGGGCCTGGTGTCCCTCGGCATCCTCGAGACCCGGCGCGGCAGCGGTGTGTTCGTCAAGGACTTCTCGCTGTCTCTGCTGATCGACAACCTCCCGTTCAACCTGCTGTTCGACTCCAGCGAGCTGGCCGACCTGCTGGAGGTGCGCCGCGCGGTCGAGAACGACCTCATCGAGCGCGCGGTGCGCAACATGACCGACCGCACCCGGTCCGAGCTCGAGCAGATCCTCAGTGAGATGAAGGAGAAGGCCGACCGCGGCGAGGACGTCCTCGACGAGGACCGCCGCTTCCACCGCACCATGTTCGCCGACGCCGGCAACGCCGTCGCCCTCAAGCTCCTCGACGCGTTCTGGCTGACCATGAGCCGCGCCGTCGAGCAGCGCGCCGAGATCGCCGACGACCGGCCGTCCGACACCTACCGCCAGCACGACGCCATCTACCGGGCGGCGCTCGGGGGCGACGCCGCCGCCGTCCAGGACGCCCTGTCCGACCACTACGCCCCCATTCTCACCCGGCTGGATCGCACCGGGCCGCTGTAGGTCTCGTCACTCGCACCGTTCGGGGGCGGGCCGTTCTCTGGCCCGCGCTCTGCTTCGTCCTGCTCTCTTCCCGTTCGCATCGCCGCCTTCGAGGAGTCGCCATGACCGTGTCGCCGCTGACCCGACGTTCGTTGCTGGGAGCAGCCGGAGTGGGAGCAGCGGGGGCGGTGGCGGCGGCTGGTGCGCCTGTCGCCGTCGCCGCCGATCCTTCGGGTGCGGAGGCCGAGACGGTGCCGTCGCGGGCGGCCGCGGAGCAGCGGATCGTCAACGGCCGGGTGCGGGCCCTGCGGACCTGCGGGTACGCCGAGGCGGGCGACGGCGGCGGCGCGCTCTACCGGCGGCTCGACGCGGCGCCGGCCGAGCCGGACCGCTGGCACCTGCGCACCCGCGACGGCGCCTGGTGGGAGCTGGCCGAGGACGTGGTGTCGGTGCGAGCGCTGGGCGCGGTCGGCGACTACGACGTCGCCGCGGGAACCGGGACCGACGACACGCTCGCGCTGCAGGCGGCGGCGCGCCTGGGCGGGACGGTGTACGTGCCGGGGGTCGACGGCGCCTACCTGACGACGGACTCCATCAGCCTGCTGGTCGACGGCACCCACTGGTTCGGTGACGGACTGCGCTCGAGGATCACGCTGGTGTCGGGACCCCGCGGGGCGGGCGAGCTGCTGGGCATCCACGGTTCGGCGCCGTCGACGCCGGACGGGCCACCGCAGCGCTACGTGCAGGGCGTCCGGGTGAGCGGGCTGCACCTCGACACCAGCAACGCGTCGAACGACAACGGCCTCGGCGGCTCGTTCTGCCGCGACGTGCAGGTCGACAACCTCTACTTCTCCCGCATCGGGCGCAAGGCGCTGACGTTCCAGTACCACTGCTCGAACATCCGCTGCCGCGACGTGACGGTGTACGAGGCGGCCACCGAGCCCCGGTCGACGTTCGCCGTCATCAGCATCGAGGGCCAGACCGCCGGAGTCGACCTCTCGTACTACCCGGGCGGCACCACCAGCACGGCCGACCTCGGCGGCGCCGACGTCCACGACATCGCCTTCAGTGACATCACCTGCCACTCGACCGGCTACAACTACGTCGTCGTCTCCAACGCGCACCGGGTCCGGTTCGACGGCCTCGCGCTCGGCGACACCGCCGGCGCCGGGTCGTTCGTCATCTTCACCCGCAAGGTCTGGGACAGCCACGTCCGCGGCGTGCGCGGCGGCAACACGGCGCGCCGGTTCCTCGAGATCGGCGAGCAGGCCGACTCGTGCACGTTCGCGGACCTGCGCTTCGGGTCCACGACCGGGGCCGGCACCGACGGCCGCGCCGTCCGGATCGGCGGCACCCGCATCCGTCTCGACGACGTGTCGTTCCGGCACGGCAACGCGGCCGCGTTGGAGGCCGTGCTGGTCGCCGGCGCCGACGCCACGATCACCGGCCTGCACGTGGCCGAGTGCGCGTCGCAGTACGTGCTCAACGCGCCGCCCGCGGGCGTCCGGCTCAAGCTCACCGACTCCACGCTCGTGTCCGCGGCCGGCGCGGCGTTCCGGATCAAGGGCGAGCAGGCGCAGGTCGCGGGGAACCACTTCCGCACCCCAGCCGGGCCGTTCGCCGGGCGGTTCGAGGGACCCGGCAACGTGTTCACCGGGAACCACGTGGCGGGGACGGGGGCGGGCCGGGTGGTGGTCACGGCCGAGGCCTCCGTCGTGGCGACCATGAACACGTTCGAGGCCGGCGCCACCGTGACCTTCGACGGCGCCAGCCTCTACGCCAGCGCGGCGTTCGGGAACACCGGGCTCGCGGCAGGTGGGGCGAACCTGGTCCCGCTCGGCGGCGGTGCCCTGCACGCCGACGGCGCCGGCCTGCTGCGCATCAAGGGATCGCGGTTCACGTCCGACACCGACGGCGTGGTGGTGGGCGGACAGGGCTGAGCGCTCGCCCCGGCGGGGCGGACCCGGGTCGTCGCGACCTACTCCAGCACCCGCCGTCGTTCCATGTCATGGGCCTCCCTTCGCTGTTCGGCGATCGTCCCCTGAGTCGTTGCCGGCGCGTGCTAGCGTGCGGCGCGGTCCATCGCCCTCTGCCCTTCGGGACGTCGCTCATGTCGCTGTCGCTCGCCCGCCGCGCCGCCGCCCTCGCTGCGTCGCTGTCGCTCGCCCGCCGCGCCGCCGCCCTCGCTGCGTCGGTGACACTCGCCCTGGTCGTGATCGGCTGCGGCTCCGACGACGATCCGTCCGCTGCCGGGACGGAGTCGGCGACAGGCTCGCCGGCGGACGCGCCCACCGAGGAGCCGACCGAGGAGCTGACCGCGGAGCCCACGGAACCGCCGTCGACGCCGTCGGAGACCCCCGCCCCGCCGCCGGACCCCGCGGGCGGCTCACCCGAGACCACCGCGGCGGCGATCGCCCGGTTCGAGACCTTCCTCCACGCCCTGGGTGCCGGCGACGTCCCGACCATGTGCGCGATCGCGGGACCCGCTGCCGCCCAGGCGGAGGCGGACGGCTTCGGGCCGTGCGAGGCCACCATGGCGATGATGGCCGGCATGCCGTCGGCCGAGCAGTCGGCGGCCCTGCAGACCGCCACCGTCGACCCCGAACTGGTCGACGACAGCACCCCCGGCCAGGTCATCGTCCCGGTGGAGGCCATCGTCGCCGACGCCACCTTCACCGCCGACGAACTCGGCGACGCCGTCCTCGCCTACCAGGACGGCGACTGGTTCATCGTCGACTGACGGCGCGACCTGACCTGACCGGCCGCAGGCGCAGGCGGTCAGTACGGCGGACCCTCCTGAGTTCGACTCGTCGCGCCGACATGGGCCTTCTCAGCCCTCCTTGCGCGCCAGGAAGTAGGCGAACGACCGGCCGGGCGCGCTGGGGTTGGGCTGGTCGAGGCGCGCGGTGATGGTCAGCCCTGCGCCGGTGAGCAACGACTCGATGAGCTCGGCCGGCAGCAGGAACCACTCGTACGAGACGGGGTGGCCGCCGTAGGCCTCGGTGGGCCGCAGGTGCTCGTCGGCGCCGAGGTGGGTGCCGAGCAGCAGGTGACCGCCGGGCGCGAGAACGCGGTGGAACTCACGGAACACCGTGGGCAGCTGTTCGGGCGGCAGGTGGTGGGTGGAGAAGTGCGCCAGGGCGCCGCCCAGCTCGCCGTCGGGCAGGTCGAGCGCCGTGATGGAGCCGACGCCGAACTCCAGCTCCGGATACGCCGCCGTGGCGAGCTCGATCATGCGCGGCGACAGGTCGACGCCGGACACCTGGAGACCGTGACCGGCCAGCACCGCCGTCACCGCGCCCGGACCGCACCCGAGATCGACGACCGGGCCCTTGCTCTCGGCCAGCACGACCTCGGCGAACGCCCGCAGCATGGCGTGCCCGACCGGGCCGAGCCGGGCGGCGGGGAACCGCTCGGCATAGGTGTCGGCAACGGTGTCGTAGGACGTGCTGATGGCATCGAGGTACCCGGCGTCGCTCACCCGCCCGACGCTAGCCGCCGCCACCGACAGCCTCACCCGGCAGCAGAGCCGGCGTGAGTCGGCCACGGTCCGGACGGACGCACCCAGAGCGGCGCGCCGCCCGGGTGAGAGTGTGAGCTCCGACCCGGCTGAACTCACGGCAAGCGCTTGCCAGCGACACTCTCGCGTGTTTGACTCCCGCCCATAAGGTCTAGACCTCTCCCGAGGAGGACCCGTGGAGCTGAGCCGCCGCCGCGTGCTGTCGATCCTGTCCGCCGCCGGCCGAGCACCGACGCCCGGCACCGAACGGCTGCTCGCCAACACCGTCACGATCTTCGCCGGGACCCCCGCGGTGAACACCCATCCGGCCGTCGCCGCCAAGCTCACCGCCGTCGACACCACCGCACGCACCTGGCGCACGGCCCTCGCCGACGCCGGCGACGGCGAACTGTTCGCCGGCCTGCCGCTCGGCACCAGGGACCCGAACCTCAACGCCAGCTACCAGCACCTCTACGAGATCGCGCTCGCCACCGCGACCCCCGGCTGCGCCCTGCACGGCGACGACGCCGCACGCCAGCAGGTCCGCGACGGCCTCGCCTGGCTGCATGACCACTACTACGGCGATCAGAGCGCCGGCTACTACGGCAACTGGTTCACCTGGGAGATCGGCATCTCCACGCACGTCGGCAAGACGCTCGCACTGCTCGGTGAGACCGGCGAGCTCGTCACCACCTACGTCGCCTCGATGGACGCCTACCTGCGCAACGGCATCGACGGCGACGTGAACCTCGACTCCCGCTTCCACACCGGCGCGAACCTCGCCGACATCACGACCAACCGGATGATCCAGGGCGCCCTGCTCGGCGACGAGGCGCGCATCCGCAAGGCGATCGAGGACCAGCTCACCGTCTTCGCGACCATCGACCCTTACGCGCTGCGTCACGGCAACACCGACGGCTACTACGCGGACGGCTCGTTCATCCAGCACCACTCGGTCGCCTACACCGGCTCGTACGGCCGCGCCCTCCTCACGCGCGTGGTCCAGACGCTGAAGATCCTCGACGGGACGGGGTTCGCCGACGGCGCCGTCCTGGTTCCCGTCGTGCAGCGCTGGGTGACCGACGGGTTCGCGCCGCTGATCTTCGAGGGCTGGATGATGGAGGTCGTCAAGGGCCGCGCGGTCTCGCGGACCGCGACCGGGTACACCGACGTCGCGACGGTGGTCGAGGCCGTCGTCGACCTCGCCGAGTACGCCCCGTCACCGGCCCCGCTGCGCGGCTACGTGAAGGCCATCCGCGCCACCTCGCGGGCGGCGCTGAACCCGGCGACGTTCGTCTCGCCGGTCAGCGCCGCCGCCTACGCCGACCTGGTCGACGACGACACCGTCGAGCCCGCCGACCTCAACCCGGCCGCCCGCTGCGTCGCGTTCAACGCCATGGACAAGACCGTGCACCGCAGGCCCGGCTACGCGTTCGCGCTGGCTCGCAGCTCGGACCGGATCAGCAAGTACGAGTACATGAACAACGAGAACCTCATGCCCTGGTTCCAGGGCGACGGCGCCCACTACCTGTATCTCGCGGGCACGGACCAGAGCCAGGCCTTCGGCGTCGACTACTTCACGACGGTGTCGCCGTACGGCCTCGCCGGGGTCACCGCGCCGGTCGAGGAGCGTCGGACGATCCCGCAGCTCTACGGCACGCCGTACTACGAGAACCCCGGTCACCCACTGAACTTCACGTCGTCGTCGGAGTCGCAGAACACCTACGTCTACTTCCCGCGCGGCACCAACGGGCACTCCGGCGGCGCGACGCTGGGCGCCTACGGGACCGCCGCACTGGTGCAGTCGAGCGACGCCGCGTGGGCGGCGAAGCAGGACGGGATCCTGCCGGACGACTTCATCGTCTATCGCAACGCGACGGCCACGAAGTCGTGGTTCCTCTTCGACGACGAGATCGTCGTGCTCGGCGCCGGGGTCGGGGGCGACGCCGGCCGGGCCGCGACCACCACCGTCGACGCCCGCATCGCGCCCGCGGCGGACCCGGTGACGGCGACCGGAGCGCTCCGGGCCGGCGGTGCGTGGACGGGCCCGGGCATCGCCGACCTCGCCTGGCTGCGCTACGCGAACCCGGCGCAGGACGCCGCCGTCGGCTACGTGTTCCTGTCGGCGCCGCCGGTGCGGGTCGGGCTGGACACCGTCACCCGCAGCCGCCGCGTCGTCCGCAGCGCGAACCCGGACACCGCCGTCACCAAGCGGGTCTTCGCCGTGACGGCCGACCACCCGGCCGGCGCGCCGCCGTCGTCGTATGCCTGGGCGCTGGTGCCGCACGCGACGGAGGCGTCGTTGACGGCGTACGCGGGCGGCCCGCTCGAGGTGCTCGCCAACACCGTCGCCGTCCAGGCGGTGCGCCATACCGGGCTGGGACTGACCGGCGTCAACACCTTCACTCCGGGCGCGCACGAGGCGGGCGGCCTGTCGGTCGACGGGCCGGCGTCGGTGCTGGCGCAGACCCGCGCCGGCCGGCTCACCACCGTCGCGGTCTCGGATCCGACGATGGGCCGCGACGTGATCGAGGTCCTGCTGCCCGGCCGCACTCTGACGAGAGTGGCCGGCGACCGCGCCGTCACCGTCCGGCACACGGCCGGCGACACGTTGCTCCGCGCCGACACGCACCACGCCTACGGCCGGTCGTTCTCGGTGACGCTGCGCGGCTGACCGCGCGACGTCACCGGAGACCGAGGCGCAGGCTCAGCGCTTCTTCGTGGGCACGATCTCGATCTTGGACTTCGCGTCCGCCTTGGCGGCCTTGTCGGCGCGCTTCTCCTTGAGCGACTTGCCTGCCTTCTTGGACAGGTGTTGTCGCGGCGACTTGTCGGCCATGGCTGCTCCCTGATCGGGGAGCCTGGTCAGCCCCTTGTAGTTGCCAGAGTACGCCTCATTCGCCCTCGTCAGGACTGGGCGACCTTGGCGGCCACCGCGAGCTCGTCGACGAAGTCGTTCATGGGATGCCCGGAGTGGCCCTTGACCCAGTGGAAGACGACGTCGCCGCGTTCGTCGACCAGGTCGACCAGGGGCTCCCAGAGGTCGCGGTTGGCGACCGGCGACTTGGTGGACGTGACCCAGCCCCGGGCCAGCCAGTTGCGCCACCAGCCGTCGCGGAAGCAGTTGACCACGTAGGCGGAGTCGCTGACGACGACCAGCGGGCCGTCGAGCGACCGGACCGCCTCGAGCGCGGCCATGATCTCCATGCGCTGGTTGGTGGTGCTGGGAGCGGACCCGGAGGCGAACCGGTCGCGGTCGATGGCCCAGGCCCAGCCGCCCGGGCCGGGCGTGCCCGAGCAGGCTCCGTCGGTGTAGACCTCGACCGCTCCCTCGGGCGCGGCCATGGCCGGCGGGCGCGGCCGCTTGCCGCGGGCCTTGCCTGCGACGGCAGCAGCCGGCGCGGCGGCGATGAGCTCGGGCTGCTCGGCGCCTTCGGGCAGGTCGATCAGCGCGGGAGCACCTGCGCAGGCGGCATGCACCCAAGTGCGGCTGCGACTGCCACCCGCGCTCTCGATCTCTTCGCCGACCCGGATGTCTCCACCGCACGTTCCACACCGGCCGGCGAACCTCGCGAGCACGGGCACCTCTCCCTTCACCGAACGACTGACTTCCGGCACCTTACCGGCGCGCGCCGACGGGACCGTGGATCACGCCCGATGCCGCAGCAACACCGTCGCGAGCGCGACGTCGGCGGGGTCGAGGGCGGTCTTGCCGTCCTCGACCTCCCACAGCGCGTTCTGCAGGACCCGGCCCAGCGTCCATCCCACGGCAGCGCCCCGGTCGACGCCCACGACCTCGGTGAGCAGGTCGAACCGGCGCAGCACGACCCGCTCGACATCACCGGCGACGACGGCGGACCAGCGGCTGTTCAGCGCCGGCCAGAGGTCGAACCCGGGGTCGCCGGCCAGCGGCACCGGGTCGATCGCCAGCCACGGCTCGCGGTCACCGGCCAGCACGTTCTCGTCGTGCAGGTCCCAGTGCAGCAGCCGATCACCGGCGTCGGGCAGCACTTCGGCGACGGCGTCCGCGCACCTCCCGACCATCCCGCGTTCGGCAGCGTCGCTCAGTCGCGGAACCGCAGCCGGCGCCGCCGCCACCATCGCGGCCGCGACGTCCGCCAGCCGCGGCAGCCCGGCCGGCGCGGGCATCGCGACCAGCCGGGCCAGCAACTCCCCGAGCACGGTCATGACGGCGTCGTCGTCACCCAGCGACCCGAGCGGCCGGGCGCCGTCGAGCCGCTCCAGCAGCATCGCGCCGGAGCCGGGATCGTCGTCGAGCAGCCGCACGATGCCGTCGCCGTCCCACGTGCGCAGCCCGAGCACGGCTGCCGAGCTCTCCTTCCCGGCCGGTTGCAGCCGCACGACCGCGCGACCGCCGTCGGCCCGCACGACCGGGACGACCAGCGCCGCCATGCCGTTACCGGCCGGGCCGTCGGGACGCAGTCCCCACCGTTCCAGCACCTCGTCGAGCAGGCGCGGCAACCGCGCCAGCCAGGCCCGGCCGGGCTCATCGCGCCCGTACGACGCGACGAGCGCCGCCGGCGCATCGTCGATGATCACGCCGGCATCGTAGGTGGCGCTACTGCAGTGCTTCGGTGAGCACCCGTCCCTCGGACTGCGCCGGTGCGGCGATGCCGAGCAGCGCGGCGATCGTCGGAGCGATGTCGATGTGCCGCGCCCCGTCGAGCCGGGCCCGCGGACTCACGCCTCGCCCCGCGACCAGCAGCGCGGCCTCCCGCTCACCGGTGCGCCCGTGGTAGCCGCGCGGGCCGTCGGGATCGGTCATCCCGAAGGACCAGCCGGCGGCCGGCTCGGCCACCAGCTCGCCGAGCAACGGGCTGGACCCGAACGCGTCCAGGTCGGCGCGGTCGTAGACCCGCTCCACGGGCTCGACCGACTCCAGCGCGGCGCGGACTCGCGCGATGCCGTCGGCGGTGCGGGCGGCACCGAGCAGGTGGACGCTGGCGACACCACCGACGACCATCGCCACGTCGGTGGTCGCCGCCGGCGCGGCGCCGGGCGAGACGAACTCGGGGTGGAACCCGGCCTCGGTCAGCGCGGTGATGACGAGGCCGCCGAACCCGCGGGTGAAGGTCGTCATACCGTGGTCGCCGAGCAGCACGAACGCGGTGCTGCCGTAGATGCCCACATCCTTCGTCGCCTGCACGAGCCGGCCGAGGGCGGCGTCGAGGCCGGCCAGCCGTCCGGCCATTCCGGGCGACTCCGCACCCTCGGTGTGGCCGAGCGCGTCGAGGTCATCGGCGTAGACGGCGAGCAGGGTCGGCGGCTCCTCGACGGTGACCGTCACCGAGCCCGAGCGCACCGGCCGGCCGTGCAGGATGTCGATGGCCAGGTCCATCCGCGACGGGCCGGGGCCACCGGGCTGCACGTACAGCGCCCGCGGGTCGCCGAAGACGACGCCGTGGTTCTGGATGATGAAGAACTGCACCGAGGCGACGGTGCCACCGGCGGCCGTCACGGCCTCGGCGATGCTCTGCGCCTGCAGGGTCCGGCTCTGGCTCACCGCCCGCCCGGTGGCCGGGTCGAGGAAGTACGGCGTGTTGAGGTGAGTGCGCGGCCAGGCGCCCGTGGCGACGCTCGCCCACGACGTGTTCGTGATGGATGGGAAGGCGCCGGTCGTGGTGCCGATGACGCCGCGACGGGTCAGGGCGTCCAGGTTCGGCGTCTCGACCAGGTCGAGATAGGCGGGGTCGAAGCCGTCCCACCCGATCAGCACCACGTGCCGGGCGCGGACGCCCTGACCGGCGGTGCCCGCGGCCGCGGCGGCGGAGGGCACCGCGAGGGCCGCGGCGGCCGCTCCGGCACCGGCGGCGAGCAGGGTGCGGCGGCTGACGGAGTGTGCGGACGACGGGGGAATGGTCGGCTTCGTCATGGAGGGTCAGGGTCGCAGACCGGGGTGAACCCCGTTCGTCGAGAACGTGGCGGCCCGCTGTGGGGCAGGTGACCGCCCCTCAGCCGGTGAGGTAGCGGGCCAGGTACGCGCCTGTGTGGGTGGACCCGTCGGCGGCCAGGGCGGCGGGGGTGCCCTCGAACACGACCTTGCCGCCGTCGTGGCCGGCGCCGGGGCCGAGGTCGATGATCCAGTCGGCCGCCGCGACCACGTCGAGGTTGTGCTCGATGACCACGAGCGTGTTGCCCTCGTCGACCAGCCGGTGCAGCAGCGCGATCAGGTGGTCGACGTCGGCCAGGTGCAGGCCGGTGGTGGGCTCGTCGAGCACGTAGAAGCGGCCGCCGGCGACCAGTTCGCCGGCCAGCTTGAGCCGCTGCCGCTCGCCGCCGGAGAGGGTGGTGAGGGTCTGGCCGAGCGTGAGGTAGTCGAGCCCGACGTCGCTCAGACGCATCAGCACCGCGCGGATCGGCTTCTCCGTGAAGAACTCCAGCGCCTCGGCGACGCTCATCTCGAACACGTCGGCGATGGAGCGGCCGCGGACGAGGTACTGCTGCGCCTCGTCCTTGAAGCGGCGCCCGCGGCAGACCTCGCACACGGTGGTGACGCCGTCCATGAACGCGAGGTCGGTGAAGATCACCCCGGCGCCCTGGCACTCCGGGCACGCGCCGTCGGAGTTGGGGCTGAACAACGCCGCCGGCGCCCCCGTCGCGCGGGCGAACAGCGTCCGGATCGGGTCGAGCATGCCGGTGAACGTCGCCGGAGTGGAGCGCCGCGACCCGCGGACCGGGCTCTGGTCGAGCATGACGACGTCGGGCCGCACAGCTGGCAGGTGGCCGCGGATCAGGCTGCTCTTCCCCGAGCCCGCCACCCCGGTGACCACCGTCAGCCCGCCGAGCGGCAAGTCGACGGTGACGTCGCGGAGGTTGTGCGTCGACGCCTGCTCGATGCGGATGTGCCCCGACGGCGTCCGCACGGCGTCGCCGTCGCGCGAGACCCGCGGCGCCCGCAGCCCGTGTCCGGTCCGCGTCTCGGACTTCACCAGCCCGTCGTAGGGCCCTTCGTACGTGACGGTGCCGCCCGCCCGTCCTGCCCCCGGCCCCATGTCGATGCAGTGGTCGGCGATCACCATGATCTCCGGATCGTGTTCCACGACGACCACCGTGTTGCCCTTGTCGCGCAGTTCGAGCAGCAGTTCGCCGAGCCGGTGGACGTCGCGCGGGTGCAGCCCGACCGTCGGCTCGTCGAACACGTACAGCAGGTCGGACAGGCTGCTGCCGAGGTGCCGGACCATCTTCACCCGCTGCGACTCGCCACCGGACAGCGTCGACGTCGCGCGGTCGAGGCTGAGGTAGCCCAGGCCGAGGACGCCCAGCCGCTCGACCTGCTCCGCGGCGTCCTTCACGAGCGGCGCGACGCTGGGGTCGTCGATGGCCCGGATCGCGTCGACGAGGTCGTCGGCCTGCATCGCGTTGAGGTCGGCGATGGACCGCCCGTTGATCAGCGACGAGCGCGCCGCCTCGGCCAGCCGGGTGCCGCCGCAGTCGGGGCAGGTGCCGCGCGTGACGATGCGCTCGAACGCCTCGCGCGTCTTGTCCTTGAAGGCGTCGGCCTCCTTGTGCAGGTAGAGCCGGTTGAACCGGGCGATGACCCCTTCGTAGCTGGTGACGTCGGGGTTCGGCGCCTTCAGCTCGCCCTGCTCGGCGTACATGAGGATGCGCCACTGCTCGTCGCTGTACTCGCGCAGCGGCACCGACGGGTCGAAGAACCCGCTCCTGGCGTAGGACCGCCAGAACCACTGCCCGACCCCGAACGCCGGGAAGGTCAGCGCGCCGTCGTCCAATGACCGGTCGCGGTCCACCAGCTGCGTCTCGTCGACCACGCTGACCACGCCCAGGCCCTGGCAGCGCGGGCACATGCCCTGCGGGTCGTTGAACGAGAACGCGTGGGAGTACCCGGCGGACGGCCTGCCGGCGCGGGAGAAGATCAGCCGCAGCCGCGCCCCGATGTCTGTGGCGGTGCCGACGGTGGACCGCGCGCCGCCGCCGAGCCGCTTCTGGTCGACGACGGTGACGGCGCACAGGTGCGACAGGCGGTCGACGTCGGGCTGGCCGTAACTGGGCAGCCGGTTCTGCGCGAACGCGCTGAACGTCGCGTTGAGCTGGCGCTGCGACTCCGCCGCCAGGGTGTCGAAGACCAGCGACGACTTGCCCGACCCCGAGACGCCGGTGACCACCGTCAGCCGGCGTTTCGGGATGTCGACGTCGATGTCGTTCAGCGTGTGCTCACGGGCGCCACGGACCTCGATGGATCCGTAGTCGGCCTGGATCATCGGTTCGACCTCCGGTAGGCGGCAGCGGACAGCGGTGCGAACACCACCACCATCAGGATCGGCCACATCACTGACAACAACTGTCCGTGATCCGCCGGCCAGCTCCCGCCGGCGACGCCCGGGTTGCCGAACAGCTCGCGCACCGCGTCGGCCGTCGCCGACAGCGGGTTCCACTCGGCGACCGCCCCCAGCCAGGACGGCATGGTCGCCGGATCGAGGAACACCGTCGACAGGAAGCCGACCGGCCAGACCAGGATCTGGATGGCGGCGACGGCCTCGGGCCCGGGCGCCTTCAGCCCCAGGTAGACGCCGACCCAGAGCAGCCCGAACCGCAGCAGGAGCAGCAGCCCGTACGCCGCGACCACGCCGTCCACGCCGCCGGACCACCGCCAGCCCAGCGCGAACCCGGCCAACGTCATGGCGGCCAGCCCGGCGACCGACGCGGCGAGGTCGGCCAGGCAGCGCCCGGCCAGCACCGCGCCGCTGTGCATCGGCAGCGACCGGAACCGGTCGGTCACACCCCGCGCCGCGTCGGTCGTGATCGCCGCCATGGTGGTCTCGAGCCCGAACAGCATCGTCAGCGCCAGGACGCCGGGAACCACGAACGGCACGTAGTCACCGGCACTGCCGGCGATGGCGCCCCCGAACAGGCCGCCCATCATCAGCACCACCAGCACCGGGAACAGCAGCGTCACCAGGAACGGCACCGGCTGGGCGCGCCAGTGCCCGACCGTGCGGCCGGCCAGCACCATGGCGTCGTGTGCGAGCGAGTTCATCGGGCCTCCTCCGAAACAGTGCGGTTGACGTGCATGAACACGTCGTCGAGCGTGGGCCGGCGGACGGCGACGTCGTGCGGTTCGAGGCCTTCGCGGGCCCAGGCGCCGCAGACCCGGGTGGCGGCGACGGCGTCGGCCACCGGCACCGCGACGGTCGACCTCGAGACCGCGACCGGCCCGACGGCGTACGGCTCCGCCACACGGGCGGCGGCACCCGCGACGTCAGCCGCCGCCGGCTCGAACGTCGCCTCCACGCGGGTGTCGCCGACCAGCGACGTCAGCTCGGCCGGGCTGCCCTCGAGCACGACCCGGCCGTCGCGGAGCATGGCGACGTGGCCGGCCAGCTCCTCGGCCTCTTCCAGGTACTGCGTGGTGAGCAGCACCGTGACACCGTCGTCGACCAGCCGCCGGACGGTGCCCCAGACCTCTCGGCGGGCGTCCGGGTCCAGCCCGGTCGTCGGCTCGTCGACGAACAGGACCGACGGCGCCAGCACCAGGCTCGCGGCGAGGTCGAGCCGTCGCCGCATGCCGCCGGAGTAGGTGCCGACGGCGCGGTCGGCCGCGTCGTCGAGCCCGAACCGCGTGATCAGCTCGGCGGCCCGGGCCCGCGCCGCCGCCTTCGACAGCCCCCGCAGGCGGCCGAACAGCACCAGGTTCGCCCGGCCGCCCAGGATCTCGTCGACCGCGGCGTTCTGCCCGACCAGCCCGATGGCCCGCCGCACCCCGTCGCCGTCGGCGCGCACGTCGTGCCCGGCCACCGTCGCCGTCCCGTCGTCCATGGCCAGCAGCGTCGTCAGGATCCGCACCGCCGTCGTCTTGCCCGCGCCGTTGCGGCCCAGCAGCGCGCACACCGACCCGGCCGCGACCCGCAGGTCGAACCCGTCCAGCGCCGGGCGTTCCGCTCCGCGGTAGTGCTTGCGCACCGACCGCGCCTCGATGGCCGTCTCCACACGTCCTCCTCACGTTGGTCGTACAATGTACGGTACAACGTACGGCGGGTGAGAGGATGTTCCCGTGCCTTCGAACGCACCGCGCGCCTCCGACCCCGCCCGGCTGGTCTCACTGCTCTGGGAACCGTCCGACCGGGCCGGCCGCACGGGCCTCACCACGCGGGCCGTCGTCGAGAACGCGATCGCCATCGCCGACACCGAAGGGCTCGGCGCGCTGACCATGCGCCGGGTCGCCGATCGCCTCGGCGTGGGCGCCATGACGCTCTACACGCACGTCCCGGGCAAGCCCGAGCTCGTCGAGCTGATGCTCGACGCCGTGGCCGGCGAGGTGTACGCCGACGGCGCCCTGCCGGGCGACCAGCCGACCTGGCGCGACGGAGTGCGGCACGTCGCCGAGCGCAACTGGCGCCACCACCTGCGCCACTCGTGGACCGTCGAGATGGTGCCCGGCCGCCCCGTGCTCGGCCCGGGCATCTCGGCCAAGTACGAGGCCGAGCTCGCGCCGCTCGACGGCATCGGACTCGGCGATCTCGAGATGGACCAGGTGCTCTGCGGCGTCCTGGCGCTGGTCGAGGCGACGGCGCGGCAGCAGGTCGGGCTCGACCGGGTGCGGGCGGCCGGCAGCGGCGACCTCGACTGGTGGGCGACGGTGAGCCCGGTCCTCACGCGCGCGATGGGCGCGCGGCGCTTCCCGCTGGCCGAGCGGGTCGGCACCGCCACGGGCGAGGCGGTCGAGGCCGGCGATCCGCTGGCGGCCATGCGCGTCTCGCTGGAGCTGCTGCTCGACGGTGTCAGCCTGCGGTTGGCATGACTCGCGCGGCGGCAGGCGCGAGTGGTGCGCCATGGACACCTGCGGCAACCGGATGAAGGCGGCCGCCTACCGCGCACGGTGCCGCCGTCAGCGAGGTCTGGCACGATGCGACCGGGGTGTTCCACCGCGCCGGCACCGCCGACCGCATCCCCGGACCGCACCCGCAGCGGGCCGGCTACGGTCCTTCCAGGACACCGAGGGCCACGGCTGGACCGTCCAGGAGGTCACGACCCGGCTGCCCGGCCGCTGACCGGCGCCGTCGACGAGGAGCAGACCATGGACCGAACCCAGGAGATCATCCTCGACCTCCTCCGGCAGGCGGCCGCGGCGCACGGCGAGTACGAGGCCGACGTCCTCGGCGGCACGGACGACGAGCAGTGGCCGCAGTGGTACTCCGCCCACATGGCCCGCGCGCTCGCCGAGGCCGGCTACCGCATCGTCGAGTCCTGATCCTCGGCCGTCGCCACCGTCAGGTGGACGCGGGTGCCGGCGGCGGCCGGGACCAGATCGAAGGTGACGAGCGGATCGGGCCGGACGCCGGCGGGCCCGGAACCGGGGCCGCCGCCGTCGCCGCGCCACCGGAACGCGAACCGCGTGGGCGGGTCGGCGGCGACGACGGTGAAGGCGACCGGCCCGGACGCGGCGTCGCCGAACCACCAGTCCCACAGGTGCTCGGCCCGGCTGAGGACGTCGAAGACCACGTGCGGCGGGGCGTCGACCTCGATGTCGCGCTCGATCGTCACGACCCCGCCGGGAACGCGGTGCCCTGGTCGTACACCGCGAGCCAGCGGCCGCGCTCGAACGTGTAGGTCACGACGGTGAGCGCGCGCGACTTGAACCCGATGCTCGGCAGCTCGTAGGTGGCGTCGTACTCGATGACGGCGGTCTTGCAGCCGAAGACGTGCCGGTCGATCTCGGTCCACGTCCAGATGGCCTCGCGGTTCTCGAAGTGGCTGGCCTGGGCCTGCATGATCGCGTCGATGCCGGAGAAGCGGTGGCCGCTGGCGTAGACGCTGACGGCGTCCTCGTGGTGGATGTCGCGCCAGGCCTCGGCGTCGAAGTCGCGGAACGACTCCATGTCGATCCGCTGGGCCTCGTCGAACCGCGCCGCGCAGCCTCGGTGCTCGCTGCGGTCTCCGTCGGCACCGGCCGCCGCGATGCCGGGCAGCGCGACCGCTCCGGCGGCCAGCACCCCTACGATCGCCCGGAACGTGTTCTTGCGCATGGCGAACCCTCCTGACCTGTGTGTCCCTGAGCCGTTCGCCACGCTAGCCACGGTCCGGGCGCGCGCTCTGGGCCACAGGACGGGGTTCTGCACTGGGCCGATCACGGCCGGGTGACATGCCGGGCACGCAGCGGTCCTAAGCTCCGGAGACATGGACCTGCACGTGCGGCTGGACGGGCGGGGCGACCTGTCCGGCCAGATCTACCGGCAGGTCCGGACGGCGATCCTGGCCGGGCTGCTCCCCGCGGGCCGGCCGCTGCCGCCGACGCGGGAGCTGGCCGGCGACCTCGGCGTCGCCCGCAACACGGTCAGCATGGCCTACGACCGGCTGGTCGCCGAGGGCTTCCTCACCGCCCGCACCGGCGTCGGCACGTTCGTGGCCGACGGTCTCGCGCAGGACCGGCCCGCGGGCGACGACGGCGACCAGGGCGCTCTGGCCGCACGCCCGGTCTGGGCGACGCTGACCGAGGCGACCGACCTCTCGGCGGCCGCCGCCGAGTTCGACTTCCGGCCCGGCATCCCCGACGCGTCGCTGTTCCCGTACGCGGCCTGGCGGCGCGTGACGGCGCGGCAGCTGCGGTCGACGGCGGTGGGCGCCGGCGCGCACATCGCGGCCGCGGGCCTGCCGTCGCTGCGTGCCGCGATCGCCCGGCACGTCGCCGTCGCCCGCGGCGTCCCGGCCGGCGCCGACGACGTCATCGTCACCAACGGCAGTCAGCAGGCCGTCGACCTCGTCGCCCGGGTGCTGCTCGCCCCGGGTGACGTGGTCGCGGTCGAGGACCCCGGCTACCCGCTTCCCCGCAAGCTGCTCACGTCGTCGGGCTGCACCGTCGTCCCCGTCCCCGTCGACGACGAGGGCCTGGTGGTCGACGCGCTGCCGGACGCCGCGCGGCTGGTCTACGTGACGCCGTCGCACCAGTTCCCGCTGGGCATCTCGATGTCGCTGGCCCGGCGGCTGGCGCTGCTCGACTGGGCCCGGCGGACCGGCGCGCTCATCGTCGAGGACGACTACGACAGCGAGTTCCGCTTCGCCGGCCGCCCGTTCGAGCCGCTCGCCGGGCTGAGCCCGGGGATGGGCGCCGGTGGCCACGTCGCCTACGTGGGCTCGTTCTCGAAGACCCTGCTGCCCACCCTGCGGCTCGGCTTCGTCGTCGCCCCGCGCTCGCTGCGCGACGCGATGCACAAGGCCAAGCAGGTGCTCGACTGGCACACGGCCGTGCCCGCCCAGGCCGCACTGGCCGAACTGATCGACGAGGGTCAGCTCGCCCGCCACGTCCGTGGGATGCGCCGGGTGTACTCGCGGCGCCACCACCTGGTGACCTCGCTGCTCGGCCGCGACTTCGCCGGCCTGCTCGAGCCGGTCCCGTCGCTGGTCGGCCTGCACGTGACGGCGCTGCTCACCGGCGCCGGCGCTGACGACGTCGAGGCCGCCGCCCGCGCCCGCGCGGCCGGGGTCGAGGTGCTGCCGCTCTCGCCCATGGCGGTCGCGCATCCGGTCCAGGGGTTCGCCCTCGGCTACGGTGCGATCGCCGAGGACAGCATCGCCGCCGGCCTCACTCGTCTCCGCACCTGCCTCCCATGATCATCACTTTTTCGTGTCGTCAGGACAGCACAGAAGGTTGACGATCATGGGGCGATCGCGGTGAGCTCCAGGGTGAGGACCTGGGCGGGGTTCAGCGTCGGCGCCTGCACACCGACCAGCGACAGCACCCGCCCCGGCAGCTCCACCCCGCCGGACTCCAGCCAGGCCGCGGCCCGGGCCCAGCGCGGCAGCGCGCTGCTCAGTCCCGGCACCGGAGCGACTCGGTAGGTCACGTCGGGCTCGAGGCCGGGGAAGCGCAGCCGCGGCGGGATGTCCGCCGTCATCGTCGCCAGGGCCACGTAGCTGAACACCGCCTGGCCGTCCCCCACCACGCCGTGCAGCACGTGGGCGTCGTCGGTGTCGGCGCGGACGACGCGGCCGGTGTGGAGCAGGGGGCGCAGCCGCTTGTACGTCGCCGCCCACTCGGTCAGCAGCTCCAGCTCCGACGGCGAGCACTGGGTGATGTCCCACTCGATGCCCGCATGGCCGAAGAGCGCCGTCGCGCACCGCAGCTGCAGCTCGGTGACCCGCCCCGAGACGTGCGTGCGGCCCGGCCCCACGTGCGCGCCGATCAGCTCCGGCGGCAGCAGCAGCGACGTCCAGCGCTGGATGGCCTGACGGTCCAGCGGGTCGTTGCTGTCCGATGCCCAGACCCGGTCGGTGCGCTGGATGATCCCCAGGTCGACCCGCGCGCCGCCCGAGGAGCAGGACTCGATCTCCAGCGACGGGTGCCGTGACCGCAGCTCGTCCAGCAGCCGGTAGACCGCGGCGGTTTGCTCGTGGACGCCGGCGTGGCCGTCGTGGACGGCCTCGAGCAGGTCGCGGTTGTGGTCCCACTTGAGGTAGTCGATGGCGTACTCGCTGACCAGCGCGTCCAGCCGCTCCAGCAGGTACGCGTAGACCGACGGGTTGGCGACGTCGACGGTGTGCTGGTGGCGCCACGGGCGGGGCAGCCGGTCGGGGTCGCTGAGCAGCCAGTCGGGGTGCTCCTCGACCAGCCGCGACCGCGGGTTGGCCATCTCCGGCTCGACCCAGAGCCCGAACTGCATGCCCAGCGAGCGCACGTGCTCGACCAGCGGGTGCAGCCCCTTCGGCCAGAGGCCGGGGTCGACGAACCAGTCGCCGAGGCCGCCGAGGTCGTTGCGGCGGCCCAGGAACCAGCCGTCGTCGACGACGAACCGCTCGACGCCGACGGCCGCGGCACGATCGGCCAGCCCGCGCATCCGGTCGAGGTCGTGGTCGAAGTAGACCGCCTCCCAGGTGTTGAGCACCAGCGGCCGGGGCGTCGTCGGATGCGCCGCACGGGCCCGCAGCGACGTGTGCAGCCGCGCCGACAGCCCGTCCAGCCCCGCGTCGGAGTGGACGAAGTACACGTCCGGTGTCGCGTAGGACTCCCCCGGCGCCAGCACCACCTCGCCCGCGGCCAGCAGCTCGCCGGCGCCCAGCGTCGACCAGCCCTCGGCCAGCCGCTCCGCGTCGTGCACCGTCCAGCCGCTCCAGCCGGCGTGCACGCCCCACACCTCGCCCGAGCCGAAGCCGAAGCCGGTCGTGCCGGCGACCAGCAGCCCGGTGTGCGAGTGCCCGGTGCGCCCACGCCGTGTCTCCAGCGACCGGATGCCGGGCAGGAACCGCTCGCGCTGCGGGATCTTCTCCAGCCCCCACCGGCCGCTGAAGTGCAGCAGCTCGGCCGCGTGGTCGGGCACCGGCAGGACGGCGCGCAGCCCTCCCACCGTCCACGCACCGGCTCCCTCGTTGGTCAGCGTGTGCCGCACCCGCAGCACGCCGGCCTCGTCCAGGACCAGGGAGCTGACGACGGCGACACCTGCGGCGTCGTCGCGCGATGCGACCTCGACGCCGCCGCCGTCCGGCGCCACCGACACCGATGACGGCACCAGCCGCAGGTGCGGGTAGGCACGGTCGCGGTCGCCCGACACCGCCGGCCGGCCGACCCAGCCGTCGACCTGGGCCGGCAGCAGCGTCGGCGTGGCCGGCTCGGGCGGTGCACCGCCTCGCCGGCCCGGGACCGCCACCGAGCGGAAGGCGGCGCCGTCGACACCCGGGCCCAGGTCGGCGCCCCAGTGCAGCACCCGCGGCAGGCCCGGCGTGTCCAGGTCGAGCACCAGCCCGGCCCCGGCCCGGGCCAGCACCACCAGCGACGAGTCCATCGGCGATCCCCTCGTGACAGCGAAACGTCCGGGTCAGCCTGTCAGACCGCCCGCGGGCGTCAGGACACGACCGCCTTCAAGTCCTGCACCAGCCCGTCGACGGCGGCGACGGCGTCGGCGTTCAGCCGGCCCCACGGCGCCCGCGCCGAGCCCGCGTCGGGGCCGAACCGGTTGATCAGCTCCTTGACGACGGGGATCGAGCCGAACCGGTCGGCGACGGCGGCGATGTCGCGGAACGGGCGGTGCAGGGCCAGCGCCGACTCGACCTCGCCGGCCAGGATCCGCGACCGGACCTCGCGCGCCACCGGGGCGAGCACGTTGTACAGGCTGCCGATGGCGCCGGTCGCGCCGCAGGCCACGCCGGCCGGCAGCAGCTCGTCCTTGCCGAAGTAGACCCGGACGCCGTCGGCGGCCTCGCGCGTGCGGATGAACTCGAGCAGGTCGCCGTCGGTGAACTTGACGGCGCGCAGGCTCGGCACCCGCGCCGCCGCCTGCTCGACCACGGCCGACGGCGCCGCGCGCAGCCCCGTCATCGAGGGGATGTGGTAGTAGCACAGCGGGACGTCGGGCGCAGCCGCCGCGATCTCGGCCAGGTAGTCGACGATCGCCGTGACCGACGGCGGCTCGCCGTAGAACGGCGCGACGGCCGCGATGAGGTCGACGCCGGCGTCGGCGGCGTGCCGGGCCAGCCGCCGGGCGTCGACCAGGCTGAGGTCGCCCACGTGCGCGCCGAGCAGCAGCCCGTCGCCGCGGTGCTCGGCCCAGGCGCTGATCAGCTCGGCCCGCTCGTCGACCGTCAGTGCCATCGACTCGCCCGTGGTGCCGCCCACGAACGCGCCGTCGATGCCCAGCGCGGCCAGGTGCGCGGCCTGGGCCGGGACCACCTCCGGCGCCAGGCTCTCGTCGGGCCGGAACGGGGTCGGCGTGGCCGCCCAGAGCTCGAACGCCTCAGCGGTGTCTGTGCTCATGCACTGCTCCTCATCAACTCTTGGTGGCACCGGCGGTGAGGCCGCCGACGATGTAGCGCTGCAGGAAGACGAAGACGACGATGATCGGCAGCGCGACCACGACGGAGACCGCCATCAGGTCGTTCCAGCGGGTCCCGAACGAGTTCGTCAGCCCGGCCAGCACGACGGTGATCGGCTGCATGCCCTCGTCCGACGCCAGCGCCAGCCCGAACACGAACTCGCCCCACGCGCCGAGGAAGCTGATGACGGCGACGGTGATCAGCCCCGGCACCGAGACCGGCAGCGCGACCCGCAGGAACGCCGTCCACGTCGTGCAGCCGTCGATCTTGGCCGCCTCGATCACCTCACCGGGCACCGACAGGAAGTACGGCCGCAGGATCGTGATGGCCAGCGGGATCGCCAATGAGCAGTTCGCCAGGATCAGCCCCGCATAGGAGTTGACCAGGTCGGCCCGGCTGAAGATCACGAACATCGGCAGCGCCAGGTTGACCGCCGGGACCATCTGCACGACCAGGAACAGCAGGATCAGCAGCGCCACGAACCGCACTCGCAGCCGGGCGAGCGCGTACGCCGCCGGCACCGCGACCGCCAGCGTCACCACCGTCGTCCCCGCGGCGATGACCGTGCTGTTGAGCAGGCCGCGGCCGATGCCGGCGTGGTTGACGACCGTCTCGGTGTAGGACGTCAGGCTGATCGGCGACGGGAACAGCTGCGGCGGCGTGGCGAAGATGTCCGAGGACTCCTTCAGCGACGTCGCCAGCATCCAGTACACCGGCAGCAGGTAGAGGGCCGTGATGAGCACGCCGCCGGCGGTGAGCCGGCGGCGCCGCCGAACCGACGCCGTCGCCGCGCTCATGCCGCCTCCTCACGGCGCAGCGAGCGGAAGTAGAAGACCGACAGGCCGAGCGGCACCACCAGCATCAGGGTGGTCGCGACGGCGCCGGTGTCGAACCGGAAGAACTCGAACGCCTCGTTGTAGGCGTAGATCGGCAGGATCATCGTGGCCTCGCCCGGACCGCCGCGGGTCATCAGGAACACCGTGTCGAAGGTCTTGAACGTGGAGATGAAGCAGAGCAGCAGCGCCGTCAGGTTGACCGGCTTCAGCAGCGGCATCGTCACGCTGGTGAACCGCCGCCAGGCGCCGGCGCCGTCGATCTTCGCGGCCTCGTAGAGCGTGTCCGGGATGCCCTGCAGCCCGGCCAGCAGCAGGATCATGATGAACGGGGTGAACGACCACGCCGTCGCGATGACCACGGCGAACAGCGCCGGCACCGGACGGGCCAGCCAGAACAGGTCGCCGTCGACCAGCCCCACGGCCTCGAGCAGCGCGTTGACCAGCCCGTAGCTGCCGTCGAGCATCCACCGCCACACGTTCGCGCTGACCACCGTCGGCAGGATCCAGGCCAGCAGCAGCAGCGAGCGCATGACGTTGCGGCCGGGGAAGCGCTGGTTGAAGTAGACCGCCAGCGCCATGCCCAGCGCGAACGCGACCACGACCGCCAGGCCGGTGTAGAGCAGCGAGATCACCAGCGCGTGCCAGAACTCGTCGCGCCCCAGCTGGTCGGCGTAGTTCTCCCAGCCGACCCACTCGGCCCCGCCGGTGACGATCTGCGCGACGCCGACGTCGCGGAAGCTCAGATCGACGTTGAAGACCAGCGGGTACAGCACGGTCGCCAGGACGAAGACGACCGCGGGAACGACGAACAGGTGCTCGCCCCAGTGCCGGGCCCGCTGCGGGGCCCGGACCGGAGTGGTCCCGTTCGCCGTTCCCGGCTCGGTGACGGTCGTGGTCACTCGACGTTCGCCAGCGCCTCGTCGATCTGGCCCTGGGCCTCGGCCAGCGCGTCCTCGACACTCGCCCCGCCGCCCGCCGCGGCCTGCAGCGCGCCCTGGATGCGGGTCAGCACCTCCGAGGACGCCGCGGCGAGGTCGCCCTCGGGCGCCCAGGCCTGCTGCAGCTGCTCGGCGAAGATCGCCCGGACCGGGTCGTCGCCGGTGTCGACGTCGTCGCGCGCGGCCAGCTTGTTGCGCTCCGGCAGGTACTCCGCGAGCACCTCGGGCCGCTGCATCCAGGCGATGACGTCCCACGCGGCGTCGGCATTCTCCGTCGACGTGCTGATGGCGAGGTTCTCCTGGCTGAGGAACGTCGACGCCTGCGCGTCGGTGGGCAGCAGCGCGACGTTCCACTGCAGCTCGGGGTTCTCCTCCGTCAGGACGCTCAGGTAGGTCGCGGAGTTGATCATCATGGCGGCCTGGCCGTTGGCGAACTGGTTCTTGACGTCCTCCTCGTTCCAGGTGAGCACGCCGGTGGAGACCGCGCCGCCGGCGATCATGTCCGCGAACTGGGTCAGCGCCGTGACGCCGGCCTCGGAGTCGATCTCGGCCGGGTCGCCGCCGGCCGCGAGCAGCCTGATGACCAGCGCCGTCGCGCCCTCGTCGCCCTCGATGCCGCTGAAGGCGAGGCCGTAGCGCTCGCCGTCGGACAGCGCGGTGGCGTGCTCTTGCATCTCCGCCCACGTGGCCGGGGGCTCGAGGCCGGCCTCGGCCAGCATGGTCTCGTTGTAGTAGACGGCGTACGCGTCGGCCACGTGCGGGATCGCGTAGGTGGCGCCGTCGACCTGCGTGGTCTCCCAGCCGGTCTCGAAGTAGGCGTCGGACTCGCCCCACTCCTCGACGCGGTCGCTGAGGTCCTGGATGACGCCGGCGTCGGCCAGCGCCTGCGTGGTGAAGCCGTTGATCAGGGCGATGTCGGGGAGGTCGCCGCCGGCCGCGGACTGCAGCAGCGTTCGCGTGAAGTCGCCGAACGGGATGTGCCGCGCCTCGATGGTGACGCCGTCGTGCTCCTCCTCGTACCGGTCGAGCAGGCCCTGCAACGCAGCCCCGGTCGGGGTGTCGGGCGTCCCGTAGTAGTGCCACAGCGACAGCGTCGTCGAGCCGCCGTCGCCGTCGCCGCTGGTCTCGTCGTCGGAGCCGCTGCCGCACGCGGTGAGCAGCGCGGCAGCGGCGAGGACCCCCGCCGCGCGTGCCGTCCACGCGGCCACCGATCGCCCGCCTGTCGTACCCATGACACCTCCCTGTGTCCACGAATCGCGCCTCAGGCGAGGAGACTAGTCAGATATCCCATATCCCGTCAATGGGCCTATCTGCACCAGGCGCTTCACGGGTCCGGCGGGGTCAGCCGACCGGCCCGCCCGCCACGTAGATCACCTGGCCGGTGACGAACCCGGCGTCCGGACTGATGAGGTACGACGCGGTGTGTGCGATGTCCTCGGGCCGGCCGACCCGGCCCACCGGGATGGACCCCGCGGCGGCGCGCTGGTGCTCCTCGACGCTCCGGCCCACTCGCCGCGCACTGGCCGCCGTCATGTCGGTGGCGATGAACCCGGGCCCGATCGCGTTGACGGTGATGCCGTGCGGTGCGAGCTCGAGCGCCAGCGACTTGGTGAAGCCGAGCAGCCCGGCCTTGGCACTGGAGTAGTGCGACCGGCCGTCGTCGCCGAGCGCGGAGATGCTGGAGATGTTGACGATGCGCCCCCAGCCGGCGTCGACGAGGTGCCCGACGACGGCGCGCGTCACCAGGAAGTGGCCGCGCAGGTTGATGCCGAGCATGTGGTCCCACTGCTCGACGGTCATCTCGGTGATGCCCGCCACCGGGCCGACGCCGGCGTTGTTGACCAGCACGGCCGGCGGGCCGAGCTCCGCGACGACGCGGTCCGTCGCGGCGGTGACCGAGGCCTCGTCGGCGACGTCGCAACCGACGGCGAGCGCGCGGCCGCCGGTCCGCTCGATGGCGGCGGTGGTGAGGGTCGCGGCCTGTTCGTCGAGATCGAGGACGGCGACGGTGTGCCCCTCGCGGGACAGCCGGGCGGCGACGGCGGCACCGATGCCACGTGCGCCACCGGTCACGATGGCGACAGGGTTCTCAGGTCGGGTCATGACCCGAGCACACACCACGGCCCCGGGCCGGCGCCACCCGGTATCGGGTCCGTTCGACTGGTGCGCACCGGCCGCTTCCCGGCCATACTCGGACGACGCGATCACACTTCTGGGGGGAAGTCATGAGTCCGAAGCACGGTGACGTCAAGATCGAGGACGGCCTGACCTGGACCTTTCAGGACCCGCCGGGCACCTGGGCCATCGCCACGCCCGAGGGTCCGCTGCTGCGCCCGGCCGAGGACGACGTCCCCGGCGCCGGAGCATGACCGCGGGCGAGACCCCGGGCGGCGTACCAGCCGGCGACGGGGGCGCCTGGCAGCTCACCGCCGAGCTGAAGCCGAAGGCGCCCGAGCCCGCGGCCACCGCGTCCGGCGCGGCCGGCGGTCCGGCCGAGCCCGCGGCGCCGGGCTGGGACGCCGCCGCCGCCGACCTCCGGGCGACGGTCAAGTGGATGGTGGCCGCGTTCGCCGCGGTGGGCGCGGCCATGTTCGCGAAGGGCTTCGTCACCACGCCGACGCTCAGCTGGGCCGACGACACCTGGCAGCTCGTGTTCGCCTGGCTGGTGGGCGCGGCCGGAGTGGTCGGGGTGGGTCTGCTGATCTATCAGGCGGTGCAGCTGCTGCGCCCGACGGCGTTCGAGCTCGGCAACCTGCCGGAGAAGTACGTCGCCGAGATCGACGCGAACCCCAGGTTCTACCTGCCGTCCGACGCCGACACCCTCGAGGGATATCTCGCGAAGCTCCGGGCGCTGCGGGTGCAGGCGACCCGGTCGGCGGGCGACGTGGCCGTGGGCGAGCGGGCGCTTGCGGCCGCGGAGAAGGCCACCCCGCCCGACCCGGCGGCCGTCGCCGCCGCGGAGCGCGAGCTCGACCGCGCCACAGTCCGCCGCGAGTCGGTGCAGAAAGCGCTCGGCGTCTACAGCACGGTGCGCGAGAGCCTGCTCGACCGCGCCGGCTACTGGGCGCCGGACCGCGGCCTGAACCGCGGCGGCACCGTCATGCTCGTCGCCGGCATCCTCGCCGCCGGCGGCGGCATCGGCTATCAGCTGCTGCTGGCCGCGCCCGACCCGGACGACGGCGACGGCGGCGGGTCGGCCTCGCCGCCGGCCATCGGCGAGCTGGTCCGGTCCGACGGCGCCGCCGGCCAGGAGCTCTGGCGCCAGCTGGACCTCGAGGCGTGCCAGGCCGACCCCGCGAGTGCGCGGATCGCCGTCGTCGTGGCCTCGGGCGCGGGCACCGAGGCCGACCCGTACGTCGTGTCGACACTGCCCACCGCCACCTGCCGGGCGGCGACGTTCACCGTCGTCGACGCCGTCGCCCGGGTCAGCGTGCCCGAGCAGCAGACCATCGACTACCAGCCGGCCGAGGCGACTCAGAGCCCGTAGCCGCCGGCGACCTCGAGGTGCTGGGCGGTGATCCAGCGGCCCTCGTCGCCGGCCAGCATCGCGACGACCATGCCGATGTCGTCGGGCTCGCCGACGCGGCCGAGTGCGGTCCGCGCGGCGATCGGCGCGATGACCTCCGGGAACCGCTCGAAGGCGTCGTCGGCGAGGCGCGTGCGGGTGGGTCCGGGCGCGACGGCGTTGACCCGGATGCCGCGCGGGCTCAGCTCCTTGGCGAGGTAGCGCGTGGCGACGGCGAGGGCGCCCTTGGCCGCGGCGTAGACGGAGTAGCCCGGCTCGACCTGGGTGGACAGTGCTGAGTTGCTGGTGACGTTGACGACGGCGGCGCCGTCGGCCAGCAGCGGCAGCAGGGTCTGGGTGAGGAAGTACGGTCCCTTGAACAGGCCGTGGACGAGGCGGTCGAACCGGTCCGGCGTCATGTCCGGGAAGGGCACGGCCTCGGCGAAGCCGGCGTTGTTGACCAGGGCGTCGACAGTGTCGCGGTCCCACCGCTCGCGCAGGGCGGCGGCGACGGCGTCGCGGAACGCCGGGAACGCGGTGGCGTCGGCGACGTCCAGGGGCAGCGCGACAGCCGTGCCGCCGTCCTTCTCGATGCGCGCGACGGTGTCGAGCGCGCCCGCCTCGTTGCGGTGGTAGGTGAGGACGACGCCGGCGCCGCGCGCGGCGAGCTGGACGGCCGCGCTCTGCCCGATGCCCGAGCTGGCGCCGGTGACGATGGCGACTCGCATGAATGACCTGCCTGTTCGATTCGCGATGGTGGCTGACCTGTTCATCAGACCAGCTCAACCGGCATGCGGGGTAGATCGATCCTCTCGATCACTTGCACGATCCTCTCGTGGCGGCGAGAATCGGCACATGGACGACCGGCTCGAGGAGCTCCGGGCGCTGATCGAGCGTCACGCCCGGCCCGACGGCACCACGGCGATCGACGGCGTTCTGGTCTCGAAGGCCGACCGCTCCGAGGCGCCGTCGGCCTCGATGACCGGCACGGTGCTGGCGCTCGTCACCCAAGGCGAGAAGCGGCTGGCGCTGGGCGAGCGGGTCTACGACTACCGCGCCGGCCAGTACCTCGTCGCCTCGATCGACCTGCCGGTCACCGGGCACTTCGTCGGGGCCACACCGGAGCGGCCGGCCCTGGGGTTCGGGCTGATCCTGCATCCGGCCGCCGTCGCCGAGGTGCTGCTGCAGGCCGGCCCGGGCGACCTCCCGCGCGGCGGGCCGGCCACACCGTCGGCCATCGCCGTCAGCGACGCGCCCGCCGAGCTGCTCGACGCCGTCGTCCGGCTGCTGCGTCTGCTCGACCACCCGCGCGACCGCGCCGTGCTCGCGCCGCTGGTCCAGCGCGAGCTGCTCTGGCGGCTCGTCACCGGCGAGCAGGGCGCTCTGGTCCGTCAGCTCGGTCTCGCCGACAGCAGCCTCAGCCACGTCGCGCGGGCGGTGCGGTGGATCCGCGACCACTACCGCGAGTCGTTCCGGGTCGAGGACGTGGCCCGGGTGTCGGGCATGAGCGTCTCGGCCTTCCACCGCAACTTCCAGGCCGTCACCGCGATGAGCCCGATCCAGTTCCAGAAGCAGATCCGGCTCCAGGAGGCGCGGCTGCTGCTCGCCACCCACCCGGGCGACGTCACCGGCGTCGGCCACCGCGTCGGTTATGACAGCCCGTCGCAGTTCAGCCGCGAGTACCGACGCCAGTTCGGCGTCCCGCCCAGCCGCGACGCCGCCCTGCTGACGGCGGCCGCCGTCAGCTGACCTGGGCGGCTGGGAAGCCCAGCACCACCTGCAGCGCCTCGGCCGGACGCCGGTCGATCAGCTCGAACGCGCTCGCCACCTCCGTCACCGGGACCACGTGCGACACCAGCGGAGCGACGTCGACCCGGCCGGTCGCGACCAGGTCCATGAAGACCTGCAGCAGCCGGTCGTGGTTCCACCGGTCGCCGAGCGCCCTCGGCGTGCCGCCGATCTGGCTGGCCACGATCTCGACCCGGTTGTGGTGGAACTCCTCGCCCAGCAGCAGCCCACCCGCCTCGCCCTGGTAGAAGCCCGCCGCCACCACCCGCCCCGCCGGCCGCACCGACCGGATCGCCTCGTGCAGTGCGCGGTAGTTGCCGCTCAGCTCGATGGCGGTGTCCGCACCCGCGCCGCCGGTCACCGAGCGCACCGTCACCGCCGCGCCGCCCGGCACGTCGGCCCTGACGGTGTGCGCCGCGCCGAACCGCGACGCGAGTGCGACCCGGTCGGCCAGCCCGTCGACGGCCACCACGGAGGCGCCGTTGAGCTCGGCCAGCCGGGTGGCCAGCAGCCCGATGACGCCCTGCCCGAAGACGACGACGTGCTCGCCGAGGTGCACGTCGGCAGCCAGGACGGCGTTCAGCGCGATGGCACCGACCCGGGCGAAGACTCCGTGCACCGGGTCGACGCCGGCCGGGAGCAGCCGCCGCGCCGCGATGGCCGCGGGCACCACCGTCTCGGCGCGGTGCCCCCAGATGCCGTAGACCACGTCGCCGACGCGTGGCGCCGTGACGTCCGGCGCCGCCTCGACCACCTGCCCGACCTCTTGGTAGCCCCAGCCGGACACCGGGTAGGAGAACGCCGGCGCGCCGTCGGTGAACAGCCGCGACGCCGCGTCCCACGTCTTCGTCAGGTACGGGTTCGAGCCGCGGTAGGCGGTCAGCTCGGTGCCGGCGGAGATGCCGGAGTACCAGGTGGCGACGCGGACCTGGCCGGCGCCCAGCGGCGACGGGGCCTCCTCGGCCACGTCGACCCGACGGGGTCCGGTGAACTGCACGACCAGCGCCATCAGCGACACCTCTCACTTCGTCGACGCCCAGATTTCGTCCATCAATCGACGGATTATGTCTTGTCATCGGACATTATTGGGTGTTTCATGACCCTAACCCAAGAGGCTGTCACCCAAGAGTTTGGCACTCTCGACGATGAGAGGTTCGCATGAGAGCAACCAGCATCGGCCGCCGGGCCGCCGCCGTCCTGGCCGGGTCCGTCGTGCTCGCCGCGTGCGGCGGTGGCGACGACGACGACAGCGGCGGGTCGCAGGATGCCGACAGCATCACCGTGTGGGTCGTCGAGGACATCGCCGACCGCGTCACTGCCATCGAGGCCATCGCCGACGCCTTCAGCCAGTCCTCGGGCGTCGAGGTCGAGCTGGTGTCGGTGGCCGAGAACGACTTCGACCAGCTCATCACGTCGTCGGCGGCCGCCGGCGACCTGCCCGACGTCATCGGCGCCGTGGGACTGGCCGGCGTGCAGTCCATGGCGGTCAACGAGCTGCTCGACACCGAGACGCCTGCCACCATCGTCGACGAGCTCGGCGAGGACACCTTCGCTCAGGCCGCGCTCGAGCTTACCCGCGACGGCGACGCCCAGCTGTCGGTGCCCAGCGACGGCTGGCCGCAGCTCATGGTCTACCGCAAGGACCTGTTCGAGGCGGCTGGGCTGGAGCCGCCGACGACGTTCGACGCCATCACCGCCGCCGCCGAGGCGCTGGACAGCGAGGCGGTGGCCGGCATCGCCGCGCCGACCATCCCGGGCGACGCGTTCACCCAGCAGAGCTTCGAGTACTTCGCCCTGGGCAACGGCTGCGAGCTGGTCGACGACGAGGGCACCGTCACGCTGGACTCGCCGGAGTGCGCCGAGACCTTCGACTTCTACGCCGACCTCGTGCGCAACTACTCCGTGGCCGGCAACCAGGACGTCGACACCACGCGGGCCACCTACTTCGCAGGGCAGGCGGCCATGGTCGTGTGGTCGTCGTTCATCCTCGACGAGCTGGCCGGGTTGCGCAACGACGCGCTGCCCACCTGCCCCGAGTGCCGGGCCGACCCCACGTTCCTGGCGCAGAACAGCGGCGTCGTCACGGCGGTCGAGGGCCCCAGCGGCGACGAGGCGGCGTCGTACGGCGAGATCACGTCGTGGGTGCTGACCGCCGACTCGGCGACCGAGCCGTCCTCGGAGTTCGTCCGGTACATGCTGTCCGACGGTTACGTCGACTGGCTCGCCGTCGCCCCCGAGGGCAAGATCCCGACCCGCCAGGGCAGCGCGGAGGACCCCGAGGAGTACGTCACGGCGTGGGAGGGCCTCGACGCCGGCGTCGACACCCTGGCGCCGCTCTCGGACTTCTACGACGCCGAGACGCTCGAGACGGTGCGCTCCAGCGCCGAGACGATCCAGCGCTGGGGGTTCGAGCAGGGCGAGGGCCAGCTGGTCGGCGCCACGCTCGGTGAACTGCCCGTCGCGGCCGCGCTGAACGAGCTGGTCAGCGGCAGCGGCACGGGCGAGGAGGCCGCCCAGCAGGCGCAAGCCGCCGTGTCCGAGATCCAGCAGAGCCTGGAGTGACGCGGTGCCCCGCACCGACACGCTGACCCGCCAGGAGGCCCGGCTCGCGTACCGGCTCATCTCGCCGACGCTGCTCATCGTGGTCGTCGTCGTGGTGCTGCCGGTCGTCTGGACCATCTCGCTGGCCTTCCAGGACGTTCGCCTGATCAACCTGCGCGACGCCGGGTTCTTCGGTGAGTACGACGTCGACAACTTCGCGACGGTGTTCGGCTCGTCCGGGTTCTGGTCGTCGCTGTGGACCACCGTCGTGTACACCGTCGGCGCGACGCTCGGCTCGATCGTCATCGGGCTGATCGCCGCGCTGGCGCTGCGCAAGCCGTTCCGCGGGCGCGGCGTGCTGCGGGCGGCGATGCTGCTGCCGTACGTCGCGCCCGTCGTCGCCGCGACCTTCGTGTGGACCGTCGCGCTGAACCCGCAGTTCGGCATCGTCAACGACTGGGGCACCCGGTTCCTGGGCTGGGACGAGCCGGTGCCGTTCCTGTCGCAGCGCGACTACGCGGTGGGGCTGTTCGGGGTGGACGTGACGGTGCCGCTGGCGCTGCTGACGGTCATCGCGTTCGAGGCCTGGCGGTACTTCCCGTTCGCGTTCCTGTTCATCATCGCCCGGCTGCAGGCGCTGCCCGGCGAGCTGGACGAGGCCGCCGTGGTCGACGGGACGTCGATCTGGCAGCGGTTCCGCTACATCACGCTGCCGCAGCTGATGCCCGTCATCGCGCTGCTGACGATCCTGCGGTTCATCTTCACGTTCAACAAGTTCGACGACATCTATCTGCTGACCGGCGGCGGGGCCGGCACCGAGGTGGTGTCGATCCGGGTGTACGAGTTCCTGACCGCCCGCACGGACATCGGGGCGGCGGCCGCCCAGTCGCTGGTGCTGGCCGGCGTGCTGACCGTCTTCATCGCGATCTACATGCGGACGGCCGCGGCCCGAGGGGAGACGTCGTGAGCGTGGACACCGTCGCCGCCGCACCACCCGCAGAGTCGCCGCGTCCGCCGTCGGGCCGCGGCCGGTCGTACCCGCGCAGCCGGGAGGAGCGGGCGTGGGGGACGCTGCGGGTCCTCACGATCGTCGTGCTGGCGTTCGTCACCATCGTGCCGTTCGTCTACATGCTGGTGCTCTCGGTGCGCCCGATCGCCGAGGTGCTGCTCGAGCCGGGCCGGCTGTGGGTGTCGCCGTCGGAGATCACCACCGACACCTACCGCGAGGTGCTCACACCGGTCGACGACGGTGGCCAGGGCTTCCTCGGCTACATGGGCAACAGCGCGCTGATCGCCACCGTCACCGTCATCGTGACGCTGATCGCGTCGGTCCTGGGCGCGTACGCCGTCAGCCGGCTGGACTTCCGCGGCCGCGGAGCTTCGGGCTACCTGTTCCTGATGGTCTACCTGTTCCCGCCGATCCTGCTGGCGATCCCGCTGTTCGTGCTGTTCTCGCAGCTCAGCCTCCGGGGCAACCTCCTGGCGCTGGCGGTCGTGTACGTGGCGCAGACTGTGCCGGTGGCGATCTACATGCTGCGCAACTACTTCGCGACCATCCCGGTGTCGCTCGAGGAGGCGGCGCTGATCGACGGGTGCACGCGCTTCGGCGTCATCCGGCGCATCAGCCTGCCGCTGTCGATGCCGTCGCTCATCGCGACCGGTCTCTACGTGTTCATGATCGCGTGGAACGAGTTCCTGTTCGCGCTGCTGTTCCTGGTCGAGCGGCGCGACAACTGGACCGTCAGCCTCGCGCTGTCGCGGCTGTCGGGTTCCATCGAGGTGCCGACGACGGTGCTCATGGCCGGCTCGGTGGTGCTGACCGTGCCGATCATCGCGCTGTTCTTCCTGGCCGAGCGGATGCTCGTCGAGGGGCTGACCAGCGGCGCGGAGAAGGGATGACGGCGGCCGGCGCGCGCACCGTCCTGACGGCGACGGCGGGGCAGATCCTCGAGCTGGTCCGCTCCGGCGAGGTCAGCACGCGGCGCGAGCTGCAGGAGCAGACCGGCCTGTCGCGGTCGACGCTGACGCAGCGGCTGGCCATGCTGACGGCCGCCGGGTACCTGAGCGAGGCCGCGGCGATGCACTCCGGGGTGGCGGGCCGGCCGGCGAAGGCGCTGTCGTTCGTCGACTCCGACAAGTACGTGCTGACGGCCGACCTCGGCGCCACGCACGCCCGGCTCGCGCTGCAGGACGCCGCCGGGGCGATCCTGGCCGAGAGCACCGGCCGGATCCGGATCCAGGACGGACCGGACCCGGTGCTGTCGGCGGTGCTGGACGGGTTCTCGGCGCTCCTCGCGTCGGCCGGCGACGGCGCCGCCCGGGAACGGCTGTGCGGCATCGGCATCGGCGTCCCCGGGCCGGTGAACGTCGCGACCCGGCGGCTGCAGCAGCCGCCGATCATGCCCGGCTGGGACGACTACCCGGTGACGACGGTGTTCGAGGACCGTTTCGGGGTGCCGACCCTGGTCGACAACGACGCCAACCTCATGGGGCTGGGCGAGGCCAGGCGCTACCACCCGGACGTGCCGAGCCTGCTCTACGTCAAGGTCGGGACGGGCATCGGCGCGGGCCTGATCATCGACGGCCGGCCGGAGCGCGGCATCGCCGGTGGCGCCGGCGACATCGGGCACATCCGCATCGCCCACCCCGTCGCCGGGGCCCTGTGCGCGTGCGGCGCCAACGGCTGCCTGGCCGCCCACGCCAGTGGCGGCGCACTGGTCCGGCAGCTGGCCGACCGCGGCATCGCCGTCGAGACGGCGGCCGACGTGGCCCGGCTGGTGCAGGCCGGCAACGCCGACGCGATCGCGCTGGTCCGCACGGCCGGGCAGCTGCTCGGCGAGGTGCTGGCGACGGCGGTGGCGCTGCTCAACCCCGGGGTGCTGGTCATCGGCGGCTCGATGGCGCTGACGCACGAGCACTTCCTCATCGGGGTGCGCGAGTCGCTGTACGAACGGACGGTGCCGCTGGCCACCCGCGACCTCACCATCACCGCGTCGGCCCTGCAGGACCGCGCCGCCATCGAGGGCGCCCGCATCATGGTGGTCGACCACGTGTTCTCCGCCGAGGCGGTGGACGCCCACCTTGGCTCCTGAGCCCTCCCCACCCGC
>NZ_SMKL01000159.1 GCF_004348545.1 Jiangella ureilytica | reverse complement strand
GGTGACACGATCACCTACACGGTGACGGTCCGGCAGTACGGGCCCGGTGCGGTGGAGCAGGCCGGGTTCAAGGACGACCTGACCCAGGTGCTGGACGACGCCACGTACAACGACGACGCGGCCGCCTCGGCGGGTCCGGAGCCGACGTACGAGGAACCGACGCTGGCGTGGTCGGGTCCGCTGGCCGTGGGCGAGGAGGTCACCGTCACCTACTCGGTGACGGTCACCGCCGAGGGTGACCGGTTCCTGAAGAACGTGGTCACGCCGGACGACCCGGACAAGTGCGTGCCGGAGGAGGGGCAGGACGAGGCCTGCACCACCGAGCACATCAACGGCTCGTACACCTACTCCAAGACGTCGGACCCGGTCCCGGGCTCGGTCGTCGACGAGGACGGGGTGATCACCTACACCGTGCTCATCAGCCAGGCCGGTACCGCTGCGGTCGAGGGCGCCACCATCGAGGACGACCTGTCCGCGGTGTTGGACGACGCGGTCTGGAACGACGACGCGACGGCGGACTCCGGCGAGGTGTCGTTCGAAGGGGAGACGCTGACCTGGACCGGGGACCTCGAGGTCGGGCAGGTCGTCACGCTCACCTACTCGGTGACGGCCAACGCGGTCGGCGAGGGCGACGACGAGCTCGTCAACGTCGTCACCGACCCGACCGGTGAGGGCGTCTGCGTGCCGGCCGAGGACGGCAACGAGGGCTGCACGACCGACCACTACCAGGGCGAGTACACCTTCGCCAAGACGTCGGACCCGAAGTCGGGGTCGGAGGTCGAGGAGGGCGAGGTGGTGACGTACACCGTCACCGTCGAGCACGTCGGCGCCGCTCCCATCCAGGACGCCATCGTGGTCGACGACCTCTCGCAGGTGGCGCCGGTCGCGGACTGGAACGACGACGCCGCGGCGACGTCGGGCGAGGTGAGCATGGCCGACGAGCAGCTCACCTGGACCGGTGACCTCGAGGTCGGTCAGGTCGTGACGATCACCTACTCGGTGACCGTCGGCGACGAGGCCGATGCCACCATGCGCAACGTGGTCACCAGCCCCGATGACCGGGCGGTGTGTGTCCCGGCGGCCGACGGCAACGCCGGCTGTGAGACCGACCATCACACGCCGGACGAGCAGCCGGGGCCCGACCTGCCGGACACCGGTGCTGATATCACCGGGTGGTTCCT
>NZ_SMKL01000158.1 GCF_004348545.1 Jiangella ureilytica | reverse complement strand
TGTCTCGCCCCGGGTTCAGTGGAGGCTGTGATGTGCCGCGGCGACGCGTGTCGGCGCGGGGTTGTGATGGTAGTGGTTGTCCTCGTGTTCGGTCGGTGGGATCAGCCCGATCTCGCCGTGCAGGCGGCGGTGGTTGAACCAGTCGATGTATTCGGCTGTGGCGATCTCGAGGTCGTCGATACCTTTCCACGGGCCGCGGTTGCGGACGAGTTCGGCTTTGAACAGGGAGTTGAACGCCTCGGCCAGGGCGTTGTCGTAGGAGTCGCCGGTAGTCCCGACCGAGGCGACGGCGCCGGCCTCGGCCAGGCGCTGGGTGTATCTCACTGCGACGTATTGCACGCCCTTGTCGCTGTGATGCGTCACGCCGGTGACGTCGTGGCCGGCGCGTTTACGGGTCCAGATCCCCATCTCCAAAGCGTCGAGCGCCAGATCGGTACGCAACGACCTCGACAGCTGCCAGCCCACCACCCGGCGGGAGAACACGTCCAGCACGAAGGCTGCGTAGACCCACCCGGAGAATGTGCGGCAGTAGGTGATGTCGGCGACCCACAGCTGGTCCGGCGCAGTCGCGGTGAACTGCCGCTCGACCAGGTCCGGGCGGGTGTCCGGGCCGGAGCCCGCAACGGTCGTGCGCGGCCCCTTGGCGCGGGATATCCCGCGCAACCCAGCGGTGCGCATCAGGCGTTCGACCGTGCACCGGGCGACCCGGTGCCCCTGCCGGACCAGTTCGGCGTGGACCTTGCGGGCACCGTAGACGCCGTAGTTGTCCGCGTGAACCTGCTCGATCAGTCCGGTCATGGCCACGTCCGACACCGACCGCGCCGAGGGCGGACGGGACCTGGCCGCGTAGTAGGTGCTCGGGGCGATCTGCAACGTCGTGCAGATCGGCTCGACCCCGAACTCGTCCCGGTGGGCGTCGATGTACTGCACGATCAGCGCTGCGGGCGGTCGAGCTCCGCCGCGAAGAAAGCCGACGCGCTGCGCAAGATCGCGTTCGCCCGACGCAGCTCGCGGTTCTCTCGCTCCAACTCGGCCAGGCGCTGCGTGTCCGACGTGGTGGTCCCAGGCCGGTCGCCGGCGTCGATCTCGGCCTGATTGACCCAGCCGCGCAACGTCTCGGGATTGATCCCGAGCTGCTCACCGACCCGCCGGACCGCGCCAGACCGCGTCGCCGGATCACGCCGCGCCTCGACCGCCATCCGGATCGCCCGCTCCCGCAACTCCTCCGGATACTTCCTCGGTGCCACCATGACTCCCATCCTCCCTGGGATTGAGAGCCTCCATCAGACCGAGGGCGAGACA
>NZ_SMKL01000157.1 GCF_004348545.1 Jiangella ureilytica | reverse complement strand
GAATGATCACAGTGAGATGCTTTGTGGTCCTGGGGTCGGGTGCGGCTGACTCGAATGATCAGTGACCGTGGTGTCTTGTGAACGACCTGTCGTCGTGCCCGGTCCTGGGGTTTGCACGCGACCGGACGGGCGTTTGTGACCTGATAGGAGCCTGGCCTAGAGGCCCCGTCACTGTGTTGTCCGCCCGCCCAGCCGGTGCGTGCCCTTGTCACCTGATCGGAAGGGTTGAAGGGCAATGACAAGCATGACGCATCCGCGGCCGGTGGTGTTCATGGGCGTGGACACCCACCTGGACATCCATCACCTCGCGGTGGTCGACCAGCTCGGCGCACCGCTGGGCGACACGCAGGTTCCGGCGACCCCGGCCGGGTCCGCGGCCGCGGTCGTGTTCGCGGCCGGGCATGGCGAGGTAGCCGCGGCCGGGGTCGAGGGCACCGGCTCCTACGGCGCCGGCCTGACCCGGTTCCTCACCGATGCGGGGATCGTCGTGGTCGAGGTCAACCGGCCCAACCGCGCTGAGCGCCGCCTGGCGGGCAAGTCCGACCCGATCGACGCCTACGCCGCCGCCCGCGCCGCGGCCAGCGGCCGCGCCCGGACCGTCCCGAAGGACCGGACCGGGACCGTGGAAGCCATCCGCGCGATCCACACCAGCCGCCGTGGCGCGGTCAAGGCCCGCACCCAGGCGATGAACCAGCTACGCGCCCTGCTCGTCACCGCCCCCGCCGGCCTGCGCGAACACCTGCGCGCACTACCCACCCACGAACTCGTCGACGCCTGCGCCCGGCTGCGCCCCGGTCACGACCTGGCCGACCCCACCGCCGCGACCAAGACCGCACTACGGCGGCTGGCCCGACGCATCCAGCAGCTGAGCGAGGAGATCACCGACGCCGACATCGACCTGGACACCCTGACACGCCAAGCCGCGCCCACCCTGCGCGCCCAACCCGGCGTCGGCCCCGACGCCGCCGCGAAGCTGCTCATCACCGCCGGCGACAACCCCCACCGAATCGGCTCCGACGCCGCGTTCGCCCACCTCTGCGGGGTCGCGCCCATCCCCGCCAGCTCCGGACACACCACCCGCCACCGCCTCAACCGTGGCGGCGACCGCCAAGCCAACAACGCCCTGCACACCATCACCCTCACCCGGCAACGCCACGACCCCCGCACCCGCGCCTACACCCAACGCCGCACCACCGAAGGCCTCACACCCCGCGACATCCGCCGCTGCCTCAAGCGCTACATCGCCCGCGAACTCCACCCCATCCTCACCGCAGACCTCGCCGCCTTGACCACATAGGAGCGTCGTTCA
>NZ_SMKL01000156.1 GCF_004348545.1 Jiangella ureilytica | reverse complement strand
GGTGGCTGCGGGCTGCTCGGCCGGCGCGGTGGTGACGGGCAAGGGCTTCGTCGTGGCGGCGGCCGGCTTGGCCGCAGCCGGGCGGGTGCGGTGCCGTCGGATCGCGTCGCGCAGTCTGCGCCCCCACGACGGCGCCGGGTCCCCGGCCTCGCGCGGCATCGGTGGCTTGGCCGCCGGCTCGGCCGGAGGCGTGGCCGGCACGCTGGCCTGCACGCTGGCCGGCGCGGACGTGGGCGCCTTCGTCGACGGCGTCGAGCCGCCCGCCTCACGTGCCGGGTTCGCCGTCTCGACCGGCCGTTCAGCGGGCTTGCCGGCCGCGGGCCGGCCGGAGCCTGCAGTCGTGCCCGTCCTGCCCTCCCGCGCCGGCGACGGTGCCGTCCACCGGGGCCGTCCGCTCGTGCCGTCGGACTCCGTTGGCCGGCCCGACCCTGAGCCGCGGGCCGACGGGGCGCCAGGGGCCGGCGGGGCGGTGGCGCCGTTCTCGGCTCCGTTCTCGGCGTCGTGCCCGGCCGACGCGTCCAGCCGCTCGAGCCGGATCACCGTGAGCCGCCGCAGCGCGTCGCGTCGTGCCCAGGGCACGACCTCCTGCTCATCGCGCGGAGCGGTGGACGCGCCGTGGGACTCGGCGGGCTTCTCGGCCGGACGCGGCTCCCGCCTGCCCGCCGCAGCCCCGGCCCGGCCCGGTTCCTGCTCGTCGACCTGCTCCAGCCGTGTCGCCGTCAGCCGGCGCAGTACATCGCGGGCGCGGACCCAGGCCGGCCCGACGCGGTCGTCGGGCCGGTCGCCGGCCTGCCGGTCGGGTGTGCCCGCTGACTGTGCGTCGGCAGTCTGCTCCTCGGTCTCCTCCAGCCGCGTGGCGGTGAGCCGGCTCAGCATGTCGCGCGCCCGGACCCACGCGGGCGCGCCGCGCTCCACGGCCTGGTCCGACGGCGCTTCGGCCGGCGAGGGCGCCGCGCCGCCGTCGCCGGCATCGTCCGAGCGCGCGGTCGTGGCGGGCCGGCTCGGCCTGTCGCGGTTGGCTGCCCGGTCGACGACAGGGCGGGACGCGGCCGTCGTCGGCGGCTGCACGGGCTGGGTCGTGACGGCGTGCTCCGCCACTCCGTCCCAGCCCGACCGGTCCGACTCGGGCGCAGTGGTCAGGAGGCGACCCAGCGCGGCCCGCGCACGAGCGGCCCAGGGCGCGCGTCGCGACTCGTCGCCCCGAACGGGGCGGGGGTCGCGAGCGGCAGCTGTGGCGGCGGCCATATCGGGGGAGGGCGGCGGCCGGGCGGCGGCGAGCCGGCGACGGAGCTCCTGGCGGGCCTCGAGCGTCGACTCGGCCGCCTTCTCGGGC
>NZ_SMKL01000155.1 GCF_004348545.1 Jiangella ureilytica | reverse complement strand
GTCCGGTCGCGTGCAAACCCCAGGACCGGGCACGACGACAGGTCGTTCACAAGACACCACGGTCACTGATCATTCGAGTCAGCCGCACCCGACCCCAGGACCACAAAGCATCTCACTGTGATCATTCCGAGCCGTCAGATGGTGTCGAGGGCGCGGGAGAGGTCGGCCCAGAGGTCGTCGACGTCCTCGATGCCGACCGACAGGCGCAGCAGCGACTCGTCGACGGTCTCGCTCTCGGTGGGCCAGCGCCGCCGCCGCTCCAGCGACGACTCGACGCCGCCGAGGCTGGTCGAGTGGACCCACAGCTCGACGTTGTCGACCACCTTGTCCGCACCCGCCGCGCCGCCGGCGACCTCGATGGAGCACATGGTGCCGAAGCCGGGGTAGCGGACCATGGTCACGGACCGATGGGCGCGCAGCCGCGAGGCCAGCTCGGTCGCGGTGGCCTGCGCCTTCTCGAGCCGCACCGCCAGCGTCCGCACGCCGCGCACGGCGAGGAACGCCTCCATGGGCCCCGGGATGGCGCCGTGCAGCCGGCGGTGCGCGTCGAGACGGTCGTGGACGTCGTCGTCGGCGACCACGACCGCGCCGAGCACCACGTCGGAGTGGCCGGCCAGCAGCTTGGTGACGCTGTACACGACGATGTCGGCGCCCAGCTCGAGCGGGCGCTGCAGCAGTGGTGTGGCGAAGGTGTTGTCTACGACGGTGAGCGCGCCGGCCGCGCGGGCCGCCGCGGCCGCGGACTCGATGTCGGCGACGTCGAGGTTCGGGTTGGTCGGCGACTCCAGCCAGACCATGGCCGCGCCCTTGGCCGCCGCGGCGATGCCGGCGGTGTCGGTGACCGGCAGCTGGCGCAGCGTCAGCCGGCCCTGGGCGGCCCGCTCGCGCAGCTGGTCGAGGACGCCCAGATAGGCGGTGTCGGGGGCGACGACGACGGCGCCCTCGGGGAGCAGCGAGATGACGGCGCTGGACGCCGCCAGGCCGGACGCGAACGCCAGCGCGCGGCCGCCCTCGAGGACGCCGAGGACGGACTCGAGCGCGGTCCACGTCGCGTTGCCGTAGCGGCCGTAGCCGACCTCGCCGCCGGCGTGGTACGTCGAGGCGAACTCGACCGGCTGGTTCAGCGGGGCGTCGGGGTCGCGGGCCGGGCGGCCGGCGGTGACGACGCGGGTGGTGCGGGACTGGGGCATGCCGCCAGTATCGGTCACGCCGTCGTGGCGGCGAGCGTCAGTGTCACCGTCGCCGTCCGCGACTCGCCCGGCGCGAAGGTGACCTGCGTCGCCGTCGTCGCCCGCACCCCGGACACGCCGGAGTCGGGCCAGCTGGTCGCGGGCTCCAGCGCGAGCACGTACGCCCCGGAGTACCACGG
>NZ_SMKL01000154.1 GCF_004348545.1 Jiangella ureilytica | reverse complement strand
TGTGTGTTCCGCGGACTTGTGTGACAGGGCGTTCGGAGACATCCGCGACAGTTCCTGATCATGGTCCGATGCTGGGGGGATGGGACCGGTGGGGATGTGGGACGTCGTGGACGTTCGAGCGAATCTGGTGGATCTGGTGATCCGGCGGGAGCTGACCTGTGCCGAGGCGGCGGCCTGTCTGGGGGTGTGCCGGCAGACCATGCAGCGGTATGTGTCGCGGTATCGCGTCGATGGGGTGGCCGGGCTGGTGCCGCGCTCGCGGCGCCCGTTGTCCTCGCCGTCGATGCTGCCGCAGGGGGTCGAGGACGAGATCATTCGGGTGCGTAAGGAGCATCCGCGGTGGGGTGCGCGGAAGATCCGGTGGGCGTTGCGGGCCGAACCGGACCGGCTGGGCGGGGGCCGGTTGCCGGCGGCCTCCACGATCCACCAGGTGCTCATCCGTCATGGTGAGGCGCTGGGAGCCGGGGTCGCGGCGCAGACGCCCGGGCAGGTGTGGCGGCGGTTCCGGGCTCGGGCGCCGAACCTGTTGTGGCAGATCGACGCCTGGGCCTACGCCCTGGAAGGCGGGACGTTGGCGTGGGTGATCGACATCCTCGACGACCACTCCCGGTACGTGCTCGCGTCCCGGGCCGGGCCCACGGTGAGCACCGAGCTGGCCTGGCAGCTGCTGGCCGACACCGTCGCCGCGGTCGGCCTGCCCGCGCGGATCCTGACCGACAACGACATGGCCTTCACCGGCCGCACGAAGGGCGGCACGGTCAAGTTCGAACGCCAGGCCCGGGCGGCCGGGATCGGGCTGAGCCATGGCCGGGCCTGGCACCCGCAGACCCAGGGCAAGGTCGAACGCAGCCACGCCACCGTGCGGGACTGGCTGCAAGACGAACCCCCCGCCACCGATCTGGCGGCCCTGCAGGTCCTGCTGGACCGGCACCGCGACGAGTACAACCACGCCCGCCCGCACGACGAACTCGACGGTGACGTGCCCGCCCGGATCTACCGCCGCGGTGTGCCGGTGCTGCTGCCCCGCGTCGAACTCGACCCCGCCGAGACGTTCCCCGCCCGGGCCGTGCTGCGCCACACCGACCACGGCGGCGGGTTCAGCTACCGCAACCAGCACTACGAGCTGAGCAGCCGATTCGCCGGCGTCCAGATCGGGCTGATCCACCACGGCGCCCGCCTGCACATCTACTACGGCGCCGCCGAGATCACCACCTTCCTCGTCCCCGGCGGCTCCCCGTCACCACCCACCGCGCCGCGGCGAGCAGGCGTCAAGGTGCAGCGCCCGCAGCACAGCGAGGACGAACGACCTTGACACCGCCGAACCACGGCACACACTGCAAAGACGGGAAGCCAACCAACCCGAACTGTCGCCCATGTCCCCGAACGCTTTGTCACCGATGTCTCCGGAACACACAC
>NZ_SMKL01000153.1 GCF_004348545.1 Jiangella ureilytica | reverse complement strand
TGCTCAACCCGACGACCCGCCAGCCCCAGGAGGTGGCCACACCCGCACTGCTCACGGCATGATCTGAAACAACTCGCTGACCCGATCACAGTGAAGATCAGTTACACCACCAGGTGGGACGTCACCCAACTCGTCTGGCAGTCGCTGTGACCGACACGTGCGCCGCCGCGTGTCTGATTCACCAGAGCCCATCATCTGGTGCAAGGTCCACAAGTCCAAGGCTGCACGACAGCGTCAGATAGCCTGCACCGGCCGCGACAACCCCGGAGCCCGACCATGAAGCTGCCACGCGGAGCCACCGGCTTCAACGCACCACCCGGCGAAGAGCCGGACCTGGGCACGTTCACAACTGTCTGCTACCACGCCGCCCGCGCCATCGGCGCTACCGTCACAGGCGTCATTAAAGCCGACGTCACGCCCAGCTTCCACACCATCGACGTCGCCCAGGCTCAGCACCACATCGCGGTCCTGAGACACACCACCGTGCCGCTCGTCGCCTTCGCACGCCCCCGGACCAGCGGCGACGCCACGATCACATTCATCGACCGTCCTGACCTCGCCGCCGCCATAACCAACCTGACCGACGCCCAAATCCTTACCGCCGAACAGCTAGGGATCCCTCTGCCGCAGGCCGATCTGAGCGCGCTCGGCCCCCATGAACACGACCAGATCAACTACTGGAAGCCGAACACCGTTGGTGAGCTGCTGTTCAACTTCTGGGACTAACCACCAGTAGCCTCGAACCAGAACCCTAAGATCATCGCGCCGGGTCCGCCGCGGACGGGAACAGAAAACACCTAGGCCGAGCGTCAAGGATCAGCCGACACAGATCCGTCAAGCATCAACCGTCTCAAGGCACCTGCGGCAGCGGGCTGTCCTGTCGCAGGTGATGCTTGACGGAACTGTGTCGGCTGATGCTTGACACTGATCTGTCGGCCAAACCGATTACAGGTACTCGAAGGCCTCTTCGCCCGGGCGCCAGGTCATCCATGCTCGGTCGTCGAAGTGGCTGAGCGTAGCGATCTCGGGGCCGACGAGCTCCTTCTCGGTTGGGCGCAACTGAATGGATCCGATGCTTAGATCGAGCCTCACGCCCGCGCCGATGGCCTCGTGCGTGGCAGCGACGTCTTGGCCGATAAGCGCCACAAGCGCATCGGTCCAGCCGGTCTGGTTCGGCACGACCTGCCGGTCGCCGAGGATGACGGTCGGCAGCACATCACACGTGAGTACCGGCACGTCGCGGGTCGGATCGTTGTCGAACCAGAGCTGCACGTAGTCGGCCACGAACTGCACCGAGTACAGCCGGTAGCCCACCAGGCGACCCAGCAGGGAGTTGAACTCGTAGGCCACGGCACGAGTCTAGAGATGCGTACTCGTCTCCGTCGCGGGCCTTTAGGTGACGTCCCACCTGGTGGTGTAACTGATCTTCACTGTGATCGGGTCAGCGAGTTGTTTCAGATCATGCCGTGAGCAGTGCGGGTGTGGCCACCTCCTGGGGCTGGCGGGTCGTCGGGTTGAGCAG
>NZ_SMKL01000152.1 GCF_004348545.1 Jiangella ureilytica | reverse complement strand
GGTCATCGGGTCCTACCTTCATAGGGGTTCTTCAGGTCTGCTCCCGGTAGGTGCTCGAGGGAGCGGCCCGCAGTCGGTGTCAGGGCTGGGCGCAGGCCACCGGTAGGGCGTGGCCTTGACACCGGCGAGGACCGCACCAGTCTGAAAGACCGGGAGCGGATGCGTGCAGGCGAGGCAGGTATGGCGTTCATCGAGGTAGTCCTGCATGGCTCAGGTGACAGTGCCGCCTGCCTCGCCGCTCTTTCCTGACCGCTGATCAGCCGTTGCGACTCATCGCTGTGTAGGACGACGACGGCGGGATCGAGCGCCGCGCTGCCGCAACCGTGACCGCGGAAGGAGGAGTCATGGACGTAGCGGTCGGGCTTGACGTGGCCAAGCAGTTCCACTGGGCGGTGGCCATCCGCCTGGATCCGCAGACCGGTAAAGCGGTGCCGGTGCTGAGCCGGCGGGTGGACAATTCGCCGGGCGACATCGCCGCCTTCATCGACGAACTGTCCGATCTCACCACCGGCGACGACTCGCTGCAGGTCGGCATCGACATCGTCGGCGGCATCGCCAAGCTGCTGGAGGTGATGCTCACCGGCGCCGGCCTGAACGTCGTGCACGTCCCGGGATCGATGGTCAAGAACGCCAGGCGCGCTGCCCGCGGGGGCGAACACAAGAGCGACCCGCGAGATGCCCGCGTGATCGCCGATCAGGTCCGCTCCCGCGATGACCTGCGTCCGCTGCACGGCATCGGTGAACTCGACGCTCAGCTCGGCTTGCTCGTGTCCCGCCGCCAAGACCTCGTGCACGAGCAGACGCGACGCATCGCCCGGCTGCGAGACCTGCTGTGCTCGATCCATCCCGGCCTGGAGCGGGTCGTCGATCCGACGAACAAGGCCGACCTGGCGCTGCTGAACCGCTACGTCACGCCGGCCGAGATCCGCCGCGCCGGAAAGGCCCGCATCACCGCACACCTGCGCCGCACCGGCCACTACAAGACGACCACCCTCGACACCCTCCTCGACGCTGCCGTCGCTGCTGCCGAGGATCAGCGAGTGAGCGTGCCAGCCGAGGCAACCGCGGCCTCGATCGTGAAGGATCTGGCCGGCGAATGCCTCGCCGCGCGCACCAAGATCACCGCCCTGGACGCCGAGATCGTCGAGGCGCTCGAGCACCACCCTGACGCGGCCCTCATCGCCACCCTGCCGGGGATGGGGGCCACCCTCACCGCCGAGCTGCTGGCCGTGGCCGGCGGCCTGGACCGGTTCACCAGCGGCGACCACCTCGCCGCCGCGGCAGGTCTCGCACCCGCCCTCGTCCAATCCGGCAAGGTCCGCTATCTGCAACGCCCACTCACCGGCGACCGGGCACTCAAACGCGTCTTCTACCAATCCGCGTTCTGCGCGATCCCACACGACCCAACCAGCAAGGCGTTCTACGACCGCAAACGCGCCGAAGGCAAACGACACCACCAAGCCCTCATCGCACTCGCCCGCCGACGCATCAACGTTCTCTACGCGATACTCCGCGACCGCCAGCCCTACCAGCCCCGACCGCCCAAAGCGGCTTGACAGAAACATCAGCCTGTCACCT
>NZ_SMKL01000151.1 GCF_004348545.1 Jiangella ureilytica | reverse complement strand
TGGCAGCGCTCATCCGTCAACATCAGCAGCGGCGGGAAGTTCCCGCTGGTCCACCTCCACCACTGGGAGAGGACCTTGGCAGCGTGACCTTCGAGGTCCAGCGGCAGACTCGTCCCTCCCGGTGGTGGTCGTTCCTCGATCGGCCAGTGGGAGTCGTGCCACGAGCACCTTGATGAGCGCCTGAAGGGGATCGGCCTGGAGCGGGACCCGTCACCAGAAAGGGGCAACCTCTTGTCCGATCAAGACAACTCGCGGGACTGGCCGGCGTTCGTCGGCATCGACTGGGGCGGCAGCGAACACCAGCTGTGCGTCCTGGACACCACCGGAGCGCGGCTGACTCAGCAGCGCGTCACGCATGACGTCGCCGGGCTGGCCGAGCTCGACACCGCGCTCGCCCGGCACGGGACAGCTTTGCCGATCGCTGTCGAGCGCGCCGAGGGGCTGCTCGTCGAGCATCTGCAGGCCTGCGGCCACATCGTGTTTCCGGTGTCGCCGCGCATCGCCGCCCGAGCGCGGGAGCGCTACCGGGTTGCCGCGGTCAAAGACGACCGTCTTGACGCGTTCGTGCTGGCCGACACCCTGCGCCACGAGCACGAGCGCTGGCGGGCCCTGACCCCGCCGTCACCGCTGCTGGCCGAGATCAAAGCGTTGACCCGCGACCGGGACCGGCTCCAGCAGATCCAGCAGGCCACTGAATCCCAGCTGCGGGCGATCCTCGAGGCCTACCACCCCGCGCCCGCGCGGCTGTTCTCCTCGGTCGACCGGCAGATCACCTTGCACTTCGTGTTGGACTACCCGACCCCGGCAGCCGCGTCACGGATCAAGACCACCCGGATGAACGGGTTCCTGAGCCGCCACCGCTACACCGGCCGGGTTCCCGGCCAGGTCCTCGCCGAGCGGCTGCGCGAGAACCTGCTCGCCGCCTCGACCGGCACCGTCGCGGGCAAGTCCCACTCTGCCCAGTCCTTTGCCCAGCTGCTGCAGCTGCTCAACACCCAGCTCGCCGAGTACGACGACGCCATCGCCGCCGCGGTCGCCGAGCACCCCGACGCGCCGATCTTCGCCAGCTTCCCCGGTGTCGGTGCAGTCCTCACCGGCACACTGCTCGCCGAGATCGGCGAGGACCGCGCCCGGTTCCCTACACAGGCGACGTTGCTCGCCGAGTCCGGGCTGGCTCCGGTCACCCGCGCCTCCGGCCGGTCCCGCAAGGTCCGCTTCCGCTACGCGGCCAACACGATCCTGCGCGAAGCCGCGATGTGGTGGGCCTACAACTCAATGAAGGAAGCACCCTGGGCCAAGGCGGCGTTCCGCGAGGCTCGTGACCACCGCGGCCAGCAGCACCACCGCGCACTCCGCGGCCTCGCCGCCCGCTGGATGCGCGTGCTCTGGACCTGCTGGAGCACTCACACCACCTACGACCCGAAACGCCACACCACCGCCCAGACCGCACTCACCACGGGCTGACCAGCGCCCTTCTTCAGCCGCCGGCGAACAGGCCGCGCGGCCGCCAATGCTGCGCAGGTTCAGAAGATCGAATCGCGCGCAGGTTGACAGTGGGAGTCTGCCGGGTGCACTTCCT
>NZ_SMKL01000150.1 GCF_004348545.1 Jiangella ureilytica | reverse complement strand
GTCATGGGCGGGCGGGGCGGCGCCGGCGCATCGGTGCTGGCCACCGGCCTCGCGGTGACGGCGAGCAGGAACGGGCTGGCGGTCATCCTGGCCGACCTCGATCCGCTCGGCGGCGGCCTCGACCTCGTGCTCGGCGCCGAGGACGTCACGGGGCTGCGCTGGCCCGACCTCGCCGACAGCAAGGGCCGGCTCGGCGCCCGGGCGCTGCAGTCCGAGCTGCCCGGACGGCACGGGCTGGCGGTCCTCTCGTGGGATCGCGGCGACCTGCTGACGCTCGCGCCCGACGCCGCCGGCGCCGTGCTGGCCGCCGCCCGGCGGGCCTGCGACCTGGTGGTGCTCGACCTTCCTCGCTGGCCCGATCCTGCGGCCGAGCAGGCGATCGGGCTGTGCTCGTCGGTGCTGCTGGTCGTGCCGGCCGAGGTCCGGGCGGTCGCGGCGGCGGCCCGGGTCGCGGTCGGGCTCACGACGCTCGCGGCCGACGTCCGGGTGGTCACGCGCGGGCCGTCGTCGTCCGGGCTGAGCGGACCCGATGTCGCCGCCGCGCTCGGGCTGCCGCTCGGGGCGCACCTGGCGGCCGAGCCGCGACTGGCCGGGCAACTCGACCGCGGCGAACCGCCCGGCCTCGACGACAAGGGACCTCTCGTCCAGGGCTGCGGCAGGCTCCTCGACACACTGCTGCGCGAGCACCGGGTGGCCGGCTGATGGGCCTGCTCCGGGACGAGGTGGTGTGGTGGTGAGGCTGGACGACGCGCTGCTCGACCGGATCCGTTCCGCGCTGGCCCTGGCCGCCGAGGCGCCCACACCCGCGCGGGTCGCCGCGCTGCTCCGGGCCGAGGGCGCGGTTCTGGGCGACGCCGCCGTGCTCGAGGTCACCGAGGCGCTGCGGGCCGAGATCACCGGCGCCGGCCCGCTCGACCCGCTCCTGCGGCGGCCCGGCGTCACCGACGTCCTGGTCAACTCGCCGGACGAGGTCTGGATCGACGACGGCGACGGCTTGCGCCGCGAGCCGGTGCGGTTCCGCGACGAGCCGGCCGTGCGGCGGCTCGCGGTCCGGCTGGCGGCCTCGGCGGGCCGGCGCCTCGACGACGCCATCCCGTACGTCGACGCCCGGCTGGCCGGTGGGGTCCGGCTGCACGCGGTCGTGCCGCCCATCGCCCCCGGGGGAACGGTGATCTCGCTGCGGGTCCCCTCCGGCCGCGCCATGCGCCTGGCCGACCTGGTGGCCGCCGGCACCGTGCCCGCACCGCTCGAACCCTGGCTGAGGGCGCTGGTCCGGGCCCGGCTGGCGTTCCTGGTCACCGGGGGCACGGGCTGCGGCAAGACGACGGTGCTCGGGGCGCTACTGGGCATGTGCGACTCACGCGAGCGCATGGTGCTGGTCGAGGACGCCGGCGAACTGCGCCCCGACCATCCGCACGTCGTCCGCCTCGAGGCCCGGGCGGCCAATGTCGAGGGCGCCGGCCGCATCGGGCTCGACGTCCTCGTCCGGCAGGCGCTGCGCATGCGGCCCGACCGGATCGTCGTCGGCGAGGTCCGCGGCGCCGAGGTGGTCGACCTGCTGGCGGCGCTCAACACCGGCCACGAGGGCGGCTGCGGCACGCTCCACGCCAACTCGACGGCCGACGTCCCGGCTCGGCTCGAGGCGCTCGGCCTGGCCGCCGGACTCCACCGCGACGCGGTCCACGCCCAGACCCGGGCCGCCCTCGACGCCGTGATCCACGTCGTGCGTGACGACTCCGGCCGGCGCCGGGTCGCCCAGGTCGACGTGGTGGGGG
>NZ_SMKL01000014.1 GCF_004348545.1 Jiangella ureilytica | reverse complement strand
ACGCCGCACCACCGAAGGCCTCACACCCCGCGACATCCGCCGCTGCCTCAAGCGCTACATCGCCCGCGAACTCCACCCCATCCTCACCGCAGACCTCGCCGCCTTGACCACATAGGAGCGTCGTTCACCATGCAATCCCGTGTGGCACTAGGCCTGTAGGCCTGGTGATGGTCAGGTCATCCTCGTGACGGCCGTCGCGGGCGACGGGTCAGCGGTTGCCGGCATACGTCACGAGGGGTTCTCGTGCATCACGAGGGCTGCATGCCTGGTGGAGCAGGGATTCGGGTGGTGAACGTGGTCATTCGAGGCCCCGCCCGACGCCAAACGCGAGAGCTCCGGCTGAACCGGTCACCTCGGCGCGCCGACAGCCGGCGCGTGGGAGGCGGCGTGACCGGCGCCGCGACCGGTCGCGCGGGCGACGATCCGGCCGCCGGCAATGCGCACGGCCGCCTCGGTGTCGTCGCCGGCGGTGGTGAGGCCGGCGGCCGCGACGAGGGCGTCGGCATCGTGGCCGAGGAGCAGGCGCAGCGGCGGCCGGGCCGGCTCGGGGATCGCGCGGGCCAGGGTGCCGTGCAGCCGGGCCAGGACGAGCCGGGCGAGCGGCTGCAGCTCCTCAGGGTCGCCGGTGACGATCGCGATCGTGACCTCGCTTCCGGTGGCGGCGCGGGCCGACTCCTCGGCCGCCTCGAGCCGGCGCAGCCCGAGCACGTGGACGACGCCGTGGCCGCCTGCGGGCGGGAGCTCGGCCGGCCAGGGATCGTCGGCCGGCAGGGCGGGGGAGACGTACTCGACGTACAGGGGCGGCCAGCCGTGGTCGGGCGGCAGGTCGGCGAGCAGCTCGCACGCCGCGACCACGTCGAACGGGTCCGGGAATCCGGGCGCCGCCGCACCGAGGTGGTGCGCGCCGGCCAGCAGCGTGAGCGCCGTCGCCGCGGCCCGCACGCCGCGGCCCGGCCGGCCCAGCCGCTCCAGCGCGAGGCCCAGCACCAATGACTCCAGCGCGAGCAACTGCGCGTACGCCGTCCGCGCCGGCTCGTCGTCGAGAACGTCGGCCGCGAGGCCGCTCCCGGTCCAGGTCCGGGCGATCGCGCCCAGCGCCTCCCGGGGCGACCTCACCTCCGCGACCCGGGCGCCTGAGGACGCCGCCTCCGCGCCGGCCGCCAGCACCGAGAGGTAGAGCGCCCGCTTGCCGGCGAAGTTCGAGTACACGGCGCCGCGCGTGAGGCCGGCGCGGTCGGCGATGGCGTCGATCGTGGCGTCGCGGTAGCCGTGGGCGGCGAACTCCGCCCGGGCCGCGGCCAACACGCCGGTCCGGGTCCGCTCCCGGGTCTGGGCCCGCGTGAGCCGTACCATCAGCGCCTCCGATTGCCCCCGTTCGAGAACCAAGATACCGTCACCATCCAGATGGTCAGAACATCTGAAATGTGGGCTGAATGTTGATGACGTGCGCCTTCTGCGGAAAGACCCAGAAGCAGGTGACGAGGCTGATCGCCGGCCCCGGCCGCATCTGCATCTGCGACGAGTGCGTCGGGCTCTGCAACGAGCTAATGGCCGAGGACATCGAGGACGCCGCCGCCGGCATGGTCGATCCGCCCAAGCCGCGGGAGATCCATGAGTTCCTCGACCGCTACGTCATCGGCCAGGACAGCGCGAAGAAGTCGCTCGCGGTCGCCGTCTACAACCACTACAAGCGGGTCCGCGCGCAGGCCTCCGACATCACGGTGGCGAAGTCGAACATCCTGCTCGTCGGCCCGACGGGGTGTGGCAAGACGTACCTGGCGCAGACGCTGGCGAAGATGCTGAACGTGCCGTTCGCCATCGCCGACGCCACCGCGCTGACCGAGGCCGGTTACGTCGGTGAGGATGTCGAGAACGTCCTGCTGAAGCTGATCCAGGCGGCGGACTACGACGTGAAGAAGGCCGAGACCGGCATCATCTACATCGACGAGGTCGACAAGATCGCCCGCAAGAGCGAGAATCCGTCGATCACCCGCGACGTGTCCGGCGAGGGGGTGCAGCAGGCGCTGCTGAAGATCCTCGAGGGCACGACGGCGTCGGTGCCGCCCCAGGGCGGGCGGAAACACCCGGGCCAGGAGTTCATCCAGATCGACACCACCAACGTGCTGTTCATCGTGGGTGGCGCGTTCGCCGGACTCGACGACGTCATTCGTTCCCGTACCGGCCGCCGCGGCCTCGGCTTCGCCGCCGATGTGCCCGGCCCGGGTCCAGCCGCGGCCGCTGCCGGCCCGGCCCCCGCCGCCGACCCGCTCGCCGAGGTCATGCCGGAGGATCTGCTGAAGTTCGGGCTGATCCCGGAGTTCATCGGCCGGCTTCCGGTCATCACGACGGTGTCGCCGCTGGACCGGGCGGCGTTGATCCGGATCCTGTCCGAGCCGCGCAACGCGCTGGTGAAGCAGTACCAGCGGCTGTTCGAGCTCGACCACGTCGAGCTGGAGTTCACCGACGACGCCACCGAGGCGGTCGCCGACCTGGCGCTGCTGCGCGGCACCGGCGCGCGCGGGCTGCGGGCGATCCTCGAAGAGGTGCTGTTGCACGTCATGTACGAGGTCCCGTCGCGCGAGGACGTCGCCCGGGTGGTCATCACCCGCGACGTGGTCGACGCCAACGTGCTGCCGACGCTGCTGCCACGGGGCCGCCCGGCGGGCCGGCGGCAGCGGGGTGAGAAGTCGGCCTGAATCGCAGCTCGTCCCCGGGCCGCAGCTGCGCGGCCAGCGGCAGGTCCGCCGTCAGCACCACGCCGACGACGGGGTAGCCGCCGGTGACCGGGTGGTCGGCCAGGAACAGCACGGGCCGGCCGCTCGGGGGCACCTGCAGCGCCCCGGTGACCATCCCCTCGGGCGCCAGCTCGGCCGCTCCCGGTGCGGCCGCCGCCAGCGGGGCACCGGCGAGTCGCAGCCCGACCCGGTCGCTCTCGGCCGTCACCTCGTACGGCGTCGCGAACAGGGTGTCCAGCGCGTCCGGCGCGAACCATTCCGAACGCGGTCCGGGTAGCACCCGCAGCGTGGCCACGCCGCCCGCGGGCTCGGCGACCGGGGCGACGTCGACGACCGGCTCGCCGTCGTGGCCGGACCCGATCGGCAGCAGGTCGCCGGCGCGCAGCGGGGGCGGGCCGATGCGGGCCAGCGAGTCCCACGACCGCGAGCCCAGCACCGGCGGCACGCCGATGCCGCCGCGCACCGCCAGGTACGACCGCAGCCCGCTCGCTGGGCGGCCGACCCGGAGCGACTCGCCGGCCCGGACGGAGAACGGCGCGTTGAACGCGGCGCCGCGGCCGCGGCCCTCGCCGCCGGCGCCGCCGCCCACCCGCGCGTCCGCAGGCGCCCCCGTCAGCGCCACCGTCGCCGTGCGCCGGAACCGCACCGCCAGCCCGCCCAGCAGGAACTCGACGGCGGCCGCGCCCTCGTGGTTGCCGACCAGCCGGTTGGCCAGCCGGAAGCTGTCGCCGTCGGCCGCCCCCGAACACCCGACGCCCATGGCGCCCAGGCCCGGCCGGCCCAGGTCCTCGACGAGCGCCAGCGGTCCGGGGTCGAGCACCTCGATCATGCGAACGCGGCGATCGTGATGCCGTGTTCGGTCAGCACCTCGCGGACCCGGCGCAGCAGGCCGACGGCGCCCGGGGTGTCGCCGTGGACGCACAGTGAGCGGGCCCGGACGGCGACCGGCTCGCCCTCGATGCTGGTCACCGTGCCGGTGGTGGCCAGTTCCAGGCAGCGGGCGGCGACGGCGCCGGGGTCGGTGATGACGGCGCCCGGCCGGCGGCGCGACACGAGGCGGCCGTCGGTGTGGTAGGCGCGGTCGCCGAACGCCTCGGGCACCGTCGACAGGCCGTGCACCGTCGCGATGCGCAGCACCTCCGAGCCCGGCAGCCCGAGGATCGTCAGCGTGGGGTCGTAGGAGCGGGCGGCGTCGACGACGGCGGCGGCCTGCTCGGCGTCGTGGACGATGGTGTTGTAGAGCGCGCCGTGCGGCTTGACGTAGCGGACCCGGGTCCCCGCGACGCGGGCGATGCCGTCGAGCGCCGCCAGCTGGTAGAGCACGTCGTCGGCCAGCTGCGTGGCCGGCACGGCGATCTCGCGGCGGCCGAAGCCGGCGAGGTCGCGGTAGCCGACGTGCGCGCCGACGGTGATGCCGCGGGCGGCCGCCGTCTCGCAGATGCCGCGCATGATGGTCGGGTCGCCGCCGTGGAACCCGCAGGCGACGTTCGCGCTGCTCACGACGCCCAGCAGGCCGGCGTCGTCGCCCATGGTCCAGGCACCGAAGCCCTCGCCGAGGTCGCAGTTGAGGTCGACCGTCGTCACGCGCGGCCCGCCGTGAACCGCACCCGGGTGCCCGGCAGCAGGGCCGCGGGCGGGGTCCGGTCGAGGTCCCACAGGACGGCGCCGGTGCGGCCGAGCAGGTGCCAGCCGCCCGGCCCGGGGCGCGGATAGACGCCGGAGTAGCGGTCGGCGATGGCGACCGACCCGGCCGGCACCCGAACCCGCGGCTCCTCGCGGCGGGGGAGCACCAGCTCCGGGTCGAGCCCGGTGAGGTAGGCGAAGCCGGGAGCGAACCCGGTGAACGCGACGGTGTACGTGGGCGCCGCATGCCGCCGGACCACCTCGGCGACGGACAGTCCGGTCGCCTCGGCGACGGCGACGAGGTCGGGGCCGTCGTAGCGGACCGGGATCTCGACCAGCGGCTGCTCGTCCGCGGCCGGGCGCTCGGCGGGCAGCTGTGCGAGGTCGCCGGCCAGCCGCTGCGCCGTCGTCACCCCGGGGTCGAAGACGATGAGCAGCGTCTCGGCCGCCGGGACGACGTCGACCAGTCCGGCCGGCGCGTGGTCGCGCACCGCGGCGTGCAGGGCCAGGACGTCCTCGAGGTCGCCGAGCTCGACCAGGACAGCGCGGTCTCCGCACGGGAGCACGTGCAGCTCGCTGGTACGCATGGCCTCGCCCTCCACACGGTTCGACGCCCGTCACGTGCCCGTGAACCGCGCACCTCCGAGCGTCTCACCGCCATTGAATTGAGGGCAAACCGATCATGTCAAGGCGTTGCCCGCCGATGCGGACGCGCGGCGCTCCAGGAGGATGCAGTCGTGCCAGACGCCGTCGCGCTGGGCGAGCTTCTCGCGCACGCCGACGGTGCGGTAGCCGGCCTGGTGGTGCAGCGACAGCCCGGCCCGGTTCACGCTGAACACCGACGTCTGCAGGGTCCAGAGGCCGGCCCGGTCGGCCGCCGTGACCTGCGTGAACAGCAGCGCCTTGCCGACACCTCGGCCACGGTGGGCGCGGTCGACGTACACCGACGTCTCGCCGACGCCGCGGAAGCAGTCGCGCGACGACGCCTGGGCGACCGCCGTCCAGCCGACGACGACGCCGTCGACCTCGGCGACCCAGCGGTGCCCGGGCAGCCAGCGCGCGGACAGCCGGGTGCTCGGCGGGACGGTGGTGTCGAACGTCGCGATGCCGGTGTCGAGGCCCTCCTGGTAGATGCGGCGCACGGCCGGCCAGTCGTCGAGGCGCAGCTCGCGGACGGTGACGCCGCCCGGGACGTCCTCGGGGTGCCGGGGGCGGGTGGCCAGCGCGCCCATGACGACGTCGGCCATGTGCGGCAGCCCGATGATGCAGGCCTCGTTGACGGTGACGCGGCTGAACGGGCCCTGCCGGTCGACCTGCACGAAGCCGACGTCGGAGAGCTTGCGGACATGGTGGGAGCAGGTCGACTGGCTGATGCCGAGGCGCTCGGTCAGCTCGCCCACGGTTCGGCCGCCCGGCGCCGTCGCGACGGCATGCAGCAGGCGGACACGGGTCGGATCGGCCAGACAGGCGAAGGAGTCGGCGAAGCGGACCACGTCGTCGTGGGGAAGGAGGTCGGTCGGGGGGAGGTCGACGGCGGTCATGTCAGCCGAGCCTATTGAGCCCGATCGATGCCCGCGTGAGGTTTGCGTATCGCCGAGGTTTCCTCGGTCCGAACAGGGCTGGAACTGCCGGCCGCCGGCCGCCCCCCGCTGCGATGTCATGGGTCGGCAATACCCAGCGATCCCGAGATCACCGCGTCAGAACCCGGTGCCGTCGGGCTGCCACGCGGTGACGGCGACCTCGCCGCCGTCGACGATGTCGAGGGAGGTCTGCGGGCCGGCGCCGTCGATGACGAGCGAGGTGAGCGGCAGCTCCGTGGCAGGCGCGCCGTCGCCCGCGGCGAGGAGGACCTCGTAGGTCAGGTTCGGGTCGTTCGCCGTCGGCATCGCGTTCCAGTCGAGCATGGCCACGGCGCGGGCGCCGGGCGGGACGACCAGCCGCGGCGGGTCCGGCGGGGTCGTCGACGGGGTGACGGCGACGGCGAGCGGCTCCTCGGCGAGCGTGCGGAAGGTCAGCTCGGGCCGGCCCCGCAGCGCGCACGGTGCGGCGCCGGTGTTCGTCGCGCCGAGGAACAGGTACCGCGAGCCCAGCGCGGCGTCGGTGCCGGTGAGCTCCAGCCGCAGGGAGGCCGGGTCGCAGTCCGGCGCCGCCGGGTCCGCGGGCCGCTGCGCGGGTCGGTCCGTGCTCGGCACGTACGGCGGGCGCGGCGGCACGTCGGCGACGCGGACCTCGGCGGAGTCGTCGCCGAGGACCCGGATGACGTCGACGCCGGTGCCCTGGACGGCCGCGACGTCGGCGACCTTCGCGAGGTCCGCGGCGTCGGCCACCCGCACGTCCGCCGTCTCGCCGTCGAACACCGCCCGCACGACCCCCGGTGTGGCGGCGAGCAGGAACGCGTCGCGGACCTGGGAGCCGTCGTCGGTCCGCGGGTAGGCGCGGACGGCGATCTCCGACGCCGTCGGCGTGACCGGGTGCAGCCAGATCTCCAGAGCCGGCGTCGTGGGCTCCGGCCGGCCCTCGAGCAGCTCGTCGATCGCCTCGGCGGCCCAGCCCGCGCCGTACTCGGCGCCGTGCACGATGTCCAGACGCAGCGTCCAGCCCTCGCGATCGGCCGGTGTGCCGGGCGGCTCGGGATGCTCGTTGCCGTCCGGGTCGCGATAGTGGAAGGTGACGTCGTCGACGCCCGGGAGCGCGCGGGCGTCGGCGACGATCGGGTCCGTACCGTCCATGACACTCGATGCGGGCGCGTCGCTGCCGGTCAGGGCCGTCGACGATCCGCAGGCGGCCAGGACGAGTGTGAGCAGCAGGACGATGGGGGTACGACCAGACGCGGACGAAACGGACAGCATGGGGGCTCACCCTACGTTGCCACTCACGATCCTCCGGGAGGTCAGGTGCCGGACACGCTCCTCCTGGGACCGCTGCTGCGACACGTCGACCGGACGTCGGCCCTGATCTGGGTCGAGACGGCCGGCCCAGCGACCGTCCGGGTCCTCGATGCGTCCACTGACACGTTCCCCGTCCACGGGCACCACTACGCGCTGGTCGCCGTCGACGACCTCGAGCCCGCCACGTCGACGCCGTACACCGTCGAGATCGACGGCGAGCAGGTGTGGCCGGAGCCGGGGGGCCCGTTCCCTCCGCCGGTCATCCGCACCCGCGGCGACGGCCGGGTGCGGCTGACGTTCGGGTCGTGCCGCATGAGCGTGCCGCACGACGACCGGCACGATCGCATCTACGGCACCGACGCGCTGCGCGCCCTGGCGCTGCGACTCGCCGCAGCCGACGAGTCCGAGCGGCCCGACGGGCTGATGCTGCTGGGCGACCAGGTGTACGCCGACGAGACCTCCGAGGCGATGCGCGAGTTCATCGCGGCGCGCCGCGACCCGGCCGAGGCGCCCGGGTGGGAGGTCTCGGACTTCGAGGAGTACGCGCATCTCTACCGGCTGGCCTGGAGCGACCCGGCCGTGCGCTGGCTGCTCTCCACCGTTCCGGCCGCCATGATCTTCGACGACCACGACATCCGCGACGACTGGAACACCTCGCAGACCTGGCGCGAGCAGATGGCGCGGGAACAGTGGTGGCGCCGGCGGATCACCGGCGGCATCGCGGCGTACTGGATCTACCAGCACGTCGGCAACCTGTCGCCGTCGGAGCGGGCGGCCGACCCGGTGCTGAAGGCCGTGCTGGCCGCGGGGTCCGGCGGCGGCGATGCCGGCGAGGTGCTCGACGAGTACGCCTGGCAGGCCGACCAGGACCCGGCGTCCTACCGCTGGAGCTTCGCCCGCGACATCGGCCCGGCCCGCCTGGTGATGATCGACTCGCGCTGCGGCCGCGTGCTCGACCCGTCGCGGCGGACGATCGTCGACGACGACGAGTGGGACTGGATCGTCGAGCAGGTCCGCGACACCGAGCACGTGGAGCACCTGTTCCTCGGCACGTCGCTGCCGTACCTGCTGCCGCGCGGCGTGCACGACCTCGAGGCCTGGAACGAGGCGACGGCGGCGGGTGCGTGGGGACGGCGGTTCGCGTCGAGGGCGGAGAAGCTGCGCCAGGCCGTCGACCTCGAGCACTGGGCCGCGTTCGGCCGGTCGTTCTCGGCGATGGCCGAGCTGGTGACGTCCGTGGCGACCGGTCCCGACGGGCGGCGGCCGCAGACCATCAGCTTCCTCTCGGGCGACGTGCACCACTCGTATGCGGCGCGGATGCGGTATCCGGGCCAGACGCCGCGGACCAGCCGCGTGCACCAGCTGGTCTGCTCGCCCGTGCGCAACCCGCTGAGCAGGACGATGCGCTACGTCCAGGGCGCCGCCGCCTTCGGGGTCGCCCGGGTGGTGGGCTCGGGCCTGGCCCGGCTGGCCCGCATCCCCAAGCCGTCGATCGACTGGCGGATCGCCGCCGGCCCGCGGTTCGACAACGCGCTGGCGACCTTGGAGCTGACCGACGGCACCGCCCGGGTCCGCTGGGAGACCGGCCGCGTCGACGGCGACACCGCGACCATGTCCGAGGTGCTGTCGGCCGACCTGTGAGCTCCTGCGCGGTGGTTGAGGGATTGGTGTCGCCAGGACGGCAGTGATCCGTCAACCATGGTCTCGCTCGCGGCGAGCTCAGTCCCCGACGGGGATGCGCAGGGCGTGCGGCAGCACCGTCCAGGTCCGGGCCCCGGTCAGTTCGGACAGCTCGCCGTCGGCGTTGAGGGGGACCGGCCCGCCGGACACCGTCACCGCATGGCCGCGGGCCGACACGACGTCGTGGCGTTCGGGGTGCCGTCCGCGGGCCAGGGCGACGGCGAAGGCGAGCCGGGCCCGCCAGCCGGTCGAGAACGAGACCACGACGTCGACGTGGCCGTCGTCGGGACGGGCGGACGGGGCGACGGGGGCGCCACCGCCGATGGTGACGCCGTTGCCCAGCGCGACCATGAGCGCGCGCCGGTCGCCGCCGGCCAGCACGGTCCCGTCGACCGCGACCCGCAGCTTCCACCCGGCGGCGGAGGCGCCGGCGACCGCGCTGCCCACCGGGTAGGCGAGCTTGCCCAGGCGCGGCTTCAGCGGGACGGCGCGCCGGCCGGCCTCGGCGCCCACGCCCAGGTGGACGGCGTTGACCACGATGCCGCCGACGTCGTCGACCAGGATGTCCAGGTCGCGGGGCCGACCGCTCAACGCGATCTCGGCGGCCTGCGCCGGGTCGAGGGGCAGGCCGAGCGTGCGGGCGAGGTCGTTGCCGGTGCCCAGCGGCACCAGCCCGACCTCGAACGGCCCCCCGTCGAGCAGGCCGAGGCGGTGCGCCGTCGCCACCAGCAGATGAACGGAGCCGTCGCCACCCATGACGACGGGCCGGTGGTCCGAGTGCTGCTTGAGCACGTCGGGCAGGGCGTCGGGGTCGAGGTCGGCCACCTCGACGTCGCCACCGCCGTCGCGCAGCACGCCGATCGCGGTGTCGACCGCCTCCTCGCGCGCGCTTCCGGCATGGGTGTTGGCGATGACCAGCAGCCTCGTCACCCCTCGATTCTGCCCGGTTGACATGAGAACTCGGTGAGAGATAATCAACCCATCGGTTTATCAACCAGTCGGTTGTATATCGGAGGTGCCGCGTGGACGACGCCCTGAGCCTGGTCTTCGGCGCGCTCGCCGACCCGACCCGGCGCGCCATCCTCGCCCGGCTGGCCGAGGGTGAGGCGCCGGTCACCGAGCTCGGCCGGCCGTTCGACATGAGCGCCCAGGCGATCTCCAAGCACCTCAAGGTGCTGGAGCGGGCCGGGCTGATCAGCCGGAGCCGGCAGGGCCAGTGGCGCCCGTGCCGGCTCGAGGTCGCGCCACTCGACCACGCGAGCGGCTGGATCGAGCAGTACCGCGCGGTCTGGGAGGACTCCCTGGGCCGCCTCGAGCAGGAGATCGTCCGGATCCAGGGGAGGCAGGACCATGCGCACGACTGAGGTGCTCTTCGAGCCGGGACGGCAGGACATCGTCGTCACCAGAGACTTCGGCGCGCCGCCGGACGTGGTGTTCGCGGCCATGACCGATCCGGCGCTGATCCCGCGCTGGTGGGGCTCGCGCCGCTTCGAGACCACCGTTGAGCGGATGGACGTCCGCCGGGGCGGCCTCTGGCGCTTCGTCGCCCGCCACCGCGAGCCGGCTGCCGGGCAGCCGCCGACGCCGTACGCCTTCTGGGGCGTCTACCACGACGTCGTGCCGGGGTCGCTCATCGTCTCGACGCTGCAGTTCGAGATGGGCGGCCCCGGGCGGCTGCAGCTGGTCACCGACACGTTCGAGCCCGCCGGCGACGGCGGCACTCGCTACACCAACGTCTCGCTCTTCCAGTCGATCGAGGACCGCGACGGCTGGATCCCGACCGGCATGGAGAGCGGCATCCGCGAGTCGCACGACCTCCTCGACGCGCTGATCGGGGTGACGCGCTGATGGACCTCACCGTGACCCGCACCTACGGCGCGCCGCCGGAGCGGGTGTGGGCGGCGCTGACGGAGTCCGAGCTGGTCAAGCGGTGGTGGGGGCCCGACGGCTTCAGCTGCCCGCTCGCGCGCATGGACGTCCGCCCCGGCGGCGCGTCGCTTATCACCATGCGCTCGCCCGAGGGCTTCGAGCTGCACAACACCTGGACCTACACCGTGGTCGACGCGCCGCGCCGGCTCGAGTACGTCCTGGGCTTCTGCGACGCCGACGGCCGGTCCGTGCCGCCGTCCTCGCTCGGCCTGCCCGCGGACATCCCCGAGACCGGGGTCCCGCACGAGGTGACGCTGACGCCGTCGGGGCCCGGAACCGAGCTGACGGTGACCGAGCGCGGCTACGCGACGGCGGACACCGTGCGGCTGTCGCGGCTCGGGCTGGAGCAGACGCTGGACAAGCTCGCCGCCGTCTTGTGATCGGTGTTGTTACTCAGCGACAATCCATCGATGAGGCAGGCTGACGAGCCACCGTTCGACCTGGGCGTCGTGGGCGACGGCGACGGCGACGCGGGTGAGTCGCCGTCGTCGTCGCCGGCTGCGAGCGGCGGCCGGTGGCGCTGGGTCGCGCTGGCCGCCGCCGTCGCCGTCGGCGCCCTGCTGGGGGTGGTGGTGTCCGGCGCCCGGCACGACGCCGCCGAGCTCAACGACGTCGGCGTGGTCGTCGGCGGGCTGACGGGGTGGACGGGCATGGCCAGCCAAGGGGAACCCGCGTCGGCCGGCATGCAGCTGCTCAACGTGGGGGAGCGCGAGATCGAGATCCTCGGGTTCGGTGCTGACGGGTTGAGCATCGAGCCCGGCTCGCCCGACCCGGAGCCCGTCCCCGCGCCGCCGGGCGAGTGGGTCGTCGTCGAGCAGCAGGGCCTGGTGCCGGACTGCGCGGCCGACCCTCCGGAGTACCTGAACGTGCGGTTTCTCGATGCGGCCGGTGAGGAGCGTGTCGTCCGGGCCGGGGATCTGCCGGAGTACGGACTGATCGCCACGCTCTGGTCGAGCTGCCGGTACGGTGAGCAGCTCTTCATCGACGAGCCCGAGGTCGTCACGACTGACGCGACCAGCATCGTCATGGACGTCACCATCATGAACGACGGCCGTGAGCCGGCCACGGTGCACGAGCTGGGCGCCGACAGCCCCGGACTCCGAGCGCAGCCGGCCGGCCTCCCCGTCACCGTGTCTCCGGGCGATCGCGTCACGCTCGCGGTGACATGGACCGTCAGTGCCTGCGCCGACGCGCGGCAGTTCTTCGACGTCTATCTGACCTCGACCCTCACCGAGGGAGCAGATCCACGGGACAACCCGATGAACATGTATCCGGTGATGGGTCCCGCCCGCGCCGAGCTGGTGCGCCTCGTCGACCGCGCGTGCGAGAGTGAGGGATGACCTCGCGCGACGACCCCGGTGAGCCGTTCGACCTGGGTGTGATCGGGCCGGCGCCCGATCCGGACCCGGGTCCGGACGGCGGCGACGGCCCGGCGACGCCGCGCGGGCGGTCCGGGTGGCGGCGGTGGGGCGTGCTGGCCGCGGCGGTCGTCGTCGGCGCCGCCGGGGGGTTGGCCGTCGCCGAGGCGCGCGACGACGCGGCCGGGTACGCCCGCATCGAGCTGTTCGGCGGCCCGGAGCAGATGATCATCTTCCCCGGGCGGCCGAAGGGCGAGCTGACCGTCGCCGTGCTCAACGCCGGGGAGCGCCCCGTCGAGATCCTCGGCGTCGAGATCGACGGCGTCACGCTCGCCGACGGCGCCGAGCCGCCCGAGCCCGTCGCCGTCGGGGCCGGCAGCTGGGTGACCTACGTCCAGCGCGACCTCGTGGTCGACTGCTCCGGCGAGCTGCCGCAGGCCATGCGCATGCGCGTCCGCACGGAGTCCGGCGAGGAGCGGCTGGTCGACGTCGAGCCGCCCGACGACCACGAAAGCCTGCGCGGCTTCTGGTACACCGAGTGTCAGCTCGGCCCGTCCGGGTTGCGGGTCGGGAAGACCAGCCTCATCGAGACCGGCGCCGACGGCGTCGTGCTCGGCATCGAGCTGGTCAACGACGGCCTCGACGACCTCCGGCTCGGCGCCATCGCGTCGCGGGCGCCGGGCTTCACGCTCACGGTCGACGCCGCCGACCGGTCCGTCCCGGCCGGCCAGAGCCTCACCGTCGTCACCACGTGGACCGTGCGCGACTGCGACACCGCACTCCGTGCGACCGGCGGGTCGCTCGCGGTCCGCACTCTCACCGGCGACAGCGAGGCCGAGCAGGTCGTGGTGCTGCCGGACCACGCGTTCACCTCGCTGGCCCGCTTGTCCGGGCAGGCCTGTCCAGCGACAATCCAAGAGTGACCATGGGGGACGGGTCCGACGACGCACCGTTCGATCTCGGCGTCGTCGGACCGGCGGGGGGCCGCGGCGTCATCGGCGTCGACGGCCACGACGGCGACCAGCACGCGGGCGACGGCGCGCGCGGGTCGTCGCACGCCTGGCGGCGCTGGGCGCTGCTGGCGGCGGGCCTGGCCGCCGGCGGGCTGCTCGGCGCGGTCATCGTCGACGCCCGGCACGACGCGGCCGAGCTGGCCGACGTCGCCATCATCAGCGGTCCCGCGAACTGGATGCTCGACGAAGGGGGCTCGGCCGCGGCCTCGGTCGACCTGCAGCTGGTGAACATCGGATCGCGGCCGGTCGAGATCCTCGGCATCGCGGCCGACGGGTTCGAGATCACTCCAGACGCCGAACCGTTCGAGCAGGTCGAGGCGCCGGTCGGCGAGTGGGTCGTCGTCCAGCAGACGGGACTGGTCGCCGACTGTTCCGCGAACGACGCGCCCGATGCGGTCCAAGTGCGCATCCGCGACGCCGAGGGCGACGAGCGCACCGTCGACGCGGACCAGAACAGCGACTACGGCAGCATCGGCATGCTGTGGACCGATCAGTGCGAGTTCAACGCCGGCTACGTCCAGTTCGTCGGCCCGGTCATCGCCACGACGGTCGGCGAGTCCAGCCTCACGGTCACGCTGCCGCTGCTGAACTACTCCGGCCGGTCGGTCCAGATCACGCGCCTGGTGCCCATGGCGCCCGGCTTGGCGGCGACGCAGCCCGAGCTGCCGATCCGGCTGGTGGGGCACGCCACGGCGCAGATCGAGCTGACCTGGACGGTCGAGGACTGTGCGGCGGCGACGTCCATGGCCGGCGACGACGGGATGATCGAGTTCACTGTGACGTCCGGCTCCCGGGAGGTGCCGGAGTTCTCTCCCCTGGACACGTCGACCATGGTCGAACTGGTCCGGCTCGCCGGACGGGTCTGCGGCTGAGCCCGCGCGCGTCGTCGACGGCGTACGTCAGGGGTCGTACGCGGCGAATCAGCGGCTGAGCGGACGAGCGCGACCCCGCGCCGCGCCCACGATGAGCGCCATGAGCATCGACCGCGCCGCGCCGAACCGCCCGGTCCGCCAGCTCGTCGAGGAGTTGGACTTCCGCACGATCGTGTGCGCGGAGAGCTGGGGGAGCGGCGTCGTCCTCGACCGCTATGTGCGTGGTGACGGGACCAGCGCGCGTTCCGCCGTCGGCCAGGCACGGGCCGGGCTGCGCAGCCAGGCGATGCTCGACCTCGTCCGGTGGATGCGCGAGTTCAACCGCGGCCGGCCCGGCTGGGACCAGGTGCGCTTCCTGGGCGCCGACGTGCTCGAGCCGCGGGCGCTGCAGTACGCCGAGCTGGAGCGCTTCGCCGCCGACGTCGCGCCGGCGCGGCTGCCGCGCACGCGTGAGCTGCTGGCGACGCTGGCGATGCGCGGCGGCCCGCGGGATCGGCGGGCGCTCGTCGCCGCCGCTCGGGAGCTGGACGCGCTGGTGCGCGACGTCGCCTCGACCCGTGCCGCCCGCAGGGGCCGGTCCACCGTCGACCCCGGCGACGCGGTCCTGCACGCGTTCGCGCTGCTCGGGTTCTACGAGTCCAGGTCCGCGGCCGGCGGCGACGAGCTGCGCGAGCGATACGCCGCCGACATCGTCACCCACTGGCAGGACCGGACCGGGCACCGGATCGTCCATGCCACCGTCTAGGGGAGGATCGAGTCGACGTAGCCGCCGTCGACCCTGACGGCGGCGCCCGTGGTCGCCGAGGCCTGCGCCGAACTGAGGTAGACGACCAGGTTGGCGATCTCCTCGGGCTCGATCAGGCGCTGCAGCAGCGACTGCGGGCGGTGCAGCCGCATGAACTCGCGCTGCGCCTCGTCCCACGGCAGGCTCTCGTCGACCAGTTGGTGGACGAACTCCTCGACGCCGCCGGTGTGGGTCGGGCCGGCGATGACGCTGTTGACGGTGACGCCGCTGCCGGCGGCCTCCTTGGCGAAGCCGCGTGACACCGCCAGCAGCGCCGTCTTCGTCATGCCGTAGTGGATCATCTCGGCCGGGATGACGACGGCGGAGTCGCTGGCGATGTACTGCACGCGGCCCCAGCCGCGGCTGCGCATGCCCGGCAGGTACGCGCGGGTCAGCCGCACCGCCGCCAGCACGTTGACCTCGAAGTAGCGCCGCCACTGCTCGTCGGTGATCTCCAGCGCCGGCGTCGCGCCGAAGATCCCGAGGTTGTTCACCAGGACGTCGACGTCGGGCAGGACGTCGAGGACCGCGGCGGCGCCGTCGCCGGTGGCGACATCGGCCGGGACGGCGACGACGTCCGCGCCGGCGACCTCCGACCGGAGCCGCTCGACGGCCTCGCCGACGGTGTCCGCGCTGCGGCCGTTGACCCCCACCCGCGCCCCCGACCGCGCCAGCCCGGCCGCGATGGCCCGTCCGATGCCCTGCGTCGATCCGGTGACGAGGGCGGTCCGCCCGCTCAGATCCAGCTGCATCCCTCGATCCTCTCAACCGTGGACGGCGCCGGGCACGCGGGTGGAGAGTGTGGCCGTGTGCCGTCGGACACGCGGCTGGAGGTCACGACGCACGAACTCCGGGCGATCACCGACTGGGGCCGCGGCCGCCGCCGGGTCGGCGATCTCCTCGACGCCCTCGGAGCGCACGAACAGGTCCGAGCTCATGGGGAGTCGTGGGTCACCTTCGGCGGCGGCGGGAGATGGCGACGCCGACGAGGCTGATGGCGCCGCCGATGAGGCCGAACACCGTCGGGACCTCGCTGAGCAGGGCCCACGACATCAGCACGGACACCGTCGGGACGACGTAGGTGCTGGCGCTGAGCCGGCCGGCGTCCATGCGCTGCAGCGCGTAGGCCCACGTGCTGAAACCGATCGCCGTCGGGAAGAGGCCGAGGTAGACCGCCGCGAGCACGGCCCCGAGCGACGCCTCGGCCAGCTCGGACACCAGCTGCGGCGTCCAGGGCAGCAGCACCGCGGTGCCGACGACACAGGCCAGCCAGGTGGTCGTCAGCCCGTCGGTGTAGCGGAGCACGACCTTCTGGATGAGCACGCCGGCCGTGTAGAGCACCGCTGCCAGCAGGCACAACGCCACGCCCAGCCAGTCGCGGTCGCCGGTGGAGCCGAGCGAGATGACCGCGACACCGCCCAGAGCCACCAGCGAGCCGGCGATCAGCGCCCGCGGGAACCCCTCGCCGAGGACGAGGCCGGCGCCGAACGCGATGAGCAGCGGCGCCACGTTGACCAGCAGCGCCGCGGTCCCCGCGTCCACGTGCTGCTCGCCGGCGTTCAGCGCGACGGTGTAGCCGGCCAGCCAGAGCACGCCGCAGGCCGCGATCAGTCCGAACGTGCGCCGCGAGAGTCGCACCGGGATCACCCGCCGGCCGCGGGTCGCGACCACCAGCACGGTCAGCGCCAGGGCGGCCACGGCGAGGCGGATCAGCGCGAGCGGCGCGGCGGAGATGGTGTGGCCGACGTCGCGGATGGCGACGAACGCCGAGGCCCAGAGGACGACGGTGATGGCGGCGGCGACGGCGGCCTTGCGGCTCTCGGTGAGCCGGGGAGGCGCGGCCGGCGACGGCGCGGAGGAGGCCGGGAGGGTCTGCGTCACCCCGTCATGATGCGGCCGATCGATTCGACAGCACAAGCACATATTACTGTAGGTTCGTTAAGGACAGCTGTACGATCAGAATCATGCTGGACCTGCCCCGCCTCCGCCTGCTGCGCGCCGTCGTCGCCACCGGCTCCATCCGGGCCGGCGCCGAGGCGCTCGGCTACACACCGTCCGCCGTCAGCCAGCAGCTGGCCGCGCTGCAGCGCGAGACCGGGCTGCGCCTGTTCGACCGGGCCGGCCGCGGCATCGAGCCGACCGCCGCCGGGCGCACGCTGGCGGCCGAGTCCGAGCCCCTGTTCGAGGCGGTCAGCCGCATCGAGGGCCTGGTCGGCGACCTGCGGGCCGGCCGGGTCGGCAGCCTGTCCATCGGCTACTTCGCCTCCGCGGGCGCGGCCTGGCTGCCGCCCGTCGTCGCGGCGCTGCATGCGCAGTTCCCGGAGCTGCGGCTGGACCTGCGCATGACGGAGGTGAAGCCGGCCGAACGCCGACCGCGAGCTCCTGATCCGCGGCAAGTCCCACCAGGGAATGCGGAGATGCCGGACAGCTACGAGCCCGACGTCGACATCTTCGTCCAGCGGCCCGGGTGGACGCCGCCGGCGGGCGCCGAGGTGCACCACCTCGTCGACGACCCCTATCGCGCCGTCGTGCGCATCGACGACCCGCTGGCCGGGCGGGGTGAGGTGGCGCTCGTGGAGCTGGCCGGGCGGCGCTGGATCGACAACGACCGCGGCGACGGCGCCTGCCGCCGAGTGCTGCTGCAGGCCTGTGCCGAGGCCGGCTTCGCGCCGGAGTTCGCCGTCGAGACGCACGATTACCACACGGCCATCCCGTTCGTCGCGACGGGCATCGGCCTCACCGTGGTCCCCGAGCTGGGCATCCGCGAGCTCCCGCCGGGCGTCACGACGGTGCGCATCGTCGCGCCCGAGCCGGTGCGGCGCATCTTCGTCGCCGTCCGCAAGTCCGCCGCCCAGCACCCGGCAGCGCTTCGCGCCGTCGACCTCCTCAAGGGTGCGGTCGGCGGCGCGGAGCGCGGCTGAGCGTTCAGCCCTTCAGGCCGGCGAAGAAGTCCCGCAGGTCCTCCACCAGCACGTCCGGCCGCTCCAGCATGGCGTAGTGCCCGCCCTCGGGGAACTCGTTGTAGTGGACGATGTTGTCGTTGTCGCGGTCGGCGAACGCCCTGATGGTGCGGAAGTCGTCGGCGAAGACCGCGACGCCGGTCGGTGCGTGGTTCACGGCCGGCTCGGCGCCGGAGCGGGCCTCCTCGAAGTGGTACCGGCCTGCCGATGCCGAGGTGTTGGTGAACCAGTACAGCGACACCTGGGTGAGGATCTGGTCCCGTGTGACCAGGCTGGTGCCGTTGCCGAACGAGTTGAACAGCTCGTTCCAGGCCAGCTGGCCGACGGGGGAGTCGGAGATGCCCACGGCCACCGTCTGGGGACGCGAGCCGTTGATCGCGTTGTAGCCGCCGACGGACTGGAACCACTCGAGGTGTTGCAGGCCGGCGTAGTCGGCGGGCGACAGGTTCTCGAACTCGGCCGGGTCGCCGGACGGGAACGAGAACAGCTGCAGGACGTGCAGGCCGAGGAATCCGGGCGGGTTCAGCAGGCCGAGCTCACGCGACACCATGGCGCCGCCGTCGCTGCCGTGCGAGCCGTAGGACTCGTACCCGAGGCTGCGCATCAGCGTGTCGTAGGTGCGGGCGACCCGCGCCATCGTCCAGCCCCGGTCCTGGACCGGGGTGCTGAAGCCGAAGCCGGGCATCGAGGGCACGACGACGGAGAACGCGTCCTCGGCCCTGCCGCCGTGTGCGACCGGGTCGGTGAGCGGGCCGATCATATCGAGGAACTCGGCGAACGAGCCGGGGTAGGAGTGCAGCAGCAGCAGCGGCGTCGCACCCGGCACGGCCGACGGCACATGGATGAAATGGATGGTCTGGCCGTCGATCTCGGTGAGGTAGTGCGCAAACGCGTTCATCCGGGCCTCCTGCTCGCGCCAGTCGAAGCCGTCGCGCCAGTGGTCGGCCATCTCACGCAGGTAGTGGTTCGGGGTGCCGTAGTCCCAGTCGTCGCCGGGCGCCGGCTGCGGCAGCCGGGTGCGCGACAGGCGATCCTGCAGGTCCTCGACGTCGGCCTGGCTGATCTCGATGCGGAAGGGGCGGAGGGATGCGGTGGTGTTCGTCATGACAGCTACGCTAGAACCCTTATAGGCACGGTACGTTCCTATTCAGCCGGGCAGGACGCAGACCATGAGAGAGACCTCCGCTCGTATGCTCGCGCTACTGTCGCTGATGCAGTCGCGACCCGCCTGGACCGGTGCTGAGCTGGCAGAACGCCTCGGCGTCAGTCCGCGCACCATCCGCAACGACGTCGACCGCCTGCGCGACCTCGGCTATCCGGTCGACGCCGCGCGCGGCCCGGCCGGGCACTACCGGCTCGGCGCGGGCGCCCGGCTGCCGCCGCTGCTGCTCGACGACGAGGAAGCGGTCGCCGTCGCCATCGGGCTGCGGGCCGGCAGCGGCGTCGCCGGCATCGAGGACAGCAGCACGCGGGCGCTGGCCAAGCTCGAGCAGGTGCTGCCGCACCGCCTGCGCCGGCAGGTCGCCGCCATCCACGACGCCATGTCGCGCGGCCCCGAGAACACCAGCAGCAACGTCGAGGACCCGGTCGTCGACGCCGCGGTGCTGACGGCGCTGGCCGCAGCCATCCGCGACCACGAGTGGGTGCGCTTCGACTATCCGGGGACCGCCGACGGGCCACCGCTGGTGGTCGAGCCGTACCGGCTGGTCAGCTGGCAGCGGCACTGGTACCTGGTCGGCCGCGACCCGGTCACGGGCGACTGGCACCCGTACCGGGTCGACTGGATCGAGCTGCGCATGGCGACCGGCCGGCGGTTCCCGCCGGCGCCGCTGCCGGGCGAGGACTACACGGCGTTCGTGCTGCGCGAGGTCGCCTCGGCGGGCTGGTCGGTGCACGCCCGCATCAGGGTGTGCGCGCCGGCGGAGGAGGTGCTGGCCCGCATCAACCCGACGGTCGGCGTGGTCGAGTCGGTCGACGAGTCGACCTGCGTGCTGGTGACCGGCGCCGACAGCCTCGAGATCATCGCCGTCTACATCGGCATGCTCGGGCTGGACTTCCGGGTCACCGAGCCGCCGGGACTGGTGGAGCACCTGCGGGTCCTCGGCGAGCGGTACCGCCGCGCGATCCCGGCTGACTCCGGGTGATGAACGCGCCGACCTGGGTGCAGTCGAGCGCGCGGACGGACTCGCGGTCGGCGCGGTGGAGCGCCGCCGCGGCCAGGACGTAGACGCCGTCATCCGTGCGGATCGACTCGTCGACAGGCCAGCCGGCGCCCACACCTCCTGTGGGTGGATTCCGCGGGCGGTTCGTGACAGCGGCGTGAGAGGCTGTCGGAGCCAGCGACTCAGGGGAGGGGATCGGCAGTGCCCAGACGTGTGGTGCGGCTGCGCGAGGAGGTGCTGTCCGCCGACGGCGAGACGCTGCGGGCGGGCATCGCGGCCATCCAGGCCGAGCTCCAGGTCACTCCGGCCTTCCCGCCCGAGGTGGAGCACGCGGCACAAGAGGCCGCCAAGAACCCGCGCCTCCCGGAGCTCGACCGCACCGACCTGCCGTTCGTCACCATCGACCCGGCGACGGCGCAGGACCTCGACCAGGCGTTGCACATCGAACGCAGCGCGGCCGGCCACCAGGACGGCTACACCGTCTACTACGCCATCGCCGACGTCGCTGCGTTCGTCCAGCCGGGCGACCCTCTCGACGAGGAGGCGCACAAGCGCGGCGAGACGCTCTACGGCGCCGACTCGAAGGTCCCCCTCTACCCCAAGGCGCTCTCCGAGGATGCCGCCTCACTGCTGGCCGACCAGGTGCGCCCGGCACTGCTGTGGACCATCGAGCTCGACGGCGACGGCGGCACCGTGGCGGGCCGCGTGGAGCGGGCGCTGGTGCGCAGCCGGGCCAAGCTCTCCTACACCGACGTGCAGGAACAGCTCGACGCCGGCACCGCCGACCCGGTGTTCACGCTCCTCCAAGAGGTCGGCGAGCGACGACTCCGTATAGAGGCCGAGCGCGGCGGCGTCTCCCTCCCGCTCCCCGAGCAGGAGGTGCGCGCCGACGGCGCCCACTGGTCGCTGGCGTTCCGGCAGCAGCACCCGGTCGAGCAGTGGAACGCCCAGATCTCGCTGTTGACCGGGATGACGGCGGCGACACTCATGGTCAACGCCCGGACCGGGCTGCTCCGCACTCTCGCCCCGGCCGACCCGCGCGACGTGAAGCGGCTGCGCCGCACGGCCCGCGCCCTGCGCATCGACTGGCCCGAGAACCAGAGCTACCCCGACTTCGTCCGCTCCCTCGAACCCGCCACGCCGAGCCACGCCGCCATGCTGGTCGCCTGCACGCGGCTGCTGCGCGGCTCCGGCTACGTCGGGTTCGCCGGCGAGCTGCCCGAGCACACCGGCCACTCGGCCATCGCCGCCGACTACGCGCACGTCACCGCGCCGCTGCGCCGGCTGGTCGACCGGTACGCGCTCGAGATCAGCGTCGCGCTCAGCGCCGGCCACGAGGTCCCGGGCTGGGTCGTCGACCGGTTCGGCGAGCTGCCGACGACCATGCGGGGCTCGACACGGCGAGCGAACCAATACGAGCGGGCCGTGCTCGACCTCGTCGAGGCGGCGGTGCTGCGCGACTACGTCGGCGAGACCTTCGACGGCGTCGTCGTCGAGGTCGACGACCGCGACCAGCGCAAGGGCGACGTCACGATCCGCGAGCCCGCCGTCGAGGCGCCCATCCGTGACGACCGGGACCTCCCGCTCGGCACCGACGTCCGGGCCCGCCTCACCGCCGCCGACCCGCAGACCCGCACCATCCGGTTCGAACTGGCGTAGAACGCGGCCCTGCCGGGTAAGCGACGTGACACCGCCGCCACCCACCCGGAAGGGGACCGAGCATGCCCGTCGTCGGCTGGCACGCGTCGCACGAGCAGATCCCGCCGAGCCGCCTCCTGGCCGACGTCCGGCACGCGGAACAGGCCGGCTTCGGAGCGGTGTGGTCATCGGACCATTTCGCGCCGTGGAGCGCCCGGCAGGGCGAGTCCGGCTTCTCCTTCGCCTGGCTGGGCGCGGCCATGGCGACCACGGCGCTGCCGTTCGGCGTGGTCTGCGCTCCGGGCCAGCGCTACCACCCGGCCGTCGCGGCGCAGGCGGTCGCCACGCTCGAGGAGATGTTCCCCGGCCGGTTCGCCGTCGCGCTGGGCAGCGGTGAGAACGTCAACGAGCACGTCACCGGCGAGCGCTGGCCGGACAAGGCGACCCGCAACGCCCGGCTGCGCGAGTGCGTGGACGTCATTCGCGCGTTGCTCGACGGCGACGAGGTCACCCACCGCGGGCTGGTGACGGTCGACCGCGCCCGGCTCTGGACCCGCCCACCACAGCCGCCGCCGCTCTACGCCACCGCCGTCAGCCCGCAGACAGCAGGCTGGGCCGCGGAATGGGCCGACGGCCTGGTCACCGTCGGCCAGGCGCCCGACGCCCTCCGCCAGGTCGTCGACGCCTTCCGGAGCAACGGCGGCGACGGCAAGCCTCTCGCCGTCCAGATCCACGTCAGCTGGGCGCCGGACCAGGACGAGGCGCTCTCAATCGCCCACGACCAGTGGCGCACGAATGTCTACTCGCCACCGTTGTGCTGGGACCTGGCGACGGTCGAGGAGTTCGACGAGGCGGCGAAGTACGTCCGCCCCGAGGACCTGCGTGCCAACGTCCTCGTGAGCGCCGACCTCGCCCGCCACGCCCAGCACCTGCACGAGCTCGGCGAGCTCGGCTTCGGCACCGTCTACGTCCACCACGTCGGCAAGGACCAATCGAGGTTCATCGACGCCTTCGGCGAACACGTCCTCCCGGCGATGACGGCGGTGACGGCGTGAGCCGCCGGCGCCGCGCGGCCGGCGACCTGTGGTGGAAGAACGCCGTCATCTACTGCCTCGACGTGCAGACCTTCCTCGACTCAGACGGCGACGGCTGCGGCGACCTCGCCGGGCTGACCGAGCGGATCGACTACCTCGACGGCCTCGGCGTCACCTGCCTGTGGCTGATGCCGTTCTACCCGTCGCCGGAACGCGACGACGGCTACGACATCGTCGACTTCTACGGCGTCGACGAACGGCTCGGCACGTTGGGCGCGTTCGTCGAGATGGTCCGGACGGCGCAGGACCGCGGCATCCGGGTCATCGTCGACTTCGTCGTCAACCACACGTCGCACCACCACCCGTGGTTCCAGTCCGCGCGCAAGGGCCGCGACGCACCGTTCCACGACTTCTACGTGTGGAGCGACGAGAAGCCCGACGACGAACCGAAGGACGTCGTCTTCCCCGGCGAGGAGCGGTCGGCCTGGGCCTGGGACGATCAGGCGCGGCAGTGGTACCACCACCGGTTCTACACCGAGCAGCCCGACCTGAACACCGCCAACCCGGCGGTCCGCGACGAGATCGCGCAGATCGCCGGGTTCTGGCTGGCGCTCGGTCTGGCCGGCTTCCGCGTCGACGCCGTGCCGTTCCTCATGGAGGAGTCCGACCGGGCGACGGCCGGCTCGCAGGAGCCGCACGAGCTGATCCGCGACCTGCGCGCCTACCTCACCCGCCGCCGCGGCGACGCCGTTCTCCTCGGTGAGGTCAACCTGCCGCCTGAGAAGGCACTGGAGTACTACGGCGAGACCGGTGACGAGCTGACCATGGCGTTCGACTTCACCGTGAACCAGGCGCTGTACCTGTCGCTGGTGCGCGAGGACGCCGGGCCGCTGGCGAAGGTCCTGAAGGCGGCGCCGGAACTGCCCGACGACTGCCAGCGGGTGAACTTCGTCCGCAACCACGACGAGCTGTCCCTGGACCAGCTCACCGACGACGAGCGCGCCGAGGTGTTCGCAGCGCTCGGCCCGGAGCCGGACATGCAGCTGTACGGCCGGGGGCTGCGGCGACGCCTGCCGAGCATGCTCGACGGCGACGAGCAGCGGATCCGGATGGTGTACTCGCTGATGTTCTCGCTGCCCGGCACACCCGCGCTGTTCTACGGCGAGGAGATCGGGATGACCGAGAACCTCGACATCGAGGGACGGCTCAGCGTGCGCTCGCCCATGCAATGGTCGGCGGAGCGGCACGCCGGCTTCTCCCCGGCGCCTGCGGGCGCCCGGCTCTGCCGCCCGCTGCCGGCCGATCACGAGGCGACGGTGGAGGGCCAGCGGCGCGAACCGGACTCGTTGCTGAACTGGATGGAACGGCTGATCCGCCGCCGCAAGGAATGCCCCGAGCTCGGCTGGGGCCGGCTCGAGCTGATCGAGTCGCCCGGCCCCGTGCTGGCGCACCGGTGCGACTGGCAGGACCGCACCGTGGTCGCCGTCCACAACTTCTCTGGCACGAAGGCGTCCGTGCGGCTGCCAGGCGACGGCGGCTGGGAGCGGCTGACCGACCTCATCGACGCCGACGACCACGCGCCCGGCGACGAGCTCGAGCTGGAGCCGTACGGGTACCGCTGGTTCCGCGCGAGCTGACCTGCGCGGCGACGGGCGTCCACGCTATGTCGCGTTGACTCCGGCTGTCATGCGACAGCTGTCGGATGACATTGCACTGACCCACTACTAGGTTCCGAGCATCCCCGCCCTTCGAGGAAGGACCGCTCATGGCCCTGCGCGGAACCCGGACCAGAGCCGGCGCGGCCCTCGCCGCCGCCGGCGTCTGTACCGCCGCCCTGCTCACCGCCCACGGGGCGGCGGCCAACGCCGCCCCTGCCCCGGCTCCGGCGCCCGTCCCCGCACCCGCCGTGCCGACGTTCGTCGACGGGCTCGCACAGCCGGTCTTCACCGGACCGTTCATCCAGCAGGAGCTCTGGGTCGAGACGGAGTTCGACACCGACGGCGACGGCGAGCTGGACCGCATGCACGTCGACGTCACCCGGCCGGCCGAGACCGACTCCGACGGCCTGAAGGTGCCGGTCGTGTACGAGTCCAGCCCGTACTACTCCGGCACGGCGAGCACCAACTCGCGGTTCTTCTGGAACGTCAACCATGAGCTGGGCGCCGTGCCGCCGCAGCGGCTCTCGCCGGAGAAGCTGCAGCCGGAGGTCCCCACCAATGAGGGCCCGCGTGCTCCCGGCAGCACCAGTCCCGTCATCTCGACCAGCCTGATCAACACGTGGGTGCCGCGCGGGTACGCCGTCGTGCACTCCGAGTCGCCCGGCAGCGGCCTCTCCGAAGGTTGCCCTACGGTGGGCGCCCCGAACGAGTCGCTGGCGCCGAAGGCCGTCGTCGACTGGCTGAACGGCCGCGCTCGCGGGTTCACCAGCGCCGACGGCGACGAGCAGGTACTGGCGACCTGGTCGACCGGCAAGGTCGGCATGACCGGCACCTCCTACAACGGCACGCTGCCGCTGGCCGCCGCGACGACCGGCGTCGAGGGCCTCGAGGTGATCATCCCGGTAGCGCCGAACACGTCGTACTACCACTACTACCGGTCCAACGGCCTGGTGCGGAACCCGGGCGGCTGGGTCGGCGAGGACATCGACTACCTGTTCGACTACATCAACAGCGGTGACCTGGAGAAGCGGCAGTACTGCCGCGACACCGTCCGTGACCTGATGCAGGCCGAGCACGACCGCGTCACCGGCGACTACAACGACTTCTGGGCCGGCCGCGACTACCTCAACCAGCTCGACGACGTGCGTGCGGCCGTTCTCATGGCGCACGCGTTCAACGACTGGAACGTGGTGCCCGAGCACAGCGTCCGCATCTCCGAGGCGCTCGAGGCCAAGGGCATCACCGTCCACGAGTACTTCCACCAGGGCGGCCACGGCGGCAACCCGCCGCTGGACATGATGAACCGCTGGTTCTCGCAGTACCTCTACGGACAGGACAACGGCATCGAGGACGACACGAACACCGCGTTCGTCGTCCGCAACGAGCTCGGCGGCAGCACGCTGACCCCGTACGCCGACTACCCGAACCCGGCCGCGACGACGGCGACGCTGAACCTGCAGGCCGGCGGCGCGACGGCGGGCGGCTTCACCTCGCTGGCGCTGGGCGACGACGCCACCGAGACGCTCGTCGACGCCGGCAACACCGCCTGCAACGCGGGTGTGCTGGCGACGGTGCCGTCGGAGAACCGGCTGCTCTACACGACGCCGACGCTGACCGAGAACGTGCACCTGTCCGGCGTGACGGAGGTGACGGTGCGCATGGCGGCCTCGAAGGCACGGGCGAACCTGTCCGTCGCCCTGGTGAAGCTGCCGTGGACCAGCGCGTCGGGCTGCACGTCGTCGACCCGCGGCTCGACCACCAGCATCATCACCCGCGGCTGGGCCGACCCGCTGAACCGCGACTCGCTCACCGACGAGAAGCCGATCACGCCCGGTGAGTTCGTCGACGTGACCGTGCCGCTGCAGCCGGACGACCAGGTCATCCCGGCCGGCTCGCAGATCGGGCTGATGATCTGGTCGACCGACCCGGAGTTCACGCTGCGCCCGCAGCCGGGCACCGAGCTGTCCGTCGACCTGGCCGGCACGACGGTGGCGCTCCCCGTCGTCGGCGGCCCGCTGGCGCTGCCGATCTGCGGCCCGGAGGACACCCGCGAGACCGTCGTCATCGACGGCGTCGACACCGGCGTCCCGAACGCCGGCCTGGCCGGCACCTGCACCGTCAACGACCACGTCCTCGACGATGAGGACTGGCCGAGCCACGGCGCCTTCGTCCGGCACACGACGCAGCTGGCCGACCAGCTCGCCGCCGCCGGTCTGATCACCGGCCGTGACCGCGGCGCCCTCGTCCGGGTGGCCGCGCAGTCCGACGTCGGGTGAGCTGACGCCGTCGTCGCACCCGCACGCAACAGAAGCGGCGGGCCGCCCCTGATCGGGGCGGCCCGCCTCTGTACGTGGTGTTTCAGTCGATCGTCAGCGGCCTCTTGAGCCTCAGCTGAGGTACGTACTTCGGCTACCTGTTGACGGTGATCACCGGGCTGGTGATCTGCTGGTTCACGCTCTCGAGGTAGACGATCTGCTCGCTGAGCCTCTTCGCCGACGACGGGAGACGGACCGGGAGCTCGAGGATGCGGCCGAGCTCGTCGGCCGTGGCCTCGCCGACCAGGACGTCCTGGCCGCGCTCGACGTTGCGGACGTAGACGTCGACCTTCTCGCCCGGGTCGTAGCCCCACGCGGAGGCGTTGACGGTGCCCTTGAAGTCCACGGTCAGGGTGTCGACCGCGACCTGCTCGCCGACGGTGTTCTCCGGCGTGCGGATCTCCTGGACGGTGCGCTCACCCGCGTCGTTCTTGCGGATGGTGACGCCGTCGTGGTGCTCACCGTTGGCGTAGCGCGCCTCGTAGGTGATGCTGTCCTCGGTGACGTCGATCATCTGGTAGAGCTGCATGTCCTCGCCGACGGACATCTGGTCCGCGCCGTTGGCGACCCAGTTGGTGTCAACGGCGTCGTACATCTTGCCGCCCGACACCGAGGTCGCATAGACGGTGCTGTCGTGCACGGTGACGGACTTGCGCGAGGCCGTGGTGGAGCCGCGGCCGTAGGTGTGGTCGTGGCCCTGCAGGACCAGGTCCACGCCGTACTCCTCGAACAGCGGGCCCCACTGAGCACGGACGGTCGGGTTGTTGCGGCCCGACGCGACCGAGTAGACCGGGTGGTGGAACGTGACGACGGTCCACTTGTTCGGGTTGGTGGAGAGCTGCTCCTCCAGCCACGCGGTCTGCGCGGCCATGATCGGGGCGAGGCTCTGCACGTTGCTGTTCAGACCGATGAAGCGCACGCCCTGGTAGTCCACCGAGTAGATGGTGTTGCGCAGGGCGGCGTTCGTGGCGTCGTCACCGAAGTCCGGGCCGTTCGTGGGGAACGGGAACTGCGGCTGCCAGAACGTCGACAGCTGACCACCGCTGTACTCGTGGTTGCCGGTGATCGAGATGTTGTTGATCTGGCTGTTGATGAAGCCGTCGGCGGCGTGCCACTGGCCCCACTGCTCTTCGCTGTTCGCCGAGTCGATGAGGTCACCGGCGTTGACGACGACCTTCGCCTCCGGGCGGTCGGCGAAGGCCTGGCGGTAGACGCGCGGGCCGGCGGTGTCGATGTAGTTCTGCATGTCGCCGTAGTAGATGAACGAGAAGGGCTCGAACTCCGCCGCTGCGGTGGTGAAGTCGATCCACTCGCTCCAGTTGACGCCGTCGCCCACCCGGTAGGTGTAGCGGGTGTTCGGCTGCAGGCCGGTGAACTCCACCTGGTGGTAGACCGACGCATAGCCGAGGGTGGTGTTGACCGGGTTGGTCGAGCTGGCGTTCACCGTCCGCAGCGAGGCGGACGGGGCGACCTGGCCGAGCGCGACGGGCGCCTCGACGATCTGGGCCTGCGCGTACTCGCCGCCGACCTCGGACCGCCACGACACCTTCTGCGACGTCGCAGGGGTCGAGGTCGGGACCAGGATGATGCGGTCCGGCACGGCCGACGGCTCGTAGATCTCCGCCGCCGGAACCTTGACCGGGGGCTCGCTGTCGGCACCGACAGCGGCCGGGACGGCGATCAGGCCGCCCCCGAGCAGCGCGGCACCGACGGCGGCACCGGCCGCACGGCGGGAGCCGAGCGGCCCGCGCTTCCTCACGTCACTCACGTTGAGTCTCCTCCCAGGACACTCCGAACGCTGCCGCACAGGTCGCGCGGCAGTCTGCCTGATTCATCCAGATCTGCCGGTCCTGCCGAGGGCCGCGAGTTCACGGCAGGTCGACCCGGCGATGAACAGCTGAAAACGATTCTCTTGTTGCGACCCCGTCGCAGGTCACGACGGCCAACGGCCATCATCGGGAGGGCTCCGGGGCATCTCCCGGACAGCCGTCGTTCATCCGGGGATGCCTACGATCCGGCCGTGCCACGCCCCGCCGCCGGTCGCCGGCTGCTCGCCGCCGCCGGTCTCGCCGTCATCGCGCTGACGGCGTCCGGGTGCGGCGGCTCCGTCCACAAGGACGACACCTTCATCGACGCCGGCGTCACGGGCCTGCTCGACATCGAGGTCACGGAGTGCTTCTCCGACCCCGAGTACTCCGACTACGCCGGCGAGGACGTCGTCGTCTACACCCCCTGTGTCGACGGCGCCGACAACCAGTCGTACATGTTCGTCCACGCCCCCGATGCCGCCTGGGACCGCGACGCCGTCGCGCAGATCGGCTGGGACGAGTGCGGCAAGGGCTTCGAGCAGCAGTGGACCAGCCAGGACGAGTCCGGCCTGGACTACTACCCGATCCTCCCGACGGCCGAGACCTGGGCCGACGGCGACCGCGCCATCATGTGCGCGGTCTACGACCCCGAGGGCCGGCTCGAGGACTCCGTCCTCCCCGCCGCCGTCGTGGGGGACTAGCGCGGCGATCGCCGCGATGTGCGGCTGCGGGCATGTCGAGAATGCGGCGACGACTACGTCCCCGCACCACAGACCGGACGCCACACTGGAGGATCACAGTCATGAGCCACATCAAGCAGTTCGACCATGTCGGGATCACCGTCGCCGACCTCGACGAGGTGACGGCGTTCTTCGTCGCTCTGGGCCTCGAGGTCGAGGGCCGTACATTCCTGGAGGGCGACTTCGTCGACACGGTCATCGGCATCCCCGACTCGCGGACGGAGATCGTCATGCTGCGGTCTCCCGGCGGCGGCACCGGGCTCGAGCTCGCGGCCTTCGTCAGGCCGGACCACGAGCCCGGATCGCCCGCCGCCATGGCGACCGAGCTGGGAATCCGCAGCGTGTGCTTCGAGGTCGACGACCTCGCGGGCGCCGTCGAGCGCCTGGCCGCCGATGGCTACGGACTGGTCGGCGGCATCGGCCGGCACGAGAACAGCTGGCGCATGGCCCAGGTGCGCGGGCCGGAGGGCATCGTCGTGTCCCTGAGTGAGCGGATCGGCTGACGAGCAGGCCGGCGCCGCGACGGCGGTCGCCGCCCGGGTGGTGAGTGCCTCCGGGCTGTCGGTACCGGCTCGTAGGGTGATCGCATGACCGACACCGCCGCCGCGCAGCCCGAGCCGTTCGACCCGCGCGCCACGGACGCGGAGATCCAGGACCTGCGGGCGAGGTTGCGGGCCACCCGCTGGCCCGACGCGCCGGAGCATGCGGGCTGGTCGCTCGGCACCGATGTCGGCTACCTGCGCGAGCTGGTCGAGTACTGGGCCGACGGCTTCGACTGGCGGGCGCAGGAGGAGGCGCTGGCCCGGCTGCCCCGCTACCGCGTCGGCGTCGGCGGCCTGCGCATCCACGTCGTCCACGCCCGCGCCGCCACTGGAACGGTCGAGCCGGCGATGCCCTTGATCCTCACGCACGGCTGGCCCGACTCCTTCTGGCGCTACACGAAGGTCGTTCCGCTGCTCACCGACCCCGGTGCCCACGGCGGCGACCCGGCTGACGCGTTCGACGTGGTCGTGCCGGACCTGCCGGGGTACGGGTACTCCGACCCGCCGCCGCAGCCGCTCGACTCCATCGCTGCCGCCGGGCTCTGGGCCGAGCTGATGACGGCGCTCGGGTACGAGCGGTTCGGCGCCGCGGGCGGCGACCTCGGCAGCCACGTGAGCCGCTACCTCGCGCTCGACCATCCCGGCCGCGTCGTCGCCGTGCACCGCATGGACGCCGGTCTGCCGGTGTTCGGCGGCGACCCGGCCGAGCTCTCGCCCGAGGAACGCGACTGGATCCAGAGCGCGATGGCGTGGGGCGCCACGGAGGGCGGCTACGCGGCGATCCAGCGCACGAAGCCGCAGACCGTCGCGGCAGGTCTGACCGACTCGCCGGCCGGGCTGGCCGCGTGGATCGTCGAGAAGCTGCGGTCGTGGAGCGACTCGGGCGGCGACGTCGAGCGGAGCTTCACCAAGGACGAGATCCTCACCAACCTGACGATCTACTGGCTCACCGGGACCATCGGCTCAGCCATGCGCATGTACGCCGCCAACGCCGCCATACCGCCCGCGCAACTGGCCCGGCGGGTCGAGGTGCCGTCGGGCTTCTCGATCTTCCAGGGCGACGTCGTCCGGCCGCCGCGGGCCTGGCTCGAGCGCTCGACGAACCTCGTCCGGGCCACCGAGCCGCCGCGGGGCGGGCACTTCGCGCCGTTCGAGGAGCCCGAGCTCTACGCCGAGGAGCTGCGCGCGTTCTTCCGCCCGTTCCGGGCGGCGCCGGGCTGAACCCCTCATCGTTTGGCACGAGGGGCGCGGGGAACGTCACCAGGAGCGACCAGCGGAGGTGACGTCCAGTGTCCGTGGCCCTGGCGCCGGAGTTCCACCGGACCATCGAGATCGCCGGCATCGAGATCTTCTACCGCGCGGCCGGCCCGCCCGACGGCCCCGTCGTACTCCTGCCGCACGGATACCCGTCGTCGTCGTTCCAGTACCGGGGGCTGATGGCGGCACTGGGCGACCGGTGGCGGCTGATCGCCCCGACTACCCGGCCTTCGGCCACAGTGGCCAGCCCGACCCGGCCGAGTTCACCTACTCCTTCGACAGCTACGCCGACATCCTGGACGAGTTGCTGACCAAGCTCGGCGTCGGCCGGTTCGCGGTGTATCTGTTCGACTACGGCACCGGGATCGGCCTGCGTCTGTCCATGCGCCACCCGGAGCGCGTCGCCGGTCTGATCATCCAGAACGGCGACGCCTACGAGCACACCATGGGCCCCAAGTACGCCGGTCTGAAGGAGTACTGGGCAGACCCGCGGCCGGAGCTGCGCCGCCGGCTCGAGGAGGCCGGCACCGAGCAGGGGTTTGCGCGAGGAGGTGCTCGGCGAGGTGCCGGAGCACGTGCGCGAGCGCATCTCGCCCGAGCTGTGGCGGCTGGCCTGGGCCCGGATGCGCGAGCCGGGCAACCAGGCGATCATGGTCGAGCTGATGGGCCGCATCCGCGACAGCGTCGCGGCCTTCCCGGACTTCCAGGCCCACCTGCGCGAACACCGTCCGCCGGCGCTGATCGTGTGGGGCCCGCACGACGGCTATCTGCCGGTCGAGGCGGGCGCGGCGTACCTCGACGACCTGCCGGACGCGGAGCTGCACGTGGTGAACGACGCCGGCCACTGGCTCATCGAGACGCACCTGGGCGAGCTGGTCGCGCTCACCCGCGACTTCCTCGGCCGCGTGCATCCCTGAGAGCTCGATGAGAACAGTCCGTTAGGTCCGGATCGCCCCGTTTGGCGTCTCGCTCAGGTGGTACCCGATCAGAGTCGAGTTCCCGACCCGGCCCTGGAGGGTCCATGCCGAAGCACCAGCCCAACGAGGTCGTCCGGAGAATCCTCCTCGATTCGCTGATGCGCAAAGTGGAGGCCGACCTCTACCCGTCGTCGACGATGCTCGACCAGATCGAGTCGCTCCTCACCGAGGACGACATCGCGGACTACGCGGCGATCCTCGTCGCGCACATCGACGAAGACTTCTATCCGAGCATCCCGATGATCCAGCGGGTCCTGCGCCTCGCCGCCTGAGCGCCTTCGGGCGCGACGGGTGATCGTTTGTCGCAGACCTCGTGGGGTACGCCGCAGCAATACCCCTCAATCGGTACAAGCCCCCACAAAGGGAGTGTGTCATGAACACGGCCACCCGAGTCGCCGCAGCGGCGGCCACCGGCTACGTGCTGGGCCGCAGGAAGAAACTCAAGCTGGCGATCGCCGTCGGCAGCATGCTGGCCGGCAAGCGGCTGGCCACCGATCCGCGGGGCATGCTGCGGCAGGCCAACGAGCTCATCGAGAGCCGCCCCGAGCTGGCGGAGATCTCCGACCAGGTCCGCACCACGCTGTTCACGGCGGCGCGCGGCGCCGCGGTGGGCGTCGTCAGCAGTCGCATCAATGCGGTCAGCGACTCCATCCGCGACCGTTCCGACCGGCTGACCGGTGCGGTCACCGACAAGGTCCCGCTGGATCAGTCGGGCGCGGAGGACGACCGGGCGGAGGACGATCAGCAGGAGGAGCCTCAGCAGGAGGAGCCTCAGCAGGAGGAGCCTCAGCAGGAGGAGCCGCCGCGGAAGAACGAGAGCGACGCGGCGCCCGCCCGGAAGCCGCGGCGCGGCCGCCGCGACTCCGCGGAGGAGTCCTCGGAGGAGCAGGACCGGCCGCGCAAGAGCACTGCGAAGAAGGCACCGGCGAAGAAGAGCGCCGCCAGTGAGGGCGACGCCGCGCGCAAGCGTGCGCCCGCCAAGAAGACAGCGAAGAAGACGGCGGCGAAGAAGTCCGCGTCGTCCGGGCGGTCCCGTTCCGGGACCAGGGGGTGACCTGAATGGCTACGCGTACCGACAACGACACAGACACCGACGTCCGTCCGGACCAAGGTGGCATGCGCGGCATGCTCGACGAGCTGCCGCTGGATCGGCTCAAGGACGAGGCGAAGCACGGCCTGTCGTCGCTCGGCACGTGGGCGGTGCAGTCCGCCGGCGACCGCATCAGCAAGGCGACCAGCAAGCTCGACGACGTCGCGTCAGGCGGGTCCATCGGGGGTTCCGTCCTCACCGGGGCGGCGAAGGGTGGCATTCCCGGCGCTTTCAAGGGCGCGGTGAGCGGGGTGAAGGACAAGGTCGTCGGCGCCTTCGGCGGCGGCTCGAAGGGCGGCGACGGCAAGGGCGACAAGGCGACCAAGGCGACGAACATCATCGAACAGATCGACATCGGTGCGCCCATCGATGTGGTCTACAACCAGTGGACCCAGTTCCAGGACTTCTCGAACTTCATGAAGAAGGTCGAGAGCGTGGAGCAGAAGGCCGACGAGAAGGTGGACTTCAAGGCACAGATCTTCTGGTCGCACCGCACGTGGTCGGCGACGATCATCGATCAGGTCCCCGACCAGCAGATCGTCTGGCGCTCGTCGGGGCCGAAGGGCCACGTCGACGGCGCGGTGACGTTCCACGAGCTGGCGCCGCGGCTGACCCGCGTCGTCGTCGTACTCGAGTACTACCCGCAGGGGCTGTTCGAGCGCACCGGCAACATCTGGCGCGCACAGGGCCGCCGCGCCCGGCTGGAGCTCAAGCACTTCCGCCGGCACGTGATGATGAACCTCCTCCAGGACCCGGACCAGGTCGAGGGCTGGCGCGGCGAGATCCACGACAGCCAGGTCGAGGTGACCGACGAGGAGGCCCGCGAGCGCGAGGCCGAAGAAGCCGAGAACGAGGACGAGGACTACGCCGAGGGCGACGAGGCCGAAGGCGACGAGGCCGAAGGCGACGAGGCCGAAGGCGACGAGGCCGAAGGCGACGAGTACGAGGACGAGCCCGCCGAGGAGGGCGAGGAGGACCTCGCCGACGACGAGGCCGACGAGTACGAGGACGAGGACGAGGCTGCCGAGGAGGGCGAGGAGGACCTCGCCGAAGAGGACGAGGACGACCTCGCCGAGGACGAGGAGCTTGCCGAGGACGAGGACGAGCCCGCCGCCGAGGACGAGGCCGAAGAGGACGAGGACGAGCCCGCCGAGGAGGAGGACGAGGAGGACGAGGCGCTCGCCGAGGAGGAGCCGGCCGAGGAAGAGGAGCCGGCCGACGAAGAGCCCAAGCCCCGGCGTCGGCGCCGCAGCCGGACCTGACGAGGGTCGCGGCACCGGAAGAGATCGAAAGGTGAGCACATGACCGTGGTGAACCAGCGACGCTCCGGAGGCGGCGGCCAGCTCCAGCGCCCGTCGTCCAGCGGGCTTGCCGACGTCATCGACATCATCCTGGACAAGGGCCTGGTGATCGACGCCTACGTGCGCGTCTCGCTGGTCGGCATCGAGTTGCTGACCATCGACGCCCGCATCGTCGTCGCCAGCGTCGACACCTATCTGCGGTTCGCGGAGGCGACCAACCGGCTCGACCTGTACGAGCACGGTGGCAAGGACCTCACGGAGCTGATGGGCAACGGCGTCCACCAGGCCGCCAAGGGGAAGACCCAGGGGGCCCTCGAGGGCATCAAAGGGGCCTTCAGCGGCGGTGACGACGACGACGAGGACGAGGAACGGCGCCGGCCGGCGAAGAAGACGACCTCCCGCCGCCGGCAGAGGAGCGAGAGCGAATGACGCTCACGGAACCGGGGGCGACGATGGACGAGCCGACGACCGGACCGGCCGGGCTGACGGCCCAGTACGTGTACGCCATCGTGCCGGCCGGCACGACGGTCCCGGACGACCTCACGGGTATGGACGACGGCGGTGTGGAGGTGGTCGCGCACGACCGCATCGCCGCCGTCATCGGCAAGGTGGTCACCGATCGCCCCTTCGGCCGGCGCGAAGACCTGCTCGCGCACAGCCGGGTCACCGACACGCTGGCTCAGCACTGCGCTGTCATCCCGGTGCGGTTCGGGGCCGTGCTGGCCGACACCGGCGACGTGGTCGCCGAGCTGCTCGGGCCCAACTCGGACTTCTTCGCGTCCGTGCTCGATGAGCTGGCCGGTCACCGTCAGTTCGTCGTCCGGGCGCGCTACGACGAGGAGGCCGTCCTGGCCGAGATCGTCAAGGAGCACCCCGAGATCGCCACCCTGCGCAACGACACCCGCGACCAGCCGGTCGAGGAGAGCTGGAATGAGCGCATCAGGCTCGGCGAGCTGGTCGCCCGCGCTCTCGAGGTCAAGCGCGACGTCGACAGCGGCGACCTGCTCGACCTGCTCACGCCGCACGCCGAGGGCTGGAACATCCGCGCCGCCGGCGAGGTCGACCACCTGGTCGACGTCGCGTTCCTGGTGGCCGACGAGCGACTCGACGAGTTCGAGCAGGCCGCCGAGCAGGCGGCGCGCAACCTGGCCGGACGTGGCCGGGTCCGGCTGGTCGGCCCGACCGCGCCGTACGACTTCGTGCCGGGCGACGACACATGGGCCTCCTGACCGGGCTGGTCGCCTTGCCCTTGGCGCCGGTGCGCGGCGTGGTCGCGGTGGCGCGGCTCATCGCCGACGAGGCGGAGCGGCAGTACCGCGACCCCGTCGCCATCCAGCGTGCCCTGGAGCAGGTCGACCGCGACCGCGCCGCCGGCCTGCTGTCGGAAGGGGAGGCCGCGGCCATGGAGGACGAGCTGATCGGACGGCTCTTGTGAAGGCGACGGAGGCGGCCGCACGCGCGGTCGAGCAACTGGCGATGCTGAGCGGGCGGGTCGCGGAGGCGGTCACCGGTCTGGAGAAGACCGACGACGGCTGGCGGGTGCGGGTCGAGGTGCTCGAGCTCGAACGCATCCCGCACTCGACCGACGTGCTGGCCGAGTACGCCGTCGACCTCGACGAAGAGGGCGACCTCACGAGCTATCGGCGGGTGCGCAGGTACACGCGCGGCTCGTCGAAGGAGGAGGACTGAACGCCCATGACCGACGCCAGAGAGCGCGCGCCGCTCACCCGGCCGTACGGCTCGTCGTTGGCGGCGCCGCCGCAACCGGCGAACCTGGCCGACATCCTCGAGCGGGTGCTGGACAAGGGGATCGTCATCGCCGGTGACATCCGGGTGAACCTGCTCGACATCGAGCTGCTGACGATCAAGATCCGGCTGCTGGTGGCGTCGGTCGACAAGGCCCAGGAGATGGGCATCGACTGGTGGCGCCGCGACCCGATGCTGTCCGGCGACGGTGACGGAAACGCGAACGGGAACGACGAGCGGAAGGCCGTGGAGAGCAAGGATGAGTGAGTCCGGCTGCTACCTGTACGCCATCGCGGCACCGGTCGACGACGGCGTCCTCGGCGGGCTGCGCGGGGTGGCGGGAGAGCCCGTGCGCGCCGTCCGCCACCGCGACCTGGTCGCCGTCGTCGGGACCGTCGACGTGGGCGCGACCGGCGCGTTCGGCGAGGAGGCACTGGCCCGCAACCTCAACGACCTCGGCTGGCTGGAGCACGCGGCGCGAGCCCATCACGCCGTCGTCGACGGGGTCGCCCGCGCGGTCCCCGCGGCGCCGCTGCGGCTGGCCACCATCTGCGCCGACGACGACGGCGTCCGCGATCGGCTCGAGCGGTGGCATGACGGCTTCCGCCGCGCCCTGGACGAGGTGACGGGCCGGGCCGAGTGGAGCGTGAAGGTGTTCGCGCCCAGTTCACGTGGGCCGGGCGTGGATGCCGAGCCGGCGCCCGCGGCCGGCACGCCGGGCTCGGGCGCCGCCTACCTGATCCGCCGCAAGGCCGCCGCAACCGCCCGCGACGACGCGCTGGCCCGGGCGACGGAGGTCGCCGAAGACGTGCACGCCGAACTGGCCGCGCACGCCGTCGGCGCCCGCCGGCTCGCCGGGCAGGACCAGCGGCTGACCGGCGGCGCCACCCCGATGAGCCTCAACGGCGCCTACCTGGTGCCCATCGACGACTCCGGCGGGTTCGAGGCCGCGGTCGAGGCGCTGCGGGCCCGGTACACGGACTGTCGCATCGAGGTGGCCGGCCCGTGGCCGGCGTACTCGTTCGTCACGGTGGAGCAGTCGTGACGTCGGCTCCACCGGCGGCGCCCGCGCGGCCCGGGCCGGTCGCGCAGATCGCGCTGGTCGACCTGCTCGACCGGCTCCTCGGCGCGGGCGTCGTGCTCTCCGGTGACATCGTCATCTCCCTCGCCGGCGTCGACCTGGTGGAGGTCCGGTTGCACGCGCTGATCCGCTCGATCCGGGCGGAGGAACGACGGTGACCGCGCCGGCAAGCGCGGTGACGGCCCCGCGCCACGTGCTGCCGAGCCGGATCGACGCCGACGCCGACTCCGTCGAGCGCGACCTGTTCAAGCTCGTCCTCACCGTCGTCGAGCTGGTCCGCCAGCTCATGGAGCGGCAGGCGCTGCGCCGGGTCGACGAGGGCGACCTCGACGACGACCAGGTCGAGGCGCTCGGGCAGGCGCTGATGCGACTGGACCAGGCGATGACGGACCTGCGCGGCCGGTACGGGCTGACGGTCCAGGACCTGAACCTCGACCTGGGCCCGCTCGGCCCGCTGCTGGGGGAGTGAGAGCGCCGACGGGCCGGGCCCCGACCGCGTCAGCTCGGCTTGGGCAGCGGCGACGCGGCCAGCGCCGTGGCGGCCGCGACCAGGTTGGCCGCCATGGTCCGGCCGGTCGAGTGCGCCCACTCGTGGCCCTTGGTCTCGTCGAGGTAGTCCGGTCCCGGGCCGGGGCCGAGGTGCCAGTACGTCCACGACTGCCCCGGAATGGTGAACCCGAAGTCGACCAGTCCGCCGCAGATCTCGGAGATGACGTGGTGGGCGCCGTCCTCGTTGCCGGTGACGACGACGCCGGCGACCTTGTCGTACGCGACCGGGCGGCCGTCGGCGCCGGTCTCCGACATCATCGCGTCCAGCCGCTCCAGCGCCCGCTGCGCCAATGACGACGGCCGGCCCACCCAGGTGGGGCTCGCGACGACGAGGATCTCGGCGGCGAGGATCGCGTCGTGCACCGTCGGCCAGTCGTCGCCGTCGCCCATGTCGGTCTCGACGCCGGGCGGGAGGTTCAGGTCGGCCAGCCGGTACGAGGTGACCTCGACTCCCGCGCCGCGCAGGGACCCGGCGACGACGTCGGCCAATGCGCCGGTGTTCGAGGGCTGGGGGGACGGCTTGAGGGTGCAGTTGAGTACAACGGCTCTCATGGCGGGCCGCGTACCCGGGTGGCGGTGGGTCATGCGCGCATGCCGCATGGCGCGGGCGGGTACGAGCCGGGCATGGCACGGTCGATCTGGAGTGGGTTCCTCAGTTTCGGGCTGGTCTCGATCCCGGTGCGGCTGTACTCGGCCACCCAGGAGCACGAGGTCGACTTCCATCAGTTCGAGCGCGGGACGTCGGACCGCATCCGCTACAAGCGGATCAACGAGCGCACCGGCGACGAGGTCGAGTACGACGACATCGTCAAGGGCCACGAGGTCACCGGCGGCGAATACGTCATCGTCGAGAAGGACGAGCTCGAGGAGATCGCGCCGGGCCGGTCGCGGGCGCTCGAGATCGAGCAGTTCGTCGAGCTCGCCGAGATCGACCCCATCCACTTCCAGAAGAGCTACTACCTGGGCCCGGGCGGCGACGACAACGACACGTCGTACGCGCTGCTGCGCACGGCGCTGCAGAAGACCGACCGCGCAGCCGTCGCGAAGTTCGTCATGCGCAGCAAGGAGTACCTCGCCTGCGTGCGCGCCTCCGGGCAGGTGCTCGTGCTCGAGACGATGTACTTCGCCGACGAGATCCGCGACCCGGGCAAGGAGCTCGGCGACCTGCCGAAGGCGGCGTCCAAGGGCAAGCAGCTGGACATGGCCGTCGACCTCATCGAGGCGATGACCGAGGAGTGGAAGCCGAAGCAGTACCACGACACCTACACCGAACGGGTCGAGGAGCTGGTCGAGGCCAAGCGCAAGGGCGAGGAGGTCGTCACCGAGAGCGCGCCGGCCGCCACCGGCGTCACCGACCTGCTCACCGCGCTGCAGGACAGCGTCGCCGCGGCGAAGAAGGGCCGCGCCGGCGGGGCGAGGAAGCAGGCGCCCGCGAAGAAGTCGGCGAAGAAGAAGACGCCCGCGAAGAAGTCGGCGGCGAAGAAGTCGGCGGCCAAGAAGACGTCCGCGAAAAAGAGGTCGGCGGCATGATGTAGAAGTCCCGTCCCCGACTCCGACCTATGGACATGACGACCACACAGAAGCTCCGCGTCCACATGTTCTCCGTGTCCGTCGACGGCTACGGCGCCGGACCCGACCAGAGCATCGAGAATCCGCTCGGCATCGGCGGCGAGAGCCTGCACGACTGGGCCGTCGTCACCCCGACCTTCAACGCCGCCGATCCCACCGCGGCCGCGCCCGTCGGGGTCGACGACGAGTACGTCCAGCGCAACTGGCGCAACATCGGCGCCACGATCATGGGTCGCAACATGTTCGGCCCGGTCCGCGGCGACTGGCCGGACGAGAACTGGACCGGCTGGTGGGGCCCGAACCCGCCGTACCACCACCCCGTGTTCGTGCTGACCCACCACGCGCGCCCGTCCGTCGAGATGGCGGGCGGCACCACCTTCCACTTCGTCACCGACGGCATCGCGTCGGCCCGCGAGCAGGCGCTCGCGGCCGCCGACGGCAAGGACGCCCTCGTCGCCGGCGGCGCGGCCACGATCCGCCAGTACCTGGACGCCGGGCTGATCGACGAGATGGACATCGCCATCTCGCCGGTGCTGCTCGGTGGCGGTGAGCGGTTGTTCGACGACGGCGCCGGCTTCCGCGGATACCGGTGCGCGGGCTTCACTGCCGGTGAGAAGGCCGTGCACGCGCGGTTCGAGCGAGCCTGAGACCCACTGCGTCACCTACGGCGTCGGCTCCGGCAGCGCGGAGGCGAGGGCGGCCTCGACGGCGTGCGCTCGTATGCTACGAGCGTGGTCGAACTGCGAGCCGACTGCGCTCGCTGCGCAGGTCTGTGCTGCGTCATCCCGGCGCTGACACGAACAGCCGACTTCGCCCTCGACAAGCCGGCAGGGGAGCCGTGCCCCAACCTGCGCGACGACTTCCGCTGCGGCATCCACTCCCGCTTGCGCTCGTCGGGCTTCCCCGGCTGCACGGTGTACGACTGCTTCGGCGCGGGACAGCAGGTGGTCCAGGTGACCTTCGGCGGGACGCTGTCGCCTGCCGTTCGAGACGACATGTTCGCCGCGTTCGGCGTCCTGCGGCCGCTGCACGAGGTGCTGTGGCACCTGGAGTTCGCGCAGCGGCTGGAGGCGGCGGCGCCGGTCCGGCCGGCGCTGACGGAGCAGATCGTGCAGGTGACGGCGTTGGTGGCCGGATCGCCGGCAGTGCTCGCCGCGGTCGACGTGGGGGAGGTGCGGTCCGCGGCGGGTCCACTGCTGCGCGAGGCGTCGCGGCTGGCCCGGGCGGGCACGCCCGCGCGCGACCTGCGTGGGGCCGACCTCATGGGGAAGCGCCTACGCGGCGCCTCGCTGCGCGGGGCCGATCTCGGCGGCGCGTACGTGATCGGGGCGGACCTGCGCGGGGCGGACCTCGACCGGGCGGACGTCATCGGGGCAGACTTCCGCGGCGCCGACGTGCGCGGCGCGAACCTGTCGACGACGCTGTATCTCACCCAGCCGCAGGTGAACGCCGCCAACGGCGACGCCGCGACCCGCCTTCCGCCGGGAGCGGACCGCCCGCCGCACTGGGACTAGAGCGCCGCGCGTCCCGTCCCCCCGAACTCGATCGTGGCAACGGCGCCGTCCGTCGGATATCTCGCCTGCAATCACGCCGTTGTCCACGATCACCTGGGTGGGCCTGCCCGGTGGGGCGGGTCATGGCGGCAGCGTACGGCTGAGCCGGTCCTGCAGGAACTCCTGCTCGGCTGCGTTGTCGCTCAGCGCCAGCGCGGCCCGGTACGCCTGCGCCGCCTCGGCGTGCCGGCCGAGTCGCGAGAGCAGGTCGGCCTTCGTCGCGGGGAGATAGCGATAGCCGGCCAGCCGGCCGTCGTCCTCGAGGGCGGTCACGACGGCGAGCGCCGGCCCCGGGCCGTCGACCATCGACACCGCCACGGCGCGATTCAGGGCGACGACCGGGGACGGCCAGCGGCGCAGCAACTCGTCGTACAGGGTGAGGATCTGCGGCCAGTCGGTCTCGGCATAGCTGGGCGCCTGGGCGTGCAGCGCGGCGATCGCGGCCTGCAGCGTGAACCGGCCGGGCGACCCGGACCGCAGCGCGCCCACGACCAGCCGGTCGGCCTCGGCGATGAGCGAACGGTCCCACCGCGACCGGTCCTGCTCCTCCAGTCGCAGCAACCGGCCGTCGGCGTCGGTGCGGGTGGCGCGGCGGGCCTGGTGCACCAGCAGCAGCGCCAGCAGCCCGGCGGTCTCGGGCTCCGACGGCAGCAGCGGGCGAAGCATGCGGGCGAGGTCGAGGGCGCGGCCGGTCAGCTCGTCGCGGACGAGGTTCTCACCGGAGTGGGCGGTGTGGCCGGTCGCGTACAGCAGGTGAATCACCGTGAGGACGGCGTCGATGCGCACGGGCAGGTCGCTCGCGGCCGGGACCGCGTACGGGATGCGGGCAGACGCGATCTTCTTCTTCGCCCGGGTGATGCGGGCGGCCATGGTGGGCTCGGCGACGAGGAACGCGTGCGCGATGTCCGGGGTGCCGACACCGCAGACCAGCCGCAGCGTCAGCGCGACCTGCGCCTCCTGGGCCAGCGCAGGGTGGCAGCAGGTGAAGATCAGGCGGAGCCGGTCGTCGGGGATCGGCGCCACGTCGTCGGCGATCATCCTGGTCTCCACCTCCGTCTCGACCGTGGCGCCGTGGTCGTCGGCGTCCATGAGCAGCAGCGGGAGCTTGGCCTGCAGGGTGCGCTGGCGCCGGATGACGTTGAGCGCCGTCCGCCGGGCCACCGTCGTCAGCCACGCGCCCGGCTTGGCGGGGACGCCGTCGCGCTGCCACCGGGTGAGCGCCTGGACGTACGCGTCCTGAACGGCCTCCTCGGCGGCGTCGAGGTCGCGCGTGACCCGCACCGTCGCGGCGAGCACGAAGGCCCACTCGCGACGGTGCGCGTCGGCGACCGCCTGTTCGACCGTCAGGACGTGAGCCCGGAGAAGTCGAGCCCGAGCAGCGGCCGGACCTCGACGCCGCCACTGACGATCGGTGTCATGCGGGCCAGCTCGATGGCGTGGTCGAGGTCGCGTGCCTCGATGACGAAGACGCCGGCCAGCGCCTCCTTGGTCTCGATGAACGGGCCGTCGGTGACGAGATCGCCGCGGATGGTCGTGGCCGTCGCGCTGGGCTCCAGCGCGATGCCGCCGAGCTCCTTGCCGCCCCTGTCGCGGATGCGGCCGGGCAGCGCGCCGTGCGCCTCGAGGATCTCCGGCGGCAGGTCCGGCGCCTGGCCGCCCTCCGCCTCACGCTCGTAGATCAGAATCGCGTACTGAGCCATCAGAACTCCTCGGTGGTGTCGGTGGAACAGCTGTCTACATCCTCTCGACACGCGACCGGCGACCGGATCGACAGCCCCGAGAAGAATTCTTCAGACGTGTTCGGAGACCAGGACGGCGACGGTGTCCGGTTCGAGCGCGCGGAACACATGCGGCAGGTCACCCGGGTACGCGACGTAGTCGCCGGGCGCCAGCTCGACGGGGTCGCCGGTGAGCCCGACCTCGGCCCGGCCGGCGCTCAGCACCACGTGCTCGACGACGCCGGGCATGTGCGGCTCGGACGCGCGCGGCTCGCCCGGCTGGGCGCTGATGAGGTAGATGTCGCGGCGGGCGTTCGGCGGGCTGGCGGACAGTACGGTGGCGACGTAGTCGGACCGCTCCGACGCCACCGCCGGCCCCTCGCCCTTGCGGATCACCTGCACGCGCGGCCTGGCCGGTTCGAAGAGCTGGGCGAACGGCACGTCCAGTGCGACGCTCAGCGCCCACAGTGTCTCGACGCTCGGGTTGCCGCCGCCGGACTCGAGCTGCGACAGCGTCGACTTCGCGATGCCGGCGCGGCGGGCGACCTCCGCGAGCGAGAGCCCTGTGCGCCGGCGCTCGCGCTGCAGGGACGCGGCGATGACGGCGAGCGGCGCCTTCGGCTGGCTCATGACGATGTTCGCTCCATCGGTCGGTCGTTCGTCTTGACGAACGGTCATGCGTCGTTCAGTGTAGTGGTCATGCGTTCGATCTACCGAACACTACGCGCCGACCGGGCGCTGACGCGAGATATCGCGCTCGTGTGTGTCGCCGACGCGGTGGTCGGCCTGTCCTTCGGCGCCATCGCGGTGAGCGAGGGGCTGCCGGTGTGGGCTCCCATGCTGCTGTCGGTCGTGGTGTTCGCCGGCGCGGCGCAGTTCATGTTCGTCGGCCTGGTCGCGTCGGGCGGCAACCCAGTGGCGGCGGTGCTGGCCGGGCTGCTGGTGAACGTGCGGCACGTCGTATTCGGCTTCACCGTCGGCGACGTCGTCGGCCGTGGCTGGCGGCGTGTCGTCGGCAGCCACGTCATGGTCGACGAGACGGTGGCGTTCGCGCTGGCCCAGCCCGACGCGACGCGCCGGCGGGCGGCCTACTGGGCGTGCGGCGTCGCGCTGTTCACGTGCTGGAACATCGGCGTGGTCGTGGGCGCCTCGGCAGGGTCGGCGGTCAGCGATCCGGCGGCGCTCGGTCTCGACGCCGCCTTCCCGGCCGTGCTGCTGGCGCTGGTGCTGCCGGCGCTGCGCGACCGGACGACGGCGCTGGCCTGCGTCGTCGGGGTGGCGATCGCACTGGCGACGGCGCCGTTTCTGCAGGCCGGGCTGCCGGTGCTGCTCGCACTGGCCGGTGTCGTCGTGGCGCTGGCGCGGCCGGCGCACCCGTCGTCGGAGGAGGTGGCCGCGTGACGATGTCGGCGACGGCGCTCGTGGCGGCCGTGTTCGTGCTGGGCGCCGGGACGTTCGCGTTCCGGTATGCCGGTCCCATGCTGCGCGACCGGGTCACGCTCTCGCCGCGGGTGGAGCAGCTGCTGGGGGTGTCGGCGATCGTCCTGCTCGCGGCCCTCGTCGCGACCTCCGCCGTCCTCGACGGCCGCGAGTTCGCCGGGGTCGCCAAGCCCGCCGGCGTGGCCGTCGGGGCGCTGCTCGCGTGGCGGCGGGCCCCGTTCGTCCTGGTCGTGCTGGCCGCCGCCGCGACGGCGGCACTGCTGCGCCTCGTCGGCGTCCCCTGATAGCATTGATATCAGCGAGGTGATCGGCATGGCCCAGATCCTGGTACGTGAGCTGCCCGACGACGTGAAAGAGCGTCTCCGGGTTCGTGCGGCCCAGCGCGGCCGTCCGCTCGAAACCGAGGTCCGGCAGATTCTCATCGAAGCCGTGGCGCCCGCGCGGCGGCAGAAGTCCTTGGTCGACGCGCTGGTCGACGCGGCCGCGGCGGTGGGCGGAGTCGACCTCGAGCTCCCAGCCCGAACCGAGACGCAGCGCCCGGTGACCTTCGAGTGATCATCGCCCTCGACACCAATGTCCTCTCAGAGCTGTTCACGCCCGTGCCACACCCCGACGTCGTCGCCTGGCGGCGTGCCCACCTCGGCGAGACGGTGATCACGGCGGTGACGAAGGCCGAGATCCTCTACGGCATCGAGAAGCTGCCCGAGGGCCGACGCCGGCGGCGGTTCGAGGTGGTCATCCGCGAGACGTTCGCGGCGCACACACCCTCCGCCGTGCTGCCGTTCGACGACGCGGCGGCCGCCGAGTACGCCCGGATCGTCGCGCACCGCGAGTCGATCGGGCGGCCCATCTCCGTCCCCGACGCGCAGATCGCGGCCATCTGCGCGAGCCAGGACGTGCCGCTGGCCACCCGGAACGTGCGCGATTTCGAGGAGACCGGCATCGTCGTGCTCGATCCGTTCGTGGGTCAGGGCAGCACGTAGCGGTGTGACCAGCCGCCGTCGTGGCGGATGAAGCGGGCGCGAGTGGCGATGCCGCTGCCCTCGGGCATCCACCAGACGTCGACGCGGTCGGGGACCAGCGCGAGGGGGGTCCACGACGGCGGCGGCTGCGGCGGGTCGGCCGCGATGTACCGCTCGAACACCGCCCGCACCACGGCCGGGTCGACTGGCGCACCCTCGACGCCGCCGGACGCGTCGGCGACCTCGTCGTGGGTCCAGGCCAGCGCCCGCAGGCGCGGCGACAGCGCCGCGTACCAGGATCGCGCCTCGGACGGCGACGGCGTCAGCACGGCCGCCCGGCCGTGCAGCGTCACCTGCCGGGCCGGCGAAGGCCAGAAGAACACGCCCGCGGCCCGCGGGTTCGCGACCACGTCCGTCGTCTTCACGGACGGGCGGGAGGTGTGGAACCGCACGGCGGCGTCGTCGATGGCCGTGGCGAGCACCGTCCGCGCGTGCGGGGCGCCGTCGGGCGACGCCGTCGTGAAGGTGAAGCAGCGGGCGGCGCTCCCGCCCCCCGCCGCGGCCACCCAGTCCGCCAGCAGCCGCAGCGGGTGGCCGGAAACTCCGTTGAGCCCGGCGCCGTCGTTTGCCATCATCCCTCCATGATCTCGACTCCCGGACCCCGCCCGCTGACCGCCGCCGCCCGCCCGGCGAAGACGCAGCAGCAGACGCGCCCGGACGCGAGGTCGATCCTGCCCACGCCATGAGCGCGGCCATCGTCGCGGGGTTGCTGGCCGGCTATGGCATCGCGATCCCGGTCGGTGCCGTGGGCGCCTACCTCGTCGCACTGACGGCGCGCACCTCACTGCGAGTGGGCGGTGCGGCCGCCCTGGGCATCGCGACCGTCGACGGCGGCTACGCCGTCGCCGCCGTGCTGGGCGGGGCCGCGCTGGCCGGCGCCATCGAGCCGTACGCGCAGCCGCTGCGCTATTCCTCGGCGGCCGTCCTGCTGGTCATGGCCGCCGCCGGCGCCGTCGCGGCCTACCGCCGGCACCGCGCGGGACCGGGGCTCGACACCGTCGGGCCGGCCGCGGAGCCGCGCCGGGAGACCCCGCTGCGTTCCTACGTCACGTTCCTCGGCATCACGGCGATCAACCCGATGACGGTGGTGTACTTCGCCGCGCTGGTCATCGGCAGCGGCGCCGAGCTCGCCGCCGGCGCCGAGGCGGCGGTGTTCGTCGCCGCCGCGTTCGCCGCGTCGGCCAGCTGGCAACTGCTACTGGCCGGCGGGGGAGCGCTGCTCGGGCGGTTCGTGACGAGCCCGCGCGGACGGCTGACGACGGCGTTCGTCTCCAGTGCCGTCATCGTGGTGCTGGCCGTTCGCATGATCGTCATCGGCGGCGAGTAACGTCCGGAACGTGACGGATGCCGGGCACACCACGCTTGTGACCGACCGGCTGCTGCTGCGGCGCCCGGTCCCCGAGGACGTCGACGTGATCTTCCACGTCTACCGCGACCCGCGCTCGTGCCAGCACAACCCGTCCAACTTGCTGCGCGACCGCGACGGCGCCGAGAGCCTGTACCGCAGCTGGGACGAGCACTGGCGGGTCGAGGGGTTCGGCTACTGGACGGTGCTGCGGCACCAGTCCCACCGCCCGGTCGGGTTCTGCGGCCTCAAGTACATGTGGTTCCGCGACGACCAGGTCGCGAACCTGTTCTACGGGTTCGACCCCGCCTGGTGGGGGAACGGCCTCGCCGCCGAGGCCGCGCGAGCTGCCGTCGGCTGGAGCGCGAAGCACCTGCCGGGCGTGCCCGTGGTCGCCCGGATCCGGCCGGACAACCACGCCTCCCAGCGGGTCGCCGTCCGGGCCGGGCTGACCAGGGCCGAGCACCTCGACGGGCTCGGCTTCGACGGCCTCGAGTGGATCTACGTCACGACATGACTCAGCCCCCGGTGCGGGCCTGGCCCAGCGGCTCGCGCACCAGGATCTCGTCGACGTAGCAGTACTGCCAGTCCGCACCAGGCTGCAGCGACTGGATGACGGGGTGGTGCTCGTCCTCGTAGTGCGCGCGCGCGTGCCGGGCCGGCGAGTCGTCGCAGCAGGCCACGAGCCCGCACTTCATGCACAGTCGCAGCTGCACCCAGGTGCCGCCGTCGTCGACGCACTGCTGGCAGACGTCGATGCCGGTCTCGGTGACCTCCATCTGATCCTGGTGGATGCAGGCCGTGCTCATGGTCTCGGACTGCACGTACTTCCAGCGCGAGCGCAGCAACCGGTCGGGCACGAACCGGGCGAAGTGCCGCGACTGCGACGCCAGCAGCGGCGCCGCGATGGCCAGCACCAGCACGTACAGCGCGACGAACGGGCCCATGCGCTGGTCCAGGCCGGCCGCGATGGCCAGCGTCGCCAGGATCAGCGAGAACTCGCCGCGGCCCAGCACCGTCAGGCCGATGTTCGTGGCCGCGCGCTGGTTGAACCCGAACAGCCGGGCCGTGAACACGCCGGCGGTCAGGTTCGTCACCAGCGTCGCGCAGACGGCGATGGCCACCGGCAGCGCCACACCACCCAGGTCGCCGATGTCGATGGTGAGCCCGAACGAGATGAAGAACACCGCCGCGAACACGTCGCGCAGCGGCAGTACCAGCTGCTCGACCCGCTCCTTCAACGCCGTCCGCGACACCACCAGGCCGATCATCAGCGCGCCGATGGCCTCGGAGACGCCGACCTCGAGCGCCACGCCGGCCACCAGCACCACCAGCCCGACCATGAGGATGGCCAGCAGCTCGTCCTCGCGGGAGTCGAGGAGCATCGCGACGGCCCGCGCACCCCAGCGGGCCAGCGCGAACAGCGCCACCAAGAAGCCGAAGCTGATCAGCAGGTCGACGATGAAGTCCAGCGTCGAGCCGGAGTTGTTGAGCACGGGCGCCAGCAGCGCGAGGTAGAACGCGAGGAAGATGTCCTCGATGACGATGACGCCGAGGATGATCGGCGTCTCGGCGTTGGTCAGCCGTCGCAGCTCGATGAGCAGCTTCGTCGCGATGGCGGACGAGGAGATGCCCAGCGCTCCCGCGATGACCAGCGCCTCGGACGTCCCCCATCCCAGCGCGAAGCCGAGCCCGAGCCCCGCGCTGACGTTGAGACCGATGTAGACGCCGGCCGCGATGAACAGCCGTTTGCCGCTGCCCAGCACCTGCTCGGCCGGGAACTCCACGCCGAGATGGAACAGCAGCAGGACCAGTCCCAGCGACGCGAGCAGCGTGAGGTCCTCGGGATGCTCGACCAGCACGGGACCGGGCGTGCCGGGGCCGAACACGATGCCGATGAGCATGTAGCAGGGGACGGTGGGAAAGCCGTACCGACGGCCCAGGCGGGCGACCAGACCGGCGAGCAGGACGATGGCGCCCAGCCCGATGAGATCAGCGTGCACGTGCGCCTATCCCTCGAAGAACGTGCCAGTGAGGACCGCGCCCAGCTTCAGCGCCTGCTCGCGGCTCAGCTCGAGGACGGCGGTCGGCTCGTCGCCCTTGCTGGTGAAGACGTAGAGGTCGCGGATGTCGCCGCGGCGCACGACGACCGAGACCCGCTGCGTCGCGCTGCCCAGGTCGATGTCGTACCGCTTGCCGATGCCCGGCAACTCCTGCATGTGCACGCCCTGGCCCATGTCGGTGCCCCTTCATCTGGATGGATCGTCTCCGGCGCGGTCAGAACCCGAGTCTAGGGTCGGCCCGCCCCAGGGTGGGTCTCCACGTTCGTACGCGGCCGAGGCGGCGCCGCCGCGACAAGCTGTGACAAGCCTGTGAAGGGGTCAGTCAAGGAAGCTATGTCCGTTTTCGCCGCACATTCAGCACGAGGGGAATGTTAATGCGACGACACGCGGGAAAGATTTCTGCGTTTCTCCTTGCGCAACTTCTTTGACTGTTTAGACTCACGGTCAAGAACACACGGGGTCGTCCGGACCGAAAGCTTGACCCTGCTGGTTCGCCAACAGAGGTTCTTTTCCCACGAAGGAGTCAAAGATCATGGACGCACTTTCGGGTCTCCTGGACACCATCGTCGCGCTGGTCAACCAGCTGCTGGGGACGGTCACCGGCCTCCTCGGCTGAGGCGCCGGCAGGTAAGCCCTTCTCCATCCGGTGGGCGCTTGGCGGCTCCCCACCACCCGTCCGCGTATGTCCTGGGATTCCCCGGACATGCGCGGACGGTCTTGTGTCGCCCCGAATTCGGCGGCGGCGAATGTCGTGATTGACGCCGGTTGTCCGGCCTGGGTGGGGCGCCCTATTCGGGGGCGATCTCGCGCGGCATGATGTCGTGTGGCAGCGAGGTGCGCGCGGCGCGGAGAAACGCGAACGGCGTGCGGCGGCCGAGGTTGGCCACACGCGAGGTGTAGATGTCGGCGTACTTCTCGACCTGGCGGGCGAACAGGCTCTTGTCGTTGCCGGCCCGCATCATCGGGCCCCAGGTGGCGTTGCCGAGCTCGCCGGCGGCGCGGGCGAGCGGCACGATCCGCTCGTCGAGGGCGCGCAGGGCCTCGCGCAGCGCCTCGACCGTCTCGCGCGGCGCGTCGTCGCCGGGGCGCAGCTGGGCGATGCGGGCGTGGGCGAGGCGGTCCTCGAGGTCGGCCTTCTCGCCCATGAGCCGGCGCAGCTCGCGCTCGTCGTCGGCGAAGGCGATGGCAGCGGCGATCTCGGCCTCGAGCTCGCGCATGATGAGCGCCGTGCGCCAGCGCAGCGCCGACTTCGTGACGTGGACGTCGCCGAACAGGTGGTCGCCGACGTAGAGGATCTCGTCGCCGGTGAGCTGCAGGCTCTGCTCGACCCGGCGCGCATTGCCGCCGTGGTACACCTCGCCGGTCTTGAACGGGCCCCAGTGCGGCTGCAACAGCCCGCGTTCGGGGTCGACCACCCGGAACGCCGGCTCGACCTCGGCGAAGAACCGGGGCTTGGCGGCGGCCACGACGACGATGTCGAACAGGTCGCGCCAGGAGCCCGACGGGACGTGGCGGTCGAAGGCGTAGCTCATCATCGCCTTCGTGTAGGCCCACTCGCTGTTGGTGATGAGCAGCAGCCGCTTGCCGGCCAGTCGCTGGTCGATGAGGGTCGGCGCGGTGTCGGGGTCGATGTCGCAGAACCGGTCCGGGTCGGCGACGATCTCGGCCTTCAGCGCGCCGGTCATGTGCGACTCGTCGAGCGCCCCCGACACGATGCGGTACAGCTCGTCGTAGCCCAGCGGGCCGGGAATGGTGCCGTCGTCGAGGCGGTCGACGAACTGCGCGTAGAGGGCGGACTCCGAGATGGTGAACAGGGTGTTCATGAACCGGAAGCGCGGGTTGCTGAGGTCGACGGTGACACCGGCGTACGTGGTGCGCAGCTCGTCGAACGAGAGCTGCCGGGTGCCGTGCTGGGCCTGGATGACGTAGCCGAAGCGGGTCGCCTTCACCAGGTTGCCGAGGTCGAGGTCGATGACCAGGCCCTGCAGGTAGCGGTCGGGCTCGAACACGAGACCGGCGACGGGGTAGTCGCCGGCCGCCAGCACCCGCGTGGCGTGCTCGAACGCCGTGCGTTCCCACGCCTCGGTCCGGTAGTGGATGAGCGTGTAGTCCATGTCGTAGCCGATGGCCTGGACGGAGCGCAGGTTCAGCGTGCGGTTGGCGTAGACACCGCGTTCCAGTGGGCCCGGAGACGTCATGGACCGAGACTAGAGGCTCGGGTCGCTCGCCTGGTCCATGACGTAGATGATCGCGCCGCCCGGGTCCTGGTAGGTCGCCATGAAGCCGCCGGGGATCTCGTTGGGCTCCTCGATGACGCCGAGCGAGTCGGGCTTCGCGGCGTGGAAGGCCTTGACGCTCTCGACGACGAAGAGCGGCCCGACGGGCGCGTCGGCATCGTGGGAGTCGAGCATCAGCTGGACGTCGGTGCCCGGGAGGGTCAGCGCGACGGTGGCATCGCCCTCGCGCCAGGCCTCGTCGAAGCCGAGGCCGTCGCGGTAGAGGGCCAGTGACGCCTTGAGGTCGGAGGTCGGGACGAACAGGAACTCGAGCTTCATGACGGTTCTCCTCGGGACGGTGCCGTAATTGGATTTGAGCATAGCGTAACGGCATTATGGTGTCGTGCGCGAGTGGGTTCCGGTGTCGAGTTCGGCGAGGGGACGGCTCGCGCGCGCCGCCGTGGAGGCGTTCGGGGCGCGGCCGTTCGAGGAGGTCACGGTCGGCGAGCTGGCCGCGGCGGCGCGGGTCACCACCGGCGCGCTCTACCACCACTTCGGCAGCAAACTCGGGGTCTACGCGTTCGTGCGCGAGGACGTCGAACGTCGGCTGCTGGATCGCATGGAGGGCGCCGTCGCGGCGTCCCTGCCGGTGGGGGACCGGACGGCCGCGGTGACGGCGGCGCTGCTGGCCGGCTTCGACTTCGCGGTCCGGGAGGGGTTCGCGCAGCTCTTGGCCGCACCGCCGCCGTCGCGGCCGCTGGAGCCGGACCGGCTGGCGGAGCCGGACCGGCTGGCGGAGCCGGACCGGCTGGCGAAGCCGGACCGGCTGGCGAAGCCGGACCGGCTGGCGGACCTGCTGAGCGCGCTGACGGCGCCCGCGTCGGCCGTGCTGGGCCGCGTGCTGGCGGCGTCGTGGCGGGCCGCGGTCCTCGCCGTCGCCGAGGGCGAGCCCCCGCCGTCGGCTCGGGCCGCGCTGGTCGCGCTGGAGGCGCGGATCCCGGCATGGCCGTTCGCGGGCTGAGCCGCGGGCACTCCGGCGACCGGAAGACCGGCGCGCTCGTCGGCGGCGATGGTCCGGGTGCGCTCGACGAGGCGGGGGAGCAAGACGGGGCCGGCGGATTCCACTGGATGACCAGGCATCGAACGCAGTCCACGTGATGAGATTCGATCGAGACGTGCGGGCGTCACCTCCTGTTCGCCCGATGGGTCTACGGTTGCCCGGATTCGGTCATCACGGGAGAGGGACCTCCATGCGCATCTCCATCCGCGCCGTCGCGGTGACGGCGGCCCTGACCACGACCGCCGCGGTGCTGGCGGCGGCCCCGGCGAGCGCCGGACGCGACGGCGGCGACGACACGGCGGGCCGCGGCGCCGCGGCCGTCCGCGTCGCCACCTACAACCTCAGCCTCAACCGCGCCGTCGCCGGCGAGCTCGAGGCCGACCTGTCCACGACGACCGACACACAGGCGCAGGCGGTCGCCGAGGTCATCCAGCGGACCCGGCCCGACATCGTCCTGCTGAACGAGTTCGACTACGTCGAGGGCGGCGTGGCGGCGGACCTGTTCCGCGAGAACTACCTCGAGATCGGCCAGGGCGGCGCCGACGCGATCGAATACCCGTACGCCTACGTCGCGCCGTCCAACACCGGCATCCCGACCGGCTTCGACCTGAACAACGATGGCACCGTCGGCGGCGGCGACGACGCCTACGGCTTCGGCCTGTTCCCGGGCCAGTACGGCATGGCGGTGCTGTCGAAGTACCCGATCCTCGAGGACGACGTCCGCACGTTCCAGAACTTCCTCTGGAAGGACATGCCCGGGTCGCTGCTGCCGACGGCGTTCTACTCGCCCGAGGAGCAGGACATCCTCCGGCTGTCCAGCAAGTCGCACTGGGACGTGCCGGTGCGAGTCGGTGGCCGGACCGTGCACGTGCTGGCCTCGCACCCGACGCCGCCCACGTTCGACGGTCCCGAGGACCGCAACGGCCGGCGCAACCACGACGAGATCCGCTTCTGGGCCGAGTACGTCGGCCCGGGCCGGGCCAACTGGATCTACGACGACGAGGGCGTGCGCGGGGGACTGAAGCCGGGCTCGTCGTTCGTCATCCTCGGCGACCAGAACAGCGACCCCGTCGACGGCGACTCCGTGCCGGGCGCGATCCAGCAGCTGCTCGAGAACCCGCGCATCGTCGACCCGCTGCCCACGTCGGCCGGCGCCGCCGAGGCCGCCGTCCTGCAGGGCGGTGCGAACGTGTCGCACCGGGGCGACCCGCGCTACGACACCGCCGACTTCGCCGACGGCGCCCCCGGCAACCTGCGCGCCGACTACGTGCTGCCGTCGCGGCAGCTGCGGCCGGTCGGGGCGGGCGTGTTCTGGCCGGTCCGCTCCGACCCGCTGTCCCGGCTGACCGGCGAGTTCCCGTTCCCGACCAGCGACCACCGGCTCGTCTGGGTGGACGTCCGGGTGCCGGGCGGGCGCGGCTGATCGCGCCTGACGGCCTGGAGCTGCCGCGTCCAGGCGACGACGAACAGCGCTGCCGTCAGGCACGCCGTCGCCGCCACCGGCCTGACCCACCACGCCGCCGGTTCGCCCACCTGACGGGGAGCGAGCCGGCGGCGTCGTCGTTCACTGCCCAGGAGCAGCCCGGCCGCGACCGCGCCAGCCGGAGTCCGGCGCGCGACGTGTGGTGCCCGTGCTGCCCGTGCGCACGCACGGTCACCACGCCGTCACAGTCCGTCGTCGAACCACGGAGCCATCCTCCGACCCGTGCCACGGGTGACGCCCGGGTCGGCATTGTCAGGGGGTTGTCAGGGCGCTGTAGCTGTTGCGGACCGCCCCGGCACGACAGAGTGGTCCCCGCGGGGGGAGGAGTGCCGGAACCCGTACCAGATGTGGGTGGACATGGCCAGGCGCCGGCGCCGCACAAGCTTGGCCGGCTGCGAGTCTAGCGGGGGGCAAGACCGCAGCCGGCCGGGCACTTACGTTCCCCGGAGGGGAACGTGGCAGGGCCTTCCGAGAAGATCACCAGGGCGCGTCGAGCGTGCTGAGGGTGTCGTCGGGCGGGTAGCCGTCGGCGACGGCGTGCAGGGGCGTGGCCTGTCCCGCGCCCCACGCGTGCGCGAACGCGCGCTCACCGAGTTTGTCGCGGACCGCAGCGGTCGTGAGCTCGGTGTCGGGGCGCTCGCATTGCGGGACCGGTGCGCCGATGGTGTCGCGGACGGCCGAGGCCGCGCCGAGCAGGAATGCGGCGTACCCGCTGTTGTCGTGCTGCTGCGCGACCGAGGCCAGCGCCTCGAGGACGCTCGCGGCGCGCCACTTGTCGCCCAGCTCCTGGTGTTCGGCGAGGCTCTCGTCGAGCAGGTGGATGGAGCGTTCGAGGCGGCCCTGGCGGCGCGCGACCACCCCCAGCTGGTTGAGCGACCAGCCCACGCCTTCGCGGAACCCGAGTCGTTGTGCGCGGCCGAGGCTCTGGTGCAGCAGCCGCTCGGCACCGGGGAGGTCGCCGTCGTACAGGGCGACGGACCCGAGGTTGATCTGCGACCAGGTGATGCCCTCGCCGTCGCCGGCCTGCTGGAAGTAGGTGAGCGCGGCCTCGGAGTAGTCGCGCGCGCGGTCGAGGTCCATGCGCAGCCAGGAGACGAACCCCAGGTAGTGCCTAGCCCAGGCGATGCCGGCGCGGTCGCCGAGCTGCTGGTAGAGGTGCAGGCTCTCGAGGTGCAGCTGGTGCGAGCGGTCGTACTCGGCGCGCTCGCGGGCGATGCTGCCCAGGTGCACCAGCGTGCGGGCGGCGCCGGCGGCGTCGTCGAGGCGCCGGTAGATCGCCAGCGCATCCTCGAGCCGTTCCGCGGCGATGCTGTACTCGCACTGCAGGTGCGCGAGGAACCCGGCGCCCTTGAGCGCCGCGGCCAGGGCCGGGTCGGCGACGGGCTCCGGGCCGGCGCGGGCGATGCGCAGCGCCGACTCGAGCCAGTCGCGGCCTTCGGAGTAGTGGCCGCGCAGCGAGAAGTACCGCCACAGCGCCGCCGCCAGCCGCATGGACTCCACGGCCAGCTCGCGGCTGATGGCGCGGCCGAGCGCGATCCGCAGGTTGTCGAGCTCGGTGTCGAGGCGGTTGAGCGTCGCGCTCTGCTGGCCGGTGCCCAGACTGGACTCGGCCGTCTCGGCCAGCTCGACGTAGTGCAACAGGTGCCGCTGCTCGATGGTGGCGCGCCGGCCGCCGTCGTCGAGCCGCCGCCCGGCGTACTGCCGGATGACGGAGAACATCGAGTACCGCGCTTCGGCGGCTTCGCGGTCGACCAGGATCAGCGATTTGTCGATGAGCCGGCCGGTGAGGTCGAGGACGCGCTCGTGGCAGGCGTCGGTGGCCTCAGGGCAGAAGACGGCGACCGCGGCGGGCAGCGTCCAGCCGCCGGAGAACGTCGAGACGGCTTCGAAGAACTCCTGCTCCTCGCCGCTGAGCAGGTTGTAGCTCCAGTCGAGCGCGGCATCGATGGTCTGCTGGCGCAGCGGCGCGGTGCGGCTGCCACCGGACAGGATGCGCGACGACGAGTCGAGCTCGTCGGCGATCTGCTCGATGGTCAGCACGTTCACCCGCGCGGCCGCGAGCTCGATGGCCAGGGGGATGCCCTGGACGCTGCGGCACACCCGGCTGACCTGCAGCAGGCGCTCGTCGCGCGGGTGCACCCCGTGGGCGGCGGCGCGGGCGAGGAACATCCGGACGGCGTCGGCGTCGCGGATCTCCTCTGGCGCGGCCCGCGACGGCGGCACGGAGAGCGGCTGCACCTGCCGGACCACCTCGCCGGGCGCCCGGAGCAGCTCGCGGCTCGTGGCCAGGATGGTCAGCCGCGGGCAGCGCTGCAGCAAGACGGTGCACAGCCAGGCGCAGGTCTCGACCACGTGCTCGCAGTTGTCGAGGACGACGAGCATGCGCCGCGCCCCGATGTGCTCGGCCAGCGCGTCGATCTCGGCGGCGTCGGAGGCGAGCCGGAGCCCGACGGCGGCCGCGACGGCATCGGTGACCTCGGGGCCGTCGGGCCGGGCGGCCAGCGGCACCCAGCAGACGCCGGCCTCGAACTGGCGGCCGACGCCGTTGGAGACCGCGACCGCGAGGCGGCTCTTGCCGACGCCGCCTAGCCCGGTGAGCGTGACCAGCCGGACGCCGCCGTGCCCGAGCAGCGACGTCAGCTCGGTCAGCTCGGCGGCCCGGCCGATGAGCGTGTCGGGAGGCAGCGGCGGGCCCTGCAGCTGCGGCGTGTAGCCCGACGGCGAGCGGCGCAGCGACTCGGTGAACACTGCGAAGTCCTGCTCGGACAGGTTGAGCGCCGTGGCGAGCATGCGCACGGTGAGGGGGCGCGGCGCCCTTCGGCGGCCGCGCTCGAGCGCTGCTACGGCGTCAGCGCTGAGACCGGCTTTTTCGGCAAGCTCCTCCTGCGACAGACCGGCTGTCAGCCGGTGTCGCCGTAGAAGACCCGCGAAATCGTCGATCTCGTTCCTGCCCGACACTCGTCGTAAACCTCCGAGATGACCCGGTAGCTGTGAAATCGTACCGGGTGATCTTGGGGTATCAGGAGGCGTCGAGCAACTGATTGGCTCAGAATCGCCAGACCTCGGCCACGGCGACGAATGCGCTGGACGAGGGGCGGTCCGGTGTGCCGCCGCGGATGATCTCGCCGGGTAGCCGCCGGTCGCGCACCTCGATGGCCGCGGAGGCGCTCGGACCGGTCACCAGGCTGAGGCTGTGGACACGGCCGCCGAGGTCGAACCGGTCGGTTGCGAACGCCCGCCGATCCAGCACGTTCGCGATGCGGACGCTGACGTCGCCGGCCCGCGCCCGGGTGCCGCGGGCGAGATCGTTCGTGATGTGCACGGACCGCCGCTCGATCCGCGGCTCCGGCCACGGCAGGCCCGTGGCCTCGGGGAAGAACCTGGTGAAGGTGTGCTCGAGCCAGTAGCCGAGGTCGGGATGGTCGGTGAGCACCCGGACGGCGCCGTCGTGCCAGAGCACGATCGCCGCGCCGGGCCCGTGGGTGGACCACTCGACGGTCCAGACCGACGCGTACGCCGTCACGACGTCGTCGCCGAACAGCTGGACGCCCGGGTTGGCGCCGACGAGGACCACCTTGCGGAGGGCAGGGTCGGTGGCTTCGGTGTCGTCGGTGGCCTCGTCGGCGATCGACGGGAGGGCCAGGCCGGCGGTGAGGCCGGCTGTGGTGAGGGCGGTGGCGGTGCCGGTACGGATGAGCCGGCGGCGGCTGAGGGGCTGCGTCGTCATGGCGGCAGTCGACCCGCCGGGCAGATCCGATGCCATGAATTCGAGTACGTTCGAATCATGGCGGTCCGGATGCCGATGACGGCCGATGCCCTGGGCCGGTCGCGGTTCGGCATCTCGCCCTGCGCCGAGGTGGTCGGCAGCCTGCGCGCGCTGCACCGGCCGGCGCCCGGGTCGCCGCATCTGATGCGCTGGCGGGCCCGCGCGCTCGACGCCGTCCCGGCCGGGCCGCTGAGCCTCCTCGCGGCGCTGACCGGCAGCACCGTGTACATCCCCGACTTGCTCACACACCGCCGCCGGACGCCGCCGTCATGACGATCGACGACGAGGTGGCGGCCGTCGCGGCGACCCCGGCCGAGCTGGTCGAGTACCAGCTGGACATCGCCTACCGCGGCCGGACCGTGCCGGCCGCCGTCGCGGCGAGCGTCGGCGGGCCGGCCCGGCTCGAGGAGCTGCGCCAGCCGATGCCGGCCGTCGTCGCCGAGGCGCTGGCCGGGGGACCGGCGGCGTTCGCGGCCCGGGTGGCGGCGGCGATGCGGACGTACTTCGCGTGCGTGCTCGAGCCGGACTGGCCGCGGGTGCTCGACGTGCTGACCGCCGACGTCGCCTACCGCGGCGACCGGATGGCGCAGCACGGCGCGCTCGCCCTGCTCGACGACTTCCACCCGTCCGTGCGCTGGGACGACGGCGCGGTCGTCGTGCGCAAGCCGTTCGACCTGGTGGTCGACTGGCCGTACGACGGCCTGCTGCTGATCCCGAGCACCGGTGTCGGCGACGGCGTCCTGCTCAACGCCGAGCGCCCGACGACGCCCTCGATCCTGTACCCGGCCCGCGGCCTGCACGCGCTCTGGTCGGTTCCGGGCGGGGCCGATGCGGAACGAGGGACCGGCGACCTGGGCGAGCTGATCGGGCACACCCGCGCACCGCTGATGGCCGCCCTGGACACTCCGCGCACGACAGCCGAGCTGGGCCGCCGCGAGGCGTTGACGCCGGCGACGGTGTCGTACCACCTCGCGATCCTGCACCGCACCGGCCTGGTGTCGCGGCGCCGCAGCGGCCGCCGCGTGGTCTACAGCCGCACCGACCTGGCGGCCGCGCTGCTGGGCGCTGTTCGGAACGGCGCCCCTTCCTTCGGCGCGGGCGCGGCTGGACGGGAGGGACACCTGGCGTGATGTCCGGCTTCGAGGCCCGGCAACCCAGTGCTGCCGCTCCCGGGAACGGCTGACCCAACGACAGGTCGTATCGAACACCTGATCTGCCTACCTGCTCAGGCCAAGGACGAACCGCAGACCCCGGATGGTGACCTCGACACGAACCGAAGCTCCGGTGTCAGTCGGGCAGGTGCCAGATGAACACGAGGTTGGTGCCTTTCGCCGCGGCTGTGGCTTGGAACGAGTGAAGCGTCCAGCCGTTTGTCGTTCCCTCGTCCAGTAGAGGTTGAATCGCCTCTTCGATCTTGTCCTCGGCATCGGCGATGAACCCTGCCTTGATGTACGTGTTCTGTACCTTGTAGCGAGCCACGGGCGCCTCCCTGAGCTGTGCGAGAACCGGATGTCGCGTCAAGTGTGCTTGACACAGCGGAGGTGGGTCAAGTCTACTTGACTCGATGACGGAAGGGAGGCGTCCGTGCACACCCACGAGACCGCAAGCTATAGAGAGTCGAACAGGGCGACCGCTCAGCTCGCGCTCTGGACCCTCGCCTGGTCGGTGACCCTCGCGGCGGCCAAGTTCGGCCCCGAGGTCGTGTGGAACGAGCAGCGGGTGGCGAGCTGGGCAGCAGTCGCGGTCAACCTTCTCGTCGGCATCGCCTGGATCGTCACCTTCGCGCGCCTCCTGAGGGCACTCGACGACCTGCAGCGCAAGATCATGCAGGACGCGCTGGCGGTGACCCTCGGCGTGGGCTGGGTCGTCGGCTTCGCCTACTCGGTCGCAGACGCCGCCGGCCTCGTCACCCGCGACCTCAACATCGCGCTCTTCCCCGCGATCCTGGGAGTCGTCTACGTGATCGCCTTCGCCGTCGGCCGGCTCAGGTACCAATGAAGAACCGCGTCGCCGAGCTCCGGGCCGAGCGCGCTTGGACACAAGCCGACCTGGCTCAGCGCGTCGGCGTGTCACGACAGTCGATCAACGCGATCGAGACGGGGAAGTTCGACCCGAGCCTTCCGGTCGCGCTCCGTCTCGCCAAGCTGTTCGACCTGACGGTCGAGGACATCTTCACCGACGAGCAGCGACGCGCGTAGCCGCCTCAGCGTGCCGCCGCTGGTCCCGTGGCTGGGCCTGCTGCTCGTGGCCGGGCTCGCGGGCATGGCGCTCACGGCCCGGACGACGGCGACGACGCGCGGCCGGGTGGCCCTCGCCGTCGCCGCCCTCGTCTGGCTGGCGTTCACCGCCTGGTTCGCGGTGATCGTCGTGCTGCCGAGCTGACGGCGCCTCAGCCCTCCGGAAGCGCGTTGCGCGCGACCACGCCCTGATACCAGTGCGCGGAGTCCTTCCACGTCCGCACCAGGGTGTCGTAGTCGACCCGGATGAGGCCGAACCGGCGGTCGTAGCCGTAGGACCACTCGAAGTTGTCCAGCAGCGACCATGCGAAGTAGCCGCGCACGTCGGCGCCCTGGTCGATGGCCTGGCCGACGGCCTCGAGGTGGCGCGCGATGTAGTCGATGCGCAGCGGGTCGTGGACGGCGCCGTCGGGCGAGACGGTGTCGGCGAAGGCGGCGCCGTTCTCGGTGATCATCATCGGCTGGTCCGGATACTCGCGCGCGATGCGCAGCAGCAGCTCGGTCATGCCGGTGGGGTCGATGTTCCAGCCCATGGCGGTGTACGGGCCCTCGGGGCGGACGAACTCGACATCGTCGGCGCCGACCCAGGGGGAGCCGAGGGCGTCGTCGTGACCGTCGTCCTCGGAGCGCGGGCGCGCGCCGTCCCACCGCCGGGCGAGCGCCGTCGAGTAGTAGTTGACCCCGAGCACGTCGATCGGCTGGTGCGCGATCTCCTCGTCGCCGGCACGCACGAACGACCAGTCCGTGACGTGCGCGGTGTCGTCGAACAGGTCGGCGGGGTAGGCGCCGGACAGCAGCGGGCCGGTGAAGGCGCGGTTCGCCAGCGCGTCGACCCGGCGGACCGCATCGAGGTCGGCCTCGGAGGACGGGTCGACCGGACGGATGACGTGCAGGTTCAGCGTGATCGAGGCGCGCGCCGACGGCAGCACCGAGCGGATCGCCTGCACCCCCAGCCCGTGCGCGAGGTTGAGGTGGTGGACGGCGGCCAGCGCGGCGGCGCCGTCGGCCCGGCCCGGCGCGTGCGCACCGGAGGCGTAGCCCAGGTAGGCGCTGCACCAGGGCTCGTTCAGCGTGGTCCAGGTGTCGACGCGGTCGCCCAGCTCGCGAGCCATGAGCTCGGCGTACTCGGCGAACCGGTACGCGGTGTCGCGGTTCGCCCAGCCGCCGGCGTCCTCGAGGTCCTGCGGGAGGTCCCAGTGGTACAGCGTGAGGACCGGCTTGACGCCGCGATCGAGCAGGCCGTCGACCAGCCGCGAGTAGAAGTCGAGGCCCTCGCGGTTCACCGGCCCGCTGCCGCCGGGCTGGACCCGCGGCCACGCCGTCGAGAACCGGTACGCGCCCAGGCCGAGGTCGGCGATGTGGCCGAGGTCCTCCTGCCAGCGGTGGTAGTGGTCGTCGGCGACGTCGCCGGTGTCGCCGTTCAGCGTCTTGCCGGGCGTGTGCGAGAACGTGTCCCAGATGGACGGCCCGCGGCCGCCCTCTTTGGCCGCGCCCTCGATCTGGTACGAGGCCGTCGCCGACCCCCAGAGGAAGCCGTCGGGGAAACGGCGGCCGGTGCCGATGGTCATGGTGTCGGGACTCCTCGCGACGACGTGGCCGAAAGACGTGGACGGAACAGCCCCGACCTTATCTAAGCTGCCGTCCATGACCGAGGGCCGGGAACCGTGGACGCGGGGACCGCGCGGCGACGCGCTGCTCGCCGCCGCCACCGGCGTGTTCGTGGTGCTCACGACCGTGCTCGGCACGGGCGACCCGATCGCGGTGCGGCCGGTCCCGTGGACCGGCTGGGTGCTCATGATCGTCGCCTGCGCCGCGCTGGCGTTCCGCCGCCGGTACCCGGTGACGGTGGGCGTCGTCACGCTGGCCGCGTCGATGGTCTACTACCCGGCGATCAACCCCGACGGCGCGCTGCTGGTCACGCTGATCATCGCGCTGTACTCGCTGGCGTCGGCGGGCCGGACGGTGGCGGCCGGGGTCATCGGCGGGCTCGCGATCGTCGGCTCGGCGTTCGGCGAGTACGGCACCGACGCATCCCCGCTCGGTGACGCCGGCATGTTCCTGCTGGTCAGCTGGCTGGTCGCCGCGGTCGCCGTCGGCGCGGGCGTGCACACGTCGCGCCGCAGCCGCGAGGAGGCGCTGCGCCGGCGGGCGATCGAGGAGCGGCTGCGCATCGCCCGCGAGCTGCACGACGTGCTCGGGCACAACATCTCGCTGATCAACGTGCAGGCCGGGGCCGCGCTGCACGCCCTGTCGCGCGGCGGCGGCGGCGGCGGCGAGACTCCCGCGGCGAAGGCGCTCGCCGCCATCAAGGAGACCAGCCGCGAGGCGCTGCGCGAGCTGCGCGGCACCCTCGGCGTGCTCCGCCAGGTGGACGATGAGGAGGCCCCGACGGCGCCGGCGCCCGGTCTGCGCCGGCTGCCGGAGCTGGCCGACCGCAGCAGGGCCGCCGGGCTCGCCGTCGACGTCGAGACCGAGGGCACCCCCGTCGCGCTGGCGCCCGCCGTCGACCTCGCGGCGTTCCGCATCGTCCAGGAGGCGCTCACCAACGTCACCCGGCACGCCGGTGCCGGGCGGGTCGCCATCAGCGTGGGCTACGGGCGCGATGATGTGACGGTGGACGTGAGCGACGACGGGCGAGGCGCCGGCTCCCGCGCGAGCGGCGGCGGCAGCGGCATCGACGGCATGCGGTCGCGGGCCGAGGCGCTCGGCGGCACGCTCGAGGCGGCCGACCGGCCCGAGGGCGGGTTCCGCGTGACCGCACGGCTGCCCTACGGAGGTGCTGCGTGACGACGGTGCTGCTGGCCGACGACCAGCGGCTGGTCCGGGCGGGGTTCCGGTCCATCCTCGACGGCGAGCCGGACCTCGACGTCGTGGGCGAGGCGGCCGACGGCGCCGAGGCGCTCACGCTGGTCCGCGAACTGCGCCCCGAGGTCGTCCTCATGGACGTGCGGATGCCGGAGCTGGACGGGCTCGAGGCCACCCGCCGCATCGTCGCCGACCCCGCGCTGGCCGGGGTCCGCGTCGTCATCCTCACCACGTTCGACCTCGACGACTACGTCTACGGCGCGCTGCGGGCCGGCGCCAGCGGGTTCCTCGTCAAGGACACCGAGCCCATGGAGCTCATCCACGCCGTCCGGGTCGTGGCCCGCGGCGACGCGCTGATCGCCCCGTCGATCACCCGGCGGCTGATCTCCGAGATCGCCGGCCGGGCCGCCAAGCCGGTCCCGAACGCCCGCCTCAACGCGCTGACCGAGCGCGAGCGCGAGGTGCTCGAACTGGTCGCGGCCGGGCTGTCCAACGACGAGATCGCCGACCGCCTGGTCCTCAGCCCGGCGACGGCGAAGACCCACGTCAGCCGCATCCTCACCAAGCTCGACGCCCGCGACCGCGCGCAGCTCGTCGTGCTCGCCTACGAGGCCGGGCTGGTGACCCCCGGCTGGCTGGGCTGACGGCGCCGCAGCCGCGCGACCAGCGCGTGCACGGCGGCGAATCCGGCGGCGACGGTGGGAGCGGCCAGCAGGCCGGTGGCCAGTCCCGACGGCGGCATCGCCAGCATGCCGGCCAGCGCCGTCCGTACCGCCTGGCCGCGCATCAGCCGGGTGCCGTCACGCGGAAGGCCGGCCGTCGTCGTCCATGACGTCGGTGTGCACCCGCTCGCCGTCCCACCAGGTGATCTCGGCGCGCCATTCGGTGTCGTCGGCCATGGACCGGCCGGTGAGAGTGAAGGAGTAGAAGTCCTGTGCGTCGACGGTGCGGGGCAACGTGATCTGCTCGCCCTCGCCGTCATCGTCCTCCTCGCCGCCGCAGCCCTGGGCCCTGGACCGCTCACCGGTGACGGGTCCGTGCGGCTCACCGCCGTGAAGGTGAGATCGCGCAGCTCGATGGGCGACGGCGTCGTCGCCGCGGATGCCGACCCGGGCCGGCACGGTCCCGCGGAGGGCTGGACGACCCCAGGCGTACGCGATCACCCGCGACCACAACCCGGGATGTAGGCCGGGTGTCCACTCCAGCCGGACGCGCCGAGCCGTGCCGTCACCCGATCCTCGTCATCGTCGGGAGAACTCCGCACGGTGAGGAAGGACGAGATCATGGGGCTGGAACGGCTCGCCGCCTGGTCACAGCGGCACCACTGGCTGGCCATCGGGCTGTGGGTGGCCGTGCTGGCCGGCGTCACGGCGCTGTCGCAGGCCGTCGGCGACGACTACCACGACGAGCACACACTGCCGGGAACGGAGTCGCAGCTGCTGTCCGACACGCTCGAGGACGCCGCGCCCGCGCAGGCCGGCGATTCGGTGCAGGTGGTGCTGCACGCCGAGGACGGCGTCGAGACCCACCGCGAGCGGGTCGCCCCGATGCTCGGCGAGCTCAGCATGCTGCCGCACGTCGTCCACGTGTCCGGCCCGTTCGACGCGCCGGGAGCGGTGTCCGAGGACGGGACGATCGCCTACGCGACGGTGACGCTGGACGGCACCGCCGCCGACGTGCCGGCCGACGCCGTCCGCGAGATCATCGACACCGCGCAGGAGGCCGGCGGCGACGGCCTGCAGGTCGAGCTGGGCGGCGACGCGGTCCGCGGCGCGGAGGAGTCCGAGGGCGGGGCCGCCGAGGGCGCCGGCATGCTGGCCGCGCTGGTGATCCTCGTCTTCATGTTCGGCTCGTTCCTGGCCGCGACGCTGCCGCTGATCACCGCGGTCTTCGCGGTGGGCTCGACGCTGGGCGTCATCGTGCTGCTGTCCAACGTGGTGACGATCGCGACCTACACGCCGCCGCTGATGATGCTGGTCGGCATCGGCGTGGGCATCGACTACGCGCTGCTGGTGTTCGCCCGGTACCGCTCGGAGCTGCTGGCCGGCGCGGACCGGCAGCGGGCCGCCCGCACGGCGCTGGACACCGCCGGGCGCTCGGTGATCTTCGCCGGCTGCACCGTGATCATCGCGCTGCTCGGCCTGTTCGCCCTGGGGCTGGGCTCGCTGCAGGGCGTGGCACTCGCCGTCGCGCTGACGGTGCTGGTCACCATGCTCGCGTCGCTGACGCTGCTGCCGTCACTGCTGACGGTGTTCGGCCGGCGGATCGAGAAGCGGATCGTGACGCACGCGCAGCGGTCGAAGCGGCAGCCCGGCGCCCGCTGGCGGCGCCTGGCCGACGCCGTCCGCCGTCGCCCACTTCCGCCGCTGGTCGCCGCCGTCGCCGTCCTGCTCGCGCTGTCCGCACCCGCGCTGGGCATGCGGCTGGGCTTCGCCGACGCCGGCAACGAGTCGGCGTCGTCGACCAGCCGGCAGGCGTACGACCTGCTGGCCGCCGGGTTCGGCGACGGGTTCAACGGCCCGCTGATCGTGCTGGCCGATGGTGCGGACGACGGCGGCGCCGCGCTGACGTCGGCGCTGGAGTCGGCCGACGGCATCGCGGGCGTGGTGCCGGCGCAGCCGCTGGAGGGGACCGACCTGGCCCTGGTCGTCGCGTTCCCGGAGTCCGCGCCGCAGGACGCCGCGACCGGCTCCCTGGTGCACCGGCTGCGCGACGAGGTGCTGCCGCCGCTGGAGTCGTCGACCGGTGCGACCTACCTGGTGGGCGGCTCGACGGCGGCCGCCGAGGACTTCGCCGCCGCCGTCAGCGACCGGCTGCCGCTGTTCGTCGCCGTCGTCGTCGGGCTGTCGGCGCTGCTGCTGATGGCGGTGTTCCGGTCCATCTGGGTGCCGGTGAAGGCCGCGATCCTCAACCTGCTGAGCATCGGCGCGTCGCTGGGCGTGGTGACGCTGGTCTTCGGCGAGGGCCTGTTCGGCGTGCCGGCCGGCCCGGTCGAGGCGTTCGTCCCGGTGATGATCTTCGCGATCGTGTTCGGCCTGTCGATGGACTACGAGGTCTTCCTCGTGTCGCGGATGCACGAGGAGTGGCGCCGCTCCGGCAACGCCGTCCGCGCGGTCCGCGAGGGGCTGGCGACCACCGGCGGCGTCATCACGGCGGCCGCGACGATCATGGTCGTGGTGTTCGGGGCATTCCTGCTCAGCCCGGACCGCATGCTGCAGCAGTTCGGCCTCGGCCTCGCGGTCGCCGTCTTCCTCGACGCCGTCGTCATCCGGTGCCTCATCGTCCCGGCGGTGATGAGCCTGCTGGGGGAGCGGGCCTGGTGGCTGCCGCGCCGGCTGGACCGGGTGCTGCCGCACATCGCGCTGGAGCGCGACCCGGCCGCCCGGCCGCCGGCCGGCACCGTCGTCGCCGAGCGCTGACGGGAGACCGGCGGGCCCGTGCCCGCCGGTCGGCCGGTCTCGCCGCTCAGCCGGAGACGAGCTGATCGGCGGGGACGGAGAGCCGGACCATCTCGCCGTCGACGCGGTGGACCTCGTCGGCCGCGGCGTAGAGGTCCTTGGAGAGGGTCCGGTCCACCCGCAGGAAGCCCACCCGGAGCAGCCGGGCGCGTTCCTGGTCGGGCAGGCCCGGACCACTCCAGATGCCTCTCGCCGCGGTGCTCAGGAGGTCGTCGTCCTGCTCGGGCTCCTGGCCCTGCGTGGTGACGGCCTCCGGGTCGCCCATCCGGACCTCGGCGACGGTGCCGAGCTCCTCCCCGAGGGCGTCGACCACCGTCATGCCTTCCCGCACGTCACTGAGCCGGTCGGCTCCGTCGACCCACTGGTGTCGGTCATGCCGCTTCCGTACCCGCAGGGACGGCCGTCACACCGGGCGGCGGACCGGGCGGCGGACCTCGGTGAGGAAGCAGCCGAACTCGACGGCGCGGACGTGCACGACCTCGACGGCCGGGTCGGCGAACAGGTCGTCGAGGGCAGCGGCCGCGACCTCCTCGGCGTGGCCGGGCGCGGGGGAGACCAGCCGGCCCCCGACGATGTGGCCGCGGCTGTCGTAGCCGCGGAACACCCGCCGGGCCGACACGAGCTCCGCCGGGAACCCGTCGTGCCGCGGCCCTTCGCACCCGTCGGCATGCAGGAAGACCGGGCCCACCTCGTCGTAGGCGCCGGGGCTTGCGCCGTGCTCCTCGGCCCAGCGCCGCAGCGGCGCGTAGGAGACCAGGACGATGCGCTCGCCGATCCGGCTGCGGGTCAGGCAGCAGCGCAGCGGCGCACCGCCCTCGGCGTCGGTGAACGGCTCGCGGGTCTGCCCGGCGTCGTCGCGCTCGCGCAGCCCGGCCGCCACGGACGCGGGGATCGTGCGGTACTGATAGGTGCTCGTCAGCGTGCTCATGGATCAAGCCTGCGGCCGGCGGCGGGGGAGTGCTGGCGGGAATCGGACGCGGCGTGGGCGACGGCGGTGTGCCTAGGATGGCTGGGTGGCCGCCCCCGCCCCGTCGCTCCCCGTCACCACCGACCGGCTCACGCTGCGCCGCTACCTCGAGACCGATCTCGACGACCTGCACCGGCTGCACGGGCACCCCGACGTCGCCCGCTACATGTACTGGGAGCCGTGGTCGCGCGGGCGGGCCATGGAGGGCCTGGGCAGGCGGATGCAGCAGTCCGCCATCGCCCACGAGGGCGACGTGCTCGACCTCGCCGTCGTCCGTACGGCCGACGGCGTCTTCCTCGGCGAGGTGCACCTGCAGAACGTCAGCGAGCAGCACCGCCGAGCCGAGATCGGGTTCGCGCTCCACTCGGCGAATCATGGCCACGGTTACGCCCGCGAGGCGGCCACGGCCATGATGCGGCTGGCATTCGAGACGTTCGGCTTCCGACGCGTCATCGGCCGCTGCGACGCCGACAACGCCGCGTCGGCCGGTCTCATGGAGCGGCTGGGCATGCGCCGCGAAGCTCACGAGGTGGAGAGCGAGTTCGTCAAGGGCGTCTGGACCAGCGAGTACGAGTACGCCATGCTCGCCGGCGAGTGGGCCAGCCTCGCCAGCACATGACCGCCCTGGCAAGGCTGACCGCCCTCGATATCGCGACGAAACAGGCATCCGAGCGACGCTCTGCCGTGCCGAGCACGTGGCCGGGCTCGCCACGCGTGAGCCTCCCCGTCAGACCAGCCCCGCGTCGTGGACCAGCAGCGCGATCTGGACCCGGTTGTTGAGCCCGAGCTTCGTCAGCACCCGCGAGACGTGCGCCTTCACCGTCGCGACGCTCATGAACAGCTCGGCGCTGATCTCGGCGTTGGACTTGCCGTGCGCGATCGCGACCGCCACCTCGAGCTCGCGATCGGACAGCTCCCCGAGCTGTCCGCGCGCCTGATGGGAGCGGCCGCCGTCGTCGCCGTCGGTGACGTGGTCGATGAGCTGCCGGGTGACCGACGGCGACAGGATCGGCTCGCCCGCGGCCGCGCGCCGGACCGCCGTCACGATCTCGGCCGGCGGGGTGTCCTTGAGCAGGAAGCCGGTGGCGCCGGCCCGCAGCGCGCGCAGCACGTGGTCGTCGGTGTCGAAGGTCGTGAGGATGACGATCTCGGGCGGCTCGGCCCGCTTGCGCAGCGTCTGCGTCGCCGCCAGGCCGTCGACGCGGGGCATGCGGATGTCCATGAGCACGACGTCGGGCCGCGCCGACTCGACCATGGCCGGCACGTCGGCGCCGTCGGCCGCCTCGCCGACGATCTCGAGGTCGGGCGCGCCGGCGAGCATCATGGACAGCCCGGCGCGGACGAGTGCGTCGTCGTCGACGATGAGAACCCTGGTGACGGTCGTCTGCGGTTCGGACGTCATGCGGGCCACGGTAGCCAGGCGTGCACGCGGAAGTCGCCGTCACGGGTGATTCCGTGCTCCAGCATCCCGCCCGCCAGCCCGACCCGTTCGGCCAGTCCGATCAGCCCGGTTCCGGTGCCCGGGATCTCGGGCGGGGTGGCCCGTCCGGCCGATCCGACGGGCATCCGGTTGCGCACCTCGACGGCCAGCCCGCCGCCGGGCCCGCCGGTCAGCGTGACGCAGACGCCCGTGCCGCGAGCGTGCTTGCGCACGTTGGTGAGCGCCTCCTGGACGACGCGGTAGGCGCAGCGGGCGACGGCGGGCGGCGGCTCGGCGCCGTCGTCTCCGGTCAGCTCGTCGACGACGCTGACCCGCATGCCGGCCTGCCGCGACTCCTCGACCAGCGCGGGCAGCTGCGCGAGCATGGGCTGCGGCCGGTCGGGGTCGTCGTCGGACGACGGCGCCCGCAGAACGCCGATGATCTCGCGCAGGTCCTGCAGTGCCTGGTGCGCACTGGCCCGAATGACGCCCGCGGCGTTCGCGACGTCGGCCCGCGGTGCGTCGGGGCGGTACTCCAGCGCACCGGCGTGCACGCTGAGCAGTGAGATCCGGTGCGCCAGGACGTCATGCATCTCGCGGGCGATGCGCTCGCGCTCGAGGTGCCGGGCCCGCTCGACCCGCAGCGCCGCCTCGGCCTCGGCCTGGTGCGCCCGCTCGCGCAGCGACAGCACCAGCTGCCGGCGCGAGCGCACCAGCATGCCCCACAGCGTGACCGCGGCGACGACCGACGCGGACAGCAGGACGATCCAGCGGAACGCCAGGACGGGGTCGGGGTAGACGCCGTAGAAGGCCAGCGCCGTGCCGAGGTTGACCGCCGCGACCGCCGCCGCGATCGGCCACCGGCGATGCACCGCGACGGTGAACAGCATGACGATCCCGGCGCCCGCAGCCGAGGACACGCCGACCGCGAGCAGCGCCACCACGACGGCGAGCTGCACCGGCCACCGTCGCCGCCACCACAGGCTCACGCAGGCCAGCGCGCCGACGATCAGGTCGATCAGCTGCACCAGTTCCGGCGGGTCGTTCTGCATCGCGCTGTCGTAGGTCATCAGGCCGATGAGGATCGCGACGACGAAGCACAGCGTGTCGACGATCCAGTCGCGCACCGACCGGCGGACCCGGCCGCGGCGGGCCGGGTCGGCGTCGTCGGGGTCGACCCGCAGCATCCCCGGGAGCAGCGCCGGCAGCTCCGGGCTGGTCGCCGGCGGCACGGCAGGGGTCGTCATGGGACACCACGCTACGAGCCGATCGGCGCCGGCGGGTAGCGACCAAGGTCGATCGGGACCTAGACCAAGGTCGCGGCTCGGCAGCCTTCGGGGCGACGCGGCGGGCCGGGTGGCGCGGCCAGAGTGGATGCCATGATCACTGTCGAGCACCTGACGAAGCGGTACGGCGCCTTCACCGCCGTGAACGACGTCTCGTTCACCTGCGTCCCCGGCACCGTCACCGGCTTCCTCGGCCCGAACGGCGCGGGGAAGTCCACCACGATGCGGATGATCAGCGGACTCACCCCGCCCACGTCCGGCCGCACCACCGTCAACGGCGTCGCCTTCCGCGACCTGCCCAACCCGGGCCGGCACATCGGCGTGCTGCTGGACGCGTCCGCCCAGCACTCCGGGCGCACGGGCCGCGAGATCCTGTCGCTGTCGGCGCAGCTGCTCGGCGTCGGGCAGAAGCGCGTCGACGCCATGCTCGAGCTGGTCGGCCTGCACGGCGCGGCCGAGAAGCGCCGCGTCGGCAACTACTCCCTGGGCATGCGGCAGCGGCTCGGCCTGGCGCACGCGCTGCTCGGCGACCCGACGGTGCTGATGCTGGACGAGCCGGCGAACGGCCTCGACCCCGAGGGCATCTTCTGGATGCGCGGCGTGCTCCGCGACTTCGCCGACCGCGGCGGCACCGTCATGCTGTCGTCGCACCTGCTGCGCGAGGTCGAGGCCGTGGCCGACCACCTGGTGGTCATCGGCAGCGGGCGCATCGTCGCCGACGGCGGCAAGGACGAGCTGCTGCACGCCGGCGGCCTCTACGTCCGCTCGCTCGACCCCGCGCCGCTCGAGAAGGCGCTCGCCGAGGCCGGGCTGTCGGTGCAGCCGACCCGCGACGGCGGCTTCAGCGTCGCCGGCGACGCCGAGACCGTGGGACGCGCGGCCCTCGCCGCGGGCGCCGTCCTGCTCGAGCTGCGCCCGGCCGACTCCGGCGGCCTCGAAGAGATGTTCCTCCGCCTGACCTCGTCCCACGACTCCCACGATGGCAGCCGGCCGCCGGGCCACGCGCCAGCGGGAACCGTCGGGGCCGGCGCGGCCACCGTCGCCTCGCAGAAGGAAGCCTCCTGATGTCCGCCCTCGCCACGCCCGCGGCCGGAACGCACCGGCCAGTCCGCACCGCCCGCCCGTCGCTCGCGCGGCTCACCGCCGTCGAACTGCGCAAGGCCACCGACACCCGGGCCGGCTTCTGGCTGCTCGCGATCATCGCCTTGGTGGCCCTCGGCATGGTGATCGTGCAGATGTTCACCGGCAGCGCGGAGGACCGCAACTTCGCCGACTTCTTCGGCGGTGCCCAGCTGCCGGTCGGCATCCTGCTGCCGGTGGTCGGCATCATGGCCGTCACCGGCGAGTGGTCGCAGCGGACCACGCTGAGCACGTTCGCGCTGGAGCCGCGGCGGGAGCGGGTCATCCTGGCCAAGCTCTCGGCCGCCGTCCTCATGGCCGCCGGCGCCGTGGTCGCGAGCCTCGCCTGGGCCGCACTGGCCAACGTCGTCGCGCCGCTGGTCACCGACGCGAACGCCCGCTGGGAGTTCGGCGCCGAGGGGGTCGGCCGGGTGCTGCTGTTCCAGGTCGTCAACGTGCTGGTCGGCACCGCGTTCGGCCTGGCGCTGCTCAGCACGCCGCTGGCCATCGTCCTCTACTTCGTGTTGCCCACCGTGTGGACCATCCTGGGCAGCACGATCTCCGCGATCGAGACCCCCGCCCGGTGGCTCGACCTCACCACCACCACGATGCCGCTGCTCGACGGCGACCTCACCGCGGAGGCCTGGGGCCGGCTGGGCACCTCGCTCGCGCTGTGGCTGGCGGTGCCGCTGGCCCTCGGCACGTGGCGGGTGCTGCGCTCGGAGATCAAGTGAGTGTCGTCGGCCGTCCGCGCTGGGAAGCGGTGCTGGTGTGGCTCGGCCTCCCGGCGCTCGGCGCACTGGCGGGGCTCGCGGTCCGGCCGCTGGCGCGGTGGATCCTCGACACCGACTGGGTGCCGAACATCGGGCTCGCCCGCGTGATCGCCGACCTGCCGCAGCCGCACGGCACCATCGGGGCAGCGGCGGCCGGCGTCGTGCTCGGCGTCGTCCTGGCGCTGACCGCCGAGGGCGAGGTGCTTCGCGTCGCCGTCGGGCCGGACGAGGTCACGCTCACCCGCGACGGCAAGAGCCGCACCATCGGGCGCGGCGACGTCAGCGCCGTGTTCGCCGACGGAAAGGAGCTCGTGCTGGCCGGGCGGTCCGGCGAGGAGCTGGCCCGCGAGAGGTCCGACCTCGCGGCGGACCGGCTGGCCGCCGCGTTCACCGAGCAGGGCTACCCGTGGCGGCGTGACGGTGACCCGTACCGCCATGAGTTCCGCCGGTGGGTGCCCGACGAGCCCGAGCTGCCGGCGGGCGCGAACGCCGTCCTCGGGGCGCGGTCGGCGGCGCTGGAGAAGGGCGACCGGAAGGACGTCGCCGAACTGCGCGACGAGCTCGGCAAGCTGGGCGTGGTGGTCCGTGACCAGGACAAGCGGCAGTACTGGAGGCGTGTCAGGATAGGCGGATGACGACGCCCCCCGCCTCGCCCGGCCAGCCGCCCACCGGCGCGTCCAGCGCGCCCGGCGCTCCCGATGCCGAGGTCGTCGACCTCTGCCGCGACCTGCTGCGCATCGACACCTCGAACTACGGCGACAGCAGCGGCCCGGGCGAGCGCAAGGCCGCCGAGTACGTGGCCGAGAAACTGGCCGAGGCCGGCCTCGAGCCGGTCGTCTTCGACTCCGAGCCCGGGCGCACCACCGTCGTCGCCCGGGTCGAGGGGTCCGACCCGAACCGCACCGACGCGCTGCTCATGCACGGCCACCTCGACGTCGTCCCGGCCGATGCATCGGACTGGACGCACGACCCGTTCTCCGGCGAGATCACCGACGACTGCCTGTGGGGGCGCGGCGCCGTCGACATGAAGGACATGGACGCCATGATCCTGTCCGTCATGCGCGACCGGCTGCGCACCGGACGGCGTCCGGCCCGGCCGGTCGTGCTGGCGTTCCTGGCCGACGAGGAGGCCGGCGGCGTTCTCGGCGCCCACTGGGCCGTCGACCACCGTCCCGAGCTGTTCGAGGGCGTCACCGAGGCCATCAGCGAGGTCGGCGGGTTCAGCCTCACCGTGAACGACGACCTGCGGCTCTACCTGGTCGAGACCGCCCAGAAGGGCATCGACTGGATGAAGCTCACCGTCGAGGGGCGGGCCGGCCACGGCTCCATGGTCAGCAGCGCCAACGCCGTCACCGAGCTCGCCGAGGTGGTCGCGCGCATCGGCCGGTTCCAGTGGCCGGTGCGGCTCACGCCGACGGTGCGCGCCTTCCTCGAAGAGGCCGGCGACGCCTTCGGCGTCGAGTTCGACCCCGACGACCCCGAGGCCCTGCTCGGCGAGCTCGGCAACGTCGGGCGCATCATCGGCGCCACGCTGCGCAACAGCACCAACCCGACCATGCTCAAGGCCGGCTACAAGCACAACGTCGTTCCCGGCCGCGCCGAGGCCTACATCGACGGCCGCTTCCTGCCCGGGCAGGAGGAGGAGTTCGCCGCCACGCTCGACGAGATCCTCGGGCCGAACGTCAAGCGCGAGGCCCTGGTGCGCGACATCGCCGTCGAAACCACCTTCGACGGCCCGCTGGTCGACGCCATGAGCGCCGCGCTGCGCGCCGAGGACCCCGGCGCCCGGCCGGTGCCGTACTGCCTGTCCGGCGGCACCGACGCCAAGGCGTTCAGCCTGCTCGGCATCCGCAACTTCGGCTTCTCGCCGCTGCGACTGCCCCCGGAGCTCGACTTCGCCGGCATGTTCCACGGCGTCGACGAGCGGGTGCCGCTCGACGGGCTGCGGTTCGGGGCGCGGGTGCTCGACCGGTTCCTCGACCTCGCTTGATGAGAATCTGCTTCTACCTGTTCTCGTCATACCTCCCCGTGATGTAGCCTGCCCCGGGCAAAACAGACGTTTCGCGCTGCTACACACATACTTTGGGGGGACCCTTGAGGTTCAACGGGCGGGCTACGGCCCGCACACTGGCCGGTGTGGCCATGACTGGGGCCGCAGCCCTTGGTGTTGCCGTTCCCGCAGCCGCCGAAGACATCGTGATCGACTTCGGCGTCACTCTCCAGGAGATCTCGGGAGTGGCGGGCTCCACGACGGAGGCTCACGCCTCCCTCGAGAACAACCAGGGACTAGAGGTCGTCGGCTACAGCACCGACTTCACCGTGCCCGACGGCGTGACGATCGCCGGGATCATGGGCGAGGACCTCGTCGATGGCACCGAGCGGCCCGACGAAGGCTGCACGCTCGTCACCCCGCAGCGGGTGGAGTGCCACACGAACGCCACGCTCGGCACGACGGACAACACGACCACGATCTTCGAGATCGAACTCGCCGACGACGCCGCGGGTGTAGTCGGCGCCGCCACCTACAGCGTCACCGCCGACGAGGGCGGGTCCGAGACCGCCGAGGCCGACGTCACTGTGCACGAGGGCGTGGTCGACCTCGAGGTCGCCTTCGACCCGCTGATCGGCATCACTGCTCCGCCCGGTGCGGACTTCGAGCACACCGTGCGCATCCGCAACGTCGGCAACACGGCCATGGCCGGCGCTTCCATCGACTTCCAGCCGGGCCAGGGAGTCACCGTCACCGGTGTCTCTGCCACCGGCCTGAGCGGGCTCGAGCTGGTCGACGGCACCGAGCGGCCGGACGAGGGCTGCGCCGTCGTCGACACGCACGTCGAGTGCCACACCAACGCGACGCTGGCCGCTCCGGGCACCGCCGAGGTGACCTTCCAGATGCGCATGCCGGAGTCGGCGCCGAGCACCGGGCTCGGCGACACCACGGTGCGCGTCATCGGCGACAACGGCGGTGACGGGGCCGACGCCACGTCGGTCGGCCTCGACGTCGATCTCCGCATGCTCGATGTGACCGCGACGCCGTCGGTCTCGGGTGCTGCCGGCGATGTCGTTGAGATCGTCGTGACGGCCCGCAACAACGGCGTCGTCCCCGTCACGGGCCGGCTGGCGGAGCTCGCGGTGCCGGCCGGCGCCACCATCACCGGAGTCGAGGGGCTCGACGTCCTCGATGAGATGACCTGGGTCGACGAGGGCTGCGTACAGCCGACCCCGCAGGAGGCCTCGTGCCTCCGCCTGGACTCGCTGGCCCCCGGCGACGTCGAGGAGTGGACGTTCCAGGTCCGCCTCGACGACGACGCGCCGGTCGGCGAGCTCGGTGTTGCAGCCCTGCACTACGAGGGCTACTCCGAGGACTACGAGGCCGAAACCGTCGTGACGGTCACCGGCGCGGGTGACGACACCGGCGGTGACGGCGAGGAGCTGCCCGACACCGGTACCAGCAGCACCACCGTCGCGCTGGCGGCGATGGGCCTGCTGCTGACGGGCGCCGTGGTGGCGCTGCGCGCACGCCGGGCCTGACGGTGTCCGCGCGGCGCTGTGACCTGGGCGGTCAGAGCGTCGCGCGGACCCGCAGGATCTTGCGACGGAGCACGATCTTGCGTGTGCCGTCGGGGTGCAGACGCAACCGAGCGAGTTCCCAGTGGCCCTGCTCCGCCTGCTGGGTCAGCAGGCGGCGGGCCGCGCTCCGAGAGGTGGTGCGGGGGAGCGAGATGTGCCGGAACTCGTACTCGGTGGCCTGGGCAACTCGTGAATTGAGGCTTCTCGCCACCGACCACTCCATTCACGTATCTTGCCACGGCCGGACCGGGTACGGTCGTCGACTGTGACCACGCCGCCGCACGACGCCGAGCGCCTTCAGGCCGCGCTCGACGACCTCACCGACGCACTCGAAGCCCACCTCAATGCCTGCCTGGCTCGCTCCGGTGAAGCGGATCCGGTGGTCCAGGCCGCCTACAACGCGCTGCGGATCGCCGCCGACCGCTACGACGACCTGCTGTACGACGCCACCGAGGAGGTCACCCCGTGGGAGTTCCCCGAGGAGCCGCCGCGCGTCGAGTTCGAGGACCTCGAGGCCGATCCGGGACTGGTCGGCGTGCTGGTCCGCCGCGACTACGAGATCGACGACGCCGACCGGCTCATGCTGTCCGGCCGCGAGGCGTACGGCGAGCTGTACCCGCAGGATCCTGAGGAGTCCGCCGTCGCCGACGTGTCGCACCCCGGCCGGGCGCTCTACCAGATGCTGCACGCCTACGGCGTCGACGGCCTGGACGAGCGGGCCGAGGACGCCGGGCTGCTGCCGCGCGGCGGGACGGTGTGGGTGCAGGCGCTCGGCGAGGCGGACGAGCAGACGCTCACCACGGACCCGTTCGGCGTGGCCGACGAGGACCTGCTGGTCTACCGCGTCGATGAGATCATCCACACCGACGACTGATCTGGCGTCGCGGGTGAAGCATCCCTGAAGTCGTTCTGAAGCGGTGCCGTCGCTCAATGGTCGGGCAGGAGATCTCCCGATCGAGAGGAACGGACATGCGACGGACAACTCTGCCCCACATCGCGGCCGCGGCCGCCCTACTGGGAGCGGTCGCCGCTCCCGGCGTTGCGGCGCAGGCCGTGGCGGACCGCGAGTACGGGCCGGTGCCGGACGACCGGGAGTACTCGGTGGTCGCGGACCGCGAGTACGGGCCCACGCCGGACGACCGCGAGTACTGACGGGCACCGGCCACCCGGAGCCGCGGCGCGGACTCGCGCTCAGCGGCTCTCCGGGTAGCCCAACTCCAGCGCCGACACCTCGTCGAGGGCGGCGCGGATCTCGGCCGGCAGCTCGAGGTCGTCGGAGCCGAGCACGTCGCGCAGCTGGGCGGCGGTCCGGGCGCCGACGATGGCCGACGTCACGCCCGGGCGGTCGCGCACCCACGTCAGCGCGACCTCGAGCGGCAGCGCGTCGAGCCCGTCGGCGGCGGTGCAGACGGCCTCGACGATCTTCGCCGAGCGGGCGTCGAGGTACTTGTCGACGAACGACGCGAAGTGGGTGGTGGCGGCCCGGGAGTCGGCCGGGGTGCCGCTGCGGTACTTGCCGGTCAGCACACCGCGTCCCAGCGGCGACCACGCGAGCACGCCGAGCCCGAGCCGTCCGGCCGCGGGCAGCACCTCGCGCTCGACGCCGCGCTCGAGCAGCGAGTACTCGACCTGTGTGGAGACCAGCGGCGCCTGGGAGCCGGCGACGGCGCGCTGGTGCACGGCGGCGGCGGCGGTCTGCCAGCCCGAGTAGTTGGAGACGCCGGCGTAGCGGGCCCGGCCCGAGGTGACGGCGTGCTCCAGCGCGCCCAGCGTCTCCTCCATGGGCGCGGCGTCGCTCCAGGTGTGCACCTGCCATAGGTCGACGTAGTCGAGGTCGAGCCGGTCGAGGGAGTCGTCGAGCTGATCGAGCAGGCCCCTGCGCGATACGTCGACGACGCGCCGCCCGGCCGGCCGCGACGTGCCCGCCTTGGTGGCGATGAGCACGTCGGAGCGGGGCACCGCGCTGTCGAGCAGGGCGCCGATGAGCTTCTCGCTCTCGCCGTTGCCGTACGACGCCGCGGTGTCGATCAGCGTGCCACCCGCGTCGGCGAACAGCTTCAGTTGCTCCCGCGCGTCGTGTTGGTCGGTGTCGCGTCCCCATGTCATGGTGCCGAGCGCCAGGCGTGAGACGTACAGCCCGCTTCCCCCGAGTCGTCGCTGTTCCACGCGGCGAGGCTACCGGGTGGGACACGCGCTCGGGGTGAGGACCGCCGACAGGTAGAGTCCCCCGGAGTGTCTCGCGGGAGGTGGCGCATGCAGCTCGGGCTCAACCTGGGCTACTGGGGCGGTGGCGACAACCACGTCAACCTGGCCCTGGCCAGGGAGGCCGACCAGCTCGGCTACTCGGTGGTGTGGGCCGCGGAGGCCTACGGCTCCGACGCGCCGACGGTGCTCGCCTGGGTGGCCGCGCAGACGTCTCGCGTCGACGTGGGCAGCGCCGTCATGCAGATCCCGGCCCGCACGCCGGCGGCGACGGCGATGACGGCGGCCACGCTCGACAGCCTGTCCGGCGGGCGGTTCCGGCTCGGCCTGGGGGTGTCCGGCCCGCAGGTCTCCGAGGGCTGGCACGGCGTGCGGTTCTCGCGCCCGCTGGAGCGGACCCGCGAGTACGTCGACGTCGTGAGGCTGGCGCTGTTGCGCCAGCGGGTGGCCTACGACGGCGACCACTGGCGGCTGCCGCTGCCGGACGGTCCCGGCAAGGCGCTGCAGCTGACGGTGCACCCGGTGCGGCCGTCGATCCCCCTCTACCTGGCCTCCATCGGGCCGAAGAACCTGAGGCTGACCGGCGAGATCGCCGACGGCTGGCTGGGCGTCTTCGTCGCACCCGAGCACGCGGCGGAGTCGCTGGACCTGATCGCGGCCGGGCGCTCGGCGGCCGGGCTGACCATGGAGGGGTTCGACGTGGTCCCGACGGTGCCGGTGTCGGTCGGCGACGACCTAGAGGCGTGTGCGGAGCCGATCCGGGCGTACTCGGCCCTGTACATCGGCGGCATGGGCAGCCGGCAGCAGAACTTCTACAACGCGCTCGCCGTCCGCATGGGCTTCGGCGACGCCGCGCGCACCGTCCAGGACCTGTTCCTCGACCGGAAGCACCGCGAGGCCGCGGCCGCCGTCCCGCTCGATTTCGTCGACCGGACGGCGCTCATCGGGCCGCCCGATCGCATCCGCGACCGGCTGCACGCGTACGCGTCGGCCGGGGTCACCACGCTGTCCGTGGCGGCGCACGCCGGACCGCTCGACGAGCGCATCGCCGCGCTGCGCACCGTCGCCGAGGCGCTCGACGCCGCCGGCCTGGCATCCTGACCTACCTGACCGGCACCTAGGGGAGTCGACGCACGCATGGAGTGGTTCCAGGCCGCCGTCCTGGGCGTGATCCAGGGGCTGACGGAGTTCCTGCCGATCTCGTCCAGCGCCCACCTGCGCATCTACCCCGAGCTGTTCGGCTGGGAGGACCCCGGCGCGGCGTTCACCGCCGTCACCCAGATCGGCACCGAGTCGGCCGTGATCCTCTACTTCGCCCGCGACATCGGCCGCATCGTGACCGCGTGGTTCCGGTCGCTGGCGGCCGGCCGCGGCGGCGAGTCCCGCGGCCGTCGACGGCGAGCGACCTACGACCCCCAGGACGCCCGCATGGGCTGGTTCGTGATCATCGGGACCATCCCCATCGGCGTGCTCGGGTACGTGCTGCAGGACGTCATCCGCGACGACTTCCGGTCGCTCTGGATCATCGCGACGACGCTGGTCGTGCTGGGCGTCATCCTCGGCATCGCCGACCGCGTCGGGCGCAAGGAGCGCACCGTCGCCGACCTCGACTATCGCGACGCCATCGCGATCGGCTTCGCGCAGGCGATGGCACTGATCCCGGGCGTGTCGCGGTCCGGCGCGTCGATCAGCATGGGGCTGTTCCTCGGCCTCGACCGCGCGGCAGCGGCCCGGTTCGCGTTCCTGCTGGCGATCCCGGCGGTGCTCGGCTCGGGCATCTTCGAGTGGCCGGGCGCCATGCGGGAGGGCTCGGTCATCGGCGTGGGGCCGACGATCCTGGCGACGGTGATCGCGTTCCTGGTGGGTCTCGGCGTCATCGCCTGGCTGATGTCGTGGCTGGAGAAGCGGTCGTTCGCGCCGTTCATCGTCTACCGCATCGCGCTCGGCCTGTTCACCTTCGCGATGCTGGCGACCGGAAGGTGGAGCGCGTAGATGGACGGCGAACTGCTGCGGACGCTGCTGCGAGAGCAGCACCCCGACCTGGCCGGACTGGACGTGCGGCTGGCGGCGCGCGGCTGGGACAACGAGCTCTGGCGCCTCGGCGACACCCTGACCGTGCGCGTCCCGTGCACCGAGCGCGCCCCGGAGCTGCTGCGCAAGGAGTACCGGTGGGTGCCGGAGCTCGCGGCGCGGCTGCCGCTGCCCGTCCCGGTGCCGCTGCGGCTGGGTGAGCCGTCCACGCACTTCCCACAGCCGTGGACCGTCACCACCTGGGTCGACGGCGAGCCGGCCGACCGCGCCGCCGTCACGCGCGACGACGCGGCCGCGGCGCTGGCCGGGTTCCTGCGCGCCCTGCACCGGCCCGCGCCCGAGGAGGCGCCGGCCAGCCCTGACCGCGGCGTGGCCCTCGCGGTGGTCGCCGACGGCGTGGAGCGGGCCCTGCCGGCGCTGATGCCGCCGGAACTGCTGCCGGCGGCCCGCTCCGTGTGGGACGACGCGACGTCGGCGCCGGCCTGGTCCGGCCCGCGGGTCTGGGTGCACGGCGACCTGCACCCGGCGAACGTCACCACCGCCGGCGGGACGCTGGCCGGGGTGCTCGACTTCGGCGAGCTGTGCGCCGGCGACCCGGCCACGGACCTGGCGGCGGCCTGGATGCTGCTGCCCGCCGGCGCGTCCGCGCGCTTCCTCGAGGCCTACGGCGGCGCCGACGAGGCCACCGTCCGGCGGGCGCGCGGGTGGGCCGTGCGCGCCGCCCTCGGGCTGATCAGCGTCGGCCGGGCCGGCGAGCAGGGGCTGCCCGGCGGGAAGCCCACCTGGCTGCCGGCCGGCCTGGGCACGGTGAAGCGGGTGCTGGCCGACGCCGTCGCCTGAGGGGTGTCAGGAGGCCGCACCGCCGGGCAGGGGAGCGCTGGCGATCCACGGCCACGGGTCGGTGTGCTGGCCGTCGAGGCGGACCTCGAAGTGCAGGTGCGGGCCGGTGGAGTACCCCGTCGAGCCGATGTTGCCGATGTACTGGCCCTTCTCGACCCGCTGGCCCGGCACGACCATGAGGTCGGACTGGTGGGCGTACATCGTCGTGAGCCGCTGGCCGTCCACCACGCCGTGGTCGACGATGACCATGTTGCCGTAGGCGTTGTTCCACCGCGCCTCGACGACGGTGCCGGCGTCGGCGGCGTAGATGCGCCCGTCGCCGCGGCCGAAGTCGAGGCCGGTGTGCATCTTCACGTAGCCGAGGATCGGGTGCATGCGCGGGCCGTACTCGGACGTCGTCGGGCCGGTGGCCGGGCGGATGAACGTGCCGCTTCCGTAGCCCGGCCCGTAGTTCGCCGCGGCGAGCAGCTCGCCGACCTCGGTGGACGACTGCAACAGCTCCATGTAGCGCTGGTAGTCCTGCAGCCGGGCGTCGGCCGCCGACTGCAGCGCCGCCTCGACCAGCGTCTGGGTGTTGTCGACGACCTGCCGGGCCGCGAGCGCCGCCGCCTCGGCCGTCTCGAGTGCCGCGAGCGAGAGCCCGGCCTGGTCGGCCAGCCGCTCGCGCGCGCTGCGCTGTCCCTCGAGGCGCGCGTGCGCGTTGGACAGCTCCGCCTGGCTGGCGGCCATGGCGCTGAGGGCGCCGTCGGCCGTGCGCAGCAGCGTGCGCATGCCCATGTAGCGCGCCGCGAGGTCGTCGGGCGTCTCGGAGCCCAGCACCACGCCGAGCGCGGCGAGGTTGTTGCCCTGGTAGGCCTCGCGGGCGATGGTGCCGATGGTGTTGCGGGTGGCCTCGGTCTGCGCGTCGAGCGCGTCGATCTCGCGCTGGGTGCGGGCCACGGCCTGGGCGGCGATCTCGAGCTGCTGCCGCGCGTGGACGTCGTTGGCTCGGGCGTCGTCGGCGGCCGCTGAGGCCTCGGCGAAGGTCTGCTGCGCCGTGCCGAGGTCGGCCATGACCTGGGCCAGCAGCCGCTGTGCCTCGGCGACGGCGACCGTCTGGGCCCCCTCGAGACCCTGGTTGTACGCCTCGTCCGGGTCGGTGGGCGCGGGCGGCGCCTCGGCGGGCGGCGGCGTGGTCGCGGGCTCGGCGGCAGCGGGCGCGCTGACGACGGCCAGCGCGAGACCGGCCGTGGCCGCGATGGCCGCCACGTGGCGACGTCTGAGGCACCGCATCCGCGTCGTGTCCCCTCCCTTGCCCGACGACGCGCTGAGGCCCGGGTGGGCCGAACGGTCCCGGCGACGAAGACGTTTGTCTGAAGCCTTGATAGCCCATTTCGAGGACGTGCGCGACCCTCTGGGCAGAGCCAATGTAAGTCCGTGGGCCATGAATCGGAACAAAGCGGCCAGATGTTCACCCGATCGGTACGCCTCGTAGGCTTGAGCCCCGTGGTGCGCCGCGCACACCGGCGGCGACCGGGAGCCGGCGGCTCCCACGAGTCGTCGGCCCGTCGCCGACGACGGACCGAACGGTTCAGGATGTGTGCGGCGGGACACAAGAGGAGTTGAAATTGCCCACAGTCGTCCTCGTGCGCCACGGCCGGACCACCGCCAACGCCTCCGGGGTGCTGGCCGGCCGCAGCCCCGGGGTCGGGCTCGACGAGACCGGGGTGGCAGGCGCCGCGGCACTGGCCGAGCGGCTCGCGCGGATCGAGCCGGCCGCCCTCGTCAGCAGCCCGCTGGAGCGGTGCATGCAGACGGCGTCGGCCATCGCCGCGGGCCGCGCGCCCGGCGCCGCCGTCGTCACCGACGAGGGCCTGACCGAGTGCGACTACGGCGCGTGGACCGGCCGGTCACTGGACGGCCTGCGCCGCGAGAAGCTCTGGAAAGTCGTGCAGGAGCACCCGTCGGGGGTCGTGTTCCCCGGCGGCGAGGCGCTGCGGGCCGTGCAGCAGCGCGCCGTCGAGGCCGTCCGCTCGCGCGACGCCGCGCTGGCCGAGACCCACGGCCCGGGCGCGGTCTGGTTCGCCGTCTCGCATGCCGACGTCATCAAGGCGATCCTCGCCGACGCGCTGGGGATGCACCTCGACCAGTTCCAGCGCCTCGTCATCGACCCGTGCTCGGTGTCGGTCGTGTCCTACACCGAGCGTCGCCCGTTCGTCCTGCGCCTGAACGATCTCGGTGGCGAGCTGGGGTTCCTCCGGTCGCCGGCCCGCCGCAAGCGCCGCGCGAGCCGCACGGACGCCGTCGTCGGCGGGGGAGCGGGCGACGCGGCGGAGTAGATCGACGGTTGCGCCGGAGCGCGAGATAGGCTTTCCGACGTGTCCGCGCAGGTGTACCGATTCGACCAGCCCGACCGTTTCATCGCCGGAACGGTGGGCCGTCCGGGCGAGCGTTCCTTCTTCCTCCAGGCCCGCGACGCCACCAAGCTGATCAGCGTTCTGCTCGAGAAGGAGCAGGTGTCGGTGCTCGCCGAGCGGGTCGACAACATGCTCGACGAGATCCTGCGCCGGGCCGGGGGCCTGACCTCCGTCCCCGCCGTCGCGCCCACGGAACTCGAAGACCTCGACCCGCTCGAGCAGCCCATCGTCGAGGAGTTCCGCGTCGGTTCCATGACGCTCAAGTGGGACAGCGAGGACGAGATCGTCGAGGTCGCCGCCTACGCCGTCGTCGACGACGACAGCGAGCCGCCGGACGACCCCGAGGAGTCCGACCGCGACGTCATGGTCGTGCGGCTGTCCGGCGCCGAGGCGCGGGCCTTCGTCAAGCGCGCCCAGGCCCTCGTCGCGGCCGGGCGCCCGCCGTGTCCGCTGTGCAGCCTGCCGCTCGACCCGTCCGGGCACGTCTGCCCCCGTCAGAACGGTTACCGGCGGCGGGACTGACCGGCGTGGACCTGCTGAGCCTGCTCCGCGAGGGCGAGCTGACCGTCGAGGGCCGGCTGGTGGTCGCGTCGAACCTCACGCTGCTCGGGCGCGTGACGCATGGCGGCGCGTCGGTGCGCTGCGTGTACAAGCCGATCAGCGGGGAGCAGCCGCTGTGGGACTTCCCCGACGGCACGCTGGCCGCGCGCGAAGCGGCGGCGTACGAGGTGTCCGACGCCGCCGGCTGGCACGTGGTGCCGCCGACGGTGCTGCGCCCCGACGGGCCGTTCGGGGCGGGCATGTGCCAGGCCTGGATGGAGCAGGGGACGGCGTCGCTGGGCGCGGGGAAGGTCGACGTCATACCGGCGTCGGCCCCCGTCGGCGCCTGGCTGCCCATCCTCGAGGCGGTCGACGGCGACGGCTCGCCCGTGCTGCTGGTCCATGCCGACGACCCCGGGCTGCGGCGGCTGGCCGTCTTCGACGCCGTCGTCAACAACGCCGACCGCAAGGGCGGCCACGTCCTCGTCGGCGACCGGACGGTGGCGCCGTCGCTGGCCGGCGTCGTGGGCGTCGACCACGGGGTCTGCTTCAACGCCGACCCGAAGCTGCGCACCGTCCTGTGGGGGTGGGCCGGGTCGGCGCTCTCGGCGGCCGAGCGGTCGTCGCTCGCGCGCCTGCGCGGGCTGGTCGACGGCGCCCTGGGTGCGACGCTGCGGGGGCTGCTGGCCGACGAGGAGGTCGCGGCGACGGCGGCCCGCATCGACGCGCTGCTGACCCGTGGGACGATGCCGAGTCCCGAGGGACGGATGCCGGTTCCATGGCCGGTCTTCTGAGACCACTGTTCCCGTCGCCTCGTGAGGGGCGTCACCGCCTGGGACCCCACGGTCGGCGTCCGGCTACGCTGAGCCACATCATGCGAGCCTGGTCTGCCCCCCACGTGCCCGCCCTTCCCGGGCGCGGCCTGCCCGTCCGCCTGCACGACACCGCCGCGGGCGCCGTCCGCCCCGTCGAGCCGGCACAGGTCGCGACGATGTACGTCTGCGGCATCACGCCCTACGACGCCACGCACCTGGGGCATGCCGCCACCTACGTGGCGTTCGACCTGCTCAACCGGGTCTGGCGCGACGCCGGGCACGACGTGCGCTACGTCCAGAACATCACCGACGTCGACGACCCGCTGCTCGAGCGGGCGACGGCCACCGGGCAGGACTGGCGCAAGCTCGCCGACACCGAGACCCGGCTGTTCACCGAGGACATGGCCTGGCTGCGGGTGCTGCCGCCGTCGTCGTACGTCGGCGCCGTCGAGGCGATCCCGTTGATCACGCGGTTGATCGCGCGCATGGAGCCGTCGGTCTACGAGCTCGACGGCGACCTCTACTTCTCGGTGCGGAGCGACCCGGCGTTCGGCTCGGTGGCGCGGCTGGCCGAGGACGAGATGCGCGCGCTGTTCGCCGAGCGCGGCGGCGACCCCGACCGTCCCGGCAAGAAGGACCCGCTCGACCCGCTCGTCTGGCTCAGGGCACGCCCGGGCGAGCCGTCGTGGGACAGCCCGTTCGGCCCCGGCCGCCCCGGCTGGCACGTCGAGTGCGCGGCCATCGCCATGGAGTACCTCGGCGTCCCGTTCGACGTGCAGGGCGGCGGCAGCGATCTCGCCTTCCCGCACCACGAGATGTCCGCGGCGCACGCCCAGGTGGTCGCCGGCGCGTTCGCGACGCTGTACTCGCACGCCGGCATGGTCGGGCTCGACGGCGAGAAGATGTCGAAGTCGCTGGGCAACCTGGTCTTCGTCTCGCGGTTGCGTGCCGACGGTGTCGAGGGCGCGGCCGTGCGGCTGGCCCTGCTCGGCGCCCACTACCGCACCGACCGCGAGTGGTCGGCCGGCGTGCTGGGGGCGGCGCAGGAGCGGCTGGCCCGCTGGCGCGCCGCGGTGGCGCGCCCGGCCGGCCCGCCCGCCGAGCCGGTGCTGGCCGAAATCCGCGAGCGCCTCGCCGACGACCTCGACTCGCCGGGCGCCCTCGCGGCCATCGACCGCTGGGCCGCGACCCCCGGCGCCGACCCCGCCGCCCCCGCGCTCGTGGCCGCCACCGCCGACGCCCTCCTCGGCCTCGCCCTCTCCACATGACCACGTTCACCACCTGATTCCCTGCCACACGAGGCCTGCAGTCCTCGTGATGCGAGCGCGATCCTCGTGATGTGGGCGTACGGCTGACGACCGGCCGTCCTCCACAGCTGAGCCGCCGGCCGCAGGTTGTCCACATTTCGCCCGAGGTCCCTGGCGTCGTCGCGTCCCTGGAGGCAGCGTCACGTCCATGGACGAAACGCTGATGTACCTCGCGAGCCAGCAGCACGGTGTCGTGACGCGGGCCCAGGCCCTGGCCGCCGGGCTGGACGACGGCGAGATCAGCCGGCGTGTGCAGGGCGGCCGCTGGACGACCGTCCGCCGCGGGGCGTACGTGGAGAGCGAGCAGTGGGCCGCGATGGACGATCTCGCCCGGCACCGGGTCCTCTCGCAGGCGGTCGTCCTCCAACTGACCAAGCCGGTCGTGCTGTGCCACGTCTCCGCCGCGGTCGTCGCCGGACTGCGGGTCTGGGACGTCGATCTCTCGAAGGTGCACGTCTGGCGGTCCGATCTTCGATCGCCGCGGGTCGAGGGCGGCGTGCATCACCACACCGGCGCGCTCGACGAGTCCGACGTCATCGAGATCGACGGCCTGCCCGTCACCGGCTTCGCCCGGACGGCCGTCGACGTCGCACGCACGGCCGGCTTCGAGTCGGCCGTCGTCACGGCGGACCATGCGCTGGCCCGGCTCGGCACCACGAACGAGGCCCTGCGCACCGTCCTCGACACCATGCGCGACTGGCGTGGGGCACGGGCCGCCGGCCGGGTCGTGGAGTTCGCCGACCCGCGATCGGAGAGCGTCGGCGAGTCACGGCACCGCGTTCAGCTCGAACGCATCGGGCTGCCGCGCCCGGAGCTCCAGGTCGGCATGCCGGGGCCTGACGGTGCGACGGATCGGGTGGACTTCTACTTCGCCGACCAGGCCACGGTCGGCGAGTTCGACGGACGGCAGAAGTACGAGCGCCTCCTGCGTCCCGGCGAGACCGCTGAGGACGCGATCTGGCGGGAGAAGGTTCGTGAGGACCGCCTGCGAGAGCGCGGGCTGCAGGTGGTGCGCACGGTCTGGGCCGACCTCTACCGGGACGACGCCGTGGCTTCCCGGTACCTCTCCGCCTTCGCCCGGAATCGGCGGCGTCACGTGGTGGTGGCGTGAAAGCCCGCCGCTACGTCACGAGGATGTGCCACGCGTCACGAGGACTGCAGGCCTCGTGTGGCAGGGAATCAGGTGGTGAACGTGATCATCTCAGGTGTCGCGGCGTCGGAGGTAGCGCTCGAACTCGCGGGCGATGTGCTCGCCGGAGGCCTCGGGGAGGTCGACGGTGTCGCGGGCCTCTTCGAGGCGGCGGACGTATTCGGCGACGTCGGAGTCCTCTTCGGCCAGCTCGTCGACGCCGTGCTGCCAGGCCTCGGCCTGCTCGGCGAGGTCGCCCATGGGGACCGGCAGGCCGAGGTGGTCCTCGACCCGCTGCAGTAGGACCAGCGTCGCCTTGGGGCAGGGCGACTGGGCCACGTAGTGCGGCACGGCCGCCCACAGCGAGACCGCGTCGAGGCCGGCCTTGGTGGCGGCGTCCTGGAACACGCCGACGATGCCGGTGGGGCCCTCGTAGCGCGAGGGCTCGAGGCCGAGGCGCTCGGCCTGGTCAGGATCGCTGGCCGAGACGGTGACGGGCACGGGCCGGGTGTGCGGGACGTCGGCCAGCAGTGCGCCGAGGGTGACGACCTGCTCGCAGCCGAGATCGGTGGCCACCGACAGCAGCTCGGCGCAGAACGCCCGCCACCGCATGTTCGGCTCGATGCCGCGCAGCAGCACGATGTCGCGGTCGTGGTCCTCGAGGCGCACCACGGACAGCCGGGTGGTGGGCCACTGGATGCTGCGCAGGCCGTCTTCGTCGACGCTGACCATCGGGCGGTTGACCTGGAAGTCGTAGTACTCGTCGGGGTCGAGGGCGGCGACGGACTCGCCGTTCCAGACCCGCTCGAGGTGTTCGACGCCCGCGGTGGCCGCCTCGCCGGCGTCGTTCCACCCCTCGAATGCCGCGATCAGGACAGGATTGCGCAGCTGCGGCGCCCCATCGATCTCCATCGCGCTCGTCTCCCTGCCTGGAAGGGTCACACCCCGTTCTTCTGACCAACCCTACGGCTCCGCGCCGCGATTGGCTCGCGGAGGCTCGTCCCAAAATCAGAGACGATTCGTCCGCATGCCGGAACAAAGCTTGTGAGCAGGTCCGCCCGCCATAGTCTGGCGTGATGCGGGGGAGTCTGCGCGAAGCCATGTCCCGGCGCGTCGTGGTGGCCGACGGCGCCATGGGCACCATGCTGCAGGCCGCCGACCTCACCCTCGACGACTTCGAGGGCCACGAGGGCTGCAACGAGATCCTCAACGTCACCCGCCCCGACGTCGTCCGGCACATCCACGACGCCTACTTCGCCGTCGGCGTCGACGCCGTCGAGACGAATACGTTCGGCGCCAACTGGGCCAACCTGGGTGAGTACGACATCTCCCACCGGATCCACGAGCTCGCCGAGGCCGGCGCCCGCCTCGCCCGCGAGGTCGCCGACGACTGGTCCACGCCCGACCGGCCGCGCTGGGTCCTCGGCAGCGTCGGCCCGGGCACCAAGCTCCCGTCGCTCGGCCACGTCGGCTTCGCCACGCTGCGCGACGCCTACCGCACCCAGGTCGAGGGCATGCTGGCCGGCGGCGTCGACGCGGTCCTCGTCGAGACCGCGCAGGACCTGCTGCAGGCCAAGGCCGCCATCATCGGCGCCCGCCGGGCCATGCGGGCGGCCGGCGCCGAGCACGTCGCGCTCATGGTCAACGTCACCGTCGAGACCACCGGGACCATGCTGCTCGGCTCGGAGATCGGGGCCGCCCTGACGGCACTCGAGCCGCTCGGCGTCGACCACATCGGCCTCAACTGCGCCACCGGCCCGGCCGAGATGAGCGAGCACCTGCGCCACCTCGCGCGCCACGCCCGCAGCGGCCTGGCCTGCATGCCCAACGCCGGCCTGCCGGAGCTGACGGCCGACGGCGCGCACTACCCGCTGACGCCGCAGCAGCTGGCCGACGCCCACGACCTGTTCACCGCCGAGTACGGACTGTCGCTGGTCGGCGGCTGTTGCGGCACCACGCCGGAGCACCTGCGCCAGGTGGTCGAGCGGATCGGCGGCCGCGAGGTCACGCCCCGGCGGCCGCTCGAGGAGGCCGGCGCCGCCAGCCTCTACCAGCACGTCCCGTTCCGCCAGGACACCTCCTACCTCGCGATCGGCGAGCGCACCAACGCCAACGGCTCCAAGGCGTTCCGCGAGGCGATGCTCGAGGGCCGCCTCGACGACTGCGTCGAGATCGCCAGGGCGCAGACCCGCGACGGCTCGCACCTGCTCGACCTCTGCGTCGACTACGTGGGCCGCGACGGCGCCGCCGACATGCGCGAGCTGGCCGCCCGGCTGGCGACGGCGAGCACGCTGCCGCTGGTCCTCGACTCCACCGAGCCGGCCGTCATCGAGGCCGGGCTCGAGTGCCTGGGCGGGCGCAGCGTCGTCAACTCCGTCAACTACGAGGACGGCGACGGGCCCACCTCGCGCATCCGCACGCTCATGCCGATCGTCCAGGAGCACGGCGCCGCGGTCGTCGCCCTGACCATCGACGAGGAGGGGCAGGCCCGGACGGCGGAGTGGAAGGTGCGCGTCGCCGAGCGGCTGATCGCCCAGCTCACCGGCGAGTGGGGCATGCGCACCGAGGACATCATCGTCGACTGCCTGACGTTCCCCATCGCCACGGGCCAGGAGGAGACCCGCCGCGACGGCATCGAGACCATCGAGGCGATCCGCGAGCTGAAGCGCCGGTACCCCACGGTGCAGACGACGCTCGGTGTCTCGAACGTCTCGTTCGGCCTCAACCCGGCCGCGCGCGCCGTCCTCAACTCCGTCTTCCTCGCCGAGTGCGTCGCCGCGGGCCTCGACTCCGCCATCGTCCACTCCGCGCGCATCCTGCCCGTCTCGCGGATCCCCGAGGAGCAGTACCAGGTCGCGCTGGACCTCGTGTACGACCGCCGCACGCCCGAGTACGACCCGCTCACCCGCTACCTCGAGCTCTTCGAGGGCGTCACGTCGGCGACGGAGGACCGGGCGGCCGCGCTGGCCGGGCTGCCGCTGTTCGAGCGGCTCGAGCGGCGCATCGTCGACGGCGAGCGCAAAGGCCTGGAGACGGACCTCGACGAGGCGCTGGAGCAGCGGTCCGCGCTCGAGATCGTCAACGACACACTGCTCAACGGCATGCGCACCGTCGGCGAGCTGTTCGGCAGCGGCCAGATGCAACTGCCGTTCGTGCTGCAGAGCGCCGAGGTCATGAAGGCCGCCGTCGCCTACCTCGAGCCGCACATGGAGCGGGTCGAGGGCGACGACGGCACCAAGGGCACCATTGTGCTGGCCACCGTCAAGGGCGACGTCCACGACATCGGCAAGAACCTCGTCGACATCATCTTGTCCAACAACGGCTACAGCGTCGTCAACCTGGGCATCAAGCAGCCCATCGGCGCCATCCTCGACGCCGCCGAGGAGCACGACGCCGACGTCATCGGCATGTCCGGCCTGCTGGTCAAGAGCACGGTCGTCATGAAGGAGAACCTCGAGGAGATGAACCAGCGCGGCGTGTCGGCGCGCTGGCCGGTCATCCTGGGCGGCGCCGCCCTGACCCGGGCGTTCGTCGAGGACGACCTCGCCGAGCTGTACGCCGGCGAGGTCCGCTACGCCCGCGACGCCTTCGAGGGGCTGCGGCTGATGGACGCCGTCGCCAGCGTCCGCACCGATCCGGACAAGGAGCTCGCCGACGTCCTGCCGGCGCTTCGCAAGCGGCGGGTGGCGCGCACCACCGTCGCGAACCCGGTCGACGACGGCGACGACGTGCGCTCCGACGTGGCTACCGACAACGCCGTCCCGGTGCCGCCGTTCTGGGGGACCCGCGTGGTCCGCGGCCTGCACCTGGCCGACTACGCCGCCTACCTCGACGAGCGGGCGACCTTCATGGGCCAGTGGGGGCTCAAGGGCACCCGCGGCGGCGCGTCCTACGAGGAGCTGGTCGAGACCGAGGGCCGGCCGCGGCTGCGCGCCTGGCTGGACCGCCTGCACACCGAGGGCATCCTCGAGGCCGCCGTCGTCTACGGCTACTTCCCGGCCGTGTCCGAAGGCCGCGACCTCGTCGTCCTCGACCCCGAGGACCACCGCAAGGAGCTGGAGCGGTTCTCGTTCCCGCGGCAGCGGCGCGACCGCCGTCTGTGCCTGGCCGACTTCTTCCGCCCGCGCTCGTCGGGCGAGGTGGACGTCGTCGCGTTCCAGCTGGTGACCATGGGTTCCGGCGTGGCCGAGGCGACCTCGAAGCTGTTCGCGGCCAACTCCTACCGCGACTACCTCGAGCTGCACGGGCTGTCGGTCCAGCTCACCGAGGGGCTGGCGGAGTACTGGCACGCGCGCGTGCGCGACGAGCTCGGCTTCGGCGCCGAGGACGACGCGGAGCTCGGCGGCATCCTCAAGCAGGAGTACCGCGGCTCGCGCTACTCCTTCGGCTACCCGGCCTGCCCGGATCTGGCCGACCGCGTGAAGCTGGTCCGGCTGCTGCGTCCCGAGCGGATCGGGGTGAACCTCTCCGAGGAGTTGCAGCTGCACCCCGAGCAGTCGACCGATGCGCTCGTCGTCCACCACCCCGAGGCGAAGTACTTCAACGCCACCTGATCAAGGCCTGCCGCCGTGGGCGAGGCGGCGTCGGGAGGGAGTTCTCCCCGCAGGAGCGGGGAGAAGTCCCTCCTCGCGATCCCCACCGGATGGTCGCGGGAGAGAGTCCCGCGCGGCGTCGGGAATGGAGTTCTCCTCGCTGGAGCGGGGGAGAAGGCCCTCCTCGCGATCCGATGGTCGCGGGGGAGAGTCCCCGCCCGGGCGCGCCGCCGTGGGCCGGTTTGCTACCGCCAGAGCGGCAGTAACTCGCCCTCGACGCGGCGTCGGGAGGGAGTTCTCCCCGCTGGAGCGGGGAAAAGTCCCTCCTCGCGACCGCGACCTGATCGCCGCCAAGAGAGAGTCCCGCCCGGGCCCGCCGCCGGTCGGAAGGGGACAGGGCGGCGGGCCCCGGACGGAAGCCTGGTGTCAGCCCGGCAGGCCGTTCTCGTCGGGCTGCCCGCCGGGCATCCCGCCGCCCATGCCGGCGGCGGTCTGGTCGGTGACGGCGAACTGGATCGAGCCCGCGGGGTCGACGGACGCGTCGAGCGCCTTGTCGTCGAGCATGATCGCGGCGTCGGCGTCGAGGAACAGCCGGGCGCCGGCGTCGTCGAGGATCTGGTCGCCCGCTTCGGGCGCGGGCCGCAGTTCGAGGTCGAGGCCGCCCTCGGAGTTGGCGGCGATGCGCATGCCGGTCCCCGTGGGGAGGTCCTCGCGGCCCTCGATGTTGCGGATGACGGCAGCGGCGTTCTCGGTGAGTGTGAGCATGGTGATGTGCACCTCCGGTGGGCACGCGGGAGCGCGCCGGTTCTTCGGTGTTGAGGGTGTCGTGTTGTCAGGGCATCGCGATGGCCGCATCACCCACGCTTCACGCTCGACGGCCATCCGTCAAGCGAGGTACTGGATTCGCCGGGTGGGGTGCGGGGGAGCCGGCATGGGACCATGGAGTACGTGACCCCGCCTCTTCCCGCCGCTGTCCTCTGGGACATGGACGGCACCATCGTTGACACCGAGCCACTGTGGATGGGCGCCGAGGAGGCCCTCGTGCTCCGCCACGGCGGCACCTGGACCCACGCCGACAGCCTGTCGCTCGTCGGCAGCGACCTGCTCGAGGCCGCCGCCTTCATCCGCGAGCGCGGCGGCATCCCCATGACGCCCGAGCAGATCGTCGAGCACATGGTGGGCGAGGTGCTGAAGGGGATCGCCGACGGGCTCACCTGGCAGCCGGGCGTGTTCGAGCTGCTGACGGAGCTGCGCGAGCTCGGCGTGCCGCAGGCGCTGGTGACCATGTCGTACCGCCGGCTGGCCGAGGCGGTCGTCCGCCGGCTGCCCGACGGGCTGTTCGGCGCCGTCGTCACCGGCGACGAGGTCACCAACGGCAAGCCGCACCCGGAGCCGTACCTGACGGCGGCCCGCGAGCTCGGCGTCGACCCGGCCGGGAGCATCGTGATCGAGGACTCCCCGCGCGGGGCTGCGGCCGGACTCGCGGCGGGCGCGCTGGTCCTGTCGATCCCGAACGCGGTCGCGGCGGTGCCCGAACCGGGTCTCGTCGTCATCGACTCGCTGGCCGGAATGCGGGCCAAGGACCTGCTCGCATCGTTCGACGATTCGGCGCTCGATAGCCGAAGTACGTTTCTCAGCTGAGGCTCAGGAGGCCGCCTGTGTAATGTCACACTGTCATTTCGCATGGTCGATATCGAAAGAATGTTGCGAAATCGCGATGTCATCCTGACAACTCGGTGACTGTCCATCACCCTCGCACGAAGTACTGTCACAGGCCACCGGTCGGGAACACCGCCCGGCAGTCGACTGTGTGAGGTGTGACATGCGTGGCATGAGCCTGAACCGCAGGCTGGCCGCGGGAGCCGCGGCCGGTGCCCTGGCCCTGGGGCTCACGGCGTGTGGCGGAGACGACGAAGGCTCCGCTGAGGGCGGCGACGGGGGCGGCACGCTCGTCTTCGCCGGTTCGGCCGATCCGGTGATCCTGGACGGCGCCCTGGTCAGCGACGGCGAGTCGACCCGGGTCATCAACCAGATCTTCGAGGGCCTGGTGCGCAGCGAGGAGGGCGGCACCGAGATCGAGCCGGCCCTCGCCGAGTCCTGGGAGGCCAGCGAGGACGGCCTGACCTGGACGTTCACGCTGCGCGAGGGTGTGACCTTCCACGACGGCGAGGCGCTCGACGCCGAGGCCGTCTGCTTCAACTTCGAGCGCTGGTACAACTTCGCGGGCGTGCTGCAGAGCCCCGCGGTCTCCTACTACTGGGGCACCGTCATGGGCGGGTTCGCCGCCAACGAGGACCCCGCCATGGGCGAGAGCCTCTACACCGGCTGCGAGGCGCAGGACGAGCGGACAGCCGTCATCACGCTGTCGCGTCCGTCGTCGGCGTTCCTGTCCGCGCTGGCCATGCCCGCGTTCACCATCGCGAGCCCGGCGGCGCTCGAGGAGTTCCAGGCCGACGCCGTCAGCGGCACGGGCGAGTCGCCGTCGTTCGACGGCACCTTCGGCTACGAGCACCCGGTCGGCACCGGCCCGTTCCAGTTCGAGTCGTGGGAGCGCGGCAGCGAGGTGCGGCTCGCGGCGTACGAGGACTACTGGGACGAGCCCGCGCAGGTCGACGAGCTGATCTTCACCGTCATCCCCGACGGCCCGGCCCGCCGGCAGGCGCTCGAGAGCGGCGAGATCGACGGCTACGACCTGGTCGACCCCGCCGACGTCGAGCTGCTCGAGAGCGGCGGCTACCAGATCCTGCGCCGCCCGGCGTTCAACGTGGCCTACATCGGCTTCCAGCAGAACTACCCGCCGTTCGACAACCTGCAGATCCGGCAGGCGATCGCGCACGCGATCGACTTCGACAACATCATCCGGACCAACTACCCGGAGGGTGCGGTCAAGGCGACGCAGTTCATGCCGCCGGAGCTGTTCGGCTGGGCCGACGACGTCACGACGTACGACTACGACCCCGACCGTGCCCGCGAGCTGATCGCGCAGTCCGGCGTCACGGACCTGACGCTGCCGTTCTGGTACCCGACCGACGTCACCCGGCCGTACATGCCGAACCCGCAGGCCAACTGGGAGCTCATGGCGGCCGACCTCGAGGCGGTGGGCTTCACCATCGAGCCGAACACGGCCCCGTGGAACCCGGACTACCTCGACGCCACCCAGACCGGCGGCACGCCGATGTTCCTGCTGGGCTGGAACGGCGACTTCGGCGACCCGGACAACTTCATCGGCACGTTCTTCCAGGACGTCAACCCGCAGTTCGGCAGCTTCGACAACCCGGAGATCTTCGCCAAGCTCGACGAGGCCGAGCAGGAGACCGACCAGGAGCGCCGCGCCGAGCTGTACCAGGAGGCCAACCGGCTGATCATGGACTTCGTGCCGGGCATCCCGTACGTCCACAGCGAGCCGGCCATCGCCTTCCGCGAGGGTGTGTCCGGCTTCGTACCCGACCCGTTGTCGAACGAGAGCTTCGCGACCGTCGCGGTCGATTGACGGTCTAGATGCTCAAGTTCGTCGTACGGCGGCTCCTGCAGCTCATCCCGATCCTGCTCGGGCTGTCGGTCCTGCTGTTCGTGTGGCTGCGCGCGCTCCCGGGAGGGCCTGCCCAGGCCCTCCTGGGGGAGCGCGCGACCGCCGAGTCCGTCGCCCGCATCGAGGCGCTCTACGGCCTCAACGAGCCCTGGTACGTCCAGTACTGGAAGTTCATCTCCGCCGCGGTCCAGCTCGACTTCGGCAACAGCGCCCGGACCAACCGGCCGGTGATCGAGGAGATGTCGCGGACGTTCCCGGCCACCTTCGAGCTGGCGATCGCGGCGCTGATCTTCGCGATCGGCATCGGCATCCCGCTCGGCTACTACGCCGCGAGGAAGTACGGCAGCTGGCTGGACAACCTCTCGGTCTCGGGGTCGCTGCTGGGCGTCGCGGTGCCGGTGTTCTTCCTGGCCTACATCCTCAAGTACGTGTTCAGCGTGCAGCTGGGCTGGTTCCCGACCCAGGGCCGGCAGGACCCGCGCGTCGACGCGGACCATCCGACCGGGCTGTACGTGCTCGACGGCATCATCACCGGCAATCCCGAGGCCACCTGGGACGCGATCATGCACCTGGTGCTGCCGGCCATCGCGCTGGGCGCCATCCCGCTGGCCATCATCGTCCGCATCACCCGGGCAAGCGTGCTCGACGTGGTGCACGAGGACTACGTGCGCACCGCCGAGGCCAAGGGCCTGTGGGAGCGCACCATCACCCGCCGGCACGTGCTGCGCAACGCGCTGCTGCCGGTGATCACCGTCATCGGGCTGCAGGCCGGGCTGCTGTTCTCCGGCGCCATCCTGACCGAGACGGTGTTCGCGTTCGACGGCGTCGGCCGCTTCATCGCCGAGGCGATCAGCAACCGCGACTACGCCGTGCTGCAGGGCTTCATCCTGGTGATCGCGGCGATGTACGTCGTCGTGAACCTGCTGGTCGACCTCTCCTATGGCCTGATCGATCCACGAGTGCGGGTGAGGTGAGCCCATGAGCCTGTCCGAAGTCGAGGCGGCCACCGAGTCCGAGCAGGTCGAACAGCCGGCCGGCAACCTGCGCAAGGAGGCGTGGAAGCGGCTCAAGCGCGACCCAATCGCCCTCGTCGGGTTCGGCCTGATCGCGTTCTTCGTGCTGGTCGCGATCTTCGCCCCGCTCATCGCGCCGTACGCGCCCGACGCCCAGCCCGGCCGCGGCATGATCACGCCGACGAACATCCCCGGCCCGTCCGCGGAGCACTGGTTCGGTCTGGACGCCTCCGGCCGCGACGAGTTCAGCCGGGTCGTCTACGGCGCCCGGCAGTCGCTGCTGGTCGGCGTCGTGGCGACGCTGTTCGGCATGGCCGGGGGCCTGCTGCTGGGCGTCCTCGCCGGCGCGTTCGGCGGCAAGGTCGACACCGTCGTCATGCGGATCGTCGACATCATGCTCTCCATTCCCGGCCTGCTCATGGCGATCGCGATCGCCGCGCTGCTGGGTGCGGGCCTCTGGTCGGTCATGATCGCCATCGCGATCATCAACGTGCCGGTGTTCGCCCGGCTGCTGCGTGGCCAGATGCTGGCCCAGCGCGGCTCCGACTACGTGCTGGCGGCGGTGTCGCTGGGCGTGCGGCGGCGCCCGATCGTGCTCGGGCACATCCTGCCCAACTCGATCTCGCCGGTCATCGTCCAGGCCACGCTGACGCTGGCGACGGCGATCATCGAGGCCGCCGGGCTCTCGTTCCTCGGCCTGGGCGGCGCCGACCCGCGTGTCCCGGAGTGGGGGCGCATGCTCGCCGACACCCAGCGCTACCTGGCCTCCGCGCCGCACCTGGCGTTCTTCCCCGGCATCGCGATCGTCATCGCCGCACTGGGCTTCACCATGCTCGGCGAGCGGCTGCGCGAAGCCATCGACCCCAAGTACCGGCGGTGAGAGTGACGGACTCCGAACCCCTACTCCGCTCCGAACCCCTGCTCGACGTCCGCGACCTGTCCGTCACGTTCACCCGCAAGGGCGGACCGACGGTGCGGGCGGTCGACGGCGTCTCGTTCACGGTCCGGCCGGGCGAGACCGTCGGCCTGGTGGGCGAGTCGGGCAGCGGCAAGAGCGTGACGTCGCTCGCGGTCATGCGGCTGCTGCCGCGCCGCGGGGTCCAGGTGGGCGGGCAGGTGCTGTTCGACGGCGACGACCTGCTGACGCTGCCGCGCGACCGGATGCGCGACATCCGCGGCCGCGACATCGCCATGGTCTTCCAGGACCCGATGTCCTCGCTGAACCCCGTGGTGCCCATCGGCATCCAGGTCACCGAGGTGCTGGAACGCCACCAGGACCTCAAGGGCGAGACCGCGCGCGCGGCGGCCGAGGAGCTGCTGTTCCGCGTCGGCATCCCGGACCCGCGGCGCCGGCTCAAGGAGTACCCGCACCAGCTCTCCGGCGGCATGCGCCAGCGCGCGCTCATCGCCATGGCGCTGGCCTGCAAGCCGCGGCTGCTCATCGCCGACGAGCCGACGACGGCGCTCGACGTCACCATCCAGGCGCAGATCATCGAGCTGCTCAAGGAGCTGGTGCAGGACACCGGCGCGTCGCTGGTGATGATCACGCACGACCTGGGCGTCGTCGCCGGCCTGTGCGACACCGTCCACGTCATGTACTCCGGGCGCATCGTCGAGTCGGCCGGGCGGCGCGAGCTGTTCGGCGAACCGCGGCACCCGTACACCGGCGGCCTGCTGGCGTCGGTGCCCCGGCTCGACGCACCGCGCGGCGCGCCGCTGCACCCGATCCCGGGCTCGCCGACCGACGTGCTGAGCTGGCACAAGGGTTGCGCCTTCGCGCCCCGGTGCCCGAACCGGCTGGACGCCTGCATCGGCGGCCCGCCGCGACTGGAATCCTTGGGAGATCGGTCCCTGCGCTGCCTGAACCCGCTGGAGCAGAACGAGGAGGTGCCCGCATGAGTGACCAGGTACCTGCGCCCTCGGCGGAGAAGCGTGCCTCGGCCGATGTGCTGCTCTCCGTCCGCGGGCTCGAGGTGCACTTCCCGATCAGGTCCGGCATCGTCGTCGAGCGCCAGGTGGGCTCCGTCAAGGCCGTCGACGGCGTCGACCTCGACATCCCGCGGGGCGCCACCGTCGGCCTCGTGGGGGAGTCCGGCTGCGGCAAGTCGACCCTCGGCCGGGCGATCCTGCGTCTCGTCGAGCCGACCGCCGGCACCGTCACCTTCGGCGACGTCGACGTGCGGGCGCTGGCCGGCGAGGACCTGCGCCGCATGCGCCGGCAGATGCAGATGGTCTTCCAGGACCCCATGGCCAGCCTCGACCCGCGGCAGAACGTGCAGTCGGTGCTGAGCGAGCCGCTGCGGGCGCACGGCATCGGCGGCGACCACCGCGCCCGGGTGCGCGAACTGCTCGACGTGGTGGGGCTGCCGGCCTCGGCGGCGAACCGGTACCCGCACGAGTTCTCCGGCGGGCAGCGCCAGCGCATCGGCATCGCCCGGGCCATCGCGCTGGAGCCGCAGCTCATCGTCGCCGACGAGCCGGTGTCCGCGCTGGACGTGTCCATCCAGGCGCAGGTGGTGAACCTGCTCGAGGAGCTGCAGGACCGTCTCGGGCTGACCTACCTGGTCATCGCGCACGACCTCGCCGTCGTCCGGCACATCGCCGACGTCGTCGCCGTCATGTACCTGGGCGGGCTGGTCGAGCAGGCGCCGTCGGACGACCTGTACGCCACGCCACTGCACCCGTACACGAAGGCGCTGATGTCGGCGGTGCCGATCCCGGACCCGGTGGTCGAGGACACCCGGCAGCGGATCCTGCTGCAGGGCGACCTGCCCTCGCCGGCCGACCCGCCGACGGGATGCCGCTTCCACACCCGCTGCCCGTTCCGCCAGCCCACCCGCTGTGCCGAGGAGCGGCCCCTGCTGCGGACGGTGGCCGGCCACGCCGACGCACACCGGGTGGCCTGCCACTGGGCCGAGGACATCGAGGCCGGGCGCATCCTGCCCGCCGCCAGCGCTGTCGTCGACCCGGACCCCGTCCGCGAGCCGGATCCGCAGCCCGACCCGGCGACCTGACACGGCGGGAGCCGCCACCCCGGCACTGGGTGGCGGCTCCCGGTCTCGTGGTGCCGGTTATTCCGTCGTGATCGCGCGCAGCACGTCGAGCTTGGCCGCGCGCCGGGCCGGCCAGACGGCGGCCAGCACGCCGATGACCGCGGCCAGGACGACGAAGACGATCAGCTGCCCGCCGGGAACGGAGAGCTGGTCCAGCCCGTCGTCGGCGATGGCGCGCTGCAGCGACACCCCGAAGATCAGGCCGAGAGCGACGCCGAGCACGGCGCCGAGGACGGCGATGGCGATCGACTCCAGCCGGATCGTGCGCCGCAGCTGGCGCCGGCTCAGACCGACGGCCCGCAGCAGCCCGACCTCGCGGGTGCGCTCCATGACCGACAGCGCCAGCGTGTTGACGATGCCGAGGACCGCGATGAGGACGGCCAGCCCGAGCAGCGCGTAGACCAGGTACAGCAGCTGGTTCACCTGGTCGCGTGAGGACTCCTTGTACTCCTCCTGGTCCTGGACGGTGACGGTCGGGATTTCGGCCGTCACCTCGTCGAGGCCCTCGTGGACGGTCGCGAGGTCGGCGCCGTCGTCGGCGATGACGTAGAGCAGCGAGTCCAGCGCCGGCACCGCGCCGTCCTCGAGCGTCTGCGTGCTGACGATCACGCCGCCGGACAGCAGCGGCGACTGGCCGTAGATGCCGATCAGCTCGATCTCCTCGTCGGAGCCGGGCAGCTGCAGCCGGACGGTGTCGCCGACGGAGAGGCCCTCGGACTCGGCCTGCTGCTCGCCGATGAGGAACCCGCCGCCGCTGAGGTCGTCGCTGCCCTCGACCATCGGCAGGTCGGCGGCGCGGCCGTAGGCGACCGGGTCGAACGCCTGCAGGAAGGTCTGGTCGCCGTCGACGACGCCGCCGGACACCCGCACCGGGACCACCTCGTCGACCCCGTCGACCTGGCTCGCCGCCTCGGCGATGCTGGGCGAGAACGGCTGACCGACGGCGTTGGAGACAACGAACTGCGCCCGCACGCCGTCGTCGAGGGCGCGGTCGACCGTGGCGTTGGCCGACGCGCCGATGATGGAGATGGCCGTCACCAGCGCCATGCCGATCATCAGCGCCGACGCGGTGGCCGCCGTGCGCCGCGGGTTGCGCAGTGCGTTCTCGCGGGCCAGCCGGCCGACGGTGCCGAACGCCTTCGGGTACCAGCCGGCCACCACCCGCAGCACCGGCGTGGCCAGCACCGGCGCGAGCAGCGCCACGCCGATGAAGACCGCGAAGATGCCGGCGCCGACCATCAGCGCCGCGTCGTCGACGTCGGCGAACAGGCCGGTCGCCATCGCGGCCGCGCCGAGCAGCGTCAGCGCGCCGCCGATCCACAGGTGCCAGCGCCGCGACGACTCCGTGGCCACCACGTCGTCGCGCATGGCGGCGATCGGCGGCACCCGCGACGCCCGCCGCGCCGGGACATAGGCCGCGATCATGGTCACCACGATGCCCACGACGTAGGCGACGACGACCGTCCGCGGCAGCAGCACCAGGCCGCCGGCCAGCTCCAGCCCGAACGCCCCGAACACCGTCTTGAGCAGCTGCGCGACCCCCAGTCCGAGCAGCAGGCCGAGCGTGGAGCCCACGACGCCGACGACGAGCGCCTCGAGCAGCACCGACCGCGTCACCTGACGGCGGCCGGCGCCCAGGGCCCGGAACAGCGCCATCTCCTGCGAGCGCTGCGCCACCAGGATCGAGAACGTGTTGAGGATGAGGAACACACCGACGAACAGCGCGATCGCGGCGAACACCAGGAGGAAGGTGTTGAAGAAGCCGAGGCCCTCCTCGATGGCCGACGCCGTCTCCTCGTCGACCTCGGCGCCGGTCAGGGCCTCGAAGTCGTCCGGGAGGATGGCGCTGATCTCGTCGCGGACCTCCTCGGCGCTGGCGCCGTCGGCCGCCGTCACCGAGATGCGGTTGTACGCGTCGTCGCCGCCCACGAAGAGCTCCTGGGCGTAGCGGGTCTCGAAGACCGACAGGCTGGCGCCGGCCAGGCTGCCGCCCTCGCCGAAGCGGACCACGCCGACCAGCTCCGCTGTGAGCCGGGGTTCGTCGCCGGTGCTGACGAACTCGACCTCGTCGCCGATCCGGTAGCCGGACCGCTCGAAGGTGCGGTCGTCGAGGGCGACCTCGCCCGGGCCGGCCGGCAGGTCGCCGTCGACCAGGCGCAGCACCGGGTCGCCGTCGGCGGCGGGGCCGTCGTGCCAGTTGACGGCGATGCCGGGGGCGCCCTGGCTGGTCATGACGTCGCCGTCGGTGTCGAGGACGAAGAAGCTCTGGTTCTCGATCTCGCCGTCGGCCCGTTCGACGCCCGGCAGGTCCGCGACGTCGTCGACCAGGTCCGACGAAATGGTCGTGGTGGTGCCGGTGGCGAAGCCGGCGAAGATGTCGGTCTCGCCCGGCAGGTCGGGCCGCACGACGACGTCGGAGGACAGCCCGCCGAAGATGTCGTCGAAGGTCCGGTCGATGGTGTCGGTGAACACGTACGAGCCGGCCACGAACGCCACCCCGAGCACGATGGCGAACGCGCTCATGGCCAGCCGCAGCTTGCGCGCGGCCAGGCTCTTGAGAGTCGCGCGGATCATGCCTGCTGCCCCACGGCGTCGAAGCCCTTCATGCGCTCCAGCACCTTCTCGGCCGTCGGGTCGGTCATCTCGTCGACGATGAGGCCGTCGGCGAGGAACAGCACCCGGTCGGAGTAGGCGGCGGCGTTGGGGTCGTGGGTGACCATGACGATGGTCTGCCCGAACTCGCGGACCGAGCGGCGCAGGAACGACAGCACCTCGGTGCCGGACCGGGAGTCGAGGTTGCCGGTGGGCTCGTCGGCGAAGATGATCTCGGGCTGGCTGACCAGCGCGCGGGCGCACGCCACTCGCTGCTGCTGGCCGCCGGAGAGCTGGTTGGGCTTGTGGCTGAGCCGGTCGGCCAGGCCGACGGTGGCGATGACGGTGTCGAACCACTCCTTGTCGACGTCGCGGCCGGCGATGTCGAGCGGCAGCGTGATGTTCTCTTTCGCCGTCAGGGTCGGGATCAGGTTGAACGCCTGGAAGATGAAGCCGATCTTGTCGCGGCGCAGGCGGGTGAGCTCCTTGTCGCCCAGTTTGCTCAGCTCTGTGTCGCCGACGAACACCTGGCCCGACGTCGACGAGTCCAGCGCGGCCATGCAGTGCATGAGCGTGGACTTGCCGGAGCCGGACGGGCCCATGATCGCGGTGTAGGCGCCGGCGGTGAACTCCACCGTCACCCCGCCGAGGGCCACCACCTGCGTGTCGTCCTTGCCGTAGATCTTGGTCAGGTCAACGGCACGGGCCGCCGTGCTCGGCGAGCTGGGTTGCGTCGTCACCGGTGCGCTCCTCGTCAGCTGGTTCGTGGATCGTGTTCCACGCTATTGGCCGGCGGCGACCGGATGATCGGCGGACCGCACGGTCTGCCGGCTCCACCGTGAGGAGTAGGACGGCGCTCGTGCCCGTCCTGCGGGCGTACGCCCCGCCGGCGGCATGGGCCATCATGGCCTCCATGACAGAGATCGCCGTCGTGCCGGCCACCGTGGAACTGCTCGACGCGCTCGTCGAGCGGCCCGCCGAGTTCGAGGCGGCGATCGGCGCCCCGATCCCCGCCGGCTGGCCGGAGTTCCCGGAGTCCGTCGGCTTCAGCCGCGAGCACCTCGCCGACCATCCCGAGGAGGCGGGGTGGTGGATGTACTTCTTCGTCGATCCCTCGGGCCCGGCTCTGATCGGCTCGGGTGGCTTCGCGGGCCCGCCGCGCGACCGCGTCGTCGAGATCGGCTACGAGGTGGCGCCCGCGTTCCGCGGCCGCGGGCTGGGTACGGCGGCCGCCGCCGCGCTGGTGCGCCGCGCCGTCGACTCCGGCGAGGTCGACGCCGTCGTCGCCCACACGCTGGTGGGGGAGAACCCGTCGACGCAGGTGCTCGCCCGGCTCGGCTTCACCCGGGTCGCCGAGCTCGCCGACCCCGAGCAGGGCACCGTCTGGCAGTGGCGCTGGGAGCGGGACTAGAGCGCGCCGGGCTGGACCAGGCCGCTCTCGTAGGCGTAGACGGCGGCCTGGACGCGGTCGCGCAGGCCCAGCTTCGTCAGCACGTTGCCGACGTGGGTCTTGACCGTCGTCTCGCTGACGACCAGCTCGGCCGCGATCTCGGCGTTGGAGTAGCCGCGCGCCACCAGCGTGAGCACCTCGCGCTCGCGGTCGGTGAGGTGCTGCAGGTTGGCCGGCGTGGGGGAGTCGGCCGCGGGGAAGCGGCTGGCGAACATGTCGAGCAGGCGGCGCGTGATGCTGGGGGCGACGACGGCGTCACCTCGCGACACCGTGCGGATGGCCGTCACCAGGTCCTCGGCCGGGACGTCCTTGAGCAGGAAGCCGCTGGCGCCGGCCCGCAGCGCCTCGACGACGTACTCGTCGAGGTCGAAGGTGGTGAGCACCAGGACGCGCGGCGCGGCCTCGCGGGCGGCGCCGGTGATCTGCCGGGTGGCCTGGACGCCGTCGACCCGCGGCATGCGGATGTCCATGAGGACGACGTCGGGCTGCAGCGCCCGCGCGGCGGCGACCGCCTGCTCGCCGTCGCCGGACTCGCCGACCACCGCGATGTCGGACTCGGCCTCGAGGATCATGCGGAATCCGGTGCGCAGCAGCGGCTGGTCGTCCACCAGCAGGACCCGGATGGGCTGAGCCGTCATCGTGACATCGCTCCGTTACTGTCGTACGGGATCTTCGCCCGCACCTCGTAGCCGCCGCCGCGGCGTGGTCCGGCCGCGAGGGTTCCACCATAGAGGGCCACGCGCTCGCGCATGCCGAGCAGCCCGTGCCCGGGCCGGCGCCCCTCCAGCGCGGCCGCCACGCCGTGGCCGTCGTCGCTGACCTCGACGTGCACCTCCGACGGCAGGTAGCGGACGTGGACGGTGGCGGCCGACGGTCCCGCGTGCTTGATGGTGTTGGTGAGCGCCTCCTGGATGACCCGGAAGGCGGCGAGGTCGACGCCGACGGGGACGGCGCCCGGCTCGCCCTCGACCCGCACGTCGACCGGCAGCCCGGCGTCGCGCATCTGCTCGGCGAGCAGGGCGAGGTCGCCGAGGCCGGGCTGCGGGGCCAGCGTGGCCGGCTGGGCGCCGCGGTCGTCGCCGTCGGGGGTGCGCAGGACGCCGACGACGCGGCGCATCTCTTGCAGCGCCGACCGGCCGATGTCCTCGATGGCCTGCAGGGCGTCGGCGGTGCGGTCGACGTCGCGGCGCAGCGAGCGGCGCGCGCCGGCCGCCTGCACCGTCATGACCGACACGTGGTGGGCGACGACGTCGTGCAGCTCGCGGGCGATGCGCGAGCGCTCCTCGGCGATGGCGGCCCGCACCTCGACGTCGTGGGCGCGCTCGAGCCGGCGGGCGCGGTCCTCGAGCTCGGCGGTGTAGAGCCGCCGGCTGCGCACCGCCCGGCCGATGCCCCACGCGCCGAGGATGAGCAGGCAGCTGATGATGATGTTGGCGCCGAGGTCCATGGTGAGGTCCGGGTGCCGGTCGACGCTGACGACGGCGTAGGCGGCCGATGCCGCCATCTGCGCGCCCGCCACCAGCAACGACACGGCCAGGCCCGCGTAGTTGGCCGCGGTGTAGACGGCGATGAGCGCCACCGCGGCAGCCGTCGGCATGGCGTAGTCGACGGCGGTGAAGGCGGCCAGCCCGGCCGCGGTGACCAGGCCGACGGCGACCGGGCGCCTGCGGCGCACGATCAGCGGGACCGTGATGAACAGCACCAGCGCGATGCCCAGCGCGTCGGCGTCGGCGTACTCGATGCCGCTGGGGTCGGTGTAGACGAACAGCGCCACCACCGCGGTGGCCGCGAGGACGATCGTGAGGGACGCGTCCAGCAGCCACGGCTCGATGCGGGGGAAGAGCTTGGCGCGGGCCGTCGTCACACGATCAACGGTAGGCCGCGCCGGACCGGCCGCAACTCGTCCTCGACGGGGAGGTGCGGCCTCCACCGGCAGGAGGACCCGGGGCGGCGCGGCCGGGGCGGAAGTACCTCGCCGTCACCCCCGCCGGCCGGGCCGCGCTCGCCGAGCGCTCCGAGCGCTCCGAGCGCTGGGCCGCCTTCGCCGCGACGACCCACGGACTGCTGACCACCAGGAAGGCCGACGCATGATGATCACCGACATCGAGAGGTTCCGGCGCGAGCTGCTCACCGCGCTGCGCCTGCGCGACGTCGAGCCCGGCCGCATCGGCGAGGTGTTGGCCGAGGTCGACAGCCACCTCGCCGAGACCGGCGAGGACCCGCGCGACGCCTTCGGCGCACCGGCCGACTACGCGCGTGTCGTCGCCGACGGGCGACCCGGCCTGACCGAGGGTGAGCGCCGGACCCGCAACGCCGGCCACGCCCTCGTCGGAGGGGTGGTCGGCGCGGTCAGCGCCATCGGCGTCATGGCCGTGGTGCGCGGCGACGAGACCGCGCTCGGCCTGCCCGCGTGGCTCACGCTGACGCTCGGCGTGGTCGCCGCCCTCGTCGGGATCGTCCTGCTGGCCGTGCGGGCCCGCATCGTGCGCGACCCGCGCACCGGTCACCCGATCGACTGGTCGCAGCGCTGGTTCGTGCCGGTGGTGCTGGCCGGTTACGCCGCTCTGCTCGGCGTGTGCGCGGGCATCGCGGCGCTGCTCTGAGCCCGGCGGCCGCCCCGCCGCCCGGCGCCGGCCTCAGGCGTCGACGGGGGAGGTGCGGGGGGACGGGGCCTCGTCGTCGTCGGCGGTGGCGACCGTGGCCGGCAGCGGCGGCGGGGTGCCGCCGTAGGCTGGGCAGAGTGCCTGGTGGGAGCACCAGTCGCAGAGCCTGCTGGGGCTGGCCCGCCAGTCGCCGGTCTGGGTGGCCCGCTCGATGGCCGCCCACAACGCCGCCAGCTTGCGCTCGGTGGCCCGCAGGTCGGCCTCGTCGGGCTCGTAGCGCAGCAGCTCGCCGCTGCCGAGATAGATGAGCTGCAGCAGCCGCGGCACCCGGCCGTGCAGCCGCCACAGCACGAGCGCGTAGAACCGCATCTGGAACATGGCCCGCTGCTCGAACCCGGCCCGCGGCGCCTTGCCGGTCTTGTAGTCGACGACGCGGAGGTCGCCGGTGGCCTCGGCACGGTCGAGGCGGTCGACGTAGCCGCGCAGCCGCAGCCCGGAGTCGAGCGTGGTCTCGACGTACAGCTCGCGCTCGGCCGGCTCGAGCCGGCGCGGGTCCTCGAGCGTGAAGTACTGCTCGACCAGGGACTCGGCGCTGGCCAGCCAGTCGGCGAGAGCCGAGCCGTCGGCGTCGTCGGCGAACAGCTCGGCCACCGCGGGCTCGACCTCGATCAGCTCGTCCCACGCCGGGCGCACCAGACCCGTGGCGCGGCCGGGGGTGCGCTCGCCGGCCGGGAGGTCGTACAGCCGCTCGAGCACGCTGTGCACGACCGTGCCGCGGGTGGCCTCGGAGCTGGGCGCCTCGGGCAGCCGGTCGATGGTGCGGAAGCGGTAGAGCAGCGGGCAGGTCATGAAATCGGCCGCGCGAGACGGCGACAGGCTCGGCACGCGCGGGGCCGCGGGGTCGTCCCCGAGCTCGGCGCGCGTGCGGATCGTCATGGTCAGGACTGTAGATCACACCTCCGACAGAGCGGGTCCGCACACGCCGCCGTCCCTGACACACGTAGCCTTGGACGATGGCAACCGGTCGGGGTCGGCAGCTGAGTCTCGGGCGCATCGCGGGCATCCCGGTGTACGTCAGCCCGACCTGGTTCCTGGTCGCCGGGCTCATCACCATCTGGGGCCGCGACAGCGTGCTCGGCTACCTGCCGCAGCTGTCCGACGGCGAGGCCTACGCCATCTCGTTCCTGTTCGCCGTCCTGCTCTACGCGTCGGTGTTCGTCCACGAGCTGGGCCACGCCCTGACGGCGCGCCGGCTCGGGCTGCCGGTGCGCGGCGTCACCCTGCACTTCCTCGGCGGCCACACCGAGATCGAGCGCGACGCGCCCACCCCCGGGCGCGACCTCGTCGTCTCGGCCGCCGGCCCGCTGCTGTCGCTGGCGCTCGGCGGGCTCGGCCTGCTCGCCTACCTGGCCATCGACGACGACAGCGTGCCCGGCTTCCTGGTGTACATGCTGGCCGCCGCCAACCTCGTCGTCGGCGTCTTCAACGTGCTCCCCGGCCTGCCCCTCGACGGCGGCCACATGCTGCGCGCCGCCGTCTGGCGCGTCACTGGCGACGAACACCGGGGCACCGTCGTCGCCGCCCGCTCCGGGCAGGTGCTGGCCGGCCTGGTCCTGCTGCTGCCGTTCGCCCTCGACGGCGCGCGTCCCGACGTCCTCACCATCGTCTGGGCCGGCCTGGTCGCCGCCCTGCTGTGGTCCGGCGCGTCGCAGGCGCTCGCCGTCGGGCGCATGCGGGCCCGGCTGCCGCGGCTCGACACCCGCACCCTCGCCCGCCGGGCCGCCCCCGTCGCGCCCGACCTCCCGGTGTCGGAGGCGCTGCGACGGGCCCGCGAGGCCGACGTCACCTCGCTCGTCGTCGTCGACAGCGCCGGCCGGCCCACGGGGCTGGTCAACGAGGCTGCCGTCGCCGCCATCCCGGAGCAGCGCCGCCCGTGGGTCACCATCGGCGACTCCGCGAAGTCGCTGCGCCAGGGCATGGTGCTGGACCTCGACGTCCGCGGCGACGCCCTGCTCAAGGCCATGCGCGAGACCCCGGCCTCGGAGTACCTGGTGGTCGACGCCCAGGGACGCGTCTACGGCGTCCTCGTCAGCTCCGACGTCGACCACGCCCTCGCCGCCCGCTGAGACCGCTCGCCGGGGTGGTGCGGGGCGTGTGGCGGGGCGTGTGGTTGCGCTGGGTTTCCCCGTCCCCCTGCTGCCCATTCTCTTAGCCCCGGACGGTCGCCTCAAGCGGACCCTGGTGGCGCTGCGCGCCCTGGGGGTCCGCTTGACCCGCCCGTCCGGGGCCTAAGAACGGGCAGCTATCAGGGGGACGGGGGGAGTCTGGCGA
>NZ_SMKL01000149.1 GCF_004348545.1 Jiangella ureilytica | reverse complement strand
CGGCCCGGAACGCCGCCAGGCCCTCCGCGTGCGCCTTCGCCGGATCCAGCAGGACGGCGTCGGCATGCGCTCCGCGGCGGGCCAGCCGGGCGCCGGCCCAGAGTGCGTCGCCGCCGTTGTTGCCGCCGCCGGCCAGCACGACCACGCGGGCGCCGTAGACGCCACCGGCCTCGCGCAGGAGCCGCGCGCACACCGTCACCAGGCCGGCCACCGCCCGCTGCATGAGCGCACCCGCGGGCAGCCGGGCCATCAGCGCGTCCTCGGCGGCCCGGACCCGCTCGACGGTGTGGACGGTTCTCACCGGCCGCCCCCTTCGAGGATCACGATGGCCGACGCGACCCCGGCGTCGTGCGACAACGACAGGTGGACGGTGTCGACGCGCAGCAGTTCGCAGCGCTCCTTCACCGTCCCGCGGACCTCGAACCAGGGCCGGCCGTCGGCGTCGCTGACCACCTCGGCGTCGTGCCAGAGCAGGCCTTTGGGTGCGCCGAGGGCCTTGGCCAGCGCCTCCTTAGCGGCGAACCGGGCGGCCTGCGAGGCGATGGAGCGGGACCGCTCGGCCGGGGTGAAGACGCGGACGCCGAGGCGCGGCGTCCGCTCCAGAGTCTCGGCGAACCGCCGCACGTCGACGACGTCGATTCCCACGCCCACGATCACGTCCCCACCCTAGACGCCACCACCGCCCGGCGTTCCGCATGCCGATACGGCACGGTCGACCTACACTCGCGCCTATGGGCGAATTGACTCTCGTGGGCGGATTGGCCGGCGAGCACGTCGTTCTGCGCCCGGTGGGGGCCGACGACGTGCCCATGTTGCTGCACATCATCAGCACGCCCGAGGTCAAGCTGTGGTGGGATCCGGACGGTCTCGGCGACGGCTGGCTGCTCGAGGACAGCTCCACCACGCGGTACACGATCCTGGCGGGGCGGCGCATCGCCGGGCTGATCCAGTACTGGGAGGTCGACAACCCGCGCGACCGCCACGCCGGCATCGAGATCCTGCTCGACCCCGACCTGCACGGCCGCGGGCTGGGCCGCGACGCCGTCGGCACGCTGGCCCGGCACCTGTTCGACGAGTGCGACCACCACCGCATCGTCGTCGAGACGGCGGCGACGAACGAGGTGGCCATCCGCTGCTACGCCGCGGTGGGCTTCCGCCCCGTGGGCATGATCACCGGCCGCGACGGCCTGGTGATGGACCTACTGTCGAGCGACTTCTCCTGACCTGCGGACGGGCGGCACCCACCGCTGGGCCGTCGTGACCGGTGAGGATCATGGAAACGGGTACCGGTCGACGATGACCGACACCGCACCCGTCCCCAGGCATGACGACGTGCTCGGGTCCGGCTCGCCGCCGTGGGCGGTCCGGCTCGCCCAGCGGCTCGAGCAGAGCCCCGTGCCCGAGCGCTACGACACACCGTTGCAGGCCGTCGCCGGCGCGCTGCTCTCGTCCCCCCGGATCCGGGGTCTCCTCCACGGTGACTGGCTGGGTCACGCCGTGCACCCGTTCCTGACCGACGTCCCCGTCGGCGCCTGGACGTCGGCCGCGCTCCTGGACCTGTCCGGCCGGGGCGACGTCCGTCCGGCTGCCCAGTACCTCGTCGGGGCCGGGCTGGTGGCGGCGGTGCCCACCGCCGTCACCGGCGTCGCCGAGTGGGGCCGGACGGAGGGCGCCGCCAGTCGCGTGGGCGTGGTCCACGCCGCCAGCAACGTGACGGCTCTGGCCTTCTACTCCGGCTCGTTCGCCGTGCGCCGCGCGGGCCGGCACCGGCTCGGCGTGCTGCTCGGCCTCGCCGGGCTGACGGCGGCCGGGGCCGGTGGGTTCCTGGGCAGCCACCTCGCCTTCGCCCGCAAGGTCGGCAGCCGCCATCCCGCCTTCGCCCAACCCCCCACC
>NZ_SMKL01000148.1 GCF_004348545.1 Jiangella ureilytica | reverse complement strand
CACGTCTGCAGGGTCGCACTGTCGAACCAGCCGGCCACGCGCGGCCGGAACAGGACCGCCGCCACCAGCGCCAGCACGAACAGCTCGGGAACGAACCGGCCGACGCCGCGTCGATCCTCCGTGACCTCCAGATCCGTCACCGGCCGGACCTCCTGATCCGGCCGGCGGGCGTGGTGCTGTCGTCCATGCGGTCTCCGTCTCACCGAGCACGACTCATCCGGCAGTTTCCGGCCGGATGATAACGGGGCTCAGTGACATTACCGTCGCCCGCCCGCAGCGGCACCCTCCAGATGACGGAGATGCCGCGCCTCGGATCCGTCAGATGGCGGTGAAGGTCAGGACGGCCTCATAGTCACCGGTGGGCAGCGTGGTGGGGGCTTGCAGGTGCAGCCCGGCGCCCAGCACGGCGGTGCCGAGGCTCGTACCGGCCCGGGCTCGTGGCCAGGACCTGCGAGCTGGCCAGACCATCGCCCGCCTCGAATCCCGCCGGGACAGCAGGTCCGGCCTCGACGGCCTGGCTGGGTGCGGCCCGGTCGACGCGTGGCGTCCAGCCCAGATGCCGGGCCCCGAGAACGCCATCGTCGGACACGAAGTCGCTGAGTCGGCCCGACACCTGCCAGCCCGGCGCGGCTGAGCGGGTGTCGGTGACGGTCACGGGCCGAAGCTCGCCGTCGGCGATCCAGCGATCGCCGGCCTCGCCGAGCGCCAGCTCGCCGAGATCTGCGACGTCGTCCTCGGGATCGACACTCATCACGAGCGCGCCGGCGTCGTCGGCCAAGGCGACCGTCACCCGCTGCGCCGCGTCGCCGGGTTCGCTCGGGCCGCCGTCGACGGCCAGCGTCACGATCGGGGACGTGGCGACGAGGATGCCGTCGTCGTCACGAAGGCTCACCAGCAGCTGGGCGCCGTCGTGCCGCTCGGTGGCGGTGAAGGTGTAGGCCGCCTCAGAGACACCGGAGACTGCCTCGAAGGTGTCCTCACCAGGCCAGCGGATCGCCCAGTCGTAGACGTCGTGCGCGGTCGGCGGGTTCTGCGCCGCGGTGAGGGTCACGACGTCACCCACGTCGTAGGCCGTGCCCCCTTCGATGCCGATGCGAGGCACGACGGGTTCCTCCGACGGCGGATCACCGACGACGATCCGGTAGGTGACCGGCTCGCTGTGGATCGCCGTGCCGTCGGTCTTCCTGCCGCTCGCTGTCACGACGAACGTGTACTCGCCGACCTCGGTGAACACCCAGTTCGTGTGCGCGTGCGCACCGACGCCTACCGGGATCCGGTCCGGCGCGGCGTCGGTGGTGTCGACGTACCGGGCGATGGGCATGCCGACGGGGTCGTCCATGAAGCTGAACACCTCGCCCGGCCCATCGATGGTGAGGTCGAGCTGAAACTGGTCGCCCTCGAGCAGGCCCGGGCCCAGCCGCTCGGAGTTCCAGCCGGGCCAGGGGAGTCGTTCGTCCTGCGTCATCGGCAGCAGGTACACGGTGTCGCCGGGCGCACCGAGGAAGAACAACGGCTCGAAGTCGGGGATCTCGATGGCGGACGGTTCGGCGTCCACGACGAGCACGACGTCTTCGGGAGCTCGGAAGAACGGCTCGTCGCCGTAGATCCTGGTGTCGTCCTTGACCTGGACCACGAGGCGGTCGGCGGCGGCGTCGTAGCTGGTCTCGAACAGGTCGATGTGGCCGTGGGTGAGGATCGCCAGATCGGCGGCGGCCGCGGGCGCGGTGCCGACGCCGAGCAGGAGGCTCCCGGCCGTCGCGGAGGCGGCGAGCCAGACGCGTGGCCGTCGCGGTCTACTGGTCATGCGGACGCTCCTGTCGATGGCGTGCCGAGTGAGGTGGGCGGAGAGGTCAGATCGCGGTGAAGGTGATGGTGGCCTCGTAGGTGCCGGGGACGAGCGTGGTGGGTGCTTCGATGAGCAGGCCGGCGCCGAGGCGGCTGGTGCCGGTGCCGTCGCCGGCGGGTGCGCT
>NZ_SMKL01000147.1 GCF_004348545.1 Jiangella ureilytica | reverse complement strand
TCGGTGGCCTTGCCGCATTTCCTGCAGATCAGGTGGTGATGGTGGTCGCGGCTGCAGGAGCGGAACCGCTGTTCGCCGCTTGGTGCGTGGTATGTGTCGGCTTCGTCGTTGTGGACCATCTCGTTGAGGTTGCGGTATACGGTGGCCAGGCCGATGCGGGAACCGCTCGCTCGCAGCTGGGCGTGGAGGTCCTGGGCGCTGACGAAGTCGTCGCTGTCGAGCAGGGCGGCGCGGACCTCGTGCTTCTGCCGGGTCTGCCGCCGCACGGGGGTACCGGGCATGGAACCGATCCTCACGTCGTGACATCGCTGACGATGACGACTCTACGTCGAGGATCAGTACTCGTAGGGCTCGTCGGGCGGGGGCACGACGGTGGCGCCGTCGGCCGCGAGGACGGGCACGTCGCCGTCGTCGCCGGGTTCCCAGCGGCCGGTGACCTCGATCCAGGTGTCGGCGGTGCGGTCGCCGTCGCCGACGACGCGTGTCGTGTAGGCGGTGGCGTCGGCGGCGCAGCAGGCCACCGTGAACCGTGACAGCAGGTACCCGTCGCCGGACTCGTCCGGCACCACGAACCCCATGACGCGCACCGGGACACCGTCGAGGGAGCGGTCCGGGTCCTGCAGCGCGCGGGTGACGAAGTCGCGCAGGCCGAGGTCGACGGCGCCCTCGCGCGCGGGCGGCAGCTCGACGAAGCCGGAGTCGGAGCCGGCCGTGATCGGGCCCTGCCGGCCCGCGGCGAACGAGCCGAGCGCGGGCGGTGCGATGAGCAGCAGTACCAGCAGCGGGACGGCCAGCAGCCAGGCGACGCCCGGCGACCCGCCGTGGTGGTGTCCCTCGTGGCCGCCACGGTCGTCGCGCAGCAGGCCGTGCCCGCCGAGCAGGACGAGCACGACGCCGCCGATCAGCAGGATCGGCTGGAAGCTCGGTTTGAGGTAGGCCAGCGCGGCATCGGAGAAGCCGAACCGGGCGGCGACGGCGCCGATCGCGATCAGCAGGATCGACTCCATCCGCCGATCCATCAGGTTCGCGGCGAGTCTCACAGCAGCCACCACCCGACGACCAGGGCGCTGGACACGGCGACCACGAACGTCAGCGGCGCGAACCGCAGCGCGAAGCCGCGGCCGAACGTGCCGGCCTGCAGCGCGATGAGTTTGATGTCGACGGCCGGGCCGACGACGAGGAACACCAGCCGGGCGGTCAGCGAGAACTGCGACAGGCTGGCCGCGACGAACGCGTCCGCCTCCGAGCACAGCGCCAGCAGCACCGCCAACCCGGCCAGCACCGCCACCGCGAGCCACTCGTTGGTCGCGACGGTGGTGACGACCGAACGGGGGATGAGCACCTGCAGCGCGGCGGCCGCGGCGGCGCCCACGACCAGCCAGCCACCGGCGTGCAGGAAGTCGTGGCGGGCGGTGCCGGCGAACACGTCCAGCCGCGACGCGCCGTCGGTCACCGGACGCGGCGGCAGCCGCAGCCACGAGCCGCGGCCGAACCGTGCCCACAGCAACCCGACCACGACCGCGGCCGCGAACGACGCCAGGAACCGGGCCAGCACCATCTCCGGCTGCCCGGGGAACGCGACCGCCGTCGCGGCCATGACGACCGGGTTGATCGCGGGCGCGGCCAGCATGAACGCCAGCGCGGCCGCCGGCGCCGCGCCGAGCGACGTGAGCCGCCCGGCGATCGGCACCGACCCGCACTCACACCCCGGAAGGAGCGCCCCGGCCAGGCTCGCCGACGGCACCGCCACGGCCGGGCGGTCCGGCAGCAGCCGGGCGATGAGCGAGGACGGCACGAACGCCGTCACCGCCCCGCTCACCACCACACCGAGGACGAGGAACGGCAACGCCTGCAGCGTGATCGACACGAACACCGTCGACCACGTCTGCAGGGTCGCACTGTCGAACCAGCCGGCCACGCGCGGCCGGAACAGGACCGCCGCCACCAGCGCCAGCACGAACAGCTCGGGAACGAACCGGCCGACGCCGCGTCGATCCTCCGTGACCT
>NZ_SMKL01000146.1 GCF_004348545.1 Jiangella ureilytica | reverse complement strand
GTGGGAGGGGCCGCGCCCGCAGGCGCGACGTGGGGAACGGGGTTGGAACGATGGGGATCGTGTCTCCGGGTTTCCGGAGGAAGAGACGTGACGACGTCCGGCTGCCGCCGGGCCAGTACCTGACCGAGGACTTCCCGGTGCTGTCCGCCGGGCCCACGCCGTACATCCCGCTGGACCGATGGGAGTTCACCATCGCCAGCGAGACCGGCCAGTCCTATCGGTGGTCGTGGGACGAGCTGCAGGAGCTGCCGGCCGACGAGCCGACGGTCGACATCCACTGCGTCACCAAGTGGTCCAAGCTTGAGACCACGTGGCGGGGCGTGTCGCTCGACCTGCTCATGGAGGACGTCGAGACGACGGCCGACTACGCGCTCGTGCACTGCTACGGCGGGTACACGACCAACCTGCCGCTCGAGGACCTCCTCGACGGCAAGGCGTGGGTGGCGTACGAGTTCGAGGGCGACGAGCTGGCGCCGCAGCACGGCGGCCCGGCCCGGCTGCTCGTGCCGCACCTGTACTTCTGGAAGTCGGCGAAGTGGGTGCGCGGCATCCAGCTGCAGGAGTTCGACGAGCCGGGCTTCTGGGAGAGCGTCGGCTACCACAACTACGGTGACCCATGGCGCGAACAGCGCTACCAGGGCGATTGAGCGCCCGGCTCGAGTGGCGCGTCGCCACCCTCGCCGACTACGTCGACGAGACGGCGACCGCCCGTACGCTGCTGCTCGACGTCCCCGGCTGGCCCGGGCACCTGCCCGGCCAGCACGTCGACGTCCGGCTCACCGACGAGGACGGCTACAGCACCCAGCGCAGCTACTCGCTGGCCGCGCCCGCCGACGGTGAGCGCGTCGAGCTGACCATCCAGCGGGTCGCGGACGGCGAGGTGTCGCCGTACCTGGCGGGCGACTTCGCCGTCGGCGACCCCGTCGAGCTGCGCGGCCCGGTGGGCGGCTGGTTCGTCTGGCATCCGTCGCGGACGGTGCCCGTGCTGCTGGTGGCGGGCGGCTCGGGCATCGTCCCGCTGATGGCGATGGTCCGGGCCCGGCGGCAGGCGAGGAGCCGCGCGCCGTTCCGGCTCATCTACTCCGTGCGGACGCCGATGGACCTCATCTACGCGTCGGAGCTGCGCCGCTCCGCCCGCGACGACGGCGGCCTCGACATCACGACGGTCTACACCCGGGCGACGCCCGAGGCCTGGCCGCGCGCGCCCGGCCGGCTCGCCGGCTCGGACCTCGAGGCGTACGGATGGCCGCCGCAGTTCGAGCCCACCTGCTACGTCTGCGGCCCCACCGGCTTCGTCGAACACGTGGCGACGTCGCTGGTGAACCTGGGTCACGATCCGCGCCGCATCCGCACCGAACGCTTCGGCCCGACTGGAGGATGACGCTGTGACGAACGCGTACGAGTACGAGGACGGCAACGCGCTGGCCGGCCCCCTGTCCGAGCTCTTCGCCGTCGACGTCACCACCGCGACCGGCCGCTGCGTGTCCTGCGGCGACACCGGCCGGGTCGCCGACCTGCGCGTCTACGTCAACGCACCCGGCTACGTGGCCCGGTGCCCGGGGTGCGACCACGTGATGCTCCGGTTGGTCCGGTCCCCGGATGCCGCGTGGCTGGACCTGCAGGGCACGCTGTCGTTGCGGGTCCCGATGCCGCCCGGGTGAGAGGTTCGGCCGGGGATTCGCCGATTGGGTCGGGCCCTGCCGTCTCTCAGGGTCGATCGCCTTTCACAGCGCCAGGGTGCCTCCCCGGAATGGCCCCGGCCCTCCGTGCCGCTGTGTGTGGGGTTGCGCCGGCCGCTACCTGTTCGCGCGTGGTTCTCGGCAGCCGTTTCGCTGGGCTCGGGTCGCGCCGGCCCCTGCTGGCTCGGGATGACGCTTCTATGTCAAGCGGCTGGCTGGTGGCAGGTCAGCGGTGGGATGTCGCGGCGGAGCGTGCGGTGGATGACGTCGGTGAGGTGGCGTTTGAGCACGCGCATGGCGCCGCGTTTGCCTTTGTTGTCGAGGTGTTTGGCGATCAGG
>NZ_SMKL01000145.1 GCF_004348545.1 Jiangella ureilytica | reverse complement strand
CCGGACAACGGCGGCGGCAGCGGTGGTGACGGCGGCTCCAGTGGCGGCTCCAGTGGCGGCGGCGGGCAGCAGGTCGACCCGCCGCCCCCGGTCCGACCCGATCCGGGCGACGACGGCGATGACGACGGCGACGACGTCGGCGAGTCCGACGACGATGACGACGCCGGTGACGACGGGGATGATGACGACTGAGCCAGGGTCGTGACGACGCGGCCGGCGGGGTGCGCGTACGGGTGGCCGTACGCACCCGCGTGCTGGCCGCGGTCCTGGGCGTCACGGCGATCGGCATGCTCGTGGCCGGCGTGACGTCGTTCCTCGTCCAGCGCGAGCGGGTCGATGCGCGCATCGACGACAACCTCGCCCAAGAGGTCGACGAGCTGCGTGAGTTCGCCAACACCGGGATCGATCCCGCCACCGGCGACGAGTTCACCACCGTCGACCGCTTCCTGCAGGTGGTCATGCAGCGCAACGTGCCGGACCGCAACGAGGGCCTGCTCGCGTTCGTCGACGGCGTGGTCGCATGGGAACCCGCGACCGATGTCGACGTCCGGCTCGAGGACGACGAGGACTTCGTCGATGACGTCGCGGATCAGAGCGGCAGCACCCGGGTCCGGCCGCGGTCGATCGAGACCGAAGAGCTCGGTCAGTTGCGGTACGTGACGGTGCCCGTCACCGACGACGACGACGATGCCCAGGGCCTCTACGTCATCGCCTATTCGCGCGACCTGGAACAGGCCGAGGTCGTCGACGCCTACCAGACGTTCGCCGTCGTCGCGATCGCGTCGCTGGCCATGGTCGGCGCCGTCGGCTGGCTCGTCGCCGGGCGGCTGCTGCGGCCCATCCGGCTGCTGCGCGACACCGCCCAGCAGATCAGCGACACCGACCTGTCCGGGCGCATCGCCGTCACCGGGACCGACGACATCTCCGCGCTCGCGCGCACGTTCAACGACATGCTCGACCGCCTCGAGGTCGCGTTCGCCGGCCAGCGTGACGCCCTCGACGACGCCGGACACGAGATGCGGACCCCCATCACGATCATCCGCGGGCACCTCGAGCTGATGGACTCCGCCGACCCCGCCGACGTCGAGGAAGTGCGCGCGATGCTCCTCGACGAGCTGGACCGGATGCACCGCATGGTCGACGACCTCGTCATGCTCGCCAAGGCCAAGCGACCCGACTTCGTCCACCCCCGGCCGGTCGAGCTGGACCGGCTGGTCGACGAGGTGCTCGACAAGGCGCGCGCCCTGGCCGACCGGCAGTGGCGGGTCGACGCGCGGGTGTCCGCGACCGTCGACCTCGATCCGCAGCGGATCACCCAGGCGCTGCTCCAGCTGATCTCGAACGCGGTGAAGCACACCGAGCCCGGCGACGTCATCGCCGTCGGCAGCCAGCTGACCGGCGCCGAGGCCCGGCTCTGGGTCCGCGACACCGGCATCGGCATCGCCGCCGACGACATCGACCGCATCTTCGACCGGTTCGCCCGCGCCGACGTCGGCCGGGGCGTCGAGGGCTCCGGGCTGGGGCTGGCCATCGTCACGGCGATCGCCGAGGCGCACCGCGGCACCGTGACCGTCGACAGCCGGCCGGGCGCCGGCGCGGTCTTCACCATCGCGCTGCCGCTGGTCGGCTCAGCGGTGACCGACGACCTCGTGGAGGAGGAGGCGTAGATGAGCAGGATCCTGATCGCCGAAGACGAACCCCGCATCGCGGCGTTCATCGAGAAGGGGTTGCGTGCGGCCGGCATGACGCCGACGGTGGTCGGCGACGGCCGGGGCGCGTTCGACTACGCGATGACCGGCGGGTTCGACCTCGTCATCCTCGACATCGGGCTGCCCATCATCGACGGCTTCTCCGTCCTGCGGCAGCTGCGCGAGGCCCGCAACGAGCTGCCCGTGATCATCCTGACCGCCCGCGACTCCATCACCGACACCGTCGCCGGGCTCGAGGGCGGCGCCGACGACTACATGGCCAAGCCGTTCCGGTTCGAGGAACTGCTGGCCCGCATCCGGCTGCGGCTGCGCGAGGACCGCGCCCCCGAGGCGATGGTCCTGCACCACGGCGGGCTGTCGCTGGACCTGCGCACCCGGCGGGCCACGGTCGACGGCCGGACGGTGGAGCTGTCGGCGCGCGAGTTCTCCCTGGCCGAGACGTTCCTGCGCCACCCCGGCCAGGTGCTCAGCCGCGAGCAGCTGCTGAGCCGCGTCTGGGGCTACGACTTCGACCCCGGCTCCAACGTGGTCGACGTGTACGTGCGCTACCTGCGCCGCAAGCTCGGCAACGAGCGCTTCATGACGGTGCGCGGCATCGGCTACCGCCTCGTCGGTCCCGACACCGCCGACGACACCGCCCCTGACGTCTGATGATCCAGGTCGGTGGTGGCGTGTCAGCCGCTGCGTCGTGATCGGCTGACCGCTGCTCTGGCCGTGGCACACGCCCTTGACGGTGGTGCCCGCCGAAGCCGATCTTGGAGTAACTGCGGAGTCGCTGGGCGACATGTCGGATTGATGCCGCAGTTACTCCAAGATCGACTCGGGCGGGCGGAGAGACCGGCAGGCGCTCCCGGGGGGGAGGGG
>NZ_SMKL01000144.1 GCF_004348545.1 Jiangella ureilytica | reverse complement strand
GGCGGGGGCGATCGCCGCGGTCGCCATGGCCGTGCTGGCGCTGCTCTCCGGCGGCTCGGCGGGGGCCGAACGGCTGACCGTCCTCGGCCCGGTGCCGTGGGAGGTGGCGGCGGCGACCCTCGGCCTGGTCGGCGTCCCGGCGGTCGTGGTCGTCCTGGCGCTGCGCTTCCGCCGAACGCCGCGGGCCGAGGCGGACGTCGACGATGCGCCGGCGGACGGTGCGGCGCATGCGGCGGACGTCGACCCGGCCGACCGCTCGGGAGGCACGGCGGAAGGCGAGCCGTCCGCCGTGGAAGAAGAGGAACCACAGACCGACCCGCCGCCCCCGCCCTTGCCGGGCCACGGGTAGGGGACGGGTATTGTCACGGCGTGACCTGCCGGATCGTGGTGCTGGTGTCGGGCACCGGCAGCAACCTCGCCGCCCTGCTCGATGCGTGTGCCGACCCCTCCTACGGCGCGACGGTGGTGGCCGTCGGCGCCGACCGCGACGGGATCCGGGCGCTCGATCTCGCCGCCGGCGCCGGGGTGCCGGCCTTCGTCGAGCGGGTCAAGGACCACCCGGAGCGCGCCGACTGGGACCGCGCGCTGGCGGCGCGCACCGCGGAGCACGAGCCCGACCTCGTCGTCTCGGCCGGCTTCCTCAAGCTGGTCGGCCCGGCGTTCCTGAGCCGGTTCGGCGACCGCTACCTCAACACCCACAACGCGCTGCTGCCGTCGTTCCCGGGCATCCACGGCCCGCGCGACGCACTCGCCTATGGCGTCAAGGTCACCGGCGCCACCCTGTTCTTCGTCGACGAGGGCGTCGACACCGGCCCCATCGTCGCCCAGGTGGCCGTCCCGGTCCTCGACGAGGACACCGAGGACACGCTGACCGAGCGGATCAAGGTCGCCGAGCGCGCCCAGCTGGTCGAGTACGTCGGCCGGCTGGCCCGCGAGGGCTGGACCATCAACGAGAGAAAGGTCACCATCCCGTGAGCGAGGCACGTACGCCGATCCGGCGCGCGCTGATCAGCGTTTACGACAAGACGGGGCTCGAGGTGCTCGCGCGCGGGCTGCACGCGGCCGGCGTCGCCATCGTCTCGACGGGGTCGACGGCGTCGCGCATCGCCGACGCCGGGGTGCCGGTGACCAAGGTCGAGGAGCTCACCGGGTTCCCCGAGTGCCTCGACGGCCGGGTCAAGACGCTGCACCCCAACGTGCACGCGGGCCTGCTGGCCGACGTCCGGCTGGAGTCGCACCGGACGCAGCTGGCCGAGCTCGGCATCGAGCCGTTCCAGCTGCTGGTCAGCAACCTGTACCCCTTTGCCCAGACGGTCGCGTCGGGCGCCGGGCCGGACGAGGTCATCGAGCAGATCGACATCGGCGGGCCGTCCATGGTCCGCGGCGCGGCGAAGAACCACGCCAACGTCGCCGTCGTCGTCGACCCCGCCCGCTACGGCGAGGTGCTGGCCGCCGTCGAGGCCGGCGGGTTCACGCTCGGCGAGCGGCAGCGGTTCGCGCTGCAGGCGTTCTCGCACACCGCCACCTACGACGTGCACGTCGCGTCCTGGCTGGGCAGCGTCGTGTCGCCGCCGGCCGACGGCACCGTGTTCCCGTCGTGGATCGGCGGCACGTGGGAGCGCGAGGCGGTGCTGCGCTACGGCGAGAACCCGCACCAGGCCGCGGCGCTCTACCGCACCGGCTTCGGCGCGCCCGGGCTGGCCGGCGCGGAGCAGCTGCACGGCAAGGAGATGTCGTACAACAACTACGTCGACGCCGACGCCGCCTGGCGTTCCGCCCACGACTTCACCGACCCGGCGGTCGCCGTCATCAAGCACGCCAACCCGTGCGGCATCGCCGTCGGCACCGACATCGCCGACGCGCACCGCAAGGCCAACGCGACCGACCCGGTGTCGGCGTTCGGCGGGGTCGTCGCGGCGAACGCGACGATCACGGTCGCGGCGGCGGAGCAGATCGCCGAGATCTTCACCGAGGTCGTCGTCGCGCCCGACTTCGAGCCCGGCGCGCTGGACGTGCTGATGCGGAAGAAGAACGTGCGGCTGCTGCGGGTGGCCGGCGCCGACGCGCGTCCGGTCGAGACCCGCAGCATCTTCGGCGGCCTGCTCATGCAGCAGGTCGACCGGGTCGACGCCGAGGGTGACGACCCCGCGACGTGGACGCTGGCCGCGGGCTCCGCCGCCGACGAGGCGACGCTGGCCGACCTGGTGTTCGCCTGGCGGGCGGTGCGGTCGGTGAAGAGCAACGCGATCCTGCTGGCCAGCGGCGGCGCTGCCGTCGGCATCGGCATGGGCCAGGTCAACCGGGTCGACTCCGCCCGGCTCGCGGTGTCGCGCGCCGGCGAGCGCGCGACCGGCTCGGTGGCCGCGTCGGACGCGTTCTTCCCGTTCCCCGACGGCCTGCAGGTGCTGACCGAGGCCGGCATCCGCGCCGTCGTCCAGCCCGGCGGCTCGATCCGCGACGAGGACGTCGTCCACGCCGCCCGCGAGGCCGGCGTGACCATGTACTTCACCGGCACGCGGCACTTCTTCCACTGATACCCGCAAGCCCCGCCCCGGGCCCCCCGGTTCGGAATGACCACGTTCACCACCCGATTCCCTGCCACACCAGGCCTGCAGCCATGGCGACGCTCGAGTAACCCTCGTGACGTGGACGGCAACCGCTTTCCCCCTCCGTGATCGGCGCATCACAAGGATGACCCGAGCGTCACGAGGTCTGAAGGCCTGGGTCACCAGGGAATTCCCTGCTGAACGTGATCTCTCTGTCAGGGTTCTGCTACCGGGCGCTGTTCGACGGGGCGGGGCCTGGCGTGGTCGCCGGGTGACTCCAACGTGATCTGCCCGCTGTGTGTGGCTTCGGTAATGACGT
>NZ_SMKL01000143.1 GCF_004348545.1 Jiangella ureilytica | reverse complement strand
GGGCGGGTGGGAGCGGCCGGCCGGCGGGGATGCCGGCGTGACGGCGCAGCAGCCCGCCGACGAAGCCGAGCAGCCGCACGTCCTGGTCGAGCACCGACACGGTGGGCGGGCCGCCGGCGAGGTCCGCGTGGGTACGGGCGAACCGGGCGACGGTGACGGCGTCGGCGATGGCGAGGTCGCGGAAGAACGGCAGCCCGACGCCCCCACGGCCGGCGACCTCCTGGGCCGCGGCGGTGAGCGCCCCGGGCTCGACGTAGAGCGTGAGGTGTTCGGAGTCGCGGTCGCGGTGGTCCGGGTCGACGGGTGTGTGCGCCTCGCCGGGCATGACGACGGTGAGCCGGCCGGACGGAACGACGTGGTACTCGCCGCGGTAGTGCAGGCCGCCGGGGACGCCGAGGTTGAGGTTGAGCTGGTACTGGTCGTGCGTGTGCCGGGGAATGGCCACCGGCGGGCCGGGCGGGTAGTGGTATCGCTCGAGCAGCACGTCGTGGCGCAGCAGGCCGGTCGCGTCGGGCCGCGGCGTCGGCGGGGTCACGCCGTCAGCCTAGTTGGCGCCAATGCGGGCCCGGAGCCGCCGCCGTCGTCACCCAGAGTGACAATGCAGCGGGGCATCACGATTCCATCACCACGAGTGGCCCCGAACCCCGCACGAGGCGGAGCCGGGGCCACTCGGATTCAGCTGATTACTGCTGCGACCTGCTGATCAGGCGGTGGTGCTGCGGCGGGCGCGGACGGCGACAGCGGCGCCACCGGCCAGCAGCAGCGCGACGCCGCCGATGATCATCCAGGTGGTGTTGGACGAACCGGTGTCGGGCAGGTCGCCGTCGCCGTCGTCGTCACCGCTGCCGTTCGCCACGGTGAACGTGGCCACGGCCTCGGAGTCGGACAGCTCGGGGTCGCCGCCCTCGAGGGTCGCCGTGGCGGTGATGGTGTACTCGCCCTCCGGCAGGTCCTCGGCGGGGTCGAACGTCCAGTTGCCGGCGTCGTCGATGTCGAACTCGCCGGCCCACTCCTCGACGTCGTCGTCGCCCTCGGCACGCAGGCCCAGTCGCGGCTGCGCGTCGGCGGCGTCGGCGGTCTGCTCGAGCAGCAGGCCGATGGTGGCGCCGCCGAACGAGGTGCCCTCGAAGTTCACGTCACCGGCGACGGTCGAGCCGTCCTCCGGAGCCGTGATGGTGACCTCGGGAGCGTTGATGCCGAGGTCCGCGACGGTGGCCTTCTGGGTGTCGTTCTCGAAGGTCTGCGTCACGACGGCGTCGAACCGCACGCCGACCGGCAGGTCGCTGCTCGGGGCGAGGGCCCAGGCACCGTCCTCGTCGACCTCGGCCGTGCCGTACTCGGCGTCGCCCACGGTCAGGGCCACGGTGGCGCCGGGCTGGCCGGTGCCGGTGAACTCCGGACGCGCGTTGCCGGTGGTCTGGCCGTCGGTGGGGGACTCGACGGTCAGCTCCTCGACCGCCGGAGCCTCGTTGACCGTCCACGAGCCCTCGGCGACCTCGGACTGCGAGTGCGCGCCGTAGAAGGCCCGCACCTGGTAGGTGTGCTCGCCCGGCTCCAGGTCGCCGTCGAGCGGGACCGAGAAGGAGCCGTTGGCCGCGACCGCGCCCTCGACCGGCTCGCCGCCGTCGACGGAGACCTCGACCCGGTGGCTCGAGCCCGCACCTTCGACCGTGCCTTCGAAGGTGACGCTCGGACCGGACTCGCCCTCGGGGGACGTGACGGACGGGGTGGCGATCTGGACCGCCAGCTCCCACGCGTCGCCGAAGTACCCCTCTTGGCTGGTCTCGCCACCGGTCATGGCATAGGCGAAGCTCAGGTAGTTCTGGCCCTCCCACTGGGAGCAATCGAACGGAGCGCCGGAGGTGCCACCGGTCAGCGTGCCGACCGCGGCGGTGCCGGAGAGGAACGAGCCGCCGCTGTCGCCCTGGGCGCTGCAGGCGGTGGTGAAGAAGCCCGTGACCGGGACCCCGTCGACCTCAACGGTCTGGTCGACGTAGGCGATCTCGCCGCACTGGTAGCCCGTGGAGGCGCCGGAGCGGCAGACCGGGGCACCCTGGACCGGGACGACCTGGTCGGTGACGGCGACCTCGCCGTCACGCGGGTCGCCCTCGCCGCCGCCCCAGCTGGAGACGACCGGACGCGGGGTCCACGCCGCATTGGTGACCGGGAAGAGGGCGGCGTCGTGGTTGTCGCCGAAGTGGAACTCCCCGCCCGAGCCGATCTGCTCGCCCTGCGGCCACGGACGCTCGTCCGCGGGGTCCGGCGGCCACGGCTGGTCGACGTTGAACAGGTACCAGTCGAGGTCGGCGTTGTCGGGGTTGCAGTGGCCGGCGCTCGTGACGACCGGCGAGCCGTCGGCGGCGTAGCCGTTGAAGCCGATGGAGCAGCGGCCGGCGCCGGGCGCCATGTAGCCGTAGCCGCCCTTGAGGTCCTCGTGCGGCTCGACCTCGTCGGGCGCGCCGGAGGTGTCGGGCTCGCCGACCTCGACCTCGGCGCCGACCGCGAGGGCGGCGTCGACGTCGGCCTCGGCGGCGACGTACAGGGTGACGTCCTGGCCACTGATGACGGTGGCGTTGATGTCGACGCCGGCGTCCTCGAGCTGGGCGACGACGTCAGCGGTGACCTTGGCGGACGCCGCGTTGGCGAGGTACTCGGCGGGCGAGATGCCGAGGTCGCGTTCGATGGCCTCGACGAGGCCGGAGGGGAGCTCGTCGGCCTGGGGGGCGAACGCCTCCGCAGCGAACGTCTGCAGGGTCTCGGTGACGGACTCCTCCTCGGCGGATGCAGCCGTGGTGGAGACGATGATGCCGGTGCTCGCAAGGGCGCAGGCAGCCAGCACACCAGAGACCCGTGCAGCGCCGCGACGGCGCAGCAGGGCTGTGCTCACAGGTAACTCCAATAATCAAATGTCATTGACACGGAATGGATCCGGTGCTCCGCCAGTGGGTGGATCTACCGACGGGACCCCGAAGCCTGTGTCACCCTACAGCACCGTTCAGACGCATATTCAAGTACTCGGCACCTATCAGCGGGAATGTCCGACATCACACCTGGTGACCGGAAATTTGAATCCTCAAGCGGTGAATAAGGCAAATCGGACACAACCAGGACATTGACCATCGGTGTCACGACACCATGGGCTGGTCAGACCGGCGTGTCGCCGGATGCCGGTGACGTCCCACCTGGTGGTGTAACTGATCTTCACTGTGATCGGGTCAGCGAGTTGTTTCAGATCATGCCGTGAGCAGTGCGGGTGTGGCCACCTCCTGGGGCTGGCGGGTCGTCGGGTTGAGCAG
>NZ_SMKL01000142.1 GCF_004348545.1 Jiangella ureilytica | reverse complement strand
CTGATGCCGCCCGCCTCCAGCCAGTACCACGCGTGCGGCATCAGCGACGTGTCCCAGGTGAGGTCGGCGCGCAGGCCCAGCTCGTCGTTGACGATGCCGGCGCGGCCCTCGGCGAAGTCGGCCAGGAACGCCAGCCGGCTGACCCCGGAGCCGGGCGCCGGGACCCGGCTCAGGTCGGCGCCACCGGGCAGCAGCGGCCAGGCCGACGGGGTGGCCGGGTCGAGCCAGACGGTACGGGCCGCCGCCTCGACGCGGGCCGCCGGTCCGACGAGCGGCGCGCCGAACGCCGGATGCTGGCTCCATGTCACCTCGACCGGCTCCGCGCCGTCGTTGGTGGCCGTCTCGGTCACCGTGACCGCCGGGCCCTCCACGGTGACCCGCTTGACGACGGAGAAGGGGGAGCGGACGAGGTCGGTGCGCAGCTCGACCCCCGCGGCGCCGGGGCTGACGCCGTCGTCGATCGCCCAGTCGTAGGAGGCCAGCCAGGCCTCGCCGTGCATGCCCCACTCGACGCCGTGCTCGATGCTCGGGGAGCCGGCGTTGGGGAACACCGTCTGCCAGCCGCCCGGGTAGGCCTGCGAGAGCAGCGCCTCGCTGCTGCCGACGGTGGTGTGCTCACCGCGCGGACGCAGGCCCCAGCGTGTGCGCCACAGGACGTCGATGCCGAGCGGGCGCCAGCGCACCGACGTGACGTCGCCGCCCTTGCCCGGTACGACGTCGACCTCGAGCTGGTCGGACGTGAGGTGGACGATCTCCCAGCCGCGGTAGGTGGACACGCTCGGTTCGGTCACGCCGATACCTTAGGGCTCCGGGTGCCGCGCGTCGTAGCGGACGAACCGGCGCTGCGTCACGGCCAGTGACGTCACGACGACCACGCACACCAGCCCGCCGATGATCGCGGCCCACGCCTCGCCGCTGAGCTCGGCCAGCGAGCCGAGGACGAGGTCGCCCAGCCGGGGCCCTCCCGCCACCACGACGATGAACACGCCCTGCAGCCGGCCGCGCAGCTCGTCGGGGGTGGCGGCCTGCAGGATCGTCATGCGGAAGACGGCGCTGACGGTGTCGGCGGCGCCGGCCAGCACCATGCAGACCACCGCCGGCCACAGCGCCCAGTGCACGGTGCCGTCGTCGGGTCTCGGCACGAGCACCAGGACCACGCCGAACGCGACCACCGACAGCGCCCACGCGATGATCGCGACGACGACGGCGAACCCCTGCCGGCGCACGTGGCCCAGCGGTCCCGAGAACAGGCCCGCCAGGAACGCGCCGACGGCCATGCCGGCGACCAGGATGCCCACCGTCGTCGACCCGCCGCCCAGCACCGACGCCGCGACCGCCGGGAACAGCACGCGGGGCATCGCCAGCACCATCGCGCACAGGTCGACGATGAACGTCATGCGCACGTTCGGGCGGGAGCGCAGGTACGAGAGGCCCTCGAGCACCGAGCTCAGCCCGGCCCGCCGCACCCGCCCGTGCGGCGGCATCGGCGGCAGCGCCGCGAGCGTCGTCAACGCGACGGTGAGCAGCACCGCCTCGATGCTGTACGTCCATCCGTAGCCGACGGTGTCGATCAGCAGGCCGGCGAGCAGCGGGCCCACCGTCAGGCCCAGGCTCATCGACATGCTGCCCAGCGCGTTGGCCGCCGGCAGCAGCGTCCCCGGCAGCAGCCGCGGGATGATCGCCGTCCGGGCGGGGGAGTTGACCGCGAAGAACCCGTTCTGGACGGCGACCAGCGCGTAGAGCAGCCACACCTGCCCGAGGCCCAGCCACGCCTGCACGGCGAACCCGCACGCCACGAGCAGCAGGCCGAGCGAGCTGACGATGACCACCCGCCGCCGGTCGTACGCGTCGACGATCGCGCCGCCGTAGAGGCCCAGCGCCATGAGCGGCACCAGTGCGAACAGCCCGACCAGCCCCACGTTGAACGTCGACCCGGTCAGGTCGTACACCTGCAACCCGACGGCGACGGTGGTCAGGTGGGTGCCGATGCCCGAGAGCGAGATGCCGATCCAGAGCCGCCGGTACGGAACGCTGACCTTGAGCGGCGTAAGGTCCAACAGCAGCCGGCGCACCTGGACATCCTTCCAGTGCCGTGCTGGCGTCGCTCCGCCAGGGCGCGCGAGGGTGCGTCTACCGAGCCGCTACTCCGGCTGTCCGGCCGGGGCCACCGCGAGCTGCTGGAGTCGTGATCGGCGTGCCGTCACCACGTACGAGACGGTCGGAGCAAGGGCCGAACCACTCGCGAGCCGAGGATCAGACGGGGTCGAGGTCGGTGCCGCGCGCGACCGGCTCCCAGGCGCGGAACTCCGCCCGCAGCCGGTCGAGGCTGTCGCGCACCGCGTCCGCCGCGTCGTTGCCCAGGGGCAGTCGCAGCGGCGGGTCGGCGGCATCCAGGGCGGCGCGGATGGCGGCGGCCGCCTTGGCCGGGTCGCCGGGCTGGGCGCCGTCGAACCCGGCCTGCATGGCCCGGATCGGCCCGACCACGGCGTCGTAGGCGGGGTGGGCGGCGGTCATGCGCATCGCCTCGCCGTGCAGGCCGGTCCGGAAGGCGCCGGGCTCGACGATCAGCACCCGGATCCCGAACGGCGCCAGCTCCGCCGCCAGCGCCTCCGAGTAACCCTCCAGTGCGAACTTCGTCGCCGAGTAGGCCGACACCGCGGCGAACGACAGCCGCCCGCCCATGCTGCTGATCTGCACGATCGCGCCCGACCGCCGTGCCCGCATGCCCGGCAGGACGGCGCGGACCAGCGCCGCTGGGCCGAAGAAGTGCACGTCCATGAGGTCGCGCAGCTCCTGGTCGGTGGTCTCCTCGGCCGCGCCGATCAGCGCGCGGCCGGCGTTGTTCACGAGAACGTCGATGCGGCCGAACGCCTCGGTGGCGGCGTCGACGGCGGCGGGGATGCGGGCGGTGTCGGTGACGTCCAGCTCGACGGCGGCGACGCGGCCGGGGAACCGGCCGGCCAGGTCGTCCAGCGCGCCGGGCTTGCGGGTGGTCGCGACGACGGCGTCACCGGTGGCCAGGGCGGCGTGCGTGATGGCGCGGCCGAACCCGGACGACGCACCGGTGACCAGCCAGACACGGCCGGTGGCAGGGGTGATCATGCCTGCGACCCTACGGAGCGCCGGCCGTCCGGGAATGTACGTTCTTGCGCCCGTCGGCACGACCGGCGGCCTCGCGGGCGTACGTGCCGGGCGCGACGCCGACGTAGCGCTTGAAGTGCCGGGTGAAGTGGCTCAGGTCGAAGAACCCCGCCTCGTGGCCGGCGTCGCTGACCGGACGCCCGGCCAGGAGCAGCCGCTTGGCGTGGTCGACGCGCAGCTGCAGCTGGTAGGCGTGCGGCGGCATGCCGACGTCGGCGGTGAACAGCCGGGTCAGGTGGTACGGGCTCAGCTCGCCGATGCGGGCGAGGTCGGCCAGGCTGACGGTGCCGGCCCGGTGCTCGTGCAGGTACTCGCGGGCCCGCCG
>NZ_SMKL01000141.1 GCF_004348545.1 Jiangella ureilytica | reverse complement strand
CTTCGAGTCATTCCCCTCCGCCAGCCGATCGCGGTACATCCGCACCGCCCGGTCCCGGAACTCCACGTCGTACTTCTTCGGCGCTGCCATGGGTGCCAGTCTCCCTTGCTAGATCGACACCCTCCAGGAGGACCAGGACGGTTCAGAGTGCGGGGTACGGCCGACGACGGAGCCGATGAGCAGCGAGTAGGCCAGGTCGAGTCCCACTGACGCCCAGGTCAGTACGACGGCCCGGCCTTGCGTGGTGACGAAGACGTTGGTGACGAGCACGCCCAGGATCAGGCCTGTGATGCCGCCGACGACATCAACCTCGACACCACCTGTCCGCCCCGTGTCCCTGGCGCGACGAAGATCTGCTTGCGCGGTGCCTAATCGGTCTTCCCGCAACACCTCGCGGGCCCCTCAGCGTTCGCTGCTGAAGAACCGTAGCAACAGCGGGCCGACGGTCTGTGGGTCGACGACGTGATCCGGCCCCTCGAGGGTCTCCCGTTGAGCGTGGGGTAATAGGTCTGCAAGCTCGTCGGCTGCGCGGTCGAAGAAGTCCGAGGGCAGGCCTGCCATGTAGGGGGCCGTGATCGGTCCTCCGGTGGTGACCAGGACCGGTTGGGTGACCGTTGCCAGTCGACCGGCCGGCAATTGGTAGCGGTTGAGGAAGACGCTGTCGTGGACCAGCGTGGGCGCGAGGGCGACCGAATGCGCCCAATGCGCCGTCTGCTTGCCTGCCGCTTTCCTGGCCGCGATGTTGTCGTCGGAGGCGCCGGTCATGCGCATGAACAGTTCGAGAACCTCCTCGTCTCGCCCGGCGTCGAAGGCGCGTCGGGTGTCCGCGATGTACTCCTCGAATCGCGGGCGGATGTCGTCTCCGACCGCGTAGGGCACCTCCCACACGGCGATCGTGTCGATGGCTGACCCTGCCGCGGCGGCTTCCAGCGCCAGCGCGCCACCTGAGGACGCCCCGAACAGGTGTGCCGAGCCGCCCGCCTCCGCGATCAACGCATCCAGGTCCTCGATCTCCCTTTCCACGGCGTAGGGCTCGGTGAAGCCGCTCGCGCCGCGTCCCCGACGGGCATAGTTGTAGACCGTGAAGTGCTCGGCGAGAGCAGGTACCAAGGGAGCGTTCTCGGCTCCGTCGTCCAGTCCGCCGCCTACCAGGACGACAGCCGGGCCGCTTCCCTTCCGGTCGTAGGCGATGGTGGTGCCATCGTTTGATGTCACGCGAAAGGCCATCTCGTTCATCTCACATCTCCGTTCGAGAGGTTTGTCTCAGCGCCTGAGCAGCGTGCCGACGACGGCCTCGGTGCGCGACCACCGCGCCCTTGCGATCACGGCCGCCACGACGAGACAGGCGAGCGGCAGCCAAGGGCTCTGCTCGAGCACGAACTGATCGGTGATGACAGCACCGGTCAGCAATGCCGCCAACCCGAGACTGGCCAGGCCCGCCAGAGCCGGGATCAGAAGTCCAACCCCTCCCGCGACCTCCAGCGCTCCGACCAGGTACCGGAGCCACTGGCCAGCCCCGATGTCGGCGAACATGTCCACCATGACCGGGTCGCCGGCGAGCTTCGAGATTCCGCCGCCGGCGATTATCGCCGCCAGGACGACTTGCAGAATCCAGACGCCGATGCTGCTCGCCCGCCCGGGCATGTGCGCAACGGTTTCCGAGTTGTTCTTGGGGATGGTGCTCATGCGTCTCTCCTTGTCGTGTCCGGGCTTGGTACCGGTGATGGCGTTAGCCGAGTGGGCCGGGTTGTCGGAGTTGATTTCGACCAAGTGCTCGCGGTAGCGGGATCTATTTCTTGTTGCGGTAGAGGACCATGGTGATGGGACCGAAGACCGCGACGAGAAGTACTGACGAGACGAGCACCCAGCCGATTTCCCCGGCGGGCACCGAGCCGTGCATCAGGCCGCGTACCACGGTCGCCAGGTGGGTGATCGGGTTGACCTCGATGACCGCCTGAAGCCATCCGGGCATCGTCTTCGGGTCCACGAAGATGTTGCTCACGAACGTCAGTGGGAACATCACCATCATGCTGACTCCCGCCACCGAGTTCGGCGTGCGCAGGATCAGGCTGAGCATCGTCCACAGCCACGACAGGCAGAACGAGAACACCAGCAGCAGCGCGACCGAGAGCACCACGCCGACGGCGCCACCCTCCGGCCGGAACCCTAGGACCAGGCCGAGCATGATGACGATCGCCGACCCGATCGAGTAGCGCACCACATCGCCGAGCAGGGCGCCGACCAGCGGCGACGGTCGCCACACCGGAAGCGACCTGAACCTGTCGAAAACGCCTTTCTGGATGTCGGTGTTCAGCGTAATGCCGGTGTTCATGGTGATCATGACGTTCGCCTGCACCAGGATGCCGGGCAGCAGGAACTGCAGGTACTCCTGAGTCGACCCGGCGAGCGCGCCACCGAACAGGTAGGTGAACATCAGCGTGAACATGATCGGGAACATGGTCACGTCGACGAGCTGCTCGGGCACGTGTTTGATCTTCAGCAAAGCGCGCCAGCCGAATGTCAACGAGGTGCTCACCGGACCGGGGCGAGACGGCCGCTCGCCGGCCAGCACACTGCGCAGCGCGTCCTCGGTGACCGGCGCCGACGCCTGCTCCGCGGACATGGCATTCATGCGGCATCCTCCGCGGGTGTCTCCTCGGCGGCGTGTCCGGTCAGGGCGAGAAACACCTCGTCCAGGCTCGGCTGACCGAGCGCGAACTCGGTGACGTCGATGCCGCCGCGGGACAGCTCGGCCAGGGAACGGGCGACCCGCTCGGGGTCGGAGATCCGCGCGGACAGCGCGACCGGGTCGGCGGACGGCTCGACCTGCACCTCGAGAGCGGCGGCGAGGACCCGCTCGGCCTCGGCCCGCTGCTCGGGCGCACGTAGCCGTACGTGCAGCGAGCCGGCGCCGACCGATGCCTTGAGCTGGCCGCTGGAGCCCTCGGCGACCACCTTCCCGCGGTCGATCACCGCTATCCGGTCGGCCAGCTGGTCGGCCTCGTCGAGGTACTGCGTGGTCAGCAACACGGTGGCGCCCTCGGCGACCATGCCCCTGACGATCTCCCAGACCTGGTTCCTGCTGCGCGGGTCGAGCCCGGTCGTGGGCTCGTCGAGGAAGATCAGTTCGGGGGTGACGACCAGGCTCGCCGCGATGTCGATGCGCCGGCGCATCCCGCCGGAGTACTTCTTCACCTGCCGGTCAGCCGCCTCGGCAAGACCGAACGCGTCGAGCAGGTCGGCCGCCCGCTCCCTGCCTCGGCGGCGTGAGTAGCCGAGCAGCCTGGCGAGCAGCAACAGGTTCTCCACCCCGGTGAGGTCCTCATCGACCGACGCGAACTGCCCGGTGAGGCCCACCATGCTTCGCACCGCCTGGGCGTCACGCACGACGTCGTAGCCGAGCACTTGCGCCTCTCCGGCGTCGGGGCGCAGGAGCGTGGCCAGCATGCGGATCGTGGTGGTCTTGCCCGCCCCGTTCGGACCGAGCACGCCGTACACGCCACCGGCGTTCACGGCCAGGTCCACACCGGCGACCGCGTGGGTCTTGCCGAAGCTCTTCTTCAACCCTCTCGTCTCGATCGCGAGCTTTCCCATGGGTTCGAGTCCTTCTCTCGGTGTTGCGAACGGATTGGTTGAGCTAGTCAAGTTTGACTACCTGGCCAGAGTACGCGAGGAGGAAACGTCTAGTCAAGGTTGATTAGAAGCGCATCTTGAGGGGATCGTGGACCGT
>NZ_SMKL01000140.1 GCF_004348545.1 Jiangella ureilytica | reverse complement strand
GCCCAACCGCACCCCAGACGTCAGTAGCGGATCGCGTCGATCACCTTCACGCGAACCGCGACGGTCGCCGGCAGAACACCGGCGAGAGCCCCGACCACCGTCGCGGCAACGAGACCCTCGACGGCGGCACGGACGGGGAACGCGGGGACGTCGGTGATGCTGCCGCCGATGAGCTCCTCGATGGGGACGTTGGCGACGATCGCGACCGCGACCGCCACGCCGAGGAGCCCGGCGACCGCCGTCGCGAACACGCTCTCCATCATCACCGAGAAGAACACCCGGCCCGACGTCGCGCCGAAGCTGCGCCGGACGCCGATCTCGCGGACCCGGTAGCGGACGGTGACCAGCGCGATGTTCACCAGGCCGAGCGCGCCCATGCCCAGCGCGATGACGCTGACGCCGCGGATGACCCATTGCAGCTGGCTGTCGATGAGGTCGAAGTCGGCCGGGTCGGCGCGGTAGACCTCGACCTGGACGTGGTCGCCGAGCATGCTGCGCAGGTCGGCCCGGACGACCTCGGTCAGCTGGTCGGCGCTGCCGGGCGGTACCCACAGCTCAAGCATCGGCGTCGACTCGTAGAGGCCTTCGGTGCCCCACTGGTCGCGGTGCGTCGTGAGCATGTGGGCGCTGGGCATCTCGCCTTCGTAGGCGTCGGCGGTGACCCCGATGACGGTGGCCCGCACGGGCCGCTCACCGCCGATGAGCACGGTCGGGTGGGTCCGCAGGTCCGGAGCGCCCAGTCGCTGGTGGAAGGTCTCGTTCACCACGAGCACCGGCGCCAGGCGGCGCTCGTCGGCCGGGCCGAACCAGCGGCCGTGCACCGGCTCGATGCGGTGCATCTCGCCGTAGGACTGGTCGACGGCGGTGGTGGCGACCGGCTCGCTGCCGTCGGCGAAGCGCATGACGGTCTCGCTGTAGAGCACGTGCGAGGAGTACGTGACGGAGTGCCGCTCGACGAGGTCGCGGTAGGCCGCGGCGACGGGCTCCGCGGCCAGCATGCCGGTCTCGTTCCACACGTTGACCTGCAGCGTGGCCGGGCGGCCCATGGTGCGCTCGGAGTGCTCGGCGTTGGCCTGCCGGGCCATGTCGCCCAGCGCGGTGATCACCGTCATGGCGGCGACGGCGATGAGCACGCCGATCAGCGACACGATGACGCGGACCTTGTGGATGCGGACCTCTTCCCACGCCTCGGCGAAGGCCGCGAACAGGCCGGTCACGCCGTCACCACCTGGCGCGGCGCGCCCAGCTGCGCGGGATCGAGCGGGCTGAGGACGCCGGCGTCGAGCCGGTAGTGCCGGTGCGCCCGGGCCGCGACCATCGTGTCGTGGGTGATCGTGACCAGCGTGGACCCGGTCTCGGCGGCGATGGCGTCGAGGAGGTCCATGATCTCGGTGCCGGTCTGCACGTCCAGCGCGCCGGTGGGCTCGTCGCAGAGGATCACCCGCGGGCGGCGGACCAGGCTGCGGGCGATGGCGACGCGCTGCTGCTCGCCGCCGGACAGCTTCTCCGGCATGGTGTCGGCGCGCTCGCCCAGGCCGACGCGCGTCAGCATGTCGTGGGCGAGCCGGCGCCGGGTCCAGAACTCGCGACCGCCGGCGTAGAGCAGTGGTGCGGCGACGTTCTCGAGCGCCGACCGGCCGGGCAGCAGGTTGAACTGCTGGAACACGAACCCGAAGCCGGCGCCGCGGAGCTTGGCGCGGCGCCGCTGCGACAGCCCGCCGGTGGGCCGGCCGTCGAGCAGGTATTCCCCCTCGGTCGGGGTGTCGAGCAGCCCCATGAGGTTGAGCAGGGTCGACTTCCCGGACCCGGACCGGCCGACGATGGACACGTGCTCGCCCACCTCGATGGCGAGCGTGACGTCGCGGAGGATCTCGAGGCGGTCGCCATCGGGGAGGATCACCGTGCGGCTCACGCCGTCGAGCGCGATGAGGCTCATCCGGCCTGGCCCATCATGCCCGGGTCCATGGCGTCCTCGTCGGGCGCGCCGGGCACGAACTCGAGGACGAGGTCGCCCTCGGCCAGCCCCTCGCGGATCTCGACCAGCTCGCCGTCGGTGAGGCCCAGCGTCACCGGAGTCTCGACCGGCTCGCCGCCGTCGGCGCCGGCCACCCAGACGTTGCCGGACTCGAACGACCCCTCGACCGCGGTGACCGGGACGACCAGCACGTTCTCGGCCCGGCCGGCCTCGATGACCATGGTCGCGCCCAGCCCGTCGAAGACCGTGACGTCGGGCGGCACCGTGCACGCGATGGCGGTGCTGGAGCCGCCGCCCTGGTCCGCCGCCATCGGATCCTGTGGCGGGACGGCGCCACCGCCGTCACCCGCGCCCCCGTCGCCACCGTCGTCGCCGCCGGATGCGGAGCGGCCGGTGCGCAGGTCGGTGCAGGCGAACGGCGCCGGGCCGCCGCGGGCCTGCACCTCCGCCGACGTCGGACCGCTGACCAGCCGGTACTGCTGCTCGGCGGAGAGCGTGCCGGCGACGGTGAAGCCGCCGGTGGAGATGCTGCCGACGGTGTCGCCGACGGCGACCGTCTCGCCCACGAGCACGTCGTACTCACCGACGGTGCCGGCGGCGGGCGCCTCGATGGTGCGGAAGCGGCGGACGGGGTCGCCCGGCACCTCGACCTCGTTGCCCTCGTCGTCGGTCTCGGTGGTGGGCTCGCCCTCCTCCTCGAACACGACCTCGATGAGCGGGTCGCCCTCCTCGACGATGTCGCCGGGGTCGGCCAGGAACACCGTCACCTCGCCCCCGTCGGTGGCGCGGACCGCCGTCGGCGCGTCGGCCGTGATGGTCGCCTCGACCTCGACGGTGTTGACGACGGTGCCGGTGCTGACAGGGACCTCGGGCTGGACGATCTCGACCGACGGAACGGCCGGGCCGGCGTCGGCGGCACTGCCGTCGGTGTCGCGGAAGGCGATGTAGGCCAGCAGCGCCGCGATGACGGCCCACAGCAGGATCTTGATCGTCGGCAGGACGATGCGGCGGGTGACGCCCATCGGACGTGGCTCCCTCGGATGCGCGGAATGTGGTGGAGGAAGCATGCATACCGAGTATATGGATTGTCAACAGAGCGCTGACTCCTGTTCGGAGGCCGGGCGTCGGCCTACGATGGCGGCATGACGACCGAGCCCGATCGCAGCCGCGTCCGTTTCCCTGACCTCAGCTCGCGCGCCTATGAGCACCCGGCCGACCGGGGCGCGCTCGTCGCCATGCGGTCGCTGCGCGGGTTCGACATCCTGCTGCGCAAGATGTCCGGCCTGTTCAACGAGCGCAGCCTGCGGCTGCACTTCCTGTCCAGCTCGGTGCGGGTCGGCGAGACCCAGTTCCGCGACGTCTACCAGGACGTCGTCGACGCCGCCCACATCCTCGACGTCGAGCGGCCGGAGCTGTTCATCGTCCAGGACCCGAACCCGCGGGCCATGGCCATTGGCACCGACAAGCCGTTCATCGTCGTCACGACCGGCCTGTTCGACCTACTCGACGCCGAGGAGCGCCGCGTCGCCATCGGGCACGAGGTCGGGCACATCCTGTCCGGGCACGCCGTCTACCGCACGCTGCTGCTCATGCTCACGCGGCTGGCGCTGAGGGTCGCCTGGATCCCGCTCGGCTATGTCGGGCTGCGGGCCATCGTGTTCGCGCTCGAGGAGTGGCAGCGCAAGTCCGAGCTGTCCGCCGACCGCGCCGGGCTGCTGGCCTCGCAGGACCCGCAGGCCGCGAAGCGCTCGCTCATGAAGATGGCCGGCGGCTCCCGCCTCGGCGAGATGGACGTCGACGCGTTCCTGCAGCAGGCTCGCGAGTACGACGCCGGCGAGGACGCGCGCGACGGCGTCATCAAGCTGATGAGCCTCATGGGCCGCACCCATCCCCAGGCCGTCGTCCGCCTGGCCGAACTGGACCGCTGGGCGGCGTCGGGCGAGTACAGCCGCATCCTGGCCGGCGACTACCCCCGCCGCTCCGACGACCGCGACGCGTCGGTCAGCCAAGAGGTCCGCAACGCGGCGAAGTCGTACCAGGAGTCGTGGAACCGCACCTCCGACCCGCTCATCAGCACGCTGCGCGACATCTTCAGCGGTGTCGGCGACGCGGGCGGGAAACTGTTCGACAACCTCAGCAGCCGGATGCGGCGTCCGTCGGACTCTTCGGATCAGTAGCCGGGGCTCGCCGGGGTTCGGGGTTGGTTCCCGTCCCCGTTGCTGCCCATTCTCTTGACCCCGGCCACCCGCCGATCATCTCCGAGCACGGGTTGGCCGGGCGCCTCGCCGAGTCGGTGGGGGGTTGAGGTGGGCTCCCCGTCCCCCTTGCTGCCCATTCTCTTGACCCCGGCCACCCGCCGATCATCTCCAAGCACGGGTTGGCCGGGCGCCTCGCCGAGTCGGTCGGGGGTGATGAGGTGGGCTCCCCGTCCCCGTTGCTGCCCATTCTCTTGACCCCGGCCACCCGCCGATCATCTCCGAGCACGGGTTGGCCGGGCGCCTCGCCGAGTCGCTCGGGGGTGATGAGGTGGGCTCCCCGTCCCCCTTGCTGCCCATTCTCTTAACCCCGGGCACCCGCCTCAAGTCCGCGCGCTCTGTGCTTGCGCGCCGCCGAGGTCGGGGCGCTTGGACTTGACCCGGGCAC
>NZ_SMKL01000013.1 GCF_004348545.1 Jiangella ureilytica | reverse complement strand
GAGACAGGGAAGCCCTCTGCCGTCAGCCGCTCGTACGCCGTCGCCACCGTGCCGCGCGACACGCTCAGCGTGCGCGCCAGCTCGCGTGTGGGCGGCAGCCGGTCGCCGGGGCGCAGCCGGCCGTCGCGGACGCCGTCGCGTAGGGAGCGGTAGATGCGGGCGGTGAGGTCGCCGCCGCCGTCGAGGCTGACGTGCAGGTCCATGTGGCCCAATCAGTCAGGCACGGATTGGCTCTTCAACGAGGCCAATCTAGCGCCGTACGGTGACGGAATGACACGCATGGACATCGCCGCCCTCGCCCCGGCGGCGTACAAGGCACTGGTGACTCTGGACAGCCGCGCCCACCGGGGCGCGCTGCCCGCCGGACTGCTCGACCTGGTGAAGCTGCGGGTCAGCCAGGTCAACGGCTGCGCCTACTGCGTCGACTCGCACAGCCACGACGCCGTCAAGGGCGGGGAGACCCCGGCGCGCCTCTACGCCGTCGCCGCCTGGGACGAAGGCCCGTTCTTCAGCCCGGCCGAGCGGGCAGCCTTCGCGCTGGCGGAGTCGATGACGCGGCTCAGCGAGGGCGCGCCGCGAGTGCCGGACGAGGTCTGGGCCGAGGTCCGCCAGCACTTCGGCGACGAGGACCTGGCCCAGCTGGTCATGGTCGTCACGACGATCAACGCCTGGAACCGGGTCTGCGTGACCGTCCGCATGGTCCCGGAGTCGTTCGCCGGATGAGTGCCCTCGCCCCGCCACCGGTCCGGACGCGGACTCCGGCGGCATGGAGGCGGATCCGGCGACCCGGCGCCGACCATCCGTGACCAACGGGTTCCCGTGGCCGAGAGCCGTCGGGGCCGCGGCCGGGAGCCGTCGAGGGTCTCGCTGCGGCGACGTCCGGTAACCGGCCTGGTCACCAGGCGAGGTGGGGTATTGACGGTGCGTTTGGTCGTGAGTCATCCTGAGGGCTTAAGCCACAATTCGTGCGAACGGCCCCCAGTCCCGGCCCCCTTTTCCGGATGCCGGCACCGCTGGCCGGTGGGTAGCCGGCATTCATGTTCCGGCACCGCATAGACGTTCCGGTCTGGGTTCGAGATGCGTCCGGCTTCACCTCGGCGTCCCGGCGCCGAGACCACGCCGGTCGTGGACTGGAGGGGTGCCGTGACACGCGTCTTCGCCGGATTCCGTTCGCTGGCTCGGCTCCGTCGCTGGCTCCTCGGGCCTGAGCAGCCCAGCATGAGCCTGCGGCTGTCCGTGGGCCTCGTGGCGGTGCTCGCCCTGCTCGCGATGACGACCGCGCGCTAGCAGCTCGCCCCGCCCGGGAAGGCTCACGCCAGAGCTCACCGCGGCCGGCTCAGGACGAACAGCCCGCCCCGCCGGCCGACTGCGGTACGGCCGGCGACGCGGCCCGGGCGGCCGGCCGTCAAGCGGCGTGGCCGGCGTCCGCGCATGCGCCTTCTATGGCCGCGGCCAGCGGCGATACGGGGCGCGCAGGAGCCGGCGGCGGCCGGGTGGCCGGCGCCGCGACGGCTGCGCCGGCGGTGAACGTGTGGTGGTGCATGGGACACCTCGACCTCGAACGAACGTCTGCACCGGCGGGCCAGAGTGGACCCCCGGGTGCGCTCGTCCGCGGTGTCGCGCGCCACAGTTCTCGGCCCTGCTCTGCGACGACCCACACCACTGACCAGTGGACGGTACCGAGCCGGTCGCTCCCGGCACAACCGTTACGTCGCGGTAACTTGCGAAAGTCACCCGCCAACCGGTCGAAGTGGTGCGAGGGACGGCGGCCACTCGCGCGCGTGCGCGAACCACTGGTGTCGCGAACTCCGTCACTGGCGGACACCAGGGTCTTTTCGGTCGTTCCGGATCTCGAACGCCGATGGTGCGAAGTACTGTGACTCCGAGCATTTGACGACGAACGTGAAACTTTCCGTTGACGTGCACGCAAAAGCCCCTTTACTGTGCGGTCCCATGTACGGGTCGGTGTCGTTCAGCGGCCGTCGGGGGTTCGTGCTGCCCGGCGGTCTCTCACCGATCCCCGGTCTCCGGTGCAGGCGCCCCGGGACTCACGGAATGGAGACCTCATGGCTGACACCCCCGTTCGCCGCGGCTTGCTGGGCCACCTGACCCGACGGTCGGTACTGGCCGGCGCGGTCGCCGGAGCAGCGGCACTCCCCGCCGTCGCCGCCGGCTCCGGCGCGGCCGTCGCGGCACCGAGCACGGCCGCCGTTGCCGGCCTGCGCACCGCCCAGGCCACGGGCCAGACCAGGCGCGTCACGATCTACGCCGAGGCGCTCCCCGGCGGGCGGTTCGGCTACGGCCTGGCGCCCGGCGAGGCGACCATCCCCGGCCCGCTGCTCGAGATGGTCGAGGGCGACACACTGGAGATCGAGCTGGTCAACACCACCAACCAGCGGCTGTCGATCCACCCGCATGGGGTCGACTACGACGTCTTCTCCGACGGCTCCCCGTTCAACGACTCCTTCAACGAGCCCGGCGAGACCCGCACGTACGTGTGGCGCTCGCGCGAGCGCCGGTCGGGCGGCGGCCGCGGCTGGCTGCCCGGCACCGCGGGCTACTGGCACTACCACGACCACGCGCTGGGCGGCGACCACGGCACGCAGGGCCTGCAGAAGGGCCTGTACGGCGGCCTGATCGTGCGGCGCAAGGGCGACCTGCTGCCGGACAAGACGTTCGTCGTGGTCTTCAACGACATGACGATCAACAACCTGGTGGCGCCGATGACACCGATGTTCGACGCCGTCCTGGGCGAGCGGGTCGAGTGGCTGTGTATCGGCCACGGGAGCATGGAGCACACCTTCCACCTGCACGCCCACCGCTGGGCCGACAACCGGACGGGCTACCTCGACGGGCCGAACGACCTGACCCAGGCCATCGACAACAAGGACCTCAACCCCGGCAGCTCGTTCGGCTTCCAGGTCATCGCCGGCGACGGCGTCGGCCCCGGCGCATGGATGTACCACTGCCACGTGCAGTTCCACTCCGACGGCGGCATGTCCGGCGTCTTCCTGGTCCGCAACGAGGACGGCAGCATCCCCGACCACGCACAGGAGGCCATCGACCGCTACCACGGAGGACACGGAGGACACGGGGGCCACTCAGGCCACTGACGCCACGCGGGATAGGTCGCGCTACGCCCGCACACCACTGACACCCATCAGGGCCGAGAACGCACAGGCACGAGCGCACATCGATCGAAGGAGCAACGATGAGACGCAGCAGCCTCGTCCGTCCGGAGGGAGGGCCACCGGCGCGATCCGCCAGGTGGCGCCGGACGTTCGTCCTGGCGAGCACAGCGGTTCTGGCGCTGAGTGGCACCGCGCTGCCCGCCCAGGGCCAGCCCGAGCCCGAACCGTCGCCGAGCGCCTCCAGCGCTCCCGCAGCGAAGGCCACCGACGCCGCCGACGGCGCCAGCCCGGAGGCCCGGCAGGCGCTGGCCGCCGCCAAGGCAGCCACCGCCGAGGACGGCACCAAGGTGCTGGTCTTCCACGGCGCTGCAGAGGAGCAGGACGACCCCGTCGCGGCCGCAGTCGCGGCGATCCAGGAGCTCGGCGCCGAGAACGGCATCGGCGTCGACGTGTCGTCGGACCCGGCCAGCTTCTCCGCACAGACGCTGGCCGCCTACCGCGGCGTCGTCTTCCTGTCGGCGATCGGCACCGAGCTGTCGCCGTCGCAGGAGGACGCGCTCGAGGCCTTCATCGAGGACGGCGGCGGCTTCCTCGGCATCGGTGACGCGTCCCGCGCCCAGGAACGCTCGGAGTGGTTCACCGGCCTCATCGGCACCCGCCCGGTCGGCGCGCTGCCGGACTCGCTCGACGTCGCCGCCGTGAGCGCCACCGCGAACAACCCGCCCAACGAGGACGCGCCGAAGGTCGTCGACGGCAACGTCAACACCAAGTGGCTGGGCTTCGTGCGCACGGCGCAGATCACGGTCCGGCTGACCGAGCCGGCCGCGGTGAACCAGTACGCGCTGGCGTCGGCCAACGACTCCGCCGGCCGCGACCCGCAGGACTGGACGATCCAGGGCTCGAACGACGGGACCACCTGGGTCGACCTGGACCGCCGCACCAACGAGGACTTCCCCGAGCGGTTCCAGATCAAGGCCTACGAGTTCGCCAACACCACGGAGTACCTGCACTACCGCCTCGACATCACCCGCAACTCCGGCGACTCCATCACCCAGCTGGCCGAGTGGCAGCTGTTCGCCGGCGACGTCATCGAGCCGGAGCCGGTGCAGCCGCAGGAGGCCACCGTCAGCATCGTCGACCGGCAGCACCCGGCCAACGACGGCCTGCCGCTGACGCTGACCCGCACCGACCGGTGGACCAATTGGAGCCCGAACCCCGTGGGCACCGTGCACACCGTCGCGCAGGTCCAGGAGCGCACCTACGAGCCCGGCGACGGCGCCAACGGCGCGTTCCACCCGATCTCGTGGTGCCGTGACTACGACGGCGGCCGCTCGTTCTTCACCGGCATGGGCGGCACGGCCGAGAGCTGGGACGAGGCGGAGTTCCGCAGCCACGTCACCGGCGCGCTGCAGTGGACCACGGGCCTCGTCCGCGGCGACTGCCAGGCCACCATCGGCGCGAACTACGACATCGAGCGGCTCTCCGCGGTGAACCAGCCGGGCCAGCTGGACCAGAACGGCGAGCCGCACGGCCTCGACGTCGCCGCCGACGGCACCGTCTTCTACATCGGCAAGGCGGCCTGCGCCACCGGCCCCGTCGTCCCCTGGGAGAACGCGAACGTCGGCCGCGGCTGCGGCACGATCCACCAGTGGGACCCGGCGACCGGTGACGTGAAGCTGCTGACCACGCTCGACGTGTTCGGCAACCGCGGCAGCGGCGGCGAGCTGGTCAAGACCGAGGAGGGCCTGGTCGGCATCGCGCTCGACCCGGCGTTCGCCGAGAACGGCTGGATGTACGTCTACTGGATGCCGTACGAGTCGATCGACAAGGTGCGCCGCGTCGGCGACCGGACGATCTCGCGGTTCACCTACGACCACGAGACCCAGGAGATCGACCTCGACAGCCGCGAGGACCTGCTGGCCTGGGAGACGCAGATCCACAGCTGCTGCCACGCCGGCGGCGGCATGGACTTCGACTCCGACGGCAACCTGTACATCGGCGTCGGCGACAGCAACTCGTCGGGCGGCTCCAGCGGCTACTCCGGCAACAACTGGACCCAGGAGTTCGCGGGCATCTCGTTCCAGGACGCCCGCCGCACGTCGGGCAACACGAACGACCTGAACGGCAAGATCCTGCGCATCCACCCGGAGCCCGACGGCACCTACACCATCCCGGACGGGAACCTGTTCACCGGCCAGGAGGAGGGCGGCGGCAAGACCCGGCCCGAGATCTACGTCATGGGCGTGCGCAACATCTCGACCCTGTACGTCGACCCGGTGACGGACTACCTGCACGCCGCCTGGGTCGGCCCCGACGCCGGCGGCCCCAACGCGGAGCTCGGCCCGGCCAAGTACGAGACGGCGACGATCATCACGTCGGCGGGCAACCAGGGCTGGCCGTTCTGCATGGGCAACCGGCAGCCGTACCGCGACCGCAGCAACACCGACGCGGCGGTGCTGACCGGCTGGTACGACTGCAAGGGCAACCTGCTGAACACCTCGCCGCGCAACACCGGCCTGGTGGACATCCCGGACGCCCGCAACAACATGATCTGGTACTCCCCGCAGGGCGGTAACCCGGACTTCCCGGACCGCGGCGACGGCATCCCGACGTACGACAACGACGACGCCACCTACGGGTTCCCGTACATGCGCAGCGGCGGCTGCCAGGCCGTCATGACCGGCCCGACGTTCCGCGAGTCGCTGGTCGACACCGACAGCGGTGTCTCGTGGCCGTCGTACTGGGAGGGCAAGTGGATCATCGGTGACAACTGCGGCCAGAGCAGCCGGGTCGCCGTCACCGTCGACCCCGAGGGCATCGAGGAGCAGGCCCCGCCGCTGTTCGCGGAGAACCTGACCTCGATCATTCCGCACGGCGGCGCCAACGACCAGCTGCAGAGCTGGATGATGACGTCGCGGTTCGGCCCGGACGGCGCGCTGTACATGTCCGACTACAGCGGCGGCTTCTTCAGCCTCACGCCCAACCAGAAGCTGATCCGCGTCGTCTACAACGGCGGCCCGGCCACCCCGGCGGCGACCGCGACGGCGACGGCGGTCCAGAACAAGCCGCTGACCATCGCCTTCACCGGTGACCGCTCCGGCGGCGTGTCCTACGCGTGGGACTTCGGCGACGGCGCCACGTCGACCGAGGCGAACCCGCGCCACACCTACGCCGCGGTGGGCACCTACACCGCGACGCTCACCGTCACCTACGCCGACGGCGAGACGATGACCACCGAGCTCGAGGTCACCGTCGGGTGTGCGGTGCCGGACGACCGCGGCACGGTCTTCCTGCGCGACACCGACACCGGCGTGACGAACGACGTCGTCGGCAACGGCTGCACGATCAACGACCTGATCGACGACGAGAGCAGCTGGGCCGACCACGGCTCCTTCGTCCGCCACGTCACCGACACGGCGAACGCCCTGGCGGCCGACGGTGTCATCACGGCTCGCGAGAAGTCGACGCTGACGCGGCTCGCCGCGCAGGCGCCGATCGGCAAGCCCGGCGACACCGGCTGGGACGCCATCTTCGACGGCACCGCCGAGTCCCTCGAGGGCTGGGAGCAGGCGCCGGGCGGCTTCTTCGAGCTTCAGGACGACGGCACGATCATCAGCCGCGGCGGGCTGGGCATGCTCTGGTACGCCGAGCGCGAGTTCGCCAACTACTCGGTGCGGCTGCAGTTCCGTGACGTCTCGGCCGGCAACACCCGGGCCAACAGCGGCGTGTTCATCAGGTTCCCGAACCCGAACCAGCCGCTGGCGGAGCGTCCCGAGTGCGGCCGCGTCGGTTCCGCCGCGAACTCGCCGGCCTGGGTCGCGATCTACTGCGGCCAGGAGATCCAGATCTACGACGGCACCACCGGCGAGCCGCAGAAGACCGGGTCGGTCTACAACTTCGACCCGATCGCCCTGCCCGGCGCCGGCGCCACGCCCAAGGGCGAGTGGAACGACTACGAGATCCGGGTCGAGGGCCAGCACTACACGATCATCCGCAACGGCGTGGTGATCAACGAGTTCGACAACGTGCCTGGCATCCAGTCGTCGCGCGCGGGTGACCCGCCGACCGACCTGCGCCAGTTCCTCAGCGGATACATCGGGCTGCAGAACCACGGCAACAACGACCTGATCGAGTTCCGCAACATCCGAGTCCGGGAGCTGTAGGACCCCGGCGGGCCTCGGCCGCCGGGGCGCTCGCGTCTCGGATTCACGAAAGGTGCGGCACTTCATGCGTCAACCACTCCATCCCGCGGCGGGCCGGTCCGGCCGGCGGCGAGTGACGCCCCAGGGCGTCGTCGTCGCGGTCCTGACCCTGGCCCTCATGGCGGTCGGCCTGGTACCGGCGGCGGCGGCCTTCCGGGCGGCGCCGTCGTCGGCATCGTCCCCGGCTTCGGCGACGGCGGAAGCCGCGGCCGAGCAGACCCTGACCTGGACCGGCAACAACAGCGTGACGGCGTACGCTTCGGCCCCGACGACCGCGGTGGCCGGCCCGACGACGATCGTCTTCGAGAACAGCGTGGCCACCGGCAACACCAGCGGCATGCCGCACACGCTGACCTTCGAGACCAGCGACCCGCAGTACAACCAGGACGTCGACGTCAACATCACGGCGAACCCGTTCGACCCGAACGGCGGCCGCTACGAGGTCGACGTCGTCCTGACGCCCGGCGTCTACCGCTACTACTGCGCGTTCCCCGGCCACGGGTCGATGACCGGCCTGCTGGTCGTCACCGGCGGCCCCGAGGACACCACCCCGCCGGAGGTGTCCGCGCAGGTCACGGGCGATCAGAACGAGGACGGCGACTACATCGGGTCGGCCACCGTCGCGGTGAGCGCGACCGACACCGGCTCGGGCGTCGACACCATCGAGTACGAGATCGACGACCTCGGCTTCCAGCCCTACACCGCCCCGGTGGTCGTCGACGAGATCGGCGACCACTCGGTGCAGTACCGCGCCACGGACAACGCCGGCAACACCTCCGAGGTCGAGTCGGTCCAGTTCACCGTCGCCGAGCCGGAGCCCGACGACACCACCCCACCGGACATCTCGGCGGCCGTCACCGGCGAGCAGAACGACGAGGGCGACTACATCGGGTCGGCCACGGTCACGGTGACCGCGACCGACGCGGAGTCCGGGGTCGCCTCGGTCGAGTACGCGCTCGACGGCGGCGCGTTCCAGCCCTACACGGCGCCGGTCGTCGTGACCGCGCTGGGCGACCACACGGTGCAGTACCGGGCGACCGACAATGCCGGCAACGTCGCGCCGGTCGAGTCGGTGACCTTCACCGTCGTCGAACCGGAGCCCGACGACACCACCCCGCCGGACATCTCGGCCACCGTCACCGGTGACCAGAACGAGGACGGCGAGTACGTCGGCTCGGCGACGGTGACGATCACCGCGGCCGACGCGCAGTCCGGCGTCCAGTCCGTCGAGTACAGCCTGAACGGCGCCGCGTTCACCGCCTACACCGCACCCGTGGTCGTCACCGCAGCGGCCGATCACACGGTGCAGTACCGGGCGACCGACAACGCGGGGAACGTCTCCCCCGTCGAAGCCGTGCAGTTCACCGTCGTCGAACCGGAGCCCGAGGACACCACGCCGCCGGAGGTCTCGGCCGCGGTGGCCGGCGAGCAGGACGACGAGGGCAACTACGTGGCCTCGGCCACGGTGACGATCACGGCGACCGACGCCGAGTCGGGCGTCGCGTCGATCACGTACGCGCTCGACGGCGGCGCCTTCCAGGCGTACACGGCCCCGGTGGTCGTGACCGCGCTGGGCGAGCACACCGTGCAGTACCGGGCGACGGACAACGCCGGCAACCAGGCGCCCATCGAGTCCGTCTCGTTCACCGTCGTGGAGCCGGAGCCCGACGACACCACCCCGCCGGACATCTCGGCCGCCGTCACCGGTGACCAGAACGAGGACGGCGACTACGTCGGCTCGGCCACGGTGACGATCACGGCGACCGACGCCGGCTCGGGCGTGGCGTCGGTCGAGTACAACCTCGACGGCGCGGGCTTCACCGCCTACACCGCGCCGCTCGTGGTCACGTCGTTCGGCGACCACACGGTGCAGTTCCGGGCGACGGACAACGCGGGCAACGTCGCGCCGGTCGAGTCGGTGGCCTTCACCGTCGTCGAGCCGGAGCCCGACGACACCACCCCGCCGGACATCTCGGCCGCCGTCACCGGTGACCAGAACGAGGACGGCGACTACGTCGGCTCGGCCATGGTGACGATCACGGCGACCGACGCCGAGTCGGGCGTCGCGTCCGTCGCCTACGCGCTCGACGGCGGCTCGTTCCAGCCCTACACCGCGCCGGTGGTCGTGACGGCGCTGGGCGACCACACGGTCCAGTTCCGCGCGACCGACAACGCCGGGAACACCTCACCCGTCGAGTCCGTGACGTTCACCGTCGTCGAACCGGAGCCCGACGACACCACCCCGCCGGACATCTCGGCCACCGTCACCGGTGACCAGGACGAGGAGGGTGCGTACGTGGGGTCCGCCACCGTCACGGTGACGGCGACGGACGCCGGCTCGGGTGTCGCCTCGGTGGAGTACAACCTCGACGGCGCCGGCTTCGTGGCCTACACCGCACCCGTCGTGGTGTCGGCCGTGGGCGCGCACACGCTGCAGTACCGGGCGACGGACAACGCGGGCAACGTCGCGCCGGCCGAGTCGGTGGCCTTCACCGTCGTCGAGCCGGAGCCCGACGACACCACCCCGCCGGACATCTCGGCCGCCGTCACCGGTGACCAGAACGAGGACGGCGAGTTCGTCGGGTCGGCGACGGTGACCATCACGGCATCGGACGCGCAGTCCGGCGTGGCGTCGATCGCGTACGCGCTCGACGGCGGCTCGTTCCAGCCCTACACCGCGCCGGTCGTGGTGACGGCGCTGGGCGACCACACGGTCCAGTACCGGGCGACCGACAACGCCGGCAACGTCGCGCCGGTCGAGTCGGTGGCCTTCACCGTCGTGGCGCCGGAGCCGGACGACACCACGCCGCCGGATGTGTCCGCGTCGGTGTCGGGTGATCAGAATCCCGAGGGGGACTACATCGGGTCGGCCACCCTCACCGTGACCGCGTCGGACACCGGCTCGGGCGTCGCCTCGGTGGAGTACAACCTCGACGGCGCCGGCTTCGTGGCCTACACGGCACCCGTCGTCGTGACGGCACTGGGCGACCACACCGTCCAGGTCCGGGCGACTGACAACGCCGGCAACGTCGCGCCGGTCGAGTCGGTGTCGTTCACCGTCGTGGCGCCGGAGCCGGACGACACCACGCCGCCGTCGGTCTCCGGGGTGGTCTCGGGCGAGCAGAACGGCGCCGGCGACTACATCGACTCGGCGACCGTGACGGTCACGGCGACGGACGCGCAGTCCGGCGTCGCCTCCGTCGTCTACTCCCTCGACGACGGAGCGTTCGTGCCCTACACGGCGCCGGTCGTGGTGGGCGCGGTCGGTGAGCACACCGTGCGGTTCCGGGCGACGGACAACGCCGGGAACGCGTCGGACGTCGGTTCGGTGACGTTCACCGTCGTCGAGCGCGACGGCGACGCCTGCCCCGACTCCGACACCCGCCCGACGGTGGTCATCGGCGGCCTCGACTCACTCGTGGCCAACGTCGACAGCGGTGACGGCTGCACGATCAACGACCTCATCGACGACGAGGGCGACTGGGCCTCGCACGGCGCGTTCGTGCGGCATGTGACGGCGGTGGCGACCGAGCTGGTCGCCGACGGCGTCATCACCAGCCGGGAGCGGGGCATGCTCACCCGCACCGCGTCCCAGTCCGACGTCGGCCGCGGTTCGTCGGCCGCCGTGGCGTCGACGCCGAAGTCGGCTCCCGCCGAGGTCTCGATCGAGGAGGCGCTGGCACACCACGCCGACCACCACTAGTGCGACGCGCTCGACGGATGCCCGGGGACCGCGCGGTCTCCGGGCATCCGTGCGTCCGCTGCCCTGATCCACCGGCCGATCCGTCCGTCGTCCGTCGCGACCACCTGGCCGATCACCGCCGCGGCCAGAAAGCAGAACGAGACCACGTACAGCCAGGCCAGGTACGTGAACGCGACGCCGATCGAGCCGAACCGGTCGGCGCTGGTCTCGAGCGCCCGCGGCAACCAGAGCGCCGACACGGGGCGGACCAGGAGCATCACTGTCGCGAACAGCGCGGCACCCGGCACGAGCAGCCGCGGCCGCACCGCGCCGGCGAGCAGGACCCAGGGCAGGAACACGGCCACCGCGAGGTCCGCGGCGAACGCCGTCACCGACTGCCACGCCCGCGGCGGCGGCAACTCGCCGGCCACCGTCACCAGCCCGCGGACCAGGACGATCGACAGTGCCAGCACCACGACCGCCGCCAGCCACCGCCACGCCGACGCCAGCCGGTTCCTCGGCCGCGGCAGTGACCAGACCGCCGTGAACGCCCGGTTCAGCGCCCGCGACAGGCTGGTGGCCGACACGATGACGATCAGCGCCCCGATGACCCCGAACGCGGTGTCGTCCGCGCCGCGTACGGCCTCGTCCAGCAGCGACGCCGACTCGTCCGGGAGGTCGACCGCCTCGGTGGCCTCGTCCACGGCGCCCGCGCCCGCCCAGGTGGCGATGAGAATGAGAATGGGTAGGACGGAGGTGAACGTCTGTGCCGCGATGGTCATCGCCCGGTCGAAGATGTCGATGCGCAGGCAACCGGTGAGGCCGCGGGCGAGAATCCGCCCCAGCCACCGGGCGAGCACCCACCCGGCCACGCGTCGCAGCCTCGGCGGGAATCGTCGCAGGGCGGCATCGGTGCCGCGCGCGTCGTCCGGCACACGGCCCATCCCACCGCGGTGGGTGGCGCCCGCGGCCCACCCGCCCCGGGTGATGTCGGCAGCTGGGCAGGCTGGTCGCTTGATCACCGGGGGCGAGGGTCTTCGGCGATCGGGGTAAGGTTTTCGGGCGCGCAGGTCCGGTTCGCGCGCCTCCGGGGCGGTAGCTCAGCCGGTTAGAGCAGGGGACTCATAATCCCTGGGTCGTGGGTTCGAGTCCCACCCGCCCTACACAGGTTCGTCCGGCTCAGGCGTCCCTCTCCTCGCACTGCCGCGGCATGTCGCTGCGTGCTGCCTCTTGTGGTGCGAGTTGCCGTACGACGGCCCCATGAGGGCTCGTTCAGCGCCTCGCCGCTCCAAGGCAGGTCGAGGTACTGCCCTCCGGCGCCTACGGGTCAAGGTGCATGCCGGCCACGACCCGGTCTCCGAGCGCAGATTCCACCTGATCGAGACGGTGCCGCCGAAGGCCCCGGCGTCGATGACGGCCATCGCTACTCGGAACGAGCCACCGCGATGCCGCACGACACCGGGCACCTGGCCACATGAGCCCTGCGCCCGGCTACTTGGAGACTCGCCATCCGCCATCGACGTAGAGGGTGTGGCCGGTGACGAAGTCGGAGACCGGGCTCGCGAGGTAGAGCGCGGCACCGACGATGTCGTCAGGCGTGGCAAGCCGACCAAGCGGGATCTTGGAGACGGCGGTCCTCTGAAGGTTCGCGTCGGCCTCGATGGCGCGCTCGACCCGGGGCGTCGTCGTGGTGGTGGGTGCGATCGCGTTGACGCGGATCCCGAGCGGCGCCCACTCGACCGCCAGGCCCTCGGTCATGTGGCCCAGGCCGGCCTTCGCCGTCGCGTAGACGATGCGGCCCGGCAGGAAGGTCGACGCCCAGGTCGAGCTCATGTTGATGATCTTGCCGTAGCCCTCGGCAGCCATCGCTCGCCCGAAGCCCTGGCAGGTGAAGAAGGTTCCTCGCAGGTGGGTCTCCATCAGCCAGTCCCAGTCCTCGACCGTCACGTCGAAGGCGGGCTTGCGCACCAGGCCCCCGGCGCTGTTGACGAGGATGGTGGGCGCGCCGTGGTCGGCGAGGACGCGTTCGACCATGGCGTGAATGCTGTCGACGGACGAGATATCGGCCACCTGCGTGGCGACGACGTCGGTGCCCACCTCCTCGGCGGCCTTCTTGGCCTCCGCCAGCCGGCCTTCGTCGCGACCGATTATCACCAGGCGTGACCCGGCGGCGGCCAGGGCCAGGCCGATGGCCGCTCCTATGCCCTGGTTCCCGCCGACGATCACCGAGAGCGCCCCGTCGAAGTCGCCCGCTCCGTTGCCAGCCACGCTGCTCCCATCCGCGTGCCTCGCCGCACGCCGCCGACCACCAGTGTCCGTCAAGCCGCTCACCACGAGTGCGGTATATCGCATAGTATCCTAGCCTGTGCATCACAACCGGAAGCCGGACAGAAGGGGCCCGCGATGAAGCGTCGGCAACTCCCGAAAGCCCTCGAGAGCCTGAACATGCGGCTGGTCGGTCACACCGACTTCAACGGCGCCGGCGACGGCATGCACATCAACCTCAAGGACGGCTACGCGTTCTTCGGGCACATGGGCAACGGCGGCACATCGATCGTGGACGTGCGCGACCCCAGCGCTCCGCGCCCGATCCACCGGATCCCGGCACCGCCCAACACCCGGTCGCACAAGGTGCAGATCGTCGGTGACACGTTGTTGGTGAACCGGGAGCGGCTCAAGGAGAACCACGGGGGCACCCTGGATCGTCCGTGGATCGCCGGGCTCAGCGTGTACGACGTCGCCGACCCGACCCGGCCGCGCGAGATCGGCTACTGGCCGTGCGGCGGGCGCGGAGTCCACCGCATGACCTACTGGTCCGAGCCCTACGCGTTCGTGACCTCGTCGTTCAGCGAGTTCGACCGGGGCCAGGGGCACCGGCACGGCCGCGAGATCCTTGCGATCCTCGACCTGACCGATCCGGCCCGCCCGGTGGAGGTGGGCCGCTGGTGGTTTCCCGGCATGCGCTACGACGAGAAGGACCAGGAATTCTGGGCTCCCGACACGGTCGTGAAGCTGCACCACGGCGTGCCCCGGGGCAACCGGCTCTACTGCGGCTGGGAGGGACTCGGCGTCGTGATCCTCGACATCGAAGACATCAGTGCGCCGAGCCTGGTCGCCCACCTCAACGTCAACGAGGTCGACGGGCCCAGCCGGAACACGCACACCGCCTGCCCGATCCCTGGCCGCGACCTGCTCGTCGTCACGGACGAATGCGTCGAGGAAGGCAAGCCGAGCATCGACTACCTGGTGCGACTGGTCGACATCAGCGACGAGCGCAACCCGCGGGTCGTGTCACGGCTGCCCATCCCCGCCGGTGACTACGCGAATCGGGGCGGGCGGTTCGGATCGCACAACGTCCACGAGATGCGCCCGGGCTCGTTCCAGAGCTCCGACCTGGTCTTCGTCACCTACTTCAACGCCGGGGTGAGGGTCTACGACATCGCCGACGCGGCGAACCCCAGGGAAGTGGCGTACTTCGTCCCGGAGCCGCCGCCCGGCCGGGCCACGATTCAGCTCAACGACATCGTCGTGGGCCCGGACGGGCTGGTCTACGTCAGCGACCGGTTCGCGGGCGGGCTCTACATCTTCGACGTGGACGCGGCGGCCCTGAACCGCTGAGCCGTCAGGCTTCGACGAGACCGACGGCGACGAGCTCGGACCGTAGCTCCTTCTTCTGGGCCTCGGAGAGGTCGGGCAGCGGTTCGGGCACCGGGCCGCCGATCATGCCCAGCTGCTCGCACCAGAACTTCACCGTGCCGACCGGGCAGACCCGGGCGTCGCTTCGCCAGGGTCCCAGCACCCAGCGGTGGTGCAGGTCGCGCACCGGCTGGAGGTCGTCGAACATCGTCTGCGCCTTGTCGAGGTCACCCGCGAACGCCGCCTCCATGTAGGCCCGCAACGGCTGCGCTCGAGCCGAGTCGAACATCAGCTGCGTGCCGCTGAAGATCGCCTGCTGCCCGTTGCGGATGTTCTCGAGGAAGTTCTCCTCGTTCGGGTCGACGACCACGATGCTGTCGCCGACGAGCTCCCTGATTCGTCCGGTGTGCTCCAGGTCCAGGCCGTTCTTCAGCGCGCAGATGTTCGGGATCTCCGCCAGCTCGGCCATCCACTCCGGCGAGATCGAGTACCCCGCCTGCGACGTATTGAAGATCGTGATGCCCAGCTCGAGCTCGCGCGCGATCATCTGGAAGTAGCCGAACAGGATGTCCTTGTTGGCGCCGAACGGCGGCAGCACGAGCGAGATGAAGTCGACGTCCAGATCCTGGGCGTGCTGCGCCAGTTCGATCGCCTCCTTGGGACTGTGATGGGCGCACCGGTTGATCACCGGCACCGCACCAGCGATCTCGTCCATCGCCACCTCCAGCACCCGGCGGCGCTGGGCGCTGCTCAGCAGCCAGTAGTTCTGGTAGTACGAGTTGATGTACAGCGCCTCGGACCCGACCACGTCCAAACAGTGCCGGATGTTGTGTCGGTAAGCAGTCTCGTCCATCTCGCCATCGGCGTCGATGGGCAGGACCGGTCCCGGAATCAACCCGCGCAGCTTCTCTCGCGCAACCGCCTTGGCCTCGCTCTTCCCGTACTTGGCTGCCACCGGACCTCCCTGGACTCAACAATGGGCATCCGCATCATACAAACTCGCGTACCACACTGTATACTGCGCTTGTGACCTCTTACCCAGAGCTGCGCGGCAAGGCCGCTCTCGTCACCGGCGGCAATCGGGGCATCGGCCGCGCCATCGCGCTCGGCCTGGCCGGTGAGGGTGTCGACGTCGCCGTGGTGGGTCGTGGGCACGCCGAGGACGCGGCGTCGACGGCGAAGCAGATCGCCGAGCTCGGCGTCCGGGGCCACTACTCCTTGGGCGACGTGAGCTCGGCCGACGACGTCACGCGGTTCATCGGCGAGGCGGTCGACGCCATCGGCACCATCGACATCCTGGTCAACTGCGCCGGCGGCTTCCTGACTCGCCAGACGCTGCTGGAGACATCCGAGGACGACTGGGACCGGCTGCTGGCGGTCAACCTCAAGTCGGCCTACCTCTGCTGCCGCGCGGTGCTGCCGGCCATGATCGAGCGCGGCTGGGGCCGCATCGTCAACGTCTCGTCCGGGACCGGCCGCATGCCCAACCATCTGACGTCGACGGCCTACGCGGCGAGCAAGGCGGGCATGCTCGGCCTGACCCGCCAGCTGGCTTGGGAGGTGGCCAAGGACGGCGTCACCGTCAACGCGATCGCGCCGGGCACCACGCCTACCGACCGGGCCAAGGGCCTGTCCACCCCTGAACGCCGGGCGGCGGCCGCGGCGGCCACGGCAATGGGCCGCGTCGGCGCCCCGGAGGACCAGGCCGGCGCGGTGGTCTTCCTCGCGTCCGACGCCGCCTCGTACATCACCGGCGCGACGATCGACATCAACGGTGGAAAGCTCATGCTCTGAGGCGCTGCCTCCTCACGAATCGGAGTACGCGATGCAGTCCACCGATGCGGCCACCGGGTTCGACGTCGACGCGTTCGAGGCGGCGCTGCCCGCGGGCCTGGTCTACGACCGGCGCCGCGGGCTGTTCCTCGAGGCCATGGTCGCGCGCCAGATCCTGACCCACCCGGTGGCGCCGCGTCCGGGGCGCCGGCTGTCCACGTGTTCGCTCGACCGCATGAGCGGCAACTGCACGCTCGGCGCCCAGCTGACCAGCATGCATCCGCGGAGCAGCAAGTGCGCGCATCGGCATCTGGACGAGACCGTCACCTACGTAGCCTCCGGCCGCGGCTGGAGCGAGTACCGGCAGGACGACGCCAAACCCAAGACCCGCTTCGAGTGGGAGGCCGGCGACGTCTACATCATCCCGTGCAATGCCTGGCACGAGCACTTCACCCTGGACGATCCGGACACCCGCAAGGTCGGCTGGCGCAACAGCATGCTGATGGATCGGCTGCTGCTGGACGGCAAGAATCCGTACCACGACGACGACGCGCTCTACAACCAGGCGTCACGCTTCCCGGACCGCTTCGACGACCAGCCCGACTACTTCACCGTCCGCGAGCAGCTCTCGCCGCGCCGCGTCCGCACCAACCTCATCAAGAACGTCGTGGCGGAGCCGCTGCCCGAACCGAACCCCGCATACGGCACCGGCGCCTCGATCATGTTCTATGAGATGGGCGGTCACCGGACCCTCGAGGTCTCGCTCGTCGGCATCCAGCCCGGCGGCTACATCCGGCCACACCAGGCGCTGGCCGAGCAGAGCATGGTCGTGCTGGCCGGTCGGGGTCGCACGGACCTCTGGGGTGAGGACGGCCGTTTCGTCACGGTCGACTGGCAGGCCGGTGACCTCATCGCACCGCCGTTCAACCTGCGCCACCGGCACGTCAACACCGGCGACACCGAGGTTCGGCTGCTGAGGGTCCGGAACACCTTCCTGGAGCGGGCGTTGGGCCTCGAGCGCGCGGAGAACCTGGACACCCGCCTACCTGATCGTTTCCCGGCCCGGGTCGAGGTAGGACTGGAGGGCGGACGATGACCGGCGACGAGTTCGCGGGCAGGACAGCGATCGTGACGGGCGCCGCGTTCGGAATCGGCCGCGGCGTCGCCGTCGAGCTGGCTCGGCGCGGTGCCAACGTCGTCGCCGGTGACATCAAGGCCGACGAGTTGACCAACGTCGAAGGCGAGATCGCCGGCGTCGGCGGGAAGTGCCGGACCGTGGTGTTCGACGCGACCATCTCAGCGGAGAACGAGCGGCTCGTCCGGATCGCCAACGAGGAGTTCGGCATCGTCCAGCTCCTCGTCGCCTCCGTCGGCGGGTTCCCGGCGAAGACCCCGCTCGAGGACGTGACCGACGACCAGTGGGACCGGGGCATCCGCCTGAACCTCTCGTCGGCGTTCTACTCGTGCCGCGCCGTCATCCCGCAGATGAAGTCCGCCGGCTTCGGCCGCATCGTCACGGTCTCGTCCGCGGCCGGTCGCAGCCCGTCCAACCCGACCACCGCCTTCTACGCCGCAGCCAAGGCCGGTGTGATCGGCCTGACCCGCCAGCTCGCGCAGGAGGCCGGACGGCATGGCATCACGGTGAACTCGGTGGCGCCGGGCATCACGCTCACCCCGCGCATCCGGGAGCTGTACGACGACGCGGGCATGGAGCGCCTGCGCAGCGTCACCCCGCTCGGGCGGATCGCGGAGGTGGAGGACCAGGTCGCGCCGGTGCTGTTCCTCCTGTCCGACGGCGCACGTCACATCACCGGCGCGAGCCTCGACGTCAACGGCGGACGGCTGATGCTCTAGCCGACGCATCGCACGACCACACCACGTCCGCCAACTCTGAAGGAGCGGCCCAGTGAGCACGATCGACAATGTCGCCGAGGACTTCCCCGAGGAATTGGAGCACACCGCGACCGGGCTGGAGGCCCAAGGGCTGATCGCGCGGCAGGTGGCCACGCACGAGGTGGCGCCGCTCCCGGACAAGCCGCAGTACACGTGCCGTCTGGACAGGATGGGCGGCAACAGCATGCTGGCGATGCACCTGGCCGAGATCCAGCCGGGCGGGTACAAGTGCAACCACCGCCACCTCGACGAGACGCTGGCCTACGTCATCTCCGGCCGCGGCCGCACCGAGATGCGGCAGAGCGACTACACCCACGTCATCGTCACCGAGTGGGAAGCCGGCGATGTGGTCGTGATCCCCGCCAACGCCTGGCACCGACACGTGAACGCCGACTCCGACGAGCCGGCCCGGCAGCTGTCGTTCCGCAACACGCCGCTGATGAACCGCATCCTGCACGGCGGTGGCGGCACCTACACGAAGAAGGACCGCGTCTACAACGGCGCCGCCCGGCTCCCGGACCGTTTCGACGACGAGCTCGACTTCTTCACCGTGCGCGAGGACGTCTCACCGCGCACGGTGAAGACGAACTTCATCCGCCAGATCGCCGACGAGGAGCTGCCGGCGTCCGACCCGGAGCTGGGCGAGCGGGCGTCGTTGAAGTATTTCGCGATGGGCGGCCAGCTCACGCTCAACGTCGCACTGGTGGGCATCGGCGCCGGCGGCCACGTCCGCGAGCACCGACCGCTGGGCGAGGAGAGCATGCTGGTCCTGCGCGGCTCCGGCCGCACCGAGCTGCGCGGCACCGACGGCGAGGTGCGGGTCCTGACGTGGACCACCGGTGACGTCGTCTGCCCGCCGCTCGGTGCGGTCCGCAAGCACGTCGCGGACACCGACGTCCGGCTGCTCAAGGTCCGCAACGTCGCCCTCGAGCGCGCTCTCGACCTGCCGGCCGACGAGCCGACGCTCGACTCCGCCCTACCCGACCGCCTGGGCGACTTGGCCGGCGGTCGTGCCTGACGCTGGCTCTGACCCTTCGCCGGCGATGCCCCTGGCCGGCGTGCGCGTGCTGGAGTTCACCCAGGTGGCGGCCGGCCCGATGGCCGGCCTGCTGCTGGCCGAGCTCGGTGCCGAGGTCACCAAGATCGAGCCCCCCGGGGGTGAGGTGTGGCGGCGGCTGCCCCGCGCGCACAACGGCATGACGGCGCGGTTCTACAGCGTCAACCGCGGCAAGCGCTCGGTCGTCCTCGATCTGAAGCGGCGGCGCTGCGCGGAGATCGCCCGCGAGCTGGCGCTGCGCAGTGACGTCGTGATCGAGAACTGGCGACCTGGCGTGGCCGCGCGCCTCGGGCTGGACTGGGCCGAGTTGCGCGAGAAGAACCCGAGGCTGGTCACGGTGTCGATCACCGGCTACGGACCGTCCGGCCCGCGGGCGGGCGATCGGGTCTTCGATGTGGTCGTCCAGGGTCTGTCCGGGATGACGTACGGCCTGGGCCGCGGCCGGCCGGAACCGTCCGCGTCGATCCTGGTGGACAAGATCACCGGAATGGCCGCAGCGCAGGCGGTGCTGGCGGCGCTGATCGACCGCGGGCGGACCGGGACCGGCCGGCACCTCGACGTCAACATGCTCGACGTCGCCGTCGCATTCTCCTGGCCTGACCTGCTGAGCGCCTACGCGTTCGACGACGCCGAGCCGTCCCCGGTGCAGACGATGCCGCCCCGCACGGCCGCGACCGTGCGGGCCGGCGATGGACGCTACCTCACCTTCAACTCGCTCACCGACGACACCTGGCGCGGCATATGCGCCGTCGCCGGCCGGCCGGACCTGTACACGAAGTACCGCGACCTGACCGTTCGCGCCTACCACACCCCCGAGATCGTGGCCGAACTCGAGGAGAGCTTCACCGGTCGTGACCGGGACGAGATCCTCGCCGGCCTGCACGAGCGGAGCGTGCCGTCAGGGCCCGTGCATACGTTCGCCGAGGTGCTCACCGAGCCGCAGGTGAGGCACAACCGGATCATCCGCACCGAGGAGCGCGACGGGCTCGGACCGGTGCGCGAGGCCGGCCCGATGGTCCGGCTCGATGACCGCCAATGGCTTGGCCCGGCGCCGGGGCTCGGAGCGCAGACGGCCGAGGTGTTGTCCGAGCTCGGGTTGTCGCCGACCGAGATCGCCGAGTTGAGCGCGGCGACCGGGGCCGAGCAGTGAACGCCCTGAAGGTCGAGATGTTCGAGGGCCTGTGCACGACCCGGGCGATCCGCCGCTACCTGCCCGATCCGATTCCGGCCGAGCACCTGGCCAAGATCCTGTTCGCGGCCACCCGGGCGCCGTCCGGTGCGAACCGCCAGCCGGTACGGTTCGTCGTGCTCCGCGGTGGCGACGCGGGCCGTCCGGCCCGTGAGGTGCTCGGCCGCGCGTTCCGCGTCGCGTGGGCGGCGAAGAGGAACAGCGACAGCTTCTACCGATCCGACGGATCCGATCCGGACTCCCCCAGGACCCGCCAGGCCCGGACCATCCAGCACTATGTCGACCACCTGGAGGACGTCCCGGTGATCGTCCTGTTGTGCGCGCGACTGCGTGACGGCACGATGTCGTTCCTCGACGGCGCGTCGGTCTACCCGGCCGGTCAGAACCTGCTGCTCGCCGCCCGCGCGCTCGGGTACGGCGGCGTGTTCTCGGTGTGGCACCTCCTCGCCGTGGACGAGTTGAAGGCCGCCGCCGGGATTCCCGATGACGTCACAGTGGCCGGTGTCGTCACGCTCGGCAAGCCGGCTGGGCGGCACGGGCCGGTGCGACGCGTTGCGCTCGCTGATGTCGTTTACGACGAGACCTGGGAACAGCCGGCCGAGTGGGCCGCCGACCCGCCCGGTACCCGCCTCACTCGACCCGGCCCGGCCGCGCCCGTTCGTCCGCGACCCCCGTCCGGAGGTGCCGAGTGACCGATCTGATCCCCCTGCGCATGGGGTTCCCCTCCCCCGGAGGCGGCAGCCTGCCCGCGTGGGCGGCCATGCAGGACGGCGAGTTCCGTTCCCGGGGATACGAGGTCGAGCCGGTCGACTTCCCCGGCAGTTCCGCGGTCGTCAGGGCGCTGCACGCAGGCGACGTGCAGTTCGCCAACATCGCGTCGCCCGCACTGCTCGAGGCGAACCTCACCGTCCCAGGCTCCGACCTGGTCTACCTCACCGGCGCGCTGAACACGTTCAGCCACATCCTCATCACCGCCGAGCCCACCGACGGGGTCGAGGCCCTCCGCGGCCAGCGGATCGGGGCCCGCGTGACCGACGGCCAGGTGCTCGACCTCGTCCTCTGGCGGTACCTGTTGGAGCGGGTCGGACTTGACATTGACGGCGACGTCGCGGTCGTCGAGGCCGGCACCCACGGTGACCTCGTCGAGGGAGTGCTGTCCGGCGCCATGGACGCCGCGTTGATCATCCCGCCGCGCGCCTTCGACGCCGTCCGGCGCGGCGCACGGGTTCTGCTGGAGGGACCGGACCTCGATCTGCCGTACCAACTGGGCGGCCTGGTCGCCTCGCGCCGGTACGTCACGGCCGCCCCGGACACCGCCCGCGCCGCGGTCGAGGCGTACGTGGCAGGGGTGCGAGCCGTGAAGAGCCGGGCCGGTCTGGCCGAGGCGATCATCCGGGACCATGGGCGGGTCAGCGACCCGGAGACGATTCGGCTCACCGCCGACTTCTTCCGCCGGGCGATGTCCGACCCTCCGTACCCGTCGAGGGAGGGCATCGCCGTCGTCCTCGACAGCCTGGCGGGACAGCTCCCGCAGGCGCACGAATGGAGTCCGGACGATCACATCATGGACGAGCTGGTCCGCCAGGTTGCCCGCTGAGAGCGGACCCGTGACTGGACGTGAGCACCCCGGCTCGCTGCAAGTCAGCGCCGTTCTCGCAGATCGCGGCAACAGACCCCTGCCTCACCGGTGACCGTTGCCGGCCCATCCCCCGTCATATACAGTGCATTCCACCGAATACAGCGATGGCGTGGGTCGATGTGAGATGGCGATCAGTCCCGAGCCCAGCGCTCCGAACACCTCGATTCTCTTCGTCGCCTGGATGCTCTCGCCGGACGGCCAGGACACGTTCGAGGAAGTGAACCCGGCTACGGCAACCCCGTTCGACGAGGGTGGCGCGACGTGGCGGCTCAGCGAGGACGCCGGCATCGAGCAGATCGTCGTCGCCGACGTGCAGATCCTCGCCGAACCGTCCGAGAAGCTCGACAACATCGTCTCGAAGAATGGCGCGTCCCGGAACCCGTGCCGGAGGGATGACGCGAACCGAATACACCATTCGTCCCATTCCGGGTGCGACGCGATAGGAAGATCAATTGCGCGAGACACCGACTGATGAGCAGATCTGCGCCTGGTTCGATGAGCTGAGCAATTGGGGTCGCTGGGGCTCCGGCGACCTGCTGGGGACACTCAACCTGGTGACCCAGCGCAAGCGGCAGCAAGCCGCCGCCCTGGTCAGGGAAGGAACCAGCATCTCCTGCGGTCTCGACATCAGGTTCCACGAGCCCAACCTCGACGACGGGTGGCCAGAACCACGCAGGTTCGCTCGCTCACTACCGGGGCCCGAGCACTACGACCCGGAGTACGTCGGCCGAGCGGGCGCCTCGGAGGCGGTGCTGCTGAACTGTCACGGGCTGGGTGTCACCCATCTCGACGGGCCGGCGCACCATTTCTTCCGCCCGTATCCAGGTCGGCCCCTGGCGGGGTACAACGGCCTCTCGCCCACCGAGGTCTCGAGTCGTGAGGGCGTGAAGAAGGGTGCGATCACCCTGGCCGGGGACGGTATCGTCTCGCGCGCCGTACTGCTGGACATCGCTCGGCTGCGCGGAGTCGAATGGCTGGACCCCGGAACCAAGATCTTCCCGGAAGACCTCGACGAGGCCGAAGAGCGCCAAGGGATACGCGCTGAGTCGGGCGACATCCTGTGCATCCGGACCGGGCACCCAGGGCGGAAGAGGGCATTGGGCTGGAACACCGATCCGGCGACTCAGGCCGGTCCGGATGGGGCGTGCCTGCCATGGTTCCGCGAGCGCGACATCGCCATCCTGGCCTGCGATACGGCGAACGACTGGGTCCCGTCGGTGAAGGGGCGGCTGGATCGTCCCGTCCATGGCATCGGCATTCCGGCGATCGGGCTCTGGCTACTGGACGGCGCCGACTACGAAAAGGTCTCCGCCGAGTGCAGCCGCCTGAACCGATGGGAGTTCTTCCTGGCTCTGGCGCCGCTGAAGCTGGGTGCCTGCACCGCCAGCCCGGTGAATCCGATCGCCGTCCTCTGAGTGAACCGGAGACTGACAGATGACTGCCGAAACCGCAGACGGAAGCGTCCAGAACGGCGTCGCCTACCCTCGCCCCGACCTGCTGAAGACGGGCGTGCCGCAGAAGTTCGAGTACTCCCAGCCGATCATCGATGCACACACCCATTGGTACTCGGGCGAGTTCGTGGAACTGGTCGTGACCGAAGGGGGGCAGAACAACGCGAAGATCTCGGGCCCGGACGAGAGCGGTACCTACACGATGCAGGCGATCGGCCGCGGCCACGGTGCCGGGTACTACCCCTATCGGGGCTCGCGGTTCATGGAGCGGCTGATCAAGATCGAATGGCAGCTCGAGCGCATGGAGGACCGAGGCGTCGACCTGCACTCGATCGGCATGACCCATCCCAAGATCTACTGGGCGCCGCCGGAGTTCGCCCTTCGTCTTGCGCGCGCCCAGAACGACGGCCTGTCGGAGCTGCACCAGCAGTATCCGGACAGATTCATGGGTCAGATCATCCTGCCGTTGCAGGATGTGAACCTCTCGCTGCAGGAACTCGAGCGGGCCGCGGCCCTTCCCGGGCTTCGGGGGATCAACCTGGGACACCACGTCAACGGCCTCAACGCCAGCGACAAGTCGTTCTGGCCGCTGTGGGCTCGATGCGAAGAGCTGGATCAGCCGCTCATGATGCACAACATCGACCCGCTCGGTCCCGATCGCCTGTACCAAGGCGGCGTCGACCTCGTGAACTCCCTGGGCAACCCGTTCGAAGCCACGCTCGCGGCGGTGTCCATGATCGTGAGCGGGATGCTCGACGAGTTCCCCGGGCTGGACGTCTACCTGCCGCACGCTGGCGGCGCGCTGCCCTGGATCGTCGGCCGGATCGACTACCAGATCTGGCGCGGCTTCTTCTCCGGCCTGGCGCTGGAACGGGCGAGCCAGTATCTCGGCCGGTTCTACTACGACCTGATCCTGCACGATCCGATCCTCACCCGGACGATGATCGAGCTGGTCGGCGTGGACCGCATCGTCTCCGGAACCGATTGGCCGCAAGGCATGTCGGTATGGCGACCCGTGGAGTACGTCGAGACGATCCCGGACATCACCCAGGACGAGGCGGAGGCGATCCTCTGCCGGAACCCGGCGAAGCTGCTCCGGCTGACCAGCTCGACGTACTGAGAGCTCCGGTTGCCGGCCCCGGTCGATCGCCACCTGCGGCGAACGGGGCCGGCGCTCGGTCTACGTGACCTGACCGTCGGCGGCCGTCGTCTCGGTGACGCCGCCTCGACGGGCCCGCCGGGCGTTGACCACCTTCCGGACCATGGCCTCCTGCTCCTCGCCGACCAGCTCGGCCAGCCGCCCCTCACCGTCGAGCACGAGGACGAAGTCGTCGATGGCGAGGCCCGCCAGGGTCGGGCTGCCGATCACTGCGAACGACTGCACGATGACCTCGAACACCTCCGCGGCGGTAGCGCCTTGGCGCAGGGCGCCGCGCATGTGCCGTGAGGCGTTGTGGCTCTCTGCGATGGCCAGGCAGTCGCCGACCATGCACAGCAGCCGGGTCTTGCCGTCGAGGACGTCGCGGACGTACATCGCGCCGTAACTCTTGTCGACCCAGAGCTTCGCGAACCCGCGGTCGAGCGCGTCGAACGTGGACAGCACGTTGATGTGGTTGCCCGGTCGCAGCCGCAGCCCGGCGCTGGGTGCATGCCAGCCGTAGCGTTCCAGCAGCCCCGGCAGCCGCGGGTCGTCCCGGTCGTCGGGCGACCAGGTCTCGCGCTCGGCCTCCAGGTCGCGGTCGCGGGTGGCGACGTCGTGCGGCAGACCTCGCGCCTCGACCTCGGACAGACGGCCGGCCCGACTGACCACGTCGACGAAGATTTCAACCGCCTGGCCCATGGTCGAGTCGCCGGCATACAGCCAGCACTGGAAGACGACCTCCAGGGCCTCCTTCAGGTCGACGCCGGCGGCGACGACCGCCTCCATCGTGTCCCGCAGCGCCGGCCCGTCCTTGAGCATCGTGTGCTGGCCGACGAGGATCAGCAGCCGGGTACGCACGTCCAGGTGCGGCCGCTCCAGCAGCCCTCCGGTGTAGTTCAGCCAAACGCTGGCGAAATGCGGGTCCAGCCGGTTCAGCAGCTCGAACCGCGACGCGAAGGTGGCCGGGCGGAATCGTGTGCCCGCCTCGTACGCGCTCGGACTGCAGCCGGCCGGCAACTCGCGGCCCTCCATAGACACTCCTCCCTCAGTGACGTGCATGGGTTCAGGGGTCGGACTGGGACAGCTCGTCGAGTCGGCCCAGCTCATCGAGTACGTCGATCAGGGCCGGCAGCGCCGTGGAGATGATGTGCGGGTGCCCGATGACCGCACACGCCTGGAGCACGACGTCGCGCACCTCGGCGGGGGTGGCGCCGGCCAGAACCGCCCACCGCATGTGCCCCCGTCCGTTCCTGATCTCGCCGGTCGCCAGGCAGTCGGCCACCATGCAGAGGATCCGAGTCTTCTCGTCCAGCACTCCTCGGGAGTACATGCCACGATAGATCGTGTTCACCCAATGGCCGGTGAAGGCGACATCGAGCCGCTCCAGCCGTTCGAGCACGTCGAGGTGGACCCCGGGCCGCTGCTGCAACCCGAGGCTGATGCCCTCCCAGCCATGGCGCTCCAGCAGGCCGGACAGCCGAGGGTCGGCGCGATCCTCGGCCGACCAGGACTCGCGTTCGACCTCCAGCGATCGCCCGATCCGGCCGGTCTCGGGTGGCAGCCCCCGCGCCTTCAGGCCGGCCAGCTGGCCGGCGGCGTCCGCGACCTCGATGAGGACATCCACCGCCACGCTCACCGGCTGTTCGCCGGCATACACCCAGCACTGCAGGATCGCCTCCAGCACCTCCTTCAGGTCCACCCGCTGCTCGACGGCCGCGGCGAGGGTGTCAAGCAACCCGTCCTGGTCGCTGAGCATGGTGTACATGCTGGTCAGGGTCAGTAGGCGGGTTCGCATGTCGAGTGCGGGCAGAGCGAGCATCGCTCCGGTGTACTGGCACCACACCTCTGCGAAGTGCGGGTCGAGCGAACGGAACTTCTCGTATCGATCGACGAAGCTGCGCGGCTTCACCGCCTTCGCCGCCCCGTACGCCGGACTCGGTTCTGCGTTGTGCTCGTCCTTCACGGCGCTCCTCACCCTTGACCAGGTTAGTGCATGATATAGGATGTGCCGAGTGGTGTGACCAGCACCTCGTCCACGGTTTGAGTGCGGCGATGGAAGGATCCCGATGACAGCGATCAGCGCGCCGTTCGACGCGGACCTGTTCAACCAGAGCGCACCGGAAGGGCTCTTCTACGACCCGGCGCGAGGCCTGATCGCCACGGGCATGGTGGCCCGGCACGTACTCACGCATCAACTGGCGCCGAGGCCCGGCCGGACCTTCCCGACCTGCAAGCTCGACTACCTCGGCGGAAACTCGACCCTGGGCATCCACCTCTCGGAGATGCGGCCCCTGGAGTCGAAGTGCCGGCACCGCCAACTGGACGAAACGATCACGCTGATCCTGTCCGGCCGCGGGCAGAGTGAATACCGCCAGGCCGACGACGCCGAGACTCTCAAGGTCGACTGGCAGGCCGGCGACTTGTACTCGATCCCATGCAACGCGTGGCACCTGCACTCCAACGTCTCCGACAGCGAGCCGACCCGCAAGATCGCCTTCAAGACCGGCAACTTCATCGGCAAGGTGCTGTACGGCAAGAACTCGCTCTACGACCAGGACATCCGGTTCCCGGACCGGTTCGACGACGAGCCCGACTACTACACGAGGGCAGAGGAGCTCGCTCCGAACCGGCTGCGGGCCAACATCGTCCGGAGCCTGGCGGACCAGCCGGCCGGCCCGGTCGATGCGGAGTACGGCGAGGGCGTGTCCGTCCGGCACTACGACATGACCGGCCAAAGGGTGCTCGATGTGTCCGTCCTCACCATCGCTCCCGGCGGTTTCGTCTGGCCACACCGAAGCCTCGCCGAGGAGGCGTTCTTCGTCCTCAGTGGCGCAGGACGGACCGACATCTGGCGCGAGGGCGGCGTCGCGCGGTCGATCGCCTGGCGCGCCGGCGACGTCGTGGCGCCCCCGTTCGACGTCTGGCGGTCGCACTCGAACACCGGCACCGAGGATCTCCGGCTGCTCCGCGCCCGCAACGTCTTCCTCGAGCGAGCGCTCGGCGTCGAGGGTCCAGCCCGGCTCGGCACCGTCCTTCCCGACCGCTTCCCGACGCTGCTGGAACCGGGTCGGCCGGTGTGAGCGCGCCGATCCGATTCACCGCTCCCGACGACGGACGGCTGATCGGGCTCTACGTCCCGGCGTCGTTCGACGCGTTCGACAGCTACTACCCGAACGACGGGCGGCGCGCCTACCTGACCGAGTTCGACCTGCCGCTGCAGATCGTCCGCACCCAGGGATCCCCCGGCGACGCCGGCTCGAAGCACGTCCACCTGCCCCAGGAGCCGTCCCGAGGCTGGCCGACCTGCCACAAGGTGATGGTGTGCCTGTCCGGCGCGGTCCGGGTCGAGGTCAGCGACTTCGACGGCGTCGCGGCCGGCACGGCGGAGCTGCGGCCGGGCGACGCGCTGCTGTGCGTGGAAGGCCACGAGGCCGTCTACCTCGAGGACGGCAGCCGGCTGTTGGAGATCAGGCAAGGCCCGTACCCAGGCAACGTGAGCGACGATCGGATCATCCTGGCGTGACGCCGATGCAGCTCCAACGACACCAGTGAGGTCGGTGATCGATCGATGGTCCAGGCGAAGTACGGACGACACGAGGCGAAGGACGCGGCGAAGGAGCTGCTGCGCGGGGTGATCACCGCGCCGTGCCTGCCGGTCGACGCGAACGGCGAGCTCGACGAGGACGGCTGGCGGCACGACCTGCGGCACTGCCTGGACGTGATCCAGGCGTCCGGGCTGTACGTCAACGGCTACTACGGCCACTTCTGGCTGCTGACCAGCGAGCAGCGCCGGCGGGTGGTCGAGATCGCGGTCGAGGAGGCCGGCGGCCGGGTGCCGATCATCGCGCGCTGCGCCCACCCCAGTCCGGGTGAGGCCATCGCGCTGGCCAAGCACGCCCAGGGCCTGGGCGTGGACTTCATCTCGCTGGTGCTGCCGCAGTTCGGCGGTGCGCACAAGGACGCCCTGTTCGGCTACTTCGAGACCATCGCCCGCGAGATCGAACTGGGCATCACGATCTTCAACACCAGGCAGGCCGGCTACGCCATCGCGCCGGAGACCATGGCCGAGCTGGCCGAGATCCCGAACATCTGCGCGCTGAAGAACGGCCTGGACATGGCTCACACCATCCGGATCCGCGAGCTGGTCGGCGACAGCATCGTGGTGGTCGACCCGAACGAGGAGAACTTCCTCGTCAACCTGACGCAGTTCGGCCAGCAGGCGATCTACACGGGCACCAACATGATGTTCGACTCCGCGACGAGGCAGCCGATGCGCGACTACGTCCAGGCCGGGCTGGCCGGCCGCTTCGAGGAGGCGGCGCGCGGCTTCTACGAGCTGCAGCGGCTGCGCGACCTGCACAGCGCGTGGGTGCTCACGCCGTGGCGGGCGAAAGGGTTGTGCCCGATCGCGACGGTCAAGCTCTGGTCGCACCTGCAGGGAATGACCGGCGGTCCGGTGCCACCGGCGATCCCGGCGCTGTCGAAGACCGAGGAGGACCAGCTGCGAGACGAGCTGGCCGCCGCCGGTGTGGGCGCCTGAGCCGTGGCGGTCGTCGACATCCATGCGCACTTCGTCCCGCCGCGGCTGCTGACGGCGATCGACGGGTTCGAACTGCGCAAGGACAGCGTCTGGCCGGAACAGCTGTTCCACAACGGCCGGCCGCTGGGTCCGGTGATCCCGCGGCTGACCGAGCTCGACCTGGTACTCGACGACATGGACCGCACCGGCGTCGACGTCCGCGTGCTGTGCACTGCGAGCTGGCTGTTCTGCTATTGGGCGGAGCCGGATCTCGGCATGCGCTTCGCACGGACCGCCAACGACGCGCTCGCCGAGGCGGTCGCCGCGCACCCGGACCGGCTAGCCGGGCTGGCGACCGTCCCGCTACAGGACGTGCCAGCGGCCATCGACGAGCTGAGGCGCGCGGTCGGCGAGCTCGGGATGCGTGGTGTCGCGGTCGGCACGAACATCAACGGCCGCTACTTCGACGACCCTGAGCTCTTTCCGTTCCTCGCCGCCGCGCGCGAGCTGGACGTCCCGGTGTTCTTCCACCCCGACAACGTGGCCGGAGAGGACCGGCTCGGCCCTTACAAGCTGGTCCAGATGATCGGCAACCCGCACGAAGCAACGCTCTCGCTGGTGCGGTTGCTGCTCTCCGGGGTACTGGCCCGGCTGCCAGGACTGAAGGTGTCGTTCCCGCAGGCCGGCGGCAGCATCGCCTACCTGACCGGGAGGATCGACCACGCCTGGCAGGTGCGGCCGGAGGCGCACGCGCACACCGACCGGCCGCCCAGCACGTTCCTGGCCGAGTGCCACTTCGACACGATCACGCACAGCACGGTCCCGCTGGAGATCCTGCTCCGGCATGTGCCGCCCGCCCAGTTGCTGCTGGGCAGCGACTATCCCTGGGACATGGGCGAGGCCGTGCCCGGCCGGTACGTGCGCGAGCTGAACCTGGACCCGACCGACCAGGCCGCCGTACTCGGCGGCAACGCCGCGCGGCTACTGGGACTCTGACGAGGTGAACCCCGGGCTGCGGGTCGTCGTCGTCATCTGCGTGCTCGCGCTGGTCGAGGGGGTCGCCGTCTCGCTGTTGCGGCCGTTCATCGCGCCGTACGCGGTATCGCTCGGCGCCGGCGCCACGGTCGTCGGCATCGCGGTGGCGCTGTCGCAGGTCTCGGGGCTGCTCATCGCCGTACCCTTCGGTGCTGCAGCCGACTCCATCGGCAGCCGCCGCCTGGTGACCTCCGGCGCGATCACGCTCAGCGCCGGCGCCGCCCTGCTGGCGTTCACCGGCACCATCGGCGGCCTGCTGGTCAGCCAGTTCATCATCGGTCTGGGCACGCTCGCGGTGGGACTCGCGATCCAGGCGCTGGCCACCAGGCCCTTCGGAAGCGAGGACCACGATCCGCGGCGGGTCACGGGCTTCGCCACGTTCACCCTGGTGGGAAACCTCATCGGACCCGCCCTCGGCGGCATCCTCATCGACCTCGACGGCTACGCCACCGCATTCTCAGCGGTCGTGGTGATGGGACTGCTCTCGGTGCTGATCTCGCTGCTGCTGCCGTCGTCGCGGCTGCTGGCCGAGACCACGCAGTCGATCGTCGCGAAGGTGCGCGTGAGCGGGCTGACGGGGCTGCTGCTCTCGCCCTATCGCGGCGCCGGTGATCTCTTCCGCGAACCGGTCGTGCGGATCGTGGTGCTGGCGTCCGGCCTGGCCGTCGGCCTCACCCACCTACGCAACTCGTTCCTTCCGCTGTACTTCGAGAACCTCGGTTGGTCGTCGTCGCTGATCGGCGTGTTGTTGTCGGCCACGGCGGCCGCCGGGATCGTCTCCCGGGTCCTGCATCCGGTGCTGGACCGCCGGCTACCCATGTGGATCTACCTCGGAGGCTCCCTGGTGCTCGGCGCCGTGGCGATCGTCGCCACGGTACTGACCTCGTCGCTGGCGGTCGTCGTGGTCACCATGGTCGTCTCCGGCTTCATGCTCGGCGCCGGCAACCCGATCACGCTGACCCTGGTGGCGCGCCGCGTCGCCACCGATCGTCGCGGACTGGCCGTGGGGCTCCGGCTGACGGTCAACCGGCTGACCACGGCGGTCGGTCCCGTGCTCTTCGGTGCGCTCGCCACCGTCGGCGGCGTGCGCATGACCATGGGCGCGATCAGCGCGGCGGGTGCGGTGGCCGGCGCCGCGGCGACCCGCCGGTTCCGCGCTGTCTCCGACGACTGACCGGCGGCCGCGCCGCCGTCGACGACAGGAAGGGTGAGTGCATTGAGCCTCCCGCACCGCACGCTGGGCCGCACCGGTCTCCAGGTCTCGACTCTGGGCTACGGCGGCATCGATCTCCGCGGCCTGCCGGTCGGCCGGCACCTCGCGTCCGACGAGGCGGACCGGCTACTCAACACCGTCCTCGATGAGGGGATCACCCTCGTCGACACCTCGATCGACTACGGGCTGAGCGAGGAGCTGATCGGCCGGCACCTCGCGCACCGGCGCGATGAGTTCGTCTTGACCGGCAAGTGCGGCTGCGCGCCCGGCCGCGAGGTCTTCGGCCTCGCGCCGGCGCGGACGCCGCACGACTACCGTCCTCGCACCATCCGTGCAGGTGTCGAGCAGAGCCTGCGGCGATTGCGCACCGATCGGCTCGACGTGGTCCAGGTGCACCGTGCACCGGGGCGGAGCGTGCTCGAGCGCGACGACACCGTCGCGGCACTGCTGGAGCTGAAGGAAGCCGGCAAGGTCCGGTTCCTCGGCGTCTCCAGCGAGCTGCCGGAGATCGAGGAGCACCTCGCCATGGACGTGTTCGACGTCTTCCAGATTCCCTACTCGGCGCTCCAGCCGGAGTACGAGGCCGTGGTCACGCGGGCGGCACGGACGGGCGCCGGCGTCATCGTCCGCAGCGGTGCCGGTCGCGTTCTCCCTCGTCCGGCCGGACAAGCCGACGGCGGCCGTCAGTCCTACGCCGAGGCCTGGCGGCGATCGGGCTTGGACGGTCTGCGCGGCGCGATGCCGCCGATCGAGCTGCTGCTCCGGCATCTGCTGTCCCGGCCGGACGTCTCCACGGTGCTCATCGGCAGCACCGACGTCGCGCATGTGCGGGAGAACGTCGCCGCTGCTCAGCGAGGTGGATTGCCGGCCGGTCTCTATCAGGCCGTCCAGGTGGCGACCCGGGCGGCGACCTCGGCGGGAGGGTAGGTGACGACCCGGTAACAGCACTATGCCGCGCAGCATACTACACGGTATTCTTTCTAGTACTCAACTGACCCTCGACGAGGAGGTGTCTCGGTGCGTACCACGCTGCGGCGACATGGCACACAGGAGACCGCGTCCAGACGGACGCCCATCACACGAACACGACTTGCTGCGGCACTCATGGCCGTTCTGCTCGTAGCCGCCTGCTCCTCAAGCGGATCGGACGGATCCGAGACGCCGGCATCCGGTGAGGACGAAGAGCCGACCACGCTCACCATCGCGGTCGAGGGCGACATCACGACCCTCGACGCTCACGGCGGCGCCGGCATTCTCGATCGCAACATCCTCCAGAACGTGCACGAAGGCCTGATCCGCCGCGACGGCTCGACCGGCGAGGTGATCCCGCACATCGCGACCGAGTGGGAGGTCAGCGAAGACCAGCTGACCTGGACCATGAAGCTGCGCGACGACGTGTACTTCCACGACGGGCAGCAGCTGACCGCGGCCGACGTCAAGGCCAGCGCGGAACGGCTGCTCGACCCCGAGCTCGCGGCCCAGCAGTCGGGCGTCTTCTCGAACCTCGCCGAGGTGGTCGTCGTCGACGACTTCACCGCCGACTTCAAGCTGTCCGTGCCGGAACCGCTCTTCATCATCTTCTGCGAGCGGATGACCCTGGTGCCGGCCGGCTGGGCCGAGGAGGTCGGTCCGACGATCTACACGGGGGACGATCCGATCGGCCTCGGCGCCTACAAGGTCGCGGAGTGGGTGCGCGGCGAGCGGCTGGTGCTGGAGGCGAACGAGGACTACTTCCTCGGCGCGCCGGAGATCGACGAGCTGATCTTCCGTCCCATTCCCGACGAGGCGTCGCGGGTCGCCGCGCTGCGCGCCGGCGAAGTGGACATCGTCGACCCGCTCAGCTCGGCGCTGCGCGAGCAGGTCGAGGGAGACTCGACTCTGAAGATCGTCGAGTCGCTGAGCATGGGCCGTGTCCGAGTCACCATCGACCAGCGGGTGGCTCCGTTCGACGTCAAGGAGGTCCGCCAGGCCATCAACCACGCGATCGACGTCGACACGATCATCGAGGAGCTCGTGCCCGGCGCGGTGCGCACCCCGGCGGCGCTGGTGCCCGAGGAAGTCGGCTTCGACTCCACCCTGGAACCGTATGACTACGACCCGGACCGGGCCCGCGAGCTGCTGGCCGACGCCGGCTTCGCCGACGGGATCGGGCCGGTCGAGCTGTCGGTCAACCCGAGCTACCCGCAGATGGAGGAGGCGGCTCAGGCGGTTCAGTCGTACCTGTCCGAGGTCGGCATCGAGACCACCATCCGCGTCTACGATCCAGGTGACTTCACGACCCGCAAGAGGGAGAAGTTCGACAACCCGGCCGGCCTCGGCCCGCTGCACATGGACGGCCACTCCGGCGGGAACACCTTCCACGGCTACCACATCTACTCGAACGTGATCAACTGCACGGACGCGTCGCCGGTGCACTCCGGCTACGGCTGCAATGCCGACGTCGAGCGCCTGCTCGGCGAGGCGCTCGCCATGTGGACACAGGACGAGGAGGCCGCTATCGAGAAGTTCCACGAGATGGAGGCGGTCCTGCAGGAGGACGCCTGGGCCGGCTTCCTCTACCAGGTGCCGGCGCTGAACGGGGCGAAGGCCGACCTCGAGTGGGAGCCCAGCCCGGCCGAGCCGCTGCAGATGCGGTTCGCCCGCTGGTCGAGCAGCTAGGCGGCGACGGCTGACCGGTCTGAGGCGTCCGAACTGCGGCGGGCGCCTCAGACCCGCGCCGGAAGGGTGGTGACCGCGGTGGCGACGGTTCGCGTCGGACACAGCAGCAACGGGGCCGGATTCGCTGCGCTGAGCATGGCTGAGGAGGCCGGCTGCTTCGACCGGCACGGCGTCCAGATCGTCAGGACCGAGCTGCCGAGCACCGGGACGGCGATGGCACTGGCTGCGGCGGGCGAGCTCGACGTTGCCGGCGCCTCCGGAATGGCGATCGTGCGGGCCGCACTGGCCGGCGCGGAGCCGCTCATCGTCATGAGCATCGAGGCGTCCAACGTCTTCGCCGTCATGGGCGCTACTGGGATCCAGACCCCGGACGATCTGCGCGGCCGGGTGGTCGGCGCCAACGGTGAGAGCGAGCAGGATTACCTGATGCTGCGGAAGGCTCTCGTCGGCTGGGGGCTCGACCCAGAGGCCGACGTCGTCACCGAGTTCCGCGGCAGCCGCGGCCGCAACTGGGAGGCGCTGATCCGTGGCGAGATCCACGCGATGGCCGCCACCGTCCCGCTGCCGAACCTGGCACGGAAACTCGGGTTGCCGGTGTTGCGGGACTTCTCCACGGAGCACGGCCCCTATCAGCTGGGCGCGTACGTGACGACTCGCGCGTTCGCGTCCCGTGCGCCTCATACGCTTCGCGGGTTCCTCGCCGCGTTGCTGGAGGGCTACCGGCTCTTCCAGTCCAGCTTCGAGGCGGCACTGCCGCAGTTGCGGGCTCGCACCAAGCTGGACGACCTCGAGGTGCTCCGCCAGACGTGGGAGCTTTTTGCCCACGCCATGAATGCTCACGAGCCGGATCCCGCAGCGATCGCGGCGGTCTGCGCGGACGTGGAGGGCGTGATGGGCCTACCCGTCGACGTCGATCCGGCTGCCCTGGTCGACGCCACCTTCCTTCCCGGCTGAGTGTGGCCTCAGAGCACGGCGATGGGGTTCACAGGACTTGCGGTGCACCCCTCGAGCCTGAGTGGCGCAACCGTGAACTGGAACTCCCACCGCGGCTCCGCAGCGCAAGCCGCCGCGAGCTCTTCGTAATCGGCTCCGTCGAGCAACCACAGACCCATGGCGGGGATGCCGATGCAGTGGATCGGCCTTGCCATGTGGCCCTTGTCGGGCGGGAACACATCGCACGCCGTGTCGCAGGCGAGGAGGGCGACGTCTCGTTCTCGCAGCCACGGGAGGCACGCGCCGTCCGGACCGGCCTGCTGACCGGCGGTGGACTGCCAGCCTTCGGCCCGGCGACGACCGGGATGACCGGTCCTGATGCACAAAATGTCTCCGGCCTCCACCCGCACTCCTTGGGCAGCCTCCGCGGCTTCGAGATCAGCGGGGAAGACCTTCTCCGAGGGAGCGAGCCAGTCGAGCCCTCGAGCGCGCGGGATGTCGAGGAGCACACCCCTGGACACCACCCCCGACGCCGCCAGCGCGATGCTGCCCGCCCTCGCGCCCTCCCTGCCGGTCACCACAGTGGGGGCGAGCCCGTTGTAGCCGGCCATGGGGCGGCCCGGAGCCGGCCGGAAGAAGCTGTGCACCGGGCTGTCCAGGTGCGTGATCGACGAGCCATGGCAGTTGAGGAGCACCGCGTCGTTCGCCGACGACCGGCCGACGAAGTCCGGCGAGAACGCCTCGGCCTGGGGCACCTTGTTCATGAATCTCCGTGAGGCCGGCCACGGATCGTCCGAATCGGCGCTGAACGTGATCGCCTGCGCACAGGAGATCGCGACACCGCGCCGAACGAGTCCGGCCGCTTGTGTGCGTTTGTCCTCGTCGATGAGGTTGAGCGTTCCGCACTCGTCGTCGTCGCCCCAGCGGCCCCAGTTGCTGAGACTGTCGAACCATCCGCAGAGTTCGGCATCCGAGGGTGTCTCGTTCATGCGCGCGGTTGTCACTGTTGCTCACGCTCTCCCGTTCTCCTGCTGTCTGCCAGTGCCGACCAGCGGAGTCACGACACCACGCAGCGGATGACGGCGATGTCGATCGAGACGTCGTCTCCGGCCAACCGGTTCGGAATCGGGTGGCAGCTTGCATCACAGCCTGCTGCCCGAGATCCACTCCTCACCCTCAGCGACATGCCATCGCCGTATTCAGTGGAATGCATTCTATACTATCGATTACAGTGCGACAAGCGTCGAAGCGCGCTCGCGACCGGCCGCTGCGATACTGTTGCCCCGGCCGAACCGACGCGCGCGACTGCGAAAGCCAATCGATGGATGCGACGCGGTATACTGATCGTATGACCGCGCCGCGAGGCGGAACTCGTCGGCACCTGAGGGATCGAGGCCATGCTGATGAAAGTCGCCGACCGGGTATACGACGAACTCCGCCGCGCCATCGTCGAGGGGAAGTACAAGCCGCACCAGCGGCTCGTGGAGTCCGACCTCGCCGATGACCTCGCGGCCAGCCGGACACCCATCCGCCAGAGTCTGCAGCGCCTCGAGCTCGAAGGCCTCGTCTTCGCCTCGCGCAACGGCTGGGTCGTCCGCGAGCACTCGGTGCTCGACATCCAACGTGTCTACGACGTCCGCATCCCGCTCGAGGGTTATGCCGCCCGCCTGGCGGCCGAGCGCGCCACCGACCAGCAGCTACGGCACCTGGAGGAACTGCACCGGTCCGTCTCGGAGCGCATGTCGCCGGACAATCGCATCGAGTTCGTCAAGCTGCACGACGAGCTGCACGACGCCATCTTCGTCGCGGCCGGCAACGAGGTCCTGCGCGACGCCGTCCTGGGCTACCGCCAGCACCCCTACAACATGCGCGTGGCTCACCTCTACTCCGAGGGCGAGCTGACCGCCGCCGCGAAGAGTCATGAGGAGCTCGTTCAGGCGATCTGCGCCCGCGACGCCGACCTGGCCGAGGCGCTCGCCCGCGACCACCTCGCCCTCTCGAGGGAAGCGACACTCCAGCGGCTCAAGCAGTTCCTCTGACCAGGATTTGAGGCCGGTCCACAGCACCGAGGCCAGTGCTGGTTGCGTGCAGTATTCAGTGCGGTATACTACATGGTGTTACGCCAATGCCCGTCTGTGAGGTATCGACCAATCAGTTCTGCGACACGGAGGAGTCCGACATGTCGGATCGGGGCATCATGCCTGTCGACTGGGAAGACCGTCTCGACACCAACCGGATGTTGCGAGAGCGGCTCCAACGCGCGAAGGACGCACTGGCAGCCACGGATGTCGACGTCCTGTTCGTCTTCCGCCCCGAGGACGCCCGCTACCTGACCGGGTACCGCCATCACCTCGGCCCGGCCTACATCGAGGGCAACGCCGTCGTCGTCCTGCCCAAGGGCGGCGAGCCTGTGCTCTGGACCATGGACTACGAACATTGCCGCAAGCGCATGAGCTGGATGTCGAAGGACCAGATCATGCCTCGCGCGAACTTCCGCGAGAAGATCGGCATGCGGCGCTGGGTCGAGCAGGTCGAGAGCCTGGTCGGATCGTTGGCGGGAAAGACCGTGGGCGTCGACATCTGGAGTCCCCTGCTCGAGGGCGAGCTGCGCGACGCCCTCCCCCGCACGTCGTTCGTCGACGGCTACCACGGCGTCATGATGCGGGCCAAGGAGGTGAAGACGGAGGACGAGAAGGACTGCCTGCGCATCGCCAACGTCATGACCGAGGCCGCCTTCGACGCCGCTCTGCGATTCATGCGCCCGGGCGTCCGCGAGTGCGAGGTGCTCGCGGTGGCCTGGCAGACGATGACCGCCCTGGGCAGCGAGTGGACCCAGTGCCAGAACATCGTCGCGTCCGGCCCGTACACCGCGCCCTACCGCAGGTTCACGTCCGACCGGATCATCCGCAACGGCGACCTCGTCATCATCGACATCGGCGCCTGCTTCAACGGCTACTACGGCGATCTCACCCGGGTGTACGTCTGCGGCAACGTGAAGCCCACCCAGGCGCAACGTGAGGTGCACCAGAAGGTCTACACCGCGCTGTTCGACGCCGCTGACGTCACCAAACCCGGCGCGACCAACGCCGACGTGTTCGCCGCCGCCGACCCATACGTGCTGGACAACCTGGGGCACGGCGCCGGCACCAACCCGTGGGAGCCGCCGTTCTTCAGCCCGGCCTCCAAGGACGCGCCGGTGACGTTGAAGGAGGGCATGGTCTTCAACCTCGAGCCGTACCACGGCACCGAGGAGGTGGGCGGCGTCCGGCTCGAGAACGACCACATCATCACCGCTGACGGGGTCGAGATCTACACGACGTACCCGTTCGACGAGCGGCTCGTCATCGACGTCCACGATCGCGACGTCACCACCGGCCGCACCCGGGAGACCGTGCCGATCGTCGGCATGGGCTGACCGGACGCGGGTCATGACATCCACCGTCATCTGCGCGAGTCCGACCTTCGGCGCTCAGGCGGCCGATGCCGACGCGATCATCGAGGCGGCCGGAGGCACGCTGGTTCGCGTCGGGCGGCGCGAGTTCGAGCGCCTCGAGATCGGCGATCTGCTGCCCAGCACGGTCGCGGTGATCGTCGGATTGGAACGCGTCGGCGCGCGTCTCTACGACGAGGCACCGGGGCTCCGGATCATCGCCAAGCACGGCGCCGGCGTCGACAACATCGACGTCGGCGCCGCGACGGCACGCGGCGTGGTGGTCACGAACGCGCCGGGGTACAACGCCCTGGCCGTGGCCGAGCACACGTTCGCCCTGATCCTCGCCGTCGCCCGCGACGTCGCCCGGCAGGACGCCAGAGTGCGCGCAGGACGGTGGCAGGTCGCCGTCGGCCGCGAGCTCGCCGAAGGCACGCTCGGCATTGTCGGGTTCGGGGCCATCGGACGGCTGGTGGCGGCGCGGGCGCAGGCGTTCGACATGCGGGTCCTGTACGCCGACGTCGTCCCCGCCGACCCGGCCCGGCACCCGGGTCTCGAGGCGACCCATGTCGCGCTGCCCGAGCTACTGGCCGAGTCCGACGTGGTCACGCTGCACGTGCCGCTCCTGCCCGGGACACAGCACCTCGTCGGTGCGCAGGAGCTGGCGCTGATGCGGCCCGGCGCCATCATCGTCAACACGGCACGGGGCGGGTTGATCGACGAGGACGCGTTGCTGGCGGCGCTCGACGCCGGCACGATCCGCGGCGCGGGCCTGGATGTCTTCGCCGAGGAGCCACAGGTCTCCGGCCCGCTGCTCGACCACGACCGTGTGGTGCTCACACCGCACGTCGCGGGCTACACCGAGGCGGCGCTGGCGCGCACCAGCCGCGCCGTCGCCCAGGACGTTGCGGCAGTACTCGGCGGCCGCGAACCGCGACATCGGCTGAATTGACCTCGCGCTAGCGTCGGCCGCCGCGATGAGAGCGCCCTACCTGCGTCTGTTCGCCATGTTGCTGCTGGTCGCGACGGCGATCGGCATGTTGCGCCCCATGGTCTCCTACCGCGCTCTGGAGCTCGGAGCGACGCCCAGCCAGCTGGGGCTGATCACCGCGGCGCACGGGGTGTTGTCCCTGCTGGTCGCGATTCCGGCCGGACGTCTCGTCGACCGCCTGGGCGAGCCGCCGTTCGTGCTCACCGGGGCCGGTGTCATTGCCGGGGTCTCCCTCGGGTCGGTAGCGGCGAGCAACCTCTGGGCGTTGGGAATGGCGCAGGCCCTGCTCGGTGCCGGGCAGATCATCTGCCTGATCGGCGCCCAGTCACTGGTGACGCAGGGCGCATCGCAGGAGGAACGGGACAAACGTTTCGGAACGTTCGCCATCGTCGTGGCGTTCGGTCAGACGGCCGGTCCCGCTCTCGCGGGACTCCTGGCCGGGCCGGCCGAGGTATCCATCGTCGGCGTGTTCCTGGTCGCCGGCGGGATCGGTGCCGGCGCGACGCTGCTTGCGCTGCCTCTGCTGCTCCGCCCGGCGCGCATCGAGCCGGTGACCGGCGCTGCCGGGCAGGATTCATTCCTCCCGGCGCTGCGCCGGATCATGCGCACACCCGGCATCCCACCGGGCATGGTCGTCAGTCTCACGTTGTTGGCCAGCCACGACATTCTGATCGCCTACCTTCCGGCGTATGGGGAGGCCAACGACATACCGGTCGCGACGGTCACCGCGATGCTGGCCGCCAACGGCGCCGTCGCCATGGCGACCCGGGTGATGATGGTGCCGCTGATCCGCGCGCTGGGGCATCGGCTGCTGCTGATCTGCTGCCTCGGATGCGGGGCGGGAGGACTCCTCGCGGTGCCGCAGTTCGACGAGCCGGCCCCGCTGTTCGCACTGATGGCGGCGACCGGCATCGGTATCGGCCTTGGCAACCCGCTCACGCTGTCCTGGATCGCCGGGCACAGTCCGCTCGGGCTGCGGGCCACGACCCTCGGGATGCGGATGTCGGCCAACAGGCTCGGTCAGGTGGCGATTCCCGCCGCAATCGGCGTGATCGGGGGTGCCGCCGGGATCGGCGCGGTCTTCGTCGTCACCGGCCTCATGGTCGGCGCGAGCGCCACCGTCGTCGGAGGCTCCGCGTTCGGCCGGGAGGCATCGTAGCGGCCTCGGCCGGCGGCTCGGTCCAGAGTGAGAGCTGCCCGGACATCGTGTCGATCGCCCCGAACATCCGCTCGTTCGTCCGGTCCAGATCACGCAGTGCCTCGGCAGCCGGCACCCGGACGAGTGTCGGTACGCCCAGCGACTCGGCGACCTCGATGAGGTGCGCGCGTGCGGGGCCGCCGAGTGTCACCAGGCCGGCGGCGGCGAACAGCAACGGCGCGTAAGCCGGGTACGGCCGGTCGATGACGATGATGCAACCTCGCGCTCGCTCGGCCGGCAGCGTCTGATGTGGCCTCGGACGTACGATCTCACCTCGCGCGTCTCCGGGTACGGCACCGATTCCGGTGAATCTGGCGGCACCTGCCGGTGGCCAGGTGGAATCCGGCATCTCCGGCACCGGCCGAACGCCTGCGGACATCCGATGTGACTGAACGAGTCGCAGACCGACGGGGTCCGCGATCCACTCGATGGTGTCGTCGCCCAGCGCGTCGTGCACGGTGCGCATCAATCGGGCCACGGCCAGCACCAGGTCATCATCGAGACCGTCCCCGTCCACGTGCTCGATGCGGTCGCCGTGGACCCTTGCGCTGTGCCCGTCGACCCAGCCGGAGAGCAGCCCGCCCGGATGGCCGCGCACGCCGTCGACCAGCAGTGTGTGCTCCGCCCACCGGGCGGTGCCGCCGGCAACGGCCTCCAGCTGAGGTTGCAGCAGGACCGCGAGGCGCAGGGCTGACGGTCCACGACTCAGCTCCGCGAGCCGTTGGAGCGGGTCCACGGCGAATGCCGAGGACCAACAGCTTCGCACCGCGACGCCGACGTCAGCGATCTTGACGTCCCCGAGCGACGAGAAGGCGCCGGACCACGACGGGTCGGACTCCAAGGGACTCGAGGATCGGACGATCACCAGGCCGCCGAGCTCGTCGACCGCCGCCGCAAGGTCCCGTTCGAGCGCCATCGACAGGGGCACGCCCATCGCCGCCCGGCGCGCCGTGCCGCTTCCACGGCCGAGCGCGGCGCAGCCGGCGGCCAGGCTGCGCCGCGCCGCCTCGACCGGCACGACCAGTCCGGGGAGGACCGGCAGCCCGTGTGCACGGGCCGCGGCCAGCCGGGCGGCCTTGCCGCCGACGACGTCCGGGGCGCGGCACGCGGGATCGTCGAGACTCAGCAGCACCATGGGCGGCTCAGCCGACGCTGATGATCTGGTGCGAGTTGTAGGTGGAGAGCAGGTCGTAGCCGTCGTCGGTGACGAGCAGCATCTCCTCGAGCCGGACCCCGAAGTCGTGCAGCTTGCCATGCTGGGTCTCGAGCGCGAACACCATGCCGGGCTCGATCGTCTCAGGATGCTCCAGCGACCAGATGCGGGAGATCACCGGACGGTCGTACTGCGCGAGGCCCAGCCCATGACCCCACAGATTGGCGGCGGCCTGGTCCTCCTCGTTGTATCCCCAGATCTCTTGCGCCGACGGCCATTTCGAGGCGATGTCGCGGGTCGTGGCACCCGGCTTGACCGCCTCGATCGCGTCCCACAGCCACGTGTGCGCGAGGTCGTAGTACTGCTTCATCTCGTCGGTCGGCTTCCCGCCGACGCAATACGTGCGGTACACGCAGGACTTGTAGCCGTTCCATGTCAATGCGGCGAGGTCGATGATGACCAGCTCGCCGGGCCGGATGATGCGGTCGCTGAAGTTCCGCCAGTTCGGCCAGGCGTTGGGACCGGACGAGACGATGACGTCCTCGACGTCCTCGATGCCGGGGATGCTGTAGAGGTACTCGAAGCCGAAGGCCGCCACCTCGTTCTCGGTCAGGCCCGGCTTCAGGAACTGGGTGAACTCGTAGTGCAGTGAGTCGCAGATGGCACCCACCATGCGGCTGGCCTTCTGCTCCTCCGGGCTCTTGATGGCCCGCGCCTCCATCATCGGCGTCATGCCGTCGGTCCAGGTGACGCCGAGCCGGTCGAAGGCGCCGATCATGTTGATGTCGACGAAGTCGACGCCGAGCGGCAGGTCGCGGACGCCGGCGTCCTCGAGGTCGCCGACCAGCGCCTCGACGAACTTCGTCACCTGCTGTTGGGCCGCCGGTCCGGCCGCGCCCTTGATCCAGGTGTAGCTGTGCCGCACGTTCTCGTGCGGTATCCAGGGGCTGTGCTCCTTGAGGTGGAAGCCGATGTCGCCCTGCTCGTAGACGATCGGCTCCTTGCCGTCGCACAGCACGACGTAGCGCAGGCCCGGCTTCAGGCGGTTCCAGCCCGGGGTGTAGGTCGACGAGACGTAGCGCATGTTCTCGTCGTACATGAGCAGCATGGCGCCGAGGCCGTGCCGCTTCATCGCCGCTCGCGCTCGTCCCAACCGCCAATTGCGGACGGCGGGCCAGTCGATGCCCTGCTTCCAGTCCGTCGACAGACCGCCGAATGCCTCTCTCATGGTGCGGGTACCTCTCCCTCGGAGAGCGCGAAGCTCTTGTTCACCTGGTAGTCCGGCGCCTTGCCGGTCAGCACTTTCACGATCTGGCTGGTCGCCTTCTGCTGTGACTCCGCGATGGCCTGCTCGGAGTAGTACGCCATGTGCGGAGTGACCAGCAGGGTCTCCAACCCGTCCAGCAGGCCGGCCGGTGGAGGCTCGGTCTCGAGCACGTCGATGGCCGCCGCTCGGATCCGGCCGCAGCGCAACGCGTCGACGAGAGCGCCGGTGTCCACCAACGCGCCACGTGACGTGTTGACCAGCACGGCGTCGGGGCGCATGAGCTCCAGCTCGCGCCCGCCGATCAGATGTCGCGTCGCGTCGGTGGCCGGGACATGCAGAGATACGAGGTCGCTGCGTCGTAGCAGGCCGTCCAGCTCGATCGACTCGACATCGGGCCCGGCGTCGACGACGTACGGGTCGTGCACCAGGATCGTGCATCCCAGTGGCGCGAGGAACTGCGCGAGCCGGCGCGCGATGCGGCCGAACCCGACCAGTCCGACGGTCCAGTCCGATGCCCGGCGGATCGGCCGCAGACCACTCAGCCCCCAGCCGCCGGCCCGCACCAGCCGGTCGCCGTCGGTCACCCGCCGCATTGCGTCGAGGATCAGCGCGAGGGCGTGGGTCGCGACCTCGTCGACGCAGTAGTCGGGGACGTTGGTGACCACGACGCCCCGGTCAGTGGCGGCTGCCAGGTCGACGTTGTCGACGCCGATGCCGTAGCGCGCGACCACCTGCAGGCGGGGCAGCCGATCCATCAGCTCGGCTGTGACCGCGACGTAGGTGTTGAGGAGCGCGTCCGCGTCGTGCGCACGGGCCACGATGTCGTCGTAAGAACCGTCGGCGACGTCGAACGACCAGCCGAGCTCGGCGAAGGCCGCCTGCTCGACGGCGGTGTCGGGAAACACCTGATCGGTCACGACCACCTTGAATCGGGCCACCTCGGCTCCTCGCTGCATATAATGCACGATATAGATTGTCAGGTGCCGTGTCTACGGCCCGCGAGAACCACTCGTCGTGGCCGTCAGTCGATGAGACCGGCCTCGGCCATCTCGGCCCGCAGCTGCCGCTTCTCTGCCTCGGTCATCTGCGGAAGGGGCTCTGGGGCCGGGCCGCCGACCATGCCCAGCTGCTCGGTCCAGAACTTCACCCGGGCCACCGGACAGAAGCTCAACGCATCCCAGGGCTCGAGGATCCACTTGTGGTGCAGCTCGCGCAGCGGCGCCATCTCGTCGTGCAGCTTCTCGGCCTCATCGACTCGGCCGGCCAAGCCCGCGTCGACGTAGTCCTTGAAGGGAGTCGCACCTTCGCGGTCGAACATCATGTTCGTCCCGGTGAAGACGGCCCGCTGTCCGTACTTCGTCATGTTGACGAGGAAGTTCTCCTCGTTGGGATCGATGACGACGATGCTGTCGCCGACGAGCTCCCGGATGCGGATGGTCGACTCCATCGGCATGTGGTTCTTCAGTGCGCAGACGTTGGGAATCTCGCTGCCGATCCTGGCCATGAGCTCGGGGCTGATCGAGTATCCGGACTGATTGGTGTTCATGATCGTGATCCCGAGGTCGATCTCTCGGGCCACCATCGCGAAGTACCCGACCAGCATGTCCTCGCTGACGTAGCCGAACTGCGGCAACACCAGCGAGACGATGTCCGCACCGGCCGACTGCGCATGCTTGGCCAGGTCCACCGCCTCCCGCGGACTCGCGTGGGCGCAACGGTTGATCAGGAAGGCCCGATCCCCCACCTCGTCGACGGCGATCTCGAGCAGCCGCCGCCGCTCCGCACCGGTGAACACCCAGAAAGTCCCGTAGTACGAGTTGATGTACAGGCCGGGCGACTTGATCACATCGACGGCGTAGCGCAGGTTGTGACGCCAGCCGAGCTCGTCGATGCTGCCGTCGCCGTTCAGCGGAACCGTCGGCCCCGGGATGATGCCCTGGAGCATGTCGCGGGCGACGCTCTTGGCTTCCTCTTTGGAGTATGCGCGTATCGCCACTCCGCCTCCCTTTTCGCAGGTGATCGAGCCAAAGCGGCCACGTAGGCGACTGCTTGAGCAGCGCTCATACATCTTGTATGATGTGTGAAGTCAGGTCAAGAGTCGACCACACACCATCGACGACGCCCTCATGCGTGACGTCCGCACGGCCGACCGGCCATGCCATGTCACGCCTCTCGCACGCACGAAGTGCGGCAGCTTGGACGCGGGTGTCGTGCATGATCGAAGCCGGGCACGAGCAGCGGAAACAACGGCGGCGGAGTGGGGCACAAGGCTGTGCCACGATGTATGATGCCTTAGGCCAGATGCAGGAAAAGGTAGGAATATGGAAACGCGCGCAACGCGGACCAATCACCAGTTCGTCCGAGAAGCCCTCCGCCGTGGGATCCTCACGGGCCATTTCCTGCCCGGCACCCGCCTGGTTCAGGCCGATCTGGCCAAGGAGCTGGACGTGAGCACCACACCGGTGCGAGAGGCGTTGCGCGACCTCGCCGCCGACGGCCTCGTACGGATCGATGCATATCGAGGCGCGCTTGTGCAGTCCCTGAGCGAGGAAGAGATCGAAGAGATCTACCGTCTGCTCAAGGTGCTGGAACCGCTCAGCGTCGAGCGTGCGGTGCAGCTCATCAGTCCGGCAGAGCTGGACGAGGCCGAGGACATCCTCCGTCGCATGGTGGGCACCGAGCGCGGCGACAGTGCCGAGTTCGTCGCGCTCGACCGCCAGTTCCACGGCCACTTCGCCAAGGCCGCCCGCTCCCCCAGGCTGCGCTCCATTCTCGACTCACTGCGCGACAACGCCGCGGTGTACATCGCGGCATCCTTCCGGGACTCGGCAACCATGGTCGCGCACGCCAATGAGGACCACCGCGCACTGCTCGAGGCCATGCGCAACCGCGACCGCGAGGCAGCCCTCGACGTCGAGAACCGGCATCTCGAGTGGGCAAAGTCCCGCTGGGTGGAGACGGCTCGCGCTGCGGCGGCCGCCGAAGTCGAAGAGACGACCGCAGTGTCGGGCCTGCGCCGCTTCGCGACCTGAGCGGACAGTCACGACGTGCTCGTCGTCCGCCTCCTCAGGTAGAGCCACGTCACTGAGGCGGCGACCAGCGTGGCGACGCCGCCGAGCGCCAGGGCGACCCGAGCTCCCAGAGTCTCGGCGACCCACCCGATCAGCGGCCCGCCCAACGGCGTCGTCCCACCGACCGCCATCACCAGGAGCGCCATGGTCCGGCCTCGCATCTCCGGATCGGCGCGCACCTGAACCAGCGATGTGGCCACCGCGCGGAATGCGGTGCTCGATGCGCCCAGGCAGAACAGCAGCACGTAGGCGACCTCCAGGGTCGGTGCCACGGCTGTACACATCAACAGGACCGCGAAGACCACACCGGTGATCGCCAGCCCGTCCGTCGTCGGCCGCAGCAGGCCCGCGAGCGCCAGCCCGCCGACGATCGCACCCAGCCCCATCGCCGAGAACATGAGGCCGAAGACTTCGGCGTCGCCATCGAAGGTCCCGCGCGCCAGCAGTGGCAGCGTCACCATCCACTCGTAGGCGAGCAGACCGGTCGCCGTCATCAGGACCAGCGGCGCGAGCAGGTCGGGTTTGCGGCGGACGTAGGAGAACCCCGCGCGTATCTGGCCACGAGCCCTGACCGCCCGGGTCGCGGGCTGCAGCTCCCGGGTTCGCATCAACGCCAGGCCGGCGATCACGGCGAGGTAGGAGACCGCGTTGAGCAGGAAGCTGTACGCCAGCCCGATCGTCCCGATCAGCAGACCACCGATCGCCGGGCCCGCGACCTTGCCCGTGTTGATGACGATGCTGTTCAGCGTGACGGCATTGATGACCTGATCGGTACCGACCATCTCGATCACGAAGGTGTGCCGGGCCGGCTTGTCGATCGCCTCGATGACGCCGAGGAGCAACGCCAGCAGCAGCACCATCCAGACCTGGACCACGTCGGTCGCGACCAGGGCACCGAGCACGGCCGCCGGCACCGCTGCGGCCGACTGCGTCCACAGCAGGATCTTCCTCTTCGTCACGCGGTCGGCGAGCAGGCCCGCCCAGGGGCCGATCACCAGCGTCGGCAGATGCTGGAGTGCCGCGGTGACCCCGAGGATCACACCCGAACTGGTGAGCTCGAGGATCAGCCAGACCTGAGCGACCTTCTGCATCCAGGTTCCGACGACGGAGATGCTCTGACCCGCGAAAAACAGCCGGAAGTTGTAGTGGCTGAGGGATCTGAAGGTCGAGAGCATTCGCGTCACTGAGCACCCTCCCCATCGCGCCCCGCCCGCCGGCTCGAGGTCAGCGACATCGACGAACCGAGCACCTTGGCCGCGGTTCGTGCATCTTATATGATCCACGAAACACGGCTCCGGGATCCGGCGCGGCCACGTGCCGCCCTCTTCGAGAGGACCATCGTCCATGGCGCGGCGACTTCGCATTGCCCACAGCTCTCACGGTCCGGCCAACTCGCCACTCGCCATGGCGCTGGAGTTCGGCTATTTCACCGATCGCGGACTGGACGTCATCGCCGAGGAGGTCCCGAACACCGCGGTCTGCGTCGACCGACTGGCGACCGGCGACGCCGACATCGCAGGCGCACCGGGCGTACCGATTCTGCTCGCCGCGCGCGACGGCCTCGACGCCGTCGTCATCTTGAGTGCAGCGTCGGAGAACGTCTTCGGCGTCATCGGCGCCAGACACATCGCCTCGCCGCGAGATCTGGTGGGCGGCGTCGTCGGAACCACCACGGTGCACGACCAGGGCTACATCGTGCTCCACCGCGCACTTCGAGACTGGGACATCGACCCGGTTCGCGACGTCGAGACCCGCGAGCTGGGCAATCGCGGCATGGAGTGGAAGGCGATTCTGGCAGGCGACATCGACGCCTTCGCCACGACCATCCCGCAACCGATCCTCGCCCGGAAGGTCGGGCTGCCGGTGCTGCGCGACTTCATGGACGAGTCCGAGCCGTACCAGCTCGGCTGCATGGTGACCACCAGGGCCTTCGCCGACCGGCAGCCCGATGTCGTTCACGACTTCCTCGACGCCATGCTCGATGCCTACCGGGTGTTCCAGCTCGACTTCGAGACGACCCTGCCGTTCCTCAGAGCCCGCAGCAAGGTCGATGACGACGACGTGCTCGCAGAGACGCACCGAATCTTCGTGCGCGAGTTCGACCACTACGCGCCCCGGGCGGAGGCGCTCGCCAATGTGGCGCGCGATCTCGAGGCCACACTGGGCCGGCCGCTCAGCGTCGACGTGAATCGCTTGGTCGACGCTTCGTTCCTGCCCGACCGCGGGCCGGTCGATGAGGCGCACGCGTGACGACGGGGGTTCCGGTGCGACCGCTGCTCTCCGGTGTCGTCGCGAGCCCGGTGACACCGCTGACCGCCGACGGCCGGATCGACGATGCGACGTTCGCGCGACTGCTCCGGTTCCTGGTTCGCGAGGGCGCCGACCACGTCGCCGTCCCCATGCACATCGGGGAAAGCCTGAAGCTCTCCGACGCCGAGCGCCGCCGGCTCGTCGAAATCGCCGCACAGACCCTGGATCCTGCGACTCCGCTGTACGCGCACGTCAGTACGCCCGGGACCGAGCTGACCATCGCCCTGGCACGGCACGCGATCGCCGCGGGAGCCGCTGGCGTCGTCGTGACCCCGCCATACCACTGGCGTCCATCGCCGGCCGCACTCGTCGAGCACTTCACCGCTGTTGCGGCAGCGACCGCCGGCCAGGTCATCGGTTACAACTACCCGGAACGGATCGGCGTGACGGTGTCACCCGAGGTCGTCGCAGAGGTGATCGCGACGAGTCCGAACTTCGTAGGACTCAAGGACGCCAGCCTGACGATGAAGTACTTCACCGAGGTGTGCAGGGTGGGTGCGTCGCTGCGGCCCGGCTTCGCGGTGTTCTCAGGCGTGGAATACGTCCTCCCTGCCGCGGCGATCGGCGGTGCCGGCTGCTTCTCCGCCTGCGGCGGGGTGGCACCCCGGCTGGTCCGCCGCCTCGCCGACGCCGCCCTGGCCGGCGACCTGGTCGCCGCTCGGCCGTTGCAGGCGACGATCTCAGAACTGTTCAGCGCCATCGAGACCGGCTATCCCGCCACGATCAAGGCGGCCATGGCGATCATGGGCCGTCCGTGCGGCCCCAGCCGGCTCCCCGCCGAGCGGTTGAGCCTTGACGACATGAAGCGCCTGGAGTCCCGGCTGGACGATCTCGACGTGCTCGAGAGCGAGCCGCACGGATGGGAATGACCCTCGGAAACTGAAACGCCCTGGCTACAGCCTTGCCCCACAGCCTATTTAATGTATGATGTCACAACGCCGATGACCTCGGACGCTACGGGGGGAGGAAGCCATGGCACTCACAGCCATGCCGCTCGATGCCGCCGACAGGGAACTCCTCGGAATGAGTTCGCGGCCCGTGAGGGGGCGCACTCTCCCCCAGCGTGGCCGGGGCCCGTTCGTCATCGACCTCTCGAGCCGTCCGATGGCCGGCTGACCTTCCGCACGCGCTCCCCTCGGCCACGTCGAACGTGCGCCGGTACCCAGTCATTCGTCGAGAAGGACTACCTCAATGAGAGCCAAGGCCTTTCCACAGCGTCGTCGAAATGGCCGGCTAGGACCTCTAGCCACAGCGGCGCTACTCATGCTCCCGCTCGCTGCCTGCGGCGGCTCCGACAGTGGAGACGTCAGCGACGATGGCGCCTCGAGTGACATCGACCGCGAACTCGTGGTCGGGATCACCGAGGACCTCACCGGTGCCAATCCGCTCCAGCGGCCGAGCTCACTGATCTTCGGCGTGCTGAGCAACGTCTTCGACTCGCACGTCGGCCAGGATCCGGAGACGCAGGAGATGGTCCCCCAGATCTTCACCAGCTGGGAGCCGAACGCCGACGCGACGGAGTGGACCATCCAGATTCGCGACGACGTCACCTTCCACAACGGCGAGGAGCTCACCGCGGACGATGTGAAGTTCACGCTCGACTTCATTCTCAGTCCGGAGATGGGGGGCCACGAGATCAACATCTTCTGGAACACGGTCCAGGAGATCGAGGTGGTCGGCGACTACGAGCTCGTTCTGCGCACGGCCACGTCGACTCCGGGACTGATCGAGACCAGCGAGCTGGCGATCCTCCCGAAGGACTACATCGAGGAAGTCGGCTGGGACGGCTTCGACGAAGCGCCGATCGGCTCGGGTCCGTACAAGTGGGTCGAGTGGCGGGCCGGCGAGCACCTGGTGCTCGAGGCGAACGAGGACTACTGGGGCGGCGCTCCCGAGATCAAGGACCTCCGCTTCCGGGTCATCACGGACGAGGCCGCCATGGGTGCGTCGTACCAGGCCGGCGAGGTCCACGTCGCGCAGAACATCCCGCTCGAGCTGTACCGGTCGCTCGAGAACGACCCCGAACTCGGCGTCGGCACGTCCAGCTCGGCGCGCCACTACATTCTGCTCGACACGACCCGGCCACCATTCGACGACGTCCGCGTGCGGCAGGCGCTCAACCACGCCATCGACTGGGACACCATCATCGAGGAGCTGCTGGCCGGGCTGGTGGAACGCACGCCGGCGATCCTCGGCAGCGCGGAGCGAGGGTTCAACCCCGACCTGGAGCCCTACGAGTACGACCCGGAGCGGGCGCGCGAACTGCTGGGCGAGGCGGGATACCCGGACGGAGTCGACGTCGAGTACTGGGCGCGCAAGGGCGTCTTCCAGATCGAGCAGGTCGCTCCCGCCATCCTGCCGTACCTCGAAGAGGCCGGCTTCCGAGCCACCTTGTCGGTCAAGGAGCGCGGCGACGTCGAGGACCTCGCCGAGGAACGCACCCTCGCGCAGATGGTCTCGACCAACTGGGGCATCAACCAGCAGTTGATCGGCATGGAGATCTATCAGACGCGGTTCACCTGCAACGAGGAGACCATGTCCAACACGTGGGGCGGCTGGTATTGCAACCCGCGTTACGACGAACTGGCTGCGGAAGCCATCGCCCAGTGGATCGACGACCCCGAAGCCGTGGACGCCAAGACCCGGGAGATGGAGGCGATCCTGCAGGAGGACGCCGGCGTCGGATTCGCCTATATGATTCCCCGTCTGTACGGCCTGGTGAAGTCGCTCGACTGGATCCTCACGCCCACACAGAACCTGAACTTCGCCAGGGCGAGGTGGCTTTCGTAGTCGGCGGCGACAACGTGACTCAGCACGTCCGAGGTCTCACGCGGGTGGCAGCGCCTGCGACCCACCCGCGCGAGACCGCGTCGTTCAAAGGAGCGAGGTGTCACGATGGGTGAGATCCTCGGCATCGTCGGCCGGCGGGTCGTGGCCACGGTTGCCACCCTCTTCGGACTCATCATCGTGCTGTTCCACCTGCTCTTCCTGCTCGGGTCGCCGATCAACCTGATGATGGGCGAGGACGGCGGTACGCAGGAACAGGCCGACGCGATCCGGGAACGGCTCGGCCTGGACCAACCGATCTGGCAGCAGTTCCTCACGTACATGGGCAACCTGCTCACCGGAGACCTCGGCGAATCCTGGCGGTACGAACGGCCGGTGCTCGACATGATCACCGAGCGGCTGCCGGCGACGTTGACGCTCGGACTGCTCGCCCTGCTGCTCGGCGTCCTGATCGCACTGCCGCTGGGCCTGCTGGCGGCGGTCAAGCCGGGCTCCTGGCTGGACAACCTCTCCCGGGTGGGCGCGGTGACGGCGAACTCACTGCCCAACTTCTGGCTGGCGATCATGCTGATCATCGTGTTCGCCGTCCAGCTCGGCTGGGTCCCGGCCACCGGACGCGGGACCTGGCAACATCTCGTCCTGCCTGTCATCGTCCTGGCCACCGGCGTGGTGCCGATGCTGATGCGAATCACGCGAGCAGCCATGCTCGAGGTGCTGAACAAGGACTACGTCCGGACGGCACGCAGCAAGGGGCTGCCGGAACGCACCGTGCTGCGCCGGCACGCGCTGCGCAACGCCATGATCCCGGTCACGACGGTGATCGCACTGCGCGTCGGCGACCTGGTGGCCGGCACGGTCATCGTCGAGGCCGTCTTCGCCTATCCCGGCGTCGGCCGCGTCCTGGCCGAGGCCATGGCCTTCCGCGACTATCCGGTGGTGCTCGCCACCGTCACACTGACGGCGGCGTCGGTGCTGTTGGTGACGCTGATCACCGACATCATCTACACCGTCCTCGACCCGCGAGTGAGGATCAGCTGATGCGCCGGCAGGAGTCCGCCGGGGTTGCGGACCTCGAACCCGTCGTGCCGATCGGTGAGCTCGAACCGGCTACCGGCCGGCGCCGGCGCCGCAGCCTGCGCGGCCACACCACAGGCATCATCGGCACGGTGATCGTCGTGGGTATGGCGCTGGCCGCAATCGTGGGGCCGTGGCTCCTCGGCATCGATCCGAACGCCCAGGAGCTCTCGGACCGATTGCTGCCGCCGTGGTCGCAGAGCGGGGACGGTTCGACGCTGCACATCCTCGGCACCGACGACCTCGGCCGTGACGTGCTCGCCCGGGTGCTCGAAGGCGGCCGGGCGTCGCTGAGCGTCGTCGCGCTGGGTGTCGTCGTGGGCTGCAGCCTTGGGATGACCGTCGGGATCACCTCCGGATTCCGAGGCGGCCGCCTCGACATCGTGCTGATGCGAGTGGTCGACGCGCAGCTGGCGATCCCTCTGCTGATCAGCGCTCTGCTGGTCGCGACGATCCTGGGCACGGGGTTCATGAACACTGCCGTCGCGCTCGGCATTGCCAGCTGGGCCGTCTACGCCCGGCTGATCCGGGCCGAAACCTTGAAATTGCGCGGGCTGGACTTCTTCGAGGCCACTGTCGCCTTGGGCTCCAGCGACCGGCGGCTGGTCTTCCGCCATCTGATCCCCAACCTGATCAGCACCGTCTTCGTCGTCGCCAGCCTGGAGATGGGAGGGCTGGTCGTGACCGAGAGCTCGCTGAGTTACCTCGGGCTCGGCATGCAGCCGCCGGATGCCAGCTGGGGCTCGATGATCCGGTCCGCCCAGCCGCTGATCACCACCGCATGGTGGCTTGCCGCCATCCCCGGAACCGCGGTCATGCTGGTCGTCCTGGGCTTCAACCTGATGGGCGACTGGTTGCGCGACGTCCTCGACCCGCAGTCGAAGCAGAGGGTGTAGCCATGGTCGCCGAACCCGTCTCGATCACCGGCCGCGAGAAGAACCGCGGCGGTCCGGAACCCGTGCTCTCGGTGCGCGACCTCGTCACTCGGTTCGACACGCGCTACGGCCGGCTGACCGCTGTGCGCGGCGTCTCGTTCGACCTCTACCCGGGCGAGACGCTGGGAGTGGTCGGCGAGTCCGGCTCGGGCAAGAGCGTGACGATGATGTCGGTCCTCGGCCTGCTGCCCCCGAACGGACGAGTCGTCGGCGGGCAGGTCCGGCTCGGCGACCGCGACCTGCTCTCGATGCGCACGAACGCCCGGCGCAGTCTCCAGGGCAAGGAGATCGCGACGATCTTCCAGGATCCGATGTCGTCACTCAATCCGGTCCTCAGCATCGGCGCGCAGATCGTCGAGTCGCTGCGGTTCCACCAGCAGGGTCTCGGCCGCAAGGCCGCTCGCCAGCGTGCTGCCGAACTGCTGCGCATCGTCGGCGTCCCCAATCCCGAGCAGCGGCTCGACGAGTATCCGCACCAGTACTCCGGCGGCATGCGGCAACGAGCCATGATCGCCATGGCGCTCGCGAACGATCCGCGCATCCTGATCGCGGACGAGCCGACCACCGCTCTCGACGTCACGACCCAGGCCCAGATCCTGGGGCTGCTGAAGGACGCGAAGGCGCGCACCGGCGCGGCTGCGATCATCGTCACGCACGACCTGGGTGTCGTTGCCGAGACCGCGGACCGCGTCATGGTGATGTATGCCGGACGAGTGGTCGAGGTCGGCGACGTCGAGCAGGTGTTCCGCCATCCTCGGCACCCGTACACTCACGCCCTGCTCGCCAGTTCACCCCGCGTCGACGAGCGGATGGACAAGCTCGCGCAGATCCAGGGCCGGCCGCCGGACCCCCTCGAGACTCCCCCCGGCTGCCCGTTCCAGCCGCGCTGTCATCAGGCCGGTAGTCGCGAGATCTGCCGTACCGAGTTGCCGCCGCTGCAGCAGATCGAGCCTGCCCACTGGTCGGCCTGCCATTTCGCGGCAGAGCGGTTCGCCGACCTGGCAACGCGCCCTGCCGCAGAGGTCCAGGCCGCCGGCGGGCGTGCGGTGGCGCAGGACGAGGTGCTGCGGATCGAGGGGCTCAAGGTCCACTTCCCGATCGTCCGCGGCGTGCTACGCCGGCCGGTGGGAACCATTCGCGCGGTCGACGGCATCGACCTGGTGCTGCACCGCGCCGAGACGCTCGGCATCGTCGGCGAATCCGGGTGCGGGAAGACGACGACCGGCCGGGCCATCGTCCGGCTGGTCGACCCCACCGAGGGCCGTGTCGTGTTCAAGGGCGAGGACGTCACCGGGTACGACCGCGACCGGCTGCGGTCCGTGCGCAGGAGCCTGCAGATCGTGTTCCAGGACCCGTACTCCTCCCTCGACCCGAGGATGAAGGTCGGCGCGCTGGTCGGGGAGGCGCTGCGCATCCATGGCGCGCCGAGGCCATCGCACCGCGACCGCGTTCGTCGGGTGCTCGACCTGGTGGGGCTGCGGGCTGAGGACGCGGACCGGTACCCGCACGAGTTCTCCGGCGGCCAACGCCAGCGCATCGCCGTCGCCCGATCGATCATCCTCGATCCGGACGTGCTGGTGCTCGACGAGCCGGTATCCGCCCTCGACGTCTCGGTCCAGGCACAGACCATCAACCTGCTGATGGACCTGCAGCGCGAGCTGAACATGGCGTTCGTCTTCGTCGCCCACGATCTCGCCGTCGTCCGCCACATCTCGCACCGCGTCGCCGTCATGTACCTCGGCAAGGTGGTCGAGGCCGGCGACAACAACGCGGTCTACGAGAACCCTCTGCACCCCTACACGCAGGCGCTGCTCTCTGCAGTCCCCGTCGCCGACGTCGACGCCGGCGAGCGCCCGCGCATCGTGCTGTCCGGTGAGGTTCCCAGCGCGGCGAATCCGCCGTCGGGATGCCGCTTCCGGACCCGTTGCTTCAAGGCGCAGTCGATCTGCGCCGAGCAGGAACCGCCTCTGGTGTACACGCCCACCTCGGAACACACCGTTGCCTGCCATTTCCCCGGGCCGCATCCGATCCCAATGAGGTGACCGTTTGAAGATCACGCAGGTCGAGGCGACGATGCACCGCGTCGCCACCCAGGTGCCTCTGCTCGAGGCGCCGGTCGTGCGCAAGTTCCTCCTGGTGCGGATCGAGACCGACTCCGGCATCGTCGGCTGGGGGCTGACCGCGGGCAGCCAGCGATACGTCGTCCAGAACATGATCAACAACGAGTGTCGCGAGCTCCTCGTCGGCACGGACCCGCTCGCCACCGAGCGGCGGTTCGACGAGCTGCAGGCGAAGCTCAATGCGCGGGCACAGACCGGCGCGTTCTCCTCCGCCCTCAGCGCGATCGACATCGGCCTGTGGGACATCAAGGGCAAGGACGCCGGCCGGCCGGTCTGGCAGTTGCTCGGCGGGTACTCGAACACCGTCCCGGCCTACACGACCTTCGGGCTGCGGGCGTACAGCCGGGAGCAGCTCGGCGAGGTCGCCAAGGAACTGGTCGGCAAGGGTCACGACAAGCTCAAGATCCGCGTCGGTGAGTACGGCAACGGCGAGGCCCCGGACGAGGACGCCGCCCGGGTCATCGCGGTGCGCGAAGCCGTCGGCGACGGCGTCCAGCTGATGCTGGACGCGAACTACAAGTTCAAGCTTCCACACGCGATGCGCCTGTGCCAGCTGCTCGAGCCGTACGGGATCACCTGGCTGGAGGAGCCGGTATGGGGCAACGACCCGCGCCTGCTGGCGATCCTTCGCCGCAAGACCAGCATCCCGATCTCCGCCGGGCAGAACGAGGGGTCGCTCGCCCGCCATCGTGAGCTGCTGATGAATGAGGCGGTCGACATCCTGCAGCCCAACGTCGTGCACCTCGGCGGCTACACCGAGGGCGCAAAGGTGGCCGCGCTGGCCAGCGCCTGGAACACGCCGATCGCCAACGGCGGCGGTTGGCCACTGTACAACATGCATCTGCAGGGCGCCGTTGCCAACGGGTGGCGGGTGGAGTTCCACATGGACGTCTGGAACTCCGCTCCGATGATCTACCGCGACCCGCCGTTGCCCGAGAACGGTGTGCTGCGGCTGCCGGACGCGCCTGGTCTCGGCCTCGAAATACGCGAGGACGGGTTCCAGGAGTCACTCGAGACGGTCGAGCGCCACCAGCCGGCCGGTGCGCGATGACCGCCCGCGCCGACCTGACCCATGAGCTGGCCGGCACCGCGCTGCGGATCACACTCGACCGGCCGGACCACCGCAACGCGTTCAGCGGTGACATGATGCACGCCTTGGTCCGGTGCCTGCGCGAGGCCGAAGAGCGCGAGTGCGCGGTCGTGAGCATCGAGGCGGTCGGCGAGGACTTCTGCACCGGCCGCGACCACAACGAGTCGCCCAAGGTGTCGACCAGGTGGACGCACGAGCAGTGGCGAGCGATGACCAAGGACGTGTTCGGCGCGTTCGGGGCGTTCGGCGGCGCGACGGTCGCAGCGGTCAAGGGCCGCGCGGCCGGGTTCGGTGCGCTACTGGCGACCTGCTGCGACGTCACGATCGCCGCCGACGACGCGCGTCTGGCGTTCGACGAGGTGGTCCTGGGCTTCGCGCCACGCGGCGTGATGTCCCGGCTCTTCAACCGGCTGGGCGAACGGCGGTTGACCGAACTGGTGCTCACAGGGCGGTCCGTGCCGGGCAACGAGGCCTGGGTGCTGGGCTTGGTCACCGAACACGTGGCGCCGGAATTGCTGGCCGGCCGGCTGGACGAGACCGTCGCCACCCTCACCCGGCACGATCGCACCATCCTGCGCGCGGCCAAGTCGTACCTCGCCGAGCTCGCCACGATGAACCCCGCGGATCGCGTCCGCCTCGGCACATCTGACCGGCTGCACCCGGTCGACGGCGCCAACGTCTAGGAGGTCACCGATGCCCTCGTTCTCGATCGACCAGATCCGGGAGCTGACCGTCCGGATCTTCGTGCAGGCCGGCGCCCCCGTTGAGCACGCCCAGCAGGTGGCCGCGGCACTCGCCGACAACCACCTGGCCGGCCACGACTCACACGGCATCCAGCGCATCCCGCAGTACGTCGGGGCCGTCCTCGACGGCGCGATCGTCCCGACGGCCAGTCCCACCGTCCTCCAGGAGACGCGAACCACCGCGGTCGTCGACGGGAACTGGGCTTTCGGTCAGGTGGCCGCAAACTACGCGGCCGACTTGGCCATCGAGAAGGCACTGGAGTCGCAGGTCAGCGCGGTGACGATCGTGCGGATGAACCATACCGGCCGGCTGGCGCTGTTCACCGAGCGCGGTGCCGACCGCGACATCGCGATGTTCATGGCGGCCGGCAGCGGAGCACGCTACACCGTTGCGCCGTTCGGCGGGGCCGCGCCGTCGCTGGGGACCAATCCGGTCGCCTTCTCGGTGCCGACCGGTGAGGACCATCCGGTCACCCTCGACTTCGCGACGGCGGCGATCGCCGCGGGCAAGGTCAAGGTGGCACTGTCCAAGGACGAGCCGCTGCCACCCGGAGCGGTCGTCGACAAGCACGGGCAGCCGACCACGAACGCGGCAGACTACTACGACGGCGGCCACCTCGTCCCGTTCGGCGGTCACAAGGGCTACGCGCTGTCGGTCATCGCCGAGCTGCTGAGCGGCCCGTTCTCGGGCGCGGACGCCTACACGAACAACACCAAACGTACCGGCGGCTTCCTCTTCGCCGTCAACGCGGCGGCCTTCCGGAGCATCGAGAGCTACCACGCGGCGACGGCGGCCGTCACCGACCGGCTGCGGAGCGTGCCGCCGGCCGCCGGCTTCGATCGCGTGCTGGTGCCGGGCGACCCGGAGGCGGCCAGCAGGCGGGCCCGCAGCCTGACGCCGCTGGAGATCCCGGAGAAGACCTGGGCCGCCGTGTGCGCGGCGGCCGACCGGGTGGGTCTCAGCGCCGAGGATCTGCTCGACGGCGCCGCCGTCGGCTCGTAGCCGGCGCTGGAGTCCGACCGTTTCCAGCGCGCCTTGCGCTGAACACAGCAATGTATACAATGATGGATACCTGGGGACACTTCCTCGGTTCGCAATGACGCGAAGGCCAGGAGGACTGACGTGCATGACCTCGGTGGAGTTCTCACGCGTCGGGCGTTCTACGGATTGTTGACACTCTTCCTGCTGATCACGCTGGTCTTCTTCGTCACACGATTCGTCGGCGATCCCGTCGCCATGCTGGCCGGCAGCGACCCCACCGAAGAGATGCTGCAGCAGATCCGCGAACGCCTCGGCCTCGACGTTCCGGTCTGGCAGCAGTACGTCACCTTTCTCGGCGACATCGTCCGCGGCGACCTGGGCGACTCCTACAGCCAGGGCGTGCCCGCGGTGGAACTGGTCGCGGAACGGCTGCCGGCCACGCTGCTGCTCGCCGTACTGGCGCTCCTGCTGGCGATCGTGATCTCCATTCCGATCGGCGTGATCGCCGCCATCCGCCCGGGCTCCCTCATCGACTCCGTCGCGCGCGTGCTCGCCGTGCTCGGCCAGTCGGTGCCGGTGTTCTGGCTGGCCATCCTGATGATCATCTTCTTCGCGGTCAACCTGCGGATCCTGCCCGCCGGCGGCACGGGGACCTGGCAGCATCTGGTGCTGCCGGCTGTCGCGCTGTCGATCTCGTCAGTGCCACTCACCATGCGACTGACCCGCTCCGCCCTGCTCGAGGTGCTGAACAAGGACTACATCCGGACGGCGCGCGCCAAGGGCTTGAGAGAATGGGAAGTCGTCATCAAGCACGGCCTGCGCAATGCGCTGATTCCGATCGTCACCGTGCTCACGCTTCGCCTCGGCGACCTCATCGGCGGCGCCATCGTCCTCGAGCAGGTCTTCGCCTATCCAGGACTCGGCCGGCTCGCAGTTCAAGCCCTGCACGTCCGCGATTTCCCGGTCATCCAGGCATTCATCATCGTCACCGCCGCAGCGATCATCCTCATCAATCTGATCGCCGACGTCATCTACACGGTCGTGGACCCGCGCGTGCGGGTGAACTGATCGGCCACAGGACGAGCCGAAAGGTCCAGAGGTGAGCGCAACGAAGACTCCGGCCGGCACCGACGGCCGTCCGGCCGACGGTCCGGCCCGTCCGGTCCGGCCACGGCGCCGGTGGCGGCGTGCGTGGCGGCGACATCGGCTGGGCGTGCTCGGCATCGTCATGGCGTCGTTCGTCGCGCTCAGCGCGATCTTCGGTCCGATCATCGTCGACTTCGATCCGAACGAGCAGGTGCTGACCGACCGGCTGCTCCCGCCCGGCACCGAGGGCGAGGCGGGCTACCACCTGCTCGGCACCGACAACCTGGGCCGTGACGTTCTTGCCCGGGTCCTCGCCGGCGCCCGCGCATCACTCGGCGTGGTGCTGGCAGCCCTCATCCTCGGGGCCGCCATCGGCGTCACGCTCGGCGCGATCGCCGGGTTCTACTCGGGCTGGCGCGACAACCTGATCATGAGGGTCGTCGACGCGCAGCTGGCGCTGCCCACCATCATCGCCGCCCTGTTCATCGCGGCGGTGCTCGGCACCGGCTACTGGAACACCGCACTGACGCTGGGCGTCACGAGCTGGCCCGCCTACGCGCGGCTCATGCGGGCGGAAGTCTTGCGGATCAGGGAGGAGGACTACATCGACGCCAGCATCGGACTCGGCGCACCAGACCGTAACCTGATCCGGCGGCATGTCTTCCCCAACCTGGTCAGCTCGCTGTGCGTGGTGGCCAGCCTCGAGCTCGGCCGCACCGTGCTGACCGAGAGCTCGTTGAGCTACCTCGGGTTCGGTATGCAGCCACCGGACGCGAGCTGGGGCTCGATGATCCGTGACGGTCAGGCCTACATCTTCGAGGCGCCCTGGCTGGCGACCGTTCCGGGGGTCTACATCATGCTCACCGTCCTCGGCATGAACCTGCTCGGTGACTGGCTGCGCGACGTGCTGGACCCTCACCATGAGTGACCGCAGCAGCGCCGTGGCGCCGGCCGGTTCGCTGACCCGGAGGACAGGAAGCATGGTTGCTGAACCCATCTTGTCGGTGCGTGACCTCGTCACCGAGTTCGACACTCGGGACGGTGTCGTGCACGCCGTGGAGGGCGTGTCGTTCGACCTGTATCCGGGTGAGGCGATCGGCATCGTCGGCGAGTCCGGGTCGGGCAAGAGCGTCACCTCGATGTCGATCCTCGGGCTCGTGCAGCGGCCGCACGGACAGGTGGTCTCCGGCGAGGTGGTCTATGAAGGGCGGGACCTGCTGAAGGTTTCGCCGCAGGAGCTCCGGGCGATCCGCGGCCGCGACATCGCGATGATCTTCCAGGATCCGATGACCTCGCTCAACCCCGTGATCAGCGTGGGCAAGCAGATCCGAGAATGCCTGCGGACCAAGAACCCCGGCATGTCCCGCTCGGCGCTGCGGCGCCGGTCGGTCGAGCTGCTGGACCTGGTCGGCGTGCCCGACCCGGGAAGGCGGGTTGGCCAGTACCCGCACGAGTACTCCGGCGGCATGCGCCAGCGCGCCATGATCGCCATGGCCATCGCCAACGCGCCCAAGGTCCTCATCGCAGACGAGCCGACGACGGCGCTGGACGTCACCATCCAAGCGCAGGTGCTGGACGTGCTGCGCACCGCGCAGGCCGAGACGAACGCGGCGACGGTCCTGATCACCCACGACCTGGGCCTGGTCGCAGAGTTCGCGTCCCGGGTCGTGGTCATGTACGGCGGCCGAGTGGTCGAGACCGGCGATGTCGAGTCGATCTTCGCCGAACCGAGGCACCCCTACACGGTTGGACTGCTGTCCAGCCTGCCGAGACTCGACACCAACCTGAAGCAGCTGTCCCCGATTCCCGGCCAGCCGCCGAGCGCAGTCAACCGGCCTCCCGGCTGCCCTTTCAATCCCCGCTGCCGGCTCCGGCAGGACCGAGCGATCTGCACCGAGGTGGTCCCGGCGCTGAGCGGCGACGCCCACCGGTCGGCCTGCCATTTCATCGAGGAGGTTCCGACGCTTCGACGGACCGTCGAAGAAGAGATCGGGCGCGTCCTCGTCACCACCGCCAGGGAGCCGGCGGAGGCGGACGTCGGCGCCCGCCTCCCCCCGCCCGCGAGCCTCGAGCTGGTCGAGCCGAGCGACGAGCCCGCGCCGTCGGGCAAGGAGATCCTCCGGGTCAGTGGGCTGAAAGTGCACTATCCGATCAAGGCGGGCATCTTCGGCAGGACCGTGGGGACCGTGCGGGCCGTCGACGGCGTCGACGTGACTCTGCGTGCCGGGCAGACGCTCGGTCTCGTGGGCGAGTCCGGCTGCGGCAAGTCCACCACCGGCAAGACGATCATGCGCCTGCTCGAGCCGACCGCCGGAAAGATCGAGTTCCACGGCGAGGACATCACCCGGGCGTCGCGCAGTGACCTGCGTGGCGTCCGCCGCCGGATGCAGATGGTGTTCCAGGACCCGTACTCGTCCCTGGACCCGCGGATGACGATCAGGGAACTGATCGGCGAGCCGTTGAAGCTGCACAAGACCTACCGCGGCCGCGACGTCCGCACACGGGTCGGCGAGCTGATGGAACTCGTGGGCCTCAGCCCGGAGCACGGGCGCCGTTACGCGCACGAATTCTCGGGTGGCCAGCGCCAGCGGATCGGGATCGCCCGGGCCATCGCACTGGAACCGGACCTGCTGGTGCTGGACGAGCCGGTGTCGTCGCTCGACGTGTCGATCCAGGCCCAGATCATCAATCTGCTGATGAAGCTGCAGCAGGAGCTCGGCATCGCCTACCTGTTCATCGCACACGACCTGGCCGTGGTCCGGCAGATCTCTCACGAGGTCGCCGTCATGTACCTGGGCCGGATCGTCGAGGTCGGCGAGAGGGACGAGGTGTTCGACCACTCCACCCATCCCTACACACAGTCACTGCTGTCCGCCGTCCCGGTGCCCGAACCCGTCAAGCAGGGTCGCCGCGAGCGGATCGTGCTGGTCGGCGATGTGCCGAATCCCGCTGCGCCACCCCCCGGCTGCAACTTCTGCACTCGCTGCTTCAAGGCGCAGGACCACTGCAGGGAGGTCGATCCGGACCTCGAGCCCCACTTCGGGCACCTCTCGGCATGTCACTTCGCCGGGCCCCGTGACCTTCTCACCTAGGAGCGCCATGCCCTACCTGTCCGCCGACTTCGACGACGACGTCGCCCGGGTGGTGTTCGAACGACCTCAGCACCGCAACGCGTTGGACCTGGACACGCTGGACGCTTTCACCGAAGCGCTGCTCGAGGCCGAACGCCGCGGCTGCCGCGCGGTGCGGATCAGCGGTGCCGGCGACGACCTGTCCGCCGGCCGCGACCACCGCGAGCGCGCCCATGCCGACCCGGCGCGCTGGCACAGCGCCAGCCGGTCGGTGGCGGGAGCACTGCAAGGCTTCGGCGGCCTGTCGATCGTCGCCGCCCGAGGCATGGCGTACGGCTTCGGCTGCGTGCTGGCCGCCACCGCCGACCTGTGCATCGCCAGTGAGTCGGCCCGGTTCGCTCTCGACGAGGTGCCACGGGGCTACACGCCCAAGTTCGTCATGGGTCAGCTCATGGTCCGGCTGCCGGAGCGCGTCGTCATCGACTTGGTGTGTACCGGCCGCACCATCGGGGCACAGGAGGCCATGCGGCTCGGGATCGTCAGTCAGGTGGTCGACGATTTGTGTCTCGAGGCGGCTGTCGACCGGCTGACTGCACGGATCACCAGCAACGACCCGCGTGCCCTGCGCGACTCGAAGCGGCATGTCCGGGGGCTGGCCACCCTCACCGAGATCGGTCGCCGGGAGGCAGCTGCGATCTACACCGGCGCGAACGTCATCATCCAAGAGGCATGACGTCACACAGAGCTGCCTCGCCAAGTCTTGACATCCTACATCAAGCACGATATTTTCAGCCATCGCATTCTACATGATGCATCATGCGGTCGCCTGAGGAGCCGCCGAGCCCAACCAGTCCGCCTCGCCACCCCTACGACTCGAGCGGTACTCGCGCAGCTGCCGTGGCCGCTCTCCCGGACGGCGGGGTGGCGCAGACAGGAGGCGCACGTGACGGGGCGAAACACAGCTCGGCTCATCCAGCCACAGAGCGTGTTCATGGCGACCGCGATCAACCACCTGAGCTACTGGGTCGCCGACTACGGAAAGACGCGCGACTACTACCTCGAGATGCTCGGCATGAGCCTGTTGTTCGATGACGGCGCGAGCTGTGCGGTGGGGTTCGGCACTCCCGTTCGCGCGCTCCACATCAAGCAGGCGCAGGGCGAACAGCCCGCTCCGATGGTCGACACCTTCGGCGTCTCGATCGCGGACTTCGACGCCGACGAGGTCGCCGCGAAGCTCGACTTCCATCAGGTGCCGCACGAGCGCGCGGATGACGGCTCCGTCATCGTCCACGACCCGGTCGGCTACACGTTCACGATCTGCCCGGAGGACCATCTGCTTCGGCCCGGCGCCGGCAGCGGCGATGCGACCGCCGGTGAGGGCGTCTTCACAGCGACCGCCTTCAACCACATCGCCTACCGTGTTCCCGACCACCTCGTCTGCCGCGACTTCTACGTCGACCTCCTCGGCATGCGGGTGGCTTTCGACGACGGGATCAAGCGCTGCTCGGTGGCGTTCGGCGACGAGCCGGAGGATGCGCTCTACATCACCCCACGCGGCCGGTCGCGAGGCGACTGGAAGGTCTTCGCGAAGCCCGGCGAAGGCTTCATCGACCACGTCGCCTACTCCGTGGCCGACTTTGATCTCGAGGGTTCGGCGAACGCCCTGCGCGAGCACGGCGTCGAGCCCCAGTACGACGGCGAGTACGCGTGGTCCGTGCCGGACGGCGACGGCTACAAGATCCAGATCTGCGCTGAGGTCGGGGTCTATCCAGGCGCCGCCGTGGACACATTCCACAATCCGGACTGACTCATCCCCCCAGGGCCTTCGTCCGATCCAGCCGACGACCTGGGCGAGAGGAAGGGGTCGTGATCATGCACGAGAACAGCGTGCGAACCCTGCGCTCCATCGCCTTCGTGGCCGCCGCTGCGCTCCTCGTCGTCGCGTGCCAGTCGGACGCGCCCGACGACGAGGGCGGCGCGGCCGCCGACGAGGAGACGACGGTGGTGGTCGCGATCAGTGACGACCTGTCGACCGTCGACCCGCAGGGCGGCACCGGCATCATCGACCGGAACGTCCTGCAGAACGTCACCGACGGCATCATCCGCCGTAACGGCGAGACGGGGGAGCTCATCCCCCACATCGCCACGGAGTGGGAGCTCAGCGATGACGAGCTGGTCTGGAGCATCACGCTGCGCGACGACGTGACCTTCCACAACGGCGACCACTTCACCGCCGAGGACCTCAAGGCGAGCATCGACCGGATGAACCACCCGAACCTCGGCGGCACACTGGGTGAGAACTTCTTCGTCGTCGAGGAGACCAGGATCATCGACGACTACCACGTCGAACTGCACCTCTCCGAGCCGGCTCCGCTGCTGATGCTCTTCGCCGAGCGCCTGCTGCTGGCACCGAAGAGCTGGATCGAGGACATCGGCTACGAGGTCTACTCCAGCCGTGAACCGGCGCCTGGCCTCGGCGCGTACCGGTTGGTCGAGTGGGACCGCGGCAACGAGATCGTCTTCGAGGCGTTCGACGACTACTTCCTCGGCCGGCCGCAGATCGATCGCGTCATCTTCCGGGTGATCCCCGACGAGGCGGCCCGGGTGGCAGCCTTGCGGGCGGGCGAGGTCGACGTCGTCGACCAGCTCAGCCCGGTGCAGGTCGACCAGGTCGAGGGCGACGAGGCCCTGAAGGTCGTCCCATCACTCAGCATGGCGCGTGTTCGCGTCTCGATCGACCAGCGCAAGCCGCCGTTCGACATCCTCGAGCTCCGCCAGGCGATCAACTACGCGATCGATGTCGACACGATCATCGACGAATTGCTGCCGGGAGCCGTGCGCACGCCGGCGGGCTTGGTCCCCCAGGAGCTGGGGTTCAACCCCGACCTCGAACCGTACGAGTATGACCCGGACCGCGCGCGGGAACTCCTCGCCGAGGCGGGTTTCCCGGACGGGATCGGCCCGGTCGAGTTCTCTGTGTATCCGAGCTATTCGCAGTCAGAGGAAGCGGCGCAGGCGATCCAGTCATATCTGGCGGAGGTGGGCATCCAGACCGAGATCCGCGTCTACGAGGCGGCGGACTTCGTCACGCGCAAACAGGAGAAGCACGACAATCCGGCTGGCCTGGGGCCTTTGATGCTCGACGGTCACTCCGGTGGAAACACCTTCCACGGCTACCACTTCTACCAGAACGTCGTGAACTGCGTGCAGGGCTCGGTGACGCACGCCGGCTATGGCTGCCACGACGACATCGACGCCCTGCACGATGAGGCTGTCGCCACCTGGGCGAAGAACCCGGAGCGCACGATCGAGGTCCTGCAGGAGGCGGAGGTCCTGCTGCAGCAACACGCCTGGGCCGGTTTCCTCTACCAGGTGCCCGCGCTCTATGCGATGGCCGCCGATCTGGACTGGCAGCCGAGTCCGGCCGAACAATCGCAGTTGCGTTTCGCCAGCTGGGCGAACTGACGCCTGAAGACCGAGGAGACCGCACATGCGCCTATCCGAGAGCCGCAACATGCGACTGGTCGGACACAGTGACCTCAACGGCATGGGCGACGGGATGCACATCAATGTCCGCGATGGCTATGCGTACTTCGCGCACCAGGGCAACGGTGGCACTTCCATCGTCGACGTCCGTGATCCGCGCGAGCCGAAGGTGGTGAACCGGATTCCGGCGCCGCCGAACACGCACTCGCACAAGGTCCAGATCGTCGGCGACATCCTCCTCGTCAACCGGGAGCGGCAGCAGGAAAGCATGGGGGGCGATCTCTTCCACCAATGGATGGCCGGAATCTCGGTGTACGACCTGAGCGATCCGGTGAATCCGCGCGAGATCTCCTTCTGGTCGTGTGCCGGTCGCGGCGTGCATCGCATGGTGTTCTGGGAAGAGCCCTACGTCTACGCGTGCGCCGGTGCGAGCCAGTACGACAACCAGATCCTGGCCATCCTCGACCTCAGCGACCCGGCGCGCCCGGTCGAGGTGGGCAGGTGGGGGGTTCCCGGCATGCGCCGCGACGAGGCCCACCTGCGCACCTGGACCGACGAGCAGACCGTGAAGTTCCACCACGGCATCCCCCGCGGAGACAGGCTCTACTGCGGCTGGTGGGACATCGGCCTGGTCATCCTCGACATCGCCGACAAGACCAATCCGAGCCTCGTCGCGAGCCTGAACCTGAACGAGGCCGACGGCCCCAGCCGCAACACCCATACCGTCTGCCCATGGCCCGGGACCGAAGCAGTGATCGTCACCGACGAAGCCACCAAGCAGGCCCGCGAAGGAATTCCCTTCTACTCCCGCGTGGTGGACATCACCGACGAGAAGCAGCCGGCGGTGCTGGCCCGGTTCCCGACCCCCGAGGGCACCTATCCCGAGCGAGCCGGGCGCTTCGGCCCGCACAACATCCATGAGCCCAGGCCGGGATCGTTCCAGGATCCGAACCTGGTGTTCATGACGTACTTCAACGCTGGGCTCCGTGTCTTCGACGTGAGCGACGTCTCGGCACCCGTCGAGGTCGCCTTCGCCGTGCCCGAGACCCCACCCGGCCTGCCGGCCATCCAGCTCAACGACCTCTATGTGAGTGCCGATGGGCTCGCGTATGTCTCGGACCGCTTCGGCGGCGGGATGTACATCTTCGAACTGACTGGGATCTAGGTCCGAGAATCGTGGGAGAGCACATGCAGCTGATGCGCATCGGTGAGCGGAACTCGGAACGCCCGGTCGTCCGCGCCGACGACGGCACCTTGTACGAACTGAGCCCTCTCACCGGCGACATCGACGGCGCGTTCCTGGCCGACGACGGCATTGGCCGCGCCCGCGCGGCGCTGGCCGCGCATGACCTCCCTGCTGTGCCTGACGCCGACCGGGTCCGGATCGGCGCGCCCGTCGCGCGGCCGGGGAAGATCGTGTGCATCGGGCTGAACTACCGCGACCACGCCGCCGAGACCGGCTCGCCGTTGCCGGCCGAGCCGATCGTGTTCATGAAGGCGCCGAACACCATCGTCGGCCCCCACGACCCGGTCTTGGTGCCGCGCGGCAGCACCAAGACCGACTGGGAGATCGAGCTCGGCGTGATCATCGGCCGACACGCCCGCTACCTCGGCTCTCCTGACGAGGCCGCGGACGTGATCGCCGGGTTCGCGATCTCCAACGACGTGTCCGAACGCGAGTTCCAGCTCGAACGCGGCGGCCAGTGGGACAAGGGCAAGTCGTGCGAGACGTTCAACCCCCTCGGCCCCTGGCTGGTCCCCACCGACGAGATCACCGACCCCGGCAAACTGGGGCTCCGGCTCTGGGTGAACAGGGAACTGCGCCAGGACGGCACCACCGCCGACCTCGTTTTCGGCATCGACCACGTCATCTGGTATCTGAGCCAGTTCATGGTCCTCGAGCCCGGCGACCTCATCAACACCGGCACTCCCGCCGGCGTCGCCCTCGGCCGACCCGACCAGCCCTACCTCCGCGCCGGCGACGTGCTGGAGCTCGAGATCGACGGCCTCGGCCGCCAGCACCAGCTTCTCCAGAACGCCTGACTCCCGGGCCGCTGCCCTCGTGATCAGGCGATGGGCTCGTCGACGTCGTCGCCATCGTCGCGGCGGGTGCGATCACCGTCGTCGGCTCCGGGACGGTGATCACGTTCCCGGCGTTTCCGGCGCTCGGTCACCCGCCCGTGGTGGCCCGCGTGTCCGACATGGCCAGGTGCTGCGGTACGGGCGCCGCCGACCCGTCCGCAGAGGTCAGAAGCATGTCCACCGCGGGGTCGCCGTCCGCATCGCCCGTGCGACCTCTGGCGCCCGCTGCACCCGGGTGATCCGCGACGAGGGCGGAACGGTGTTCACCGCCCGGCAGCACGGGGATCCCCCTGACCGACGCGTAGGCAGGGATCGGGGATCCGTGGGTAGGCGGGCCCTGAACAGCAACGCCGGATCGGCCGAGCATGGGTGGAGCACGACGATCACGCGGGCACCGGCCCGCACCATCCAGGAGGCCCCATGCCGAAGACCATCGACATCGACGTACCGGATCTGAGCGGGAGGCTCGCTCTCGTCACGGGCGCGAGCGACGGGATCGGGTTCCACATCGCCGCGCGGCTGGCGCGGGCCGGCGCCGAGGTCGTCATGCCGGTGCGCAACCGGGCCAAGGGGCAGGCCGCTGCCCAGCGCATCCGTGAGCGCACGCCCGCCGCCGAGCTCGACGTCCGCACCCTGGATCTGTCGTCGCTGGCGTCGGTCTCCGGCCTCGCCGGCGAGCTGCTGCGCGAGGGACGCCCGATCGACATCCTGATCAACAATGCCGGCGTCATGACGCCGCCCACGCGCCAGGTCACCGAGGACGGGTTCGAGCTGCAGTTCGCCACCAACCATCTCGGGCACTTCGCCCTGACCGTGCACCTGCTGCCGCTGCTGCGGGCCGGCAAGGCGCACGTCACGACACAGGTGAGCGTCGCCGCGAACCAGAACGCGGTCCACTGGGACGACCTCGGCTGGGAGCGGGGCTACCACGCCGGCAGGTCGTACAGCTCCTCGAAGATCGCCGTCGGACTGTTCGCCATGGAACTGCATCGCCGAGCCGAGGCCGAGGGCTGGGGCATCCGGAGCAACCTCTCGCACCCCGGCATCTCCCCCACCAACCTGCTCGCCGCACAGCCCGCGATGGGCCGCTCGCGGGACACCACCGGGGTGAGGCTCATCCGGGTGCTCTCCCGACTCGGCGTTTTGGCCGGCACCGCCGAGTCGGCGGCGCTTCCGGCCGTGTACGCGGCGACCAGTCCTGACGCCGAGGCCGGCCACTTCTACGGCCCGAGCGGGTTCATGCACCTCAGCGGCCCGCCGGCCGAGCAGGAGCCGTACTCGCGGCTGCGCAGCCCCGAGGACGGCCAGCGGATCTGGGCACTGTCCGAGCGGCTGACCGGCGTGACCATCCCCGCCTGAGCGGGCAGCGGCGGAGCCAGGGATCGACAATCCCTTGCGCCGGTCCCGCCCGGACCGGAGACTCAGCTGGTGGACAGAGCGCAGCTGGCCGACTTCCTCCGCCGCCGGCGCGAGGCACTGCAGCCCGAGGACGTCGGGCTCGGCCGCGGCCAGCGTCGCCGCACCGAGGGCCTCCGCCGCGAAGAGGTCGCGGCGCTGTGCGACATGTCGGTCGACTACTACAGCCGCCTCGAGCAGCGCCGCGGCCCGCAGCCGTCCGAGCAGATGCTCAGGGCCATCGCGAGGGGCCTGCGGCTCACGCTCGACGAGCGCGACCACCTGTTCCGGCTCGCCGGTCACCACGCACCTGAACGCGCACCGACGGGCGACCACGTGTCGCCGGGCCTCATGCGCGTCCTCGACCGACTCCCCGACACGCCCGCGCAGGTGATGACGGAGATCGGCGAGACCCTCGTCCAGACGCCGGCCGCACGGGTCCTGTTCGGCGACGAGACCCGGCACCAGGGGCTGCGGCGCAGCGTCGTCTACCGCTGGTTCACCGACCCCGCGGCCCGCGACGTCTACCCCGCCGAGGACCACGCGGACCTGTCTCGCGCCTTCACCGCCGACGCCCGCGCCGTCTACGCCAAGCACGGTCCCCGCTCCCGCGCCGCCGCGATCGTCGACGCGCTGCTGGAGCAGAGCCCCGAGTTCGCCCGGCTCTGGCAGGCACACGAGGTCGGCGCGTCGCACCCCAGAGAGAAGCGGCTGCAGCATCCCGAGGTCGGCGTCATGGAGCTGCAGTGCCAGGTCCTGCTCGACCTCGACCAGGGCCTGTCGCTGCTCGTGCTCACCGCCACGCCCGGCACCGAGAGCCACGACAAGCTGCAGCTGCTCGCCGTGCTCGGCACCCAGCACGTCGACGCCGGCCGCTGACCTACGTCAGCACCAGCCGGACGAACGCCTCGAGGTTGACCACGCCGCGAGCGATCTTCTCCTCGACGGTGATGGTCTCCTCGATCTCGGCGCCGACGATGGACTGCTTGCGTCCGCGCACATAGAGCGAGCAGGCCAGGTCCGCGCACAGGTACTGCCCGACGGTGTTGCCCTGGCGGCCGGACTCGCCGGCACGCCGCGCCGTCATCAGCGACACGCCGCCGCTGGTGTGGGTGGTGAGGCACAGCGAGCACATGCTGCGCGTGGTGAAGCCGCGCGAGCTCTTCGGGTTGGTCCGCAGCGCGATGCCGACCAGCCCGCCATCGGACTGCACGGCGACGACGTAGCCGCGGTCGAGCGTGCTGTGGTCGCGCCAGCCGAGGAAGTCGAGGTCGTCCCAGGGCTGCTCGTCGAGGTCGCGGGGCACGTTCAGCCGCATGGCCTCACCCTTGGAGCAGTTGACGAACGAGCGACGGATGTCGCTCTCGCTGAGAGGCCGCATGGGTCACGACGGTAACTCCGCCGCGAACGGCGAAGCCAGGCATTTATTCGTCGAGGCAGAGGCAGTACGGGTGGCCGGCCGGGTCGCGCAGCACCGGCCGGGCGTCCAGGCGCCTCACGGCGACGGGAACGAGCCGTCCCCGAACAGGATCCTCGCGGCCGTGGCCCGGCCCGCCCGCGTCCGCAGCACGGAGAACGCCGTCGTCGCCATGGCCGGGGTGCGGACCTGCGCGAGCCCGTGGCGCAACAGCAGCCGGCCCCGGAACCGGGCCCGCAGCGCGGCGCCGTCGTAGTGCTCGAGCGGGTCGGGCCGGCCCGAGCGCAGGGCGTCGTCGAGGACGGCGGCGGCGTGCTCGGACAGCCGCAGGCACGGGTCGAGACCGCCGGCGGTCAACGGCGACACCGCACCCGCCGCGTCGCCCACGAGAAGACCGTCGACGCAGCTGATGCGCTTGAGGACGCCGCCGACGGGGATCGGCCCGCCCCGCCGCTCGACCTGCGCGTGATCGACGACGGCGTCCGCCGCGGCCCCGCGCGACCCCAGTCCCGGCGCCGTCGCCGCGAACCGCGTCAGCGCCCGCCGCATGCCGTTCGGGAAGCGCTTCGCGTAGCCGGCGACGCCGACGTGCGCGTGCCGTCCGTCGTTGACCACCCAGGCGAGGTAGCCGGGCGCGAGCGAGGGGTCGAGCACGCAGTGGAACGTCGGCGGCCCGTCGCCGGCGGCTATCGGGAAGACCTCCTCGGCGCCGATGAGCAGGTGCCGGTTCCGGTCGAGGGAGAGATCGCGCGCGACGGCCGAGCGGGCACCGTCGGCGCCGACGACGAACCGCGCCTCGACGCGGAGTGCGCCGTCGCGGCCGGCCAGCAGGAACGAGCCGGGTCCGCGGCGGGCGACGTAGTGCGTGCCCAGCAGGAGCCTGACGCCGTCGTCGACCGCCGTCCTCGCAGCGGACAGATAGAGCGGGGCCATGTCGCCGACGCGGTACTCGTCGCGTTGACTGACCAGCGTCACCGGCCGGCGCAGGCTGGGCGGGTAGAGCATGACGTGGCGGATCGGCGGGCCGAGGTGCTCCGGCGGCAGCGGGAAGTCGTCGAGGGTGCGGCGGACGAAGATCCCGGTCGTGCGGATCGTGCCGTCCAGTGCCGGTCGGCGCTCGGCCAGCACGACGGCATGACCGGCCCGGGCGAGCAGCGTGGCCGTGTGCAGACCGGCCAGCCCGGCTCCGACGACGAGCACGTCGGTCCTCATCCGGGTGCTCATGCGTCACCGTCCGGAACCCATTCGAGCAGGTCGCCGGGCTGGCACTCGAGCACCCGGCACATCGCCTCGAGCGTGCTGAACCGAACCGCCTTGGCCCGCCCGTTCTTGAGCACGGCGATGTTGGCCGGCGTGAGCCCGACCCGCTCCGCGAACTCGCCGACGCTCATCTTGCGCCTGGCCAGCTCGACGTCGATGCGCACGACGATGGCCATCAGATCACCGCGTCCATGTCGCTGCGCAGCGTCGTCGCCTGGCGCAGCAGCGCCCGCATGACGACCATGAGCAGAACCAGCACGCCCCCGGCCAGCACCACGCCGAGCAGCAGCACGGGCAGCCCGGGACCCTCGACGATGAACGCCACGGAGACGAACGCGCCGAAGAGCAGCACCCACGCGGCGACCATGGTCCACACGATCGTGTTCACCCAGGCGAACGCGGCCTCGCTGAAGATGCGGTCGTCCTTGACCATGCCCAGCAGCTTCCAGGTGCAGACGATGACCACCTGCACGCACACCAGCTCGACGATCGAGAAGGCCAGCGCCGGCCAGCGCAGGTAGGCGAGGTCGGGCTCCTCGTCGGCCAGGGACGCGAGCGTCCCCGGCAGGATCGCGACCTGTGCCACCACCAGTCCGGCGAACAGCAGCACGAGCAGGATCCGGAGCAGGCCCACTGCCCGATGCTTGGATGGCATGCCATCGACTGTCGCTTGCTATCGATCGATTGTCAATAGATTTCGCACGACAGCCAATCAGCTCACCCCAGAGCGTACGCCCGAATGACCTCCTGCTCGACAGAATTGCCCTCGGTATCCGAGGCGATCACCCGCAGCGAGAGGAACCCGCCGGCCGCACCGCGGTCGTAGAGCGTCGCGACGTACCGGCCGCCGTCACGCTCCCGCAGGTTGCGGACCCGCTGCCAGCTCGCGCCGTCGTCGTAGGACACCTCCAGCGCGACCTGGTCGACCGGGATCGGCTCGGCACCCTCGGGATGTCCGACGGTCAGCCCGACCTCGTGGGGCCCGCGGCGCTCGCGCGGATGCGGGGCCCGGTTCCGCAGGTCGACGTCGACGTCGTAGTCGACGGCGAGCAGCGGTTCCACGCGCCGTTCGCCGCCACCGGGGCGCTGCGACGTGAACGTCCACACCGAGCGGGTCCGGGTGGACAGCGCGGCCCACACCGAGGCGTTGTCGACGTCGTACTCGACGCGGTAGCGCGCGGGCTCCGGCTTCGTCTCGAACGATGCCGAGGACTGCCACGGCGTCTCGAGCAGGAGCTCGTCGTCCCGGTAGATTCGCAGGTCGGTGTCGAAGCCCTGGTCGAACCAGCTGGTGACGGCACTGCCGAAGTTGCCCGCGCCGTCCAGCAGGCCCATCGACACCGTGACGGTGTCGCCCGTGCGGTTCGGCGGCTCGAACGGGCTCGCGCCGGGCGCGAGCGGCTGCTCGAACCAGCTGCGCTGATAGCGCTCCCCCGCCTCGAAGGAACTCAGGTCGCCGAAGAGCAGGAGATGTTCGGTGGGCTCGTACTGACCGAAGCCGCCGCCGTACGGCGACTCCGGTGCCTGGCCGGTGTGCAACCAGCGCAGGGACGGGCCGGCCGTCAGGTACGTGACGAGCGTGCGCGGGCCGCGAACCGGCACCGGCTGCGAGAACGAGCTGGTGTCCCACGCCTGGTACGGGTACCAGGTGCGCGTCATCGTCGTCTCGTCGGCAAGCTGGCTGTGCACCGGTACGTCGATCCTGGCCAGCCGGGCGGTGCTCGCGACGTAGCGCAGATCGGCCGGGATCGAGCCCTCCTCGGTGTAGACCAGCTCATAGGAGTACGGGCTGTCCGGTTCGCCGCGGGCGGCCACCCGGACCGGCCCGGCGGCGAGCAGCCCGAGCAGCGCGTCGCCCTCCTCGCCGGTCACCCTGACGGTGGGCACCTGCAGCAGCGCGGGCGCCGGGCCCGGATCGGCGCTGGGACCGGGCCGGTCGTTGGCGATCACCACGAGGGCCGCGCCGGCAGCCGCGGCGTTGTTCGCCTGCTCGGCGACACCGATCTCGTCCGACCGCCGGATCAGCGCGACGGCACCCTCCAGGTCGGCCGCGGCGACGTCGCCGGGCCGGCCGATCCCGGCGTCGACGATCTCGGTCTCGAGCTCACCGTCGAGCATCGGGAACTGCCAGGAGAAGTCGCTGAACGCCGACGCCGGGTAGTACTGCGGATCCAGCACGACGTCCGGCCGGCCGGCGACGGCGACGGCGATCTGCGGCGCCTCGAGCCGCCAGCGGGTGTAGGCGGCGAACCCGCCCGTCGACACCGCGTCCATCGGCTGCATGAACAGGCGTTCCTCGAGCAACGCACCCGGCCACATGCTGCGTCCGACGTCGACTGCGCTGCCCGCCTCCGGGACGCGGTGGTAGGCGATCGCCATCGCCGCGCCGACGTTGGGCTTGGTCTCGTGGTCCGGTGTGTCGACGACCACCTCGGTGGCCAGGCGGGCGTCGAGCACCACCTCGGTGTCCTCGGCGATCTCCATCTCCGGGTCGCCGACGAGACTCCGGTTCAGCGGGGTGCCGAACACGCCGGGCTCGACGTAGGCGGGCATGGTGTCGACGAAGCCCAGCACCGAGTACGTGCCCACCGGCACCCGCACGCAGGTGGAGCTCGCGTACGGATCGTCGGTGCACGGCGCTGCGGGGTCGCCGTCGAGGCTCCGGGTGGCGTTCACGCTCCCGTCCTCGACGTCGACGACGGTGGCGCTGCCCGGTGCCGGGCGGCCGTCGCGCCCGATGCCGCGGACCGTGAGCTCCACCATGTGCGGCTCCTGGTGGTAGCCGACCGGCGTGCGCACCGTCGTGCCGTCGGCCGCCCGAGCGGTCAGGTACCCGCCGTACACGCCGGGCTCGCCGCGCGCGGTGTCGAGCACCAGCTCGACAGTGGCGGTGCCCTGCGCCGGCACGGTCACGGACGGCGCCGACGGGTTCAGCGTGCCGGCCGGCGGCGTGGTGCCGTGCTCGGTCGCGACGTCGACGGACAGGTCGAGGACGACGTCGGCTCCGGTCGGGTTGCGATACGTCACCGTGCGGCCGACAGGGGCGCGGTCGTCGTGCGGCCAGGGCAGGTGCCCGAAGCTCACCGAGCCCGGAACGGCGAGCACTCGGCTGCCGAGGGCCCGCTCGATGTCGATGCGGCCCGCGCCCTGCTCGTAGACCGTCAGATCGGATCTCGGCTCGGCGCTGTTCATCAGCCAGGCCTTGAGCTGGTCCGGGCGCAGCGACGGCTCCGCCTGCAACAGCACGGCCGCGGCGCCGGTGACGTGCGGCGCGGCCATCGAGGTGCCGTCGGCGTTGGTGTAGAAGTCGTCGACGGGAAAGCCCATGGCGGTCCCGGCGCCGCGGGCGGCGACGATGCCCACCCCCGGCGCGGTGACGTCGGGCTTGATGCCGTAGGTCTGCGGCAGCGGTCCCCGATTGGAGAACTCGGCGAGGGCGTCGGACTTGGTGACGGCGCCGACCGCCAGTGCCGACGCCGCGGACGCCGGGTGGCTGACGCAGCCGGCACAGCCGTCGTTGCCGGTGGACACCACGAACAGGGTGCCGTACTCGGCGGTCAGCGCGTCGGCGGCGGCGCTCATCGGCTCGCCGTCCGTGCCGTCGGCGCCGAGGCTCATGTTGACGACGTCGGCGCCCTGTTCGGCGGCCCACTCCATGCCCTCGACGGCCCACGAGACGAAGCCGCCGCCGCCGTCGTCGAAGACCTTGCCGTTGAGCAGGTCCACGCCGGCCGCGACGCCGCGGTACCGTCCGCCGGACGCCGCGCCGGTGCCGGCGACGATCGAGGCCACATGGGTGCCGTGCCCGACGCCGTCGGCCGCCGTCTCGCTCCAGCTGAAGTTGCGCTCACCGACGACGGCGCCGGCGAGGTCGGGGTGGGTGGTGTCGATGCCGGTGTCGAGCACGGCCACGGTCACACCGCTGCCGTCCAGGCCCGCGGCCCAGGCGGCAGGGGCGCCGACCTGCCCGGCGCTCTCGGACAGCGCCGCCCGGGTCCGGCCGTCGAGCCAGATCTTCTCGACGCCGGCCAGCGCGGCCGGCGCCGTGATCGCAGCCGTCCGGCGGTTCGCGTCGCCGGACTCCGCGAGGGTGACCAGCGCCGCGCCCAGTTCGGCCGTGTCGTCCTTGTCGACCCGGACGCCGGTACTGCCGATGCTCTCGAGCCGGCTGGTGGCCTCCGCCGCGGGCAGGGCGTCGAGTCGGCCGCCGGCGTGGCTCACGATGAGCGGCAACGTGTCGAATGACGCGTCGTCGTAGCCCTGGTCGACCAGCGCCGTCACGTTGAACAGCGCCGGATCGAGCCGGGCCGGGACGAGCGAGCGGACGTCGTCGGGGATCACGTGCAGGTCGCCGTCGCGCTCGACGGTGAGGAAGCTCGGCGCCCGCCCGCCGGGCCGTGGCGCCGGAACGACCTCGACCGCGCGCGTTCCGCCGGCCGCCCCCGTCACGTTCACGACGTCGCCGGTGATCAGCGTGACCGATGCCGTTCCCGCCGGACCCGGCCGCTGACCGCCGGCGGCGGAGGCCGGTGGTGTGGCCGGCGCGTCGGCGGACGAGGCCGTGGCTGACGCGGCCCAGAGGCCGGGCACGAGGGCGAGGGCGGACATCGCGGAGAGCAGGCGGCGGCGCATGGCATGGGTGTCTATCGGCATCGTGTTTCGGCCGTCCACGTCTGCGGATGTCTGATTCCGGACATGTCGACTACTCGCCAATCTGCGTAGTATCACCCGCGTGCTGGAGAGCGTGGGCGTCGACGCCGATGACGAGGCCGTGTACCGCGCCCTGCTGCGCGCTCCGGAGTGCACGGTGGCGGAGCTCGCGGCCGGGACGGGACGCGACCAGGCGGCGATCCGCCGGTCCGTGGCCCGGCTGGAGGAGCTGGGGATGCTCAGCCGGACGGCGCACCGGCCGGCCCGGCTGATCCCGGCCCGGCCGGACGTCGCGGTCGAGGTGCTGGTCGCGCGGCGGCAGGCCGAACTGGAGCGGGCCCGCACAGCGGCTCTCGGCCTGGTGGCCGAGATGCAGTCCCCCGCGAGGTACCGCCCCGAGAACCTCGTCGAGGTCGTCGTCGGCCAGCCGGCGATCGCGGCGCGCTACGCCCAGTTGCAGAACAGCACCGAGCGCGAACTGCTCGTACTGGACCGGCCGCCGTACGCCGCCGAGCGCGCCGAGTCGGACTCGCGGGAGCGGCAACTGCTGCGCTCGCAGGTGGACGTGCGGGTCATCTACTCCCCGGAATCGCTGGCGCTGCCCGGCGGCGTCGAGCTGGCGCTCGGCGCGGCCGACGCCGGCGAGCGAGCGCGGGTGCACCCGCAGGTGCCGATCAAGCTCGCCATCGCCGACCGCTCGATCGCACTGCTGCCGCTCGCGCTGGACCAGATGCGCGGCAGCGCCCTGGTGGTGCGCGAGAGTGCGCTGGTCGAGGCACTCGCGCAGCTGTTCCACCAGCTGTGGGAGCAGGCCCTGCCGCTGGTCCCCTCGGGCGATGACGACGGCGCGGACGTCGACCGGCGGCTGCTCACCATGCTGGCCGCCGGCCTCAAGGACGACGCGATCGCCCGCCAGCTCGACGTCAGCAGCCGCACCGTCGGCCGCCGCGTGGCGGAGCTGATGGCCTTCCTCGGCGCCCGGACCCGGTTCGAGGCCGGGGTCCGGGCGCAGCGGCTGTTATAGCCGTCGCCGACGCCGCCGCGGCGTCAGGTCGCCGGGCCCGTGCCGACGTTGAGGATGTTGCCGTCGGGATCCTTGAACCAGGCGCCGCGGAACGGGCCGAGCTCGGCGATGCCCCGCTCGTCGGTCTTGAGCCCCGGCAGGTCGTACTGCTCGAACGTCACGCCCTTGCCGACCAGCTCGTCGACGGTCGCATCGGCGTCGTCGACGATCCAGGTCCCCACCGTCTGCTGCGCGGTGCCCGCGAACTGGCTCTCGTAGAGCAGGAAGCGGGTCGCGCCGGACCGGTACATCACCCCGCCGGCCGGGTCCTCCATCTCGGCCGTGAACCCCAGCGTCTCCTCGTAGAACGACCGTGCTCGTGCCATGTCGCCCGTCGCGATCGTGGCGTAGACCGGATAGTCGTTGAGCATGCCGATCACCCCCCGAGTCGACTGTACGCCGGTATCCGCGGGCGGAGCCGGTAGCGGCTGGACAATCTGCGTGACGCACGTCAGGGCGTCAGGGCCGGAACTCCACCTCGTCGACGAAGAAGGTCTGGCTGTTCACCGCCGGCGTGGTGTCCGTGGCCAGAGTGTGCGACGTCAGGGCGGTGGCCTTGCCGTCGGGAGCGACGGTGGCGACCACCGAGCCGTTGACGCTCACCGTCGCCGACCGCATTCTCGATACCGCTGGGTCGTCCGACCGGACGGAGGAGTCCGACACCATCGAGGACGTGGCATGCCTCCTCGACGCATTGGAGGCGCCGCGAGCCGTCATTGCACGCGTGGACTCGACCCGAGCACTGGACGGGATGCAGGATGCTGAGTGGGACGACCTCACGGCGTCGTGGACCTACCACCCGGACGACGGTCTCAGTCTGATCGTCACCGTTGCGGAGTGACCGCCTGCGGCGGTTACGGTGTCGTCCTCACGTGGCAGACGTTCGACGAGGTCCGGGGGTTCGCATGAGCACACCGCATCCACCGGAGCCGTCGGTATCGCCCGAGCCGGCGACGCCGCCGAGCCGGGTGCGCGGACGGGTCATCGCCGGGGTCGTCGCGGTGGTCGCGTTCGCGGCCGGCATCGCGATCGGCGCCGTCACGCAGTCCGAGGACGAGCCGGAGCAGCCGGTCGCGGCGAGCACCGGCACCGAGGACGACGGCGGCAGCGAGACCGCCGCGCTGGAGGAGCAGGTCGCCGCGCTGCAGAGCCGGGTCGACGAGCTCACGAGCGAGCGCGACGGGCTGCAGGCGTCGGTGACCGAGCTCGAGGCCGCAGCAGCGGCCGCGGCGGAAGCAGCCGCCCAGGCGACGGCGACCCAGGCAGCAACGCCGGCGGCGACGCAGGCACCGAGCCCGCCCGCGACCGAAGAGACGACCCCGCCCGGCGGTGAGGGGACCTACACGGCCGGGCAGTTCCGGTTCGCCGACGTGCAGGTGTCCGACGACGGCATCGGCGGATTCGCGCTGCGGGCCAGGGTCACGAACAACGGCCAGGCCGTCGCGGGCGCCCTGTGGACGGCGACCCTGTTCCTCGACGGCGTCGTGGTCGCGACGTTGAACGGCTCGGCACAGGGTTTCGCCGCCGGCGCGACGGTGACCGCCGACTTCTGGTCGGACGACCCGTTCGGCGACTACGACACCGTCGAATTCCAAGTCGACGGGCAGTTCTGAGCGCGACCCGGCTCAGCCCGAGCCGGACGGCGGCCACCATGCGCGCCGCCGCACCGGCGTCGGACAGGTAGGCCGGCACCACCAGTGCCAATCACCGGGTCCGCTCGACGTCGGCGGCCACCGCGGCCAGCGCGTCGGCCGGGCGCGCGACCAGCGCCACCGACGCCTCCGCGGCGCCGAAGGCGCGCGCCGTCGCCGCCCCGATGCCGCGGCTCGCCCCCGTGACGAGCGCGACCTGTCCCTCGACGTCATTCGTGACAGCGATCGTGCTGGACCGCCTGGCCCAGCACGCCGAGGGCCGGCTGGCCCTGTCCCCACCACCGGCGGCACGCCACCATGCACCCCATGCGGTTCCAGCACGCGGCCGGCATCAGGGCCGACCATCCCATGCTCGCGGCCGGGGTCGTCGCCGTCGAGGGCATCGACGACGGCGCGGACGTCGACGACGCGGTCGCGGCCCACGTCGCCCGCGCCACGACCATCCTCGCCACCACCGCCGTCAGCGAGCTCCCCCAGATCCAGGCCTGGCGCCGGACGTTCGCCGCGATGGGGCTGAAGCCGACCCAGTACCGGTGTGCCGCGGAGTCGCTGCTGCGCCGGCTGTCCAAGGAGGGCACGCTGCCGCGGATCCATCCGCTCGTCGACCTGTGCAACGCGGTCTCGGCGGCCGCCGCCATCCCCGTCGCCGTCCTCGACCGCGACCGGATCAAGGGCGACCTCGAGGTCCGCCACGCCCACGGCGACGAGGCCTACGCGACCTTCGCCGGCGACGTCGAGCACCCGGCACCCGGCGAGGTGATCTTCGCCGACGAGGCCGGGCACGCGCACGCGCGGCGCTGGACGTACAAGCAGAGCAGCACGTCCACCGTCCGGCCCGAGACCCGCGACGTGCTGATCGTGAGCGAGGCCCTGCACCCGGGCGCCGACGCCGATGTCGAGGCGCTGCTCACGACGATCGCCGCCGAGGTCGCCCGGGCCTGGCCGGGCACGACGCCGGCACTGACCCTCCTCACGGCGGATCGGCCGGTCGCCGAGATGTGATGGACTGGCGTCGTGGACGCCGCCGCCATCGCCGACCGGTTCGCCCTCGGAGCCCGCGCGGCGCTGTCCGACGGTCCGGCCGCCCGCGGCAAGCAGGGCGCCGTCTGGCTGCTCACCACCACTGACGGACGATGGGCGGTGAAGGTGCCGTTCCGCCCCGACGACGAGGCCGCGCTCGCGCCCGCCGCCGCGTTCCAGGAGGCGGCCGCCGCGGCCGGGGTCCCGGCGCCGCGGATCCCCCGCACCACCGAGGGCGACCTCTTCGCCGTCGTCGACGGAATCCGGCTGCGGGTCTACGAGTGGGTCGACCTGGGTGACCCCGATCCGCTCCTCGACCCGGAGCTGGTCGGGGCCGCCGTCGCCGCGACCCACCGGGTGCCCGGCGCCGAGCCGGCCGCGCCGTTCGCCGACATCGACCGCTGGTACCTCGACCCCGTCGGCGCGCCGCGGTGGGACGAGCTGATCCACGAGCTGGACGCCGAGGGCGCGCCGTTCGCCGCGAAGCTGGCCGTGCTGCGCGACGAGCTGGTCGGGCTGGAGTCGTGGCTCGCTCCCCCGGCCGCGCCCCGGACCTGCCACCGCGACCTCGTGGCCGACAATCTCCTCCCGCTGGCTTCCGGCGGTGTGTGCATCATCGACTGGGAGAACAGCGGCCCGGCCGATCCGAGCCAGGAGCTCGCCGTCGTGCTGTTCGAGTACGGCCGCACCGATCCCGGCCGGGCCCGTGCCCTGGTCGCCGCCTACACCGACGCCGGCGGTCCCGGCCGCGTCACCGAGCGCGGCGACTTCTCCATGCTGATCGCGGTGCTCGGGCACATCACCGAGCTCGCCGCCACCGACTGGCTGCGGCCCAACGACCGCTCCCCCAGCCGGTCGCACGCGGAGGCCTGGATCAACGAGGCGCTCGACGACCCGCACACCCGCGTCCGCCTCGACGGCCTGCTGGCGGGAATCACTCACCCCGGGTGAGGCCGGCCCGGCGCGTCCGGCGCATGCTCGGGAGGAGCCGAGGAGAGGACGTGGTCGGCATGGCGCTGGGGCGACGGCGCGAACGACGCGAGGAGCGGCGCTACGGCGAGCCCGTCCACTATCGGATGCGGCAGCGGCTGATGTCGATCGGCGACGACTTCTGGATCGAGACCGGCGACGGGCAGCGCGCCTACAAGGTGGACGGGAAGGCCCTGAGGCTGCGCAAGACGCTGATCCTCGAGGATCCCGGCGGGCGCGAGGTGGCGAGGATCCAGGAACGGCTCCTGCACGTCAAGGACGCGATGGAGGTCGAGGACGCCGACGGCAACCGCATCGCGATGATCAAGAAGGCCCTGATCAGCCCGCTCCGCGATCGGTGGAGCGTCCAGATCAGCGGCGGGCCGGACCTCGACGTCAAGGGGAACATCGTCGAGCACGAGTACACCTTCACCGACGGGCGGACGTCCGTCGCGACCGTCTCGAAGAAGTGGTTCCGGATCGCCGACACCTACGGCGTCGAGATCGCGCCCGGCCAGGACCCGGTACCCGTCCTCGCGGCCACCGTCGCCCTCGACCTGATGACCCACGACCACTGACGCGGGTCGAACGCCGCCACCACGACGCCGGCGTCGCGACGGTGCGCGGCCACGAGCATCGCGTCGAGCGCGTCGCCGGCCCGAGGCCGCATCGCGGCCTGACGCCCCGGGCGGGGAGAATCGCCGGATGCGACTCACGGTGTTCGGCGGCTGCGGCGCCTGGCCGGCGGCCGGTCAGGCGTGCAGCGGCTATCTGCTCGAGCATGACGGCTTCCGGCTGCTGATCGATCCCGGCTACGCCGTCCTGCCCAGACTGCTGGCAGCGGTCGACGCGGCCGGCGTCGACGCCGTCGTCGTCTCGCACCGGCATCCCGACCACTGCGCCGACCTCAACCCGCTGCTGCGGGCCCGGGCGCTCGGCGACGTGCCGGTGCCGCCGCTGCCGGTGCTGGCCCCGGCGGGCGCCGTCGACGCCGTCCTGGCGCTGGACTCGATGCGGTCCATGGCGAGCGCCGTCGAGCTGATCGTGGTCGACGACGGCGACACCCTGCGGACCGGGCCGTTCGAGCTCACGGCGGCCCTGCTGCCGCACCACGTCCCGAACCTCGGCGTGCGGATCAGCGCCGGGACGGCGACGCTCGCCTACAGCGGCGACGCCGGCCCGGACCCGGCGCTGGTCGAGCTCGCCCGCGACGCCGACCTGCTGCTCATCGAGGCGACCTACCCCGACGCCGTGCCGGACGAGGACGCCGGGCTGCTGTGCAGCGCCGTCGAGGCGGCGGAGCAGGGCGCGGCCGCCGGCGCCCGCCGGATCGTGCTGACGCACCTGTGGCCGGGCAGCGATCCCGCCGCGTACCTGACCGCGGCGGCGACGGTGACCGGCGCGGGCCGCGTGGCTCTCGCCGTGCCCGGTACTCAGACGATCGGCGTGTAGTCGATCTCGAGGAAGTCGTCGACCTCGGCGGCCCACCGGTCGGCCACGAAGGCGACGTGCACGGGGTGCTCGTTGTAGCCGTCGTAGGCGGCCTGGTCGGCGAACTCCATGGAGAAGCCGAGGGTGAAGTCGTTCTTCGGGCTCGTCTGCCGCAGCTGCTCGAAGCGCTCGACGCCGGGGATGTCCGCGAGAGCAAGGGCTGCGGCGAGGAAGTCGCGCTCCTCGTTAGAGCCGGCGGCGTGACGGAGACGGAAGGCAACGGTGTGGCGGATCATGGTCGGAGCGTAACGGAGCCCCGTTCCTGGTAGAACGTCCGGATGCTGCCCGACGTCACCGCCTGGGCCGGGCTCGAGCTGGTCGAGCCGCTGCGCGGCGGAGCCCGCAACCCGGTGTTCCTCGCCCGTCGCGGCGGCGAGCGGTTCGCGGTGCGCGTGTCCGGCCGGCCGGAACCGGCGCTGACCTGGGAACTCGACCTGCTGGGGCACCTCGCGGCGTACGGTGTCGCCGTCGCGGGCATCGTCCCGGCCGACGACGGTCGCCGCTGGGGCGCCGGTGGGGTGCTCGTGCACCCGTTCGTCACCGGCGGCCCTCCGTCGACTGCGGACGACTGGCGCCGGGTGGTCGCGGCGGCCGGGTCCGTCCACGAATGCACGCGGGGGTGGCCGCAGCGGCCGGGGTTCGCGAGCAGCACGGCGCTGCTGACGACCGCCCGCGGCGGCGACGTCGACCTCGCGGCCATGCCCGACAGCGCGGGCGAGCTGGTCCGCGCCTCCTGGCGCCGCCTCCCGCCCACCCCTCCGACGGCCGTTCACGGCGATCTCGGCGCGGGGAACGTGCTCGTCGACGGCGACCAGGTCACGTTGATCGACTGGGACGAGTCGCGCGCCGACGTGCCGTGGCTCGACTTCGCCCACCTGCCCGAGGACATCGAGGTGCCGGTGCCCATGGACCGGGCCGACCTCGTCACCGCGGGCGTCGCCTGGGAGGTCGCCACCTGCTGGGTCGCCGAGCCCGAGTATGCCGCCCGCCGGCTGGCCGAGCTACGCGGGCGGACCGGCAGCTGACGCCGTCACCCCGTCGAACAACCGCGCCGCGTTCGCGGTCGTCACCGCGCGCCAGTCGGCGGCGGCCGCGTCGAGCCGCGCGAGCTGCCGGGCGACGGCGTCGGCCGGGGTGAAGCAGAAGCCGCTGCCGTAGACCACGCGGTCCGTCACCGACGGCCAGACGCCGGAGGTGCCGAGGTCGGACCAGAGCGACCCCAGCTGCGACGCGAGCCGGACGCCGTCGTCGGCCAGGAGCTCCAGCCGCGACGCCAGCAGCGGCAGCACCGATCCCGCGTCGCCGACGACGAATCGGATCCGCGGATACCGCGCCAGCACGCCCGACAGCACCAGGTCGCCGACCGCGCGGACCCCGTCGAACAGGAACTCCATGAGCGGCCGGGGCCGGTCGAGCGCGACGTCGCGCCAGTTCGGCGGCGACGTCGGGTGCAACAGGACGGCGGCGGCCCGCTCGTCCAGCGACCGCCACAACGGCTCCAGCCGCGGGTCGCCGGGGTACCGGCCGGCGGCGTTCGTCAGGACGACGACCCCGGACGCCCCCAGCTCGTCGAGCGCGTGCCCGGCCTCGGCCAGCGCGCCGTCGAGGTCCGGCAGCGGCAGCGCGGCGAGGAAGCCGAACCGGTCCGGCCGGCTCTCGGCGAGCGACGACGCCGCCGCGTTCACCTGCCGCGCCAGCACCCGGGCCCGCACGTCGTCGCCGAAGTACACGCCCGGCGACGACACCGACAGCATCGCCCGGTCGATCCCGTGCGCGTCCATCAGCGCCAGGTGCTCGCCGGCGGACCACCGCGGCCAGCCGGGCATCCCGTCGGGGACGCGATGCCCGGCCCGGACCGCGGCCGCCACGTACTCCTCGGTCAGGAAGTGGGCATGGACGTCGACCAGCGTCATGCGACGCTCGGGTGCAGCAGGTCGTCGAGGCCGATGCGGCGCAGGAGCTCCGCGCGGACCCGGTCGGCGACGGCGTTGACCACGACCGAGCCGTCGTCGGACGGGTCGATGTGCACGCGGAACGGGCGGCGGCCCTTCTCGGTGCCGACGACGCCCACGATGGCCCGCGCGACCTCCGTCACGTCGGCCCACTCCGGCTCCAGTTCGGCGAGCTTCTGCCCGACCTGCTCCATCAGCCCCGCGTACTCCTTCTCGTACTCGGCGGCGACGGCGGTGTCGGCGGGCGAGCCGCTGTGGGCGAAGTGGTTGGTGCCGTGGGTGAACGCGCCGGGCACGACGATGGTGGTCTCGATGCCGAACCGTGCCAGCTCGAGCGCATAGCTCTGGGCGAGCGCGTCCATACCCGCCTTCGCGGCGAAGTACGGCGCCAGGTACGGCGGGGTGCCGCCGCGAGTGCTGGAGCTGCCGACCCAGACGACCAGCCCGTCGCGCTGTCTGCGGAGAACGGGGAGGGCGGCGCGGTTGAGCCGCTGGGTGCCGACGACGTTGGTGTCGTAGAGCTCGGCCAGCTGCTCGGGCGTGAACGCCTCGGCCGGGCCGGTGACCATGTGGCCGGCGTTGTGGATCAGGACGTCGAGGCGGCCCTGCTCGCCGACGACGGTGGCGACGGCCTGCCGGGCGGACTCGTCGGTGCTGACGTCGAGCTCGACGGGGCGCAGCCGGCCGCTGGGGTGCGCCTCGGCCTCGGCCGCGGCCGGGGCGTTGCGGCCGGCGAGGTCGCGCATGCCGGCGTAGACGGTGTGGCCGTCGTCGGCCAGCGAGCGGGCGGTCAGGGCGCCGAAGCCGCTGGACGCGCCGCTGATGAGGATCGTGCTCATGATCGGGTTCTCCTGTCGATGAGTCTGAGGGTCGGCGGCCGGCGGCGTCAGATCGCGCCGCCGTTGGCGTACAGCGTCTGGCCGTTGATCCAGCGGGCCGGGCCGGCGAGGAACGCGATGACCTCGGCGATGTCCGTCGGGGCGGCGATCCGCTCCAGCGGCACCTCGGCCGCCATCCGGTCGATCAGCTCCTGCGGCTTGCCCTCGAGGAACAGCGCGGTACTGGTGGGGCCCGGGGCGACGGCGTTGACGGTGATGTCGCGGCCGCGCAGCTCGCGGGCGAGGATCAGCGTGATCGCCTCGACGGCGCCCTTGCTGGCCGCGTAGGCGGAGTAGCCGGGCCGAGCGAACCGGGTCAGCGAGCTGGTGACGTTGATGATGGCGCCGCCGGGACGCACCCGCCGGACGGCCTGCTGGTCGACGACGAAGGCGCCGCGGACGTTGGTGCGCAGGTGCGCGTCGAGCTCGGCGAGGTCCAGCTCGGCCAGCGGCGCGAGCCGCATGATGCCGGCCGAGTTCACGACGACGTCGACGCCGCCGAAGACCCGCTCGGCCTCGTCGAAGAGGGCGGCGACGGAGGTCTCGTCGGCGATGTCGGCCTGGACGGCGATCGCCTGGCCGCCGGCCGCGACGACCTCGGCGGCGGCCTGCTCGCCCTCGTCCTTGGCGCCGCCGTAGGTGACGACGACGGCGTAGCCCTCGCTACCGAGCCGGGCGGCGGTCTGGCGGCCGATGCCGCGGGAGCCGCCGGTGACGATCGCGACGCGGGGAGTGTTCTGGTCGGTCATGGCCGGTCCTTCCGGATCTGAGCTGTCGTGCTGACATCTCGATCCTGAGCCCGGCAGTGCATCAATACAAACGAATCTCCTCGATGCCCGAATCAGTGGCGTTGATGCAAGTCCGCGCCGACGACCGTGCCGTCGAGCAGCCGGACGTGCCGCATGACCAGCCGGAGCAGCGCCTGCACCGCGGCCGACGGCCGGCGCTTGCGCAGCATCGCCAGGTGCACCGACCACTCGAACGTCTGCCCCTCGACCGGCAGCGTCCGCACGCCGTCGACGAGCCGCGCCGCGTACTCCGGCAGTAGCGCCACGCCGACCTCGTGGCGGACGAATGCGGCGGCGTCGTCGACTCCGGCGACCTCGACGGCGATGCGGCGCGCGATGCCGGCCGCTTCGAAGACCTGGTCCGCGACCGCACGGTTGGTGAAGCCGAGCGGGAAGTCGACGAAGCTCTCGTCGGCGAGGTCGGCCAGGGTGACCCGACGCCGTCGCGCCAGCCGGTGCCCCACCGGCACCGCCAGCACGTTCGGCACCCGGACCAGCTCCCAGCCGGTGACGTCGCGGTGCGGCGGCCCGGCCAGCGCGAGGAACGCGACGTCGCACTCGCCGGCCAGCAGCGCCGCCAGGTTGCCCGCCGACCCCGTCGACTCCACCCGCAGCTGCAGCTCGACCTGTGGGTGGCGGGCACGGAACACGCCAGCCACGGCCGGCAGGTCGACCAGCGCCAGCCCGCCGAGCATCGCCACCCGGACTCGGCCGCGCAGCCCGCTGCCCAGTTCGTCGACCACGTCGCGCGCGCCCTGGACGGCGTCTTGCACCGCCAGAGCCTCGGGCAGCAGCGCCGCACCGGCCTCCGTCAGCACCACCCGCTGCGCGTTGCGCTCGAACAGCGTGACCTTGAGATCCTTCTCGAGCGCCGCGATGGCGGCCGAGACGGCGCTCTGAACCACGTGCAGCCGTTTCGCGGCCAGCGTGAAGCTCTTCTCGTGCGCGACGGCGACGAAGTACTCCAGCTGCCTCAACTCCACGAGGCCAGTGTGGCGTACGTCAGCCGCAGTGGATGTTCGTCAGCGTCCGCCCGATGTCCATGATGTAGCCCTTGATGTCGACGCACTTGTTGGACATGTCGACTCCGGCCGGCGTGTAGACCGGGCCCGCGTAGTAGCGATACATCTCGCCGTCGCAGCCGACGCTGCTGGGACACGAAGGCCACGAGTAGCCCGACCCGGACGGTTTGATGGTCGCCTGGGTGTAGAGCAGGACGCCGTACGTGGCGCCGGTGTGATTGGTGACCAGGCAGTTCCGCTTCGTGGTGCTGGACCAGTAGACGTCCATGTAGGCCTTGACCGGCGAGCCGATGGCGTAGTGGCCGATGTGCCGGTACGTCGAGCCGCACGGGCCGCCCGCCGCGACGGCCCGCTCCTCACCGCCGACGGCGGGTTCGGGATCTCCGCCGGCGGTCGCGGGCGCGGCGAGACCGAGCAGAGTGAGCAGGACTATGGCACACACAGAAAGGGCGCGCTTCATCCGGTGGATCCTCCTTGCCCCGAGACAACCGGATTGTCACGACGACCCTGTCTGACGATCCCGCCCCAACGCAAGATCATCGGGGCATCGATCTCACAACGGTGCCGAATCGGCGTCGTGCACCGGGCCCGGCTGCTTCGCGCCGCCTTGTTTCGGCAGCGGCCGGTCGAGCGGGCCGACGGTGACCTCGAGGCCGAGGTGCTCGGCGAGCAGGTGGGTGAGCTGCCCGCCCTCGATCAGCTGGATCCGCCCGTGCCGGGCGGCGAACTCGTGCGTCGCACGCCCGAACCAGGACGTGGTGACGAGGACGCCGCGGCCGGCCCGCTTGTCGTCCATGACGCCGGCCAGCGCGCGGACGGCGTCGGGCGGGACGACCTTGCGGTAACGCTTGGCCTGGACGACGCAGACGCCGCCCATGATCGGGTCGGCGTTGACGGCGACCGCATCGACGCCGTCGTCGCCGGAGGCCTGCGTGACCCACGACCGCATGCCCATCGCCTCGAACAGCTGCCGCACGAGGTGCTCGAACTCGGCCGGCCGCAGCTGCAGCAGCACCGGCCGCCCGTCGAGGACGGCGGCGGCGTCGATCGGGTCGACGACGCGGTACCTCGACAGGTCGGGATCGAAGATCGGGCGGACGGCCTCGAGGTCCCACGGATGCGGCGACACGACGGCGTCGAGGTGGCGCAGGCACTCGCGCGGGTCGAGGCGGGCCAGGACGAGGTCGCCGAACTGCTCGCGGGTGGCGGTGACGCTGACCAGGCACGGATGCTCGGCCCGGCCGGTGGCGCGATTGCGGGTCGTGACGTGCGCGTTGACGGCGACCTCGTCGACCGGGCCGGGCGGTTGCACCTCGAACGCCGCGTGCAGGGTCCGCAGCACGAGCTGCGCGACGAGGCCGGAATAGAGCCGGCGGATCTCCTTCGCCGTGCGCAGCCGCGGCGCGACCTTGTCGAGCGCACGGACGTACTGGTACTCGCGGACGACGGGGATGATCTCGGCCGTCGGCAGCTCGCGGACCACGAGCAGCCGGCGCGCGTCGGGCCGGTAGGCGACGTCGACCTCGGCCGAGACGCCGTCGGGCAGCCGCGCGGCCTGGATCAGCAGCTCGTAGTAGTCGGCGATGCCGCGCGGGTCGCCGGCGTCGAGGCCGAGCTCGACCTGGTCGACCAGCGCGTTGTGCCGGTCGATCTGCTCGCGGCGCGTGGCCTCGGCGACGGCGTGCCGGCGCTCGGCCTCGGTGAGCGCGGCCAGCCGGAGCGCCTCGTGGTCGCGGTAGGCGCGGACGGCCCGCTCGAAGCGGGTGCGCGCCTGCGTGGCCGCCCGCCGCCGGCCGCCGACGAGCAGCCGCGCGACCCAGCCGAGCTCCGGCGGCGCGTAGTCGTCCCACGCGGGCGACTCGGCGGGGGTGACCAGGGCGCGGTCGGGCACGAACGGCCACGGCCGGTAGCTGTGGCGCAACTGGTCGACGTGGACGGGGTTGCCCGCGAGGCCGTCGACGAGGACGGACTCGAGCTCGGCGACGCGCGCCGCGAGCGCGCTCGTCATGTCGGCGGCGTCGGCCTGCTGTTGCCGGACGTGCTCGCTCTCGTCGTCTCGGGGCCGTGCGGCTGGCCGCTCGGCCGGGTGCCCGACGGCGGAACCGGGGAGCCGCCGGGGATCTCGGGGATGGGGGTCGTCGTGCGATTCAGTGCTCCGTCGCGTCATGATCCGCCCCAGGCTCGACGCGGCAACGGTAAGGACCATTATATGGCCGGATAATGCCAAAAATGATCGAGAAAGCCGCCGGACGGGCGTTGTCGATGAAAACTCGGTGAACGCCCGGCGTCAGGACGAAAGCCAGTGATCGACGCCCGGACCTGCTGCGACGTGTCGGCTTGCCGTCTGACTTCTGCCGCGACTCGCGATGACGACACTGCGGGATCTTGACATGGCACGGTATTCCATCTTCGATGTCGGGCGAGGAGGCCGCCTGTGCGCATCACCGACGTCCGGCCCGTGCTGCTGACGGGACCGTCGAGCAACGACCCGTGGATCACCGTCGCCAAGGCGACCCGCACGGCCGGCTTCGTCGAGGTGCACACCGACGCCGGGCTGGTGGGCGTCGGTGAGACCTACGCCGGCTACTTCGCGCCCGAGCTCATCGCGCCGATCGTCGAGTACGTGCGGCCGATCCTGCTGCACGGCGACACGGTGGATCCCGTCGTGCTGACGCAGCGGATGCGGCGCAGCCTGGTGTACTGGGCACGGGTCGGCGTCGGCGCGGCCGTCATCAGCGCCGTCGAGGCCGCACTGTGGGACCTGGCCGGCAAGGCCGAGGGCGTCCCGGTGTACTCGCTGCTCGGCGGGTCCTCGTACTCGCGGCTGCCCGCCTACGCGACCGGCGGGCCGTCGAACTGGCCGGCGGACGAGCTGAAGCGGAAGCTGGACCACTACCTGTCGCTGGGTTTCACCGCCGTCAAGGTCGGGTCCGGCTGGTTCGACGGAACCACCCGCAGACCGCAGGCGCCGCCGTCGTCGATCACGGAGATCGCCGGCCTGGAGGCGGAGAAGCTGGCGCTGATGCGCGCGCATGCCGGCCCCGGCGTGGCGTTCATGCTGGACGGGCACATGGGCCACAAGACCGGCGCGGAGCGCTGGGACGTGCCCACCGCGCGAGCCGTGCTCGACGGCGTCGGGGCCGGGGGCGTGGAGTTCTTCGAGGAGCCGCTCCCCTACGACGACCCCGATGAGTACGCGGCCCTGACCAGCGGCGCGCCGGTGCGGGTGGCCGGCGGCGAGCAGCTGACCAGCGTCGAGGAGTTCCGGCTGTGGCTGTCGCGCGGGGCGTTCGCGGTGGCGCAGCCCGACGCGGCCTGGCTCGGCGTCTCGGGCTTCGTGGAGGTGGGTCGGCTGGCGGCGGCGCAAGGCGGGTGGGTCGCGTCGCACGCGTGGAGCGGCGGTGGCGGCGTGCTGCAGAACGTGCACGCCGCCTTCGCCTCGCCGTCGTCACTCATCGTCGAGATCCCGCCCGACGGCGGTGAGCTGCACACGCTGCTGTGGGGCGACAGCCTCGTCATCGAGGACGGCTGTGTGCTGCCGCCCCAGGCGCCCGGGCTGGGGGTCACGCTCACCGACGAGATCAAGGAGCGGTTCCCGTTCCGGCCCGGGCACGAGGAGTTCGTCAGCGTGCCGGGAAAGGTGCTGTCGACCTAGGGTGACGCGGCCGTCAGGCCGTCGGGTCCTCGCCGTCGGGCAGCACGGCCACGCAGTCGATCTCGACCTGGATGAACGAGAAGTGGTTGCCGACGGTGGTGCGCGCCGGGTACAGCGGCTGGAACGCCTGCGCGTACAGCTCGTTGTAGCGCTCGCGCGACGCCTCGTCGCGCAGGAACGCCCGCACCTGCACCACGTCGCGCAGCGTGGCACCGGCCGCGGCGAGGATCTCCTCGAGGTTGCGGATCGTGCGGCGGAACTCCCCGTCGAACGTGTCCGCCACGATCCCCTTGCCCGGCTCCGTCGACGCCTGCCCCGACACGAACAGCAACCGCCCGACCCGGACGGCGGACGACAACGGCACCGGAGGCGGGTTGTCGGGGTCCGGCTCGATGTACTCGATCACAGGTCTCTCCTCGGAATGTCGGGTCGGGCCTCGCTCACCCTCCGGTGGGGCGTCGTTCCATGTCAACCGTCCGGGGTGGGTGGGAGTCTTCGTGGGTGGACCGTTGGGAACAGCGCACCGAATGGCCGCTCATGGCCGCGGCGTTGCTCTTCCTGGTCTCCTACGCATGGCCGATCCTCGACCCCGATCTGTCTCCCGGCCTGGTCGCGGCATGCGCCGCCGTCGGCTGGGCGACGTGGGCCGTGTTCGGCCTGGACTACCTCGTCCGGATCGCCCTCGCCGAGCACCGCGGGCGGTTCGTCGCCCACAACCTCGTCGACCTCGCCGTCGTCGCCCTGCCGCTGCTGCGGCCGCTCCGGCTGCTACGCGTGCTGACGATGCTGCGTTTCCTCAACCGGTCGGCGGCGACCGCGTTCCGCGGCCGCGTGATCATCTATGTCACCGGCGCCGCCGCTCTGCTGATCTTCGTCGCCGCCCTTGCCGTCCTCGAGGCCGAGCGCCTGCATCCTGAGGCGACGATCACCGAGTTCGGCGATGCCGCGTGGTGGGCACTGACCACCATGACGACCGTCGGCTACGGCGACCACGTCCCCGTCACCGGCACCGGCCGAGTGGTCGCCTCGGCTCTGATGCTCGGCGGCATCGCGCTTCTTGGGACGGTGACGGCGACCCTCGCGTCGTGGATCGTCCAGCGGATCGCCGAGAACGACACGAGCGAGCAAGCGGCCACCCGCGCCCAGGTCGAGGCGCTCGCGGTGGAGATCCGGGCGCTGCGGAACCGGCTCGACCGGTGATCAAGCCGGTACGCTCGGCTGCCATCGCAGGTTCACGCCGGCAGGGGGCAGGCCATGGGACTCGACGCGAACTTCCCGGTCGTCACGATGAACGACCTCTCCGGGACGGTGCCGATCTACAACGACGACCACCTCGTGGTCGGGATCCTCAGCGGCGACCGGTTCCGGACCAACGTCACGTGTCTCGCCCAGAAGTGGGAGGGCGAGTGGTTCTACAAGCAGATGACCACCGAGGGCAACAGCTTCCCGTCGCGCAACGGTTGGATCCCGGCCGACCGCGTGCACGTGACCCACAACCCGCACGAGCCCGACCCGGTCCCGACCTGCAAGAACCTCTCAGGCTGTCTCAAGAAGGCGGCCACCGGCGCCGCCGTCACGACGGCGGTGGGCGTCAGCATCCGGCAGTGGAGACGACGCCGCGGCGAGCAGTGAGCGCCACCGCCGACGCCATAGCGGATAGTATTCCGCTATGGCGGACGACCTATCGCAGCGGCTGCGCGCGCAGCTCAAGGCGGAGCGGCGGCGGCGCGGGCTGAGCCTCGAGGCGCTGGCCGCGGCCAGCGGCGTGAGCCGCAGCATGATCTCCGACATCGAGCGCGGCGCGAAGATGCCCACCGTGCTGGTGCTGGCCCGGCTGGCGACGGCGCTCGGCGTCACCGTCGCGCGGCTGCTGGGCGAGGACAGGGCCGAGCGGGTGATCGTCCGCCGAGTCGAGGACCAGCCGGCGATCACCGATGCCGGCGGCTGGCAGCGGCGCATCCTCTCCCCCACGCTGCCCGGCGTCGAGTTCGAGTTCATCCGCACCACCATCCCGGCCGGCGTCGTCCTCGGCTCGTTCACGGCCCACGCCGCCGGGTCGCGCGAGTACGTCGCCGTCGAGAGCGGGGCGCTCGCCGTCACCGTCGACGGGGTCGAGTACCGGCTCGCCGCGGGTGATGCCCTGTACTACGCCGGCGACGCCGTCCACGAGTTCGCCAACCCCGGCACCACCGAATGCGTCTACTACACCGCCATGCACGTCGCGAAGGAGCCCGCATGACCATCGAACGGCTCGACCCCGCCGTCCTGCCCGATGCCACCGGCAACTACACGCACGGCACGTTGGTCACCGGCGCCCGCCGGACGGTGTACGTCAGCGGCCAGGTCCCCTGGGCCGGCGGCGACCGACGGGTGCCGCCGGAGTTCGAGGACCAGTGCCGGCTCACCTGGCGCAACGTGCTCGCCGTCCTCGCCGAGGCCGGCATGGGGGTCGAGCACCTCGCCAAGGTCACGACGTACCTCTCGGACCGGCGCCACCGCGAGGCGAACAGCCGGATCCGGCAGGAGGTGCTCGGCGACCACACCCCGGCGCTCACGATCATCATCTGCGACATCTACTCCGAGGACTGGCTCCTCGAGATCGAGGCCATCGCCGTCGACTGACCTGGTGGCAGCGAGAGGCTGCATCGGCAGCTCCCCTCGCCGCACGGATAAGAGTGTCGCACGGATACGACTTTCGTGCGACACTTCTATCCATGGCTCCACCAGCGGACGAGCTGCCCGACACCTTCACGACCCGCACCGCGCTCGAGTGGGGCGTTCATCCTCGCGACCTCTATCGATGGCGCGACGAGGGCCGTGTCATCGAGCTGTCCCGCGGCGTCTTCCGCCACGCCGACGCGCCACTGGCCACCCACCCGGACTTGCTGGCAATCGCCTACCGTGCACCGCGTGCCGTGATCTGCTGCATCTCGGCAGCAGCTGTGCACGACCTCACCGACGAGTTGCCCAGCCTCGTCCAACTGGCCGTGCCGCGTGGGAGCCGCCCATCCAGGATCTCCTATCCGCCAACTGAGGTGTTCCGCTTCGACGCCTTCACCTTCGACCTCGGGCTGTCCGGGGTCGAGGCGGCTCCCGGGGAACGGGTCCGGATCTACGACCCCACCCGTACCGTCGTCGATCTCATGCGATTGCGCCACAGGCTCGGCGAGCCGGTGGCACACGCTGCGCTGCATCGATACCTGCGGCGGCCAGATGCGAAGCCGCGTGAGTTGCTGCGGACAGCGGCGCGACTGGACGTCCTCGGCCCCATGCGCAGGGCCCTCGACGTGGCGAGCGCACTGTGACCAGGCCTACCAGGAAGACGCCTGCCGGACGGGCCTACCTGGACCTACAGAACCGGGCCCGCCGCGAGGGCCGCGGCACCCAGGAACTCCTGACGCTCTACGTGGTCGAACGCTGGCTGGCCCGGCTGAGTGCTTCCCAGCACGCCGACCGCTTCGTGCTCAAGGGCGGGATGCTGCTCGCCGCATTCGGCGCACGCCGGCCGACCGTGGACGCCGACGCGCTCGCGCGCCACCTCGCCAACGACATCGACACAGTCATCCAGGTCGTGGCCGAGATCGCCGCGCGCCCGGGTGATGACGACGGCGTGGAGTTCCTGCCCGAGACGGCGCAGGCCCGCGTCATCCGTGACGACGCCCTGTACTCCGGAGTGCGCATCACCATGGAGGCCCGGCTCGCCAAGGCGGCGGTCAAGTTCCGGCTCGACGTGAACTTCGGTGACCCGATCTCGCCCGCTCCACGATTCGTCGAGCTACCGCCCCTACGTCCGGACACCAAGCACGTTCGGGTGCTCGGCTATCCGATCGAGACGGTGCTCGCCCAGAAGATCGCCACAGCCGTCCTTCTGGGCGCCACCGACACCCGAGTCCGCGACTATGCCGACATCTACACCTTGACCGGTGCGCACGACCTGGGCCACGCCGCGGCGCGGACGGCCTTCCTGGCGACGACCGAGTTCCGCGGATCTCCAGCCGCACCGCTCTCCGAGTCGATCGACGACCTCGTCGAACTGCGCCGCACCACCTATGCCGCTTACCGCACGTCGCTCCGCGCCGACGGCGCGCACCTGCCGCGCGACTTCGCCGAGGTGGTCGCTGCCGTCGTGACCTTCGCCGACCCACTCGCGGAGGAGCACGGGCAACTCAGATGGTCGGCGAGTGCCCGCCGTTGGAGTGCGACGCCCACAGCCTGAGCCGCGCCGTTCATGGACGCTTCATTCGGCCGCCGAGGGGCGTTCCCACGGTGGATCCGGGCGGGTTCGAGGCTTCTGTGCCACCACCCCCGAGACACCCGGAGGACCCATGATCCGCCGCAGGAAGCTCGCGACCACGGCCGCCGCCGTCGCGACGACCGCCGCCGCGCTGGGGACGTTGCTGGTCGCGCAGGCCGTGCCGCAGGCCGGCGCCGTCGTCGCCAAGACCGCCGCGTCCGGCGCCGACCAGGTGCTCCCCGGCACCGAGATCGCCCGCTACGACGCCTTCGACGCGAACCAGGGCGTCGCCGTCGACGGGCGGTACTTCTACGCCGTCAACAACAGCACCATCACCAAGCACGACCGCATCACCGGCGAGCCGCTGCTGCAGTTCGCCGGCGACGACGACGGCCCGATCGAGCACCTCGACAGCGGCGTCGTGCACAACGGACGGCTCTACGCGGCGCACTCGAACTACTCCGAGTACCCGATGGAGAGCTCCATCGAGATCTTCGACACCCGCACCATGCGCCACACCGGCACGCACAGCTTCGGCATCTACCGCGGCTCGCTGACCTGGCTGGACCGGCACGACGGCGCCTGGTGGGCCACGTTCGCCAACTACGACCGGCCGCGCAACGGCACCGAGATCCCGTACGGCGAGACCTACAACACGCAGGTCGTGAAGCTGGACGACGATTTCCAAGTGGTCGAGTCGTGGACCATCCCGAAGGAGATCCTCGACCGCTTCGACGTGATGAGCAACAGCGGCGGCTCGTGGGGTCCCGACGGCCGGCTGTGGCTGACCGGCCACGACCTGCCCGAGGCGTACGTCATGCAGCTGCCGAAGGCCGGCAGCGAACTGGAGTGGGTCGCCACCGTCACGCTGCCGGGCATCCAGGGCCAGGGCATCGCCTGGGACGACGCGCGGCAGAACTCGACACTGTGGGGCATCAGCCGCAGGAGCTCCGAGGTGCTGAGCTACCGGATCCCGGTGAGCGACATCCAGGAGTCCGGCGACGACCCGTGGCAGGTCAACGGCCCGGGCGAGTTCAAGCAGTGACACGCTGAGACGCGGCGGCTCAGCAGGCCGCCGCGTCTCATCTTCTCCCGTTACATTCGGCAGATCATGAATCGACGCCGCCCTATGTCATCGGAGAGCGGCGTCAGACCTCGCGGTCGGCTGCACACGTCGTGGATCGCCGGCGCGGCCATCCTCGTCACTGCACTGACCGCGGTGTCGACGGTCCTGGGTCTGGCACGCGACGTCGTCATCGCCGCCGTCTTCGGAGCCGGCGGCGAGCTGGACGGCTACTTCGTCGCGCTGGGGCTGATGAACGTCGCGCTGGGGCTGCTGGCCGGCGCGATGTCCAAGGCCGCCGTGCCGGTGCTGTCCCGGCAGTACGCGGACGAGGATGCGAGCCGGCGCAACCGCCGCCGGTCCAGCACGACGATGTCGGTGGCGATCTCGGCGACGGTCACCGGCCTGGGCGTCGCGACGCTGGTGATGCAGCTGTTCGCGGCCGAGATCGTCGGCGTGCTGGCGCCGGGGTTCGGGCCGGCCGAAGCGGAGTCGGCGGAGCAGCTGACCCGCATCGTCCTGATCGCGACGGTGCTGGTGGCGGGGACGAACCTGCTGGCCGCGGCGGCGCAGTCGAGGCGGACGTTCTTCTGGTCGGCGATCCAGGGCGTCCCGTTCAACCTGTCGATGATCGTCGCGGCCGCGGTGTTCGGCCCGCAGTACGGCGTGACGGCGCTGGCCTGGGGGTTCGTCGCGGGCTCGGCCGCCCGGTTGCTGGCGCAGCTACCTCCGCTGCGCCGCATCGGGATCCGCATCCGGCCGAGCCTGCGACTCTCCGACCCCGACTTCCGGGCGATGCTCCGGCTCGTCCCGCCGCTGCTGGTGGGCAGCGCGATCGGCAACGTCAACACGCTCGTCGACCGCGCGGTCGGATCGACCGTCGGCGACGGCGTCATCTCGTCGCTGTCGTACGCGTGGCGGCTGGTGGGCCTCGCCGACACCGTGCTGATCGCGTCGCTGCTGGTCGCGCTCTACCCGGCCCTGAGCACGGCGGCCGCCGACACCGCGGAGCTGCGCCGGCTGATCGACCGCGGCCTGAGCGCGACGGTGATCGTGCTGGTGCCGATCTGCGTGGGGACGGCGGTCGCGGCCGGCCCCGTCGTCGAGACGGTGTTCCAGCGCGGCGAGTTCACCGCCGACGACGCGTCGCAGACGGCGACGGCGCTGCTCTGGTACGCGCCGGCGGTCCTGGCGCTGGGCTGGCGCGAGGTGATCGTCCGGGCCAGTTACGCCCTCGGCGACACGAAGCGGCCGGTCGCCGTCGCCGTCGTCGCCATGGTGGTGAACGTCGTGGGCGACCTCACGCTCGGCGTCGCGTACGGGATCCCCGGGCTGGCGGCGTCGACCTCGTTGTCGCTGGTCGTGGCGGCCGCCGGCAACACCTGGCTGCTCAGCCGCCGACATCGTGCCGTCGAGGTCGAGGCGCTGTGGGGGCTGCTGGGGCGGACGACGGTGTCCGCCGCGGCCACGGTCGGGGCGGCCCTGGGTGTCGCCTGGCTGGTGCGCGACACACCGGCGATCGCGCAGGTCGCCGCCGTCGGGACGGTGTGCCTGGCGGTGTTCGCGGGGATCACGTTGCTGCAGCGCGGCCCGGAGACCTCAGTGCTGCGAGACGCGACCCAGCTGCTGCGACGACCGCTCGCCCGCCGCTGAGCCGCCGGCGACGCTTCCGCCGTCGTCGTCGCGGCGGACGATGCCGAACGGCGTGCTGGACGCCCGCTGCCCCAGCGGGTTGCCCGACAGCGCCGCGAACAGCACGTCGGCCGGCAGGGACCGCGCCGAGACGGCGCGGATGCTGCCGCCGTAGTCGTTGAGGTCGACGATCGCGACCCCCGCCCCCAGGAACGTCTCGAGCTCCGCGCACAACGCCTGGGCGTCGGAGACGGTGAACGGCGGCAGGACCAGGTGCTCGTACGGCGGGCGCCCGCCGTCGATGTCGCGCGCCACCGGGCCGGCCACGCGGTAGAAGACCCCGCGGATGCGCAGCGGCCTGGTGACGGCGCCCGCGAGCGCCGCGGCCAGGATGCGCGCCCCACCCGTCGTCCGGACGACGTACTGCATCTTCTCCGGTACCGACAGCCCACGCGATCCCGGCCGCGGCCGCACCAGTCCGGCCAGCAGCAGGGCCAGCCGGCTCGGGCGCAGCTCGTCGACGGGCACCGCGCGCCCGGTGAGGAACACGGTGGCCTTCTCGCTCAGGACGACGGTGTCGCCGGGCTCCAGCGGCGGCAGTGCCTCGCGCAACGCCGAACGGAGGTCGTCGTTCTCGGTGAACCAGCGCGTACGAACCGCGTGGCGCACGTAGTGAACGCCACCGACTTCCGTACGGGTCCACGAGCCCGCCACGACCACACGACCTCCTCAAGCCCCCTCGAGCCGCCGGGCCCAGCCTGCCGGAGCAGATCGAGGATTTATGTGAAGGGCGCATGAGAATCCTTTAATCCGCCTCGCGTCAACGCACCCGGACGGTCACGGGGACCCGCAGCTCGGGCGCACCGGGATCGGACGTCGCCACCAGCAGCGTCGCGTGGTGCGTCGACCCCGCCGCCAGGTCGCCGGCGTCGACGCTCACCGCCAGCCCGACCCGGCCGCCGGCCGCCACCGAACCGCTGGCCGCCCGCACGTCCAGCCACGCCACGTCGGTCGCGATGCCGGCGCACCGTTCGCCGGGCACCGGCAGGAAGCGGGCCCGGTCCAGCCCGCCGCCCATGCCGCCGAGCGACCAGATCTCGCCTCCGGAGTGCGCCTGCGTGCAGAACCCGGCCGGCGCGGCGTTGACCGGCGACGGCAGCTCCGCGGCCGGGTCGGCGCTCCAGGTCCCGCCGGCCCAGCCGGCCAGCGCGAGCCGCTGCACCGTCGTGGTCGGCAGGCGGCCGTACGGCGGGTCCTCCCGCTCGCCGCCGACGACATAGAGCGCCTTGTCCGTGGCGACGAGCGCGGCGCCGGCCCGCGGCTCGGCCAGTGCCGGCCCGGCCGACCACGTGCCGGTGCGCAGGTCGAGCCGCTGGACGACGTCGCTGACGGCGCCGTCGGCGGTGAGTCCGCCGGCCAGGTAGAGATACGGTCCGGCCTGCGCGAACGCGGGGTCCCGGACGGGGTGCGGCATCGGTTCCTCCGGGTTCCAGGCGCCGGCCGCGACGTCGAGGACGTGGACGTCGCCGGTGACGGTGCCGCCGGATCCGCCGCCGGACCCGCCCGTGGCGCCGCCCGCCACCCAGACCCGGCCGTCCCAGGCCGCGGCGGCGGCACTCGACCGGCCGGTGGGCAGCGGCGTCCCCTCGGACCAGGAGTCGCGCGCGACGTCGTAGACGTAGTGCCGGTCGGTGTCGTCGCCGCCGAGTACATGGATCCGGCCGGCCTCGCAGGCGGCGACCGCGCTGCGCGCGGCCTCGGGAATCGGCGCGAGCTCGGTCCAGTCGCCGTCGGCCGCGTCGTACCGCCAGGTCCGGCCGGTGAGCTCGATCCGCTCGTCGAGGCCGCCGACGAGGTACCCGTGGTCCGGCCGGCCCGGGCACTGGGCGGCGGCGAACAGCATCCGCCCGCCCGGCACCGGCGCGCCGTCGGTCCACCCCGCCGAGTCGGCCGCCGCGCCGGTCGCGGCCGCGAGCGGCCGCAGCACCTCGGCCGTCTCCGTCACCGCGTAGTCGAACGCGGCGGCGCCGTCGTTGCCGAGGGTGAGCCGCTCGACGGCATGTCCGCGCGTCCGCACGTCGATCTCCAGGCCCGCGGCCGGCGTGGCGACGGCGCACGGCTCGTCCCGGCGCAGCCGCAGGTCCTTCGTCGCCGTCTCTGCGGCCTGGACGGTGACCGCACCGCTGCGCGACTGCCAGCCGTCCGCCGTCGCCGTCACCGTGACGCGCCGGTCGGAGCGGTCCAGCCAGTGCCGGTATACGCCGTCCCCATCGGTCGTGACCTCCACGTCGGAGACCGCTCCGCGCAACCGGACGGTGGCGCCGGCCAGCGGCCGCTCCGGACCGTCGCAGCGGTCCAGGCCGGTGACGGTGCCGGTGACCAGGCCCCACGATTCCGGCGCGGTGGCGTCCATCGCGACGGTCAGGGCCGGGATCGCGGCCGGGGTGTCCTCGAGCAGCAGCAGCCGGGCCAGGTAGTCGCCGGGCTGCCCCGCGGCCGGCCCGCTCGCGTCCAGCGTGACGGTGACCTCGGCGGACTCACCGGGCGCGAGGGTGCGCGGACCGCCGTCGGCCGACAGCCACGGCACCGGGTCCTCGGTGGTGGTCTGGCAGTCGTCGAACCCGGGCAGGCGCTCGACCCACGGGAACGTGCCGGGCTGGCCCTGCGTGCCGCCGAGCTTGTAGAACCCGCAGGTGCCGGCCAGCCGGTACACGTCGAAGATCGAGTTCGGCAGCGACGCCCACTCCCCCGCGGCCGGGTCGTAGAAGAAGCCCTCGTTGCTGCGGTAGCCGCCGACCTGCCCGCCCGACGTGAGCAGCAGCCCGTTCGCGGCCGTGTGCGCGGTGAAGGTCACCGTCTTCGGCAGGTCCGCGATGCGATACCAGGCGTCGGTGGCCGGGTTGTAGACATAGCCGCGCGTGCTGTGCTCGATGTGCGGCGCCTGGCCGCCGGCGCAGTACACGAGGCCGTCGATCGGCCCGCAGGCCTGCCAGGACACCGGCTCCGGGTAGTCGGCGACCTGCGACCACGAGTCGGCCGCGGCGTCGTAGACGTGGACGTCGCTGCTGCCCTGGTCCGGCTCGGCCGCAATCCGGCCGCCGATGACGTACAGCCTGCCGTCGAGGATGGCCGACCCGGCCGCGGCGAACCGGACCGGCGCCGGCGTGCCGTTCGACCAGGTGTCGGTGGCGGGGTCGTAGATCAGGACGGTGTTCGTCTCGCCGGCGCCCGCGGGCCCCCAGCCGCCGACCATGTACAGCCGGTCGCCGATGAACCCGCCGACGGGTTTGCCGCGCGGCTGCTGGAACGAGCCGGTGAACTCCCAGCGGTCCAGCGCGATGTCGTAGACCATGTTCCGATGCGAGATGCCTGACGTGCTGCCGCCGACGTAGTACAGCGTGCCGTCGTGGACGGCGGCCAGGCCGTCGGTGCGGGCGTCGGGCTTGTCGTGCAGCCGGACCCAGGCGGCGTCGCCGGGAACGTCGGCCGGGGCTGCGCCGGGCGCACCGTCGCCGGCGGGGGTCGCCGCGGGGTCGAGCGGGCCGCCGTCGTCGGGCACGATCTCGCGGCGCAGCGGGGCGCCCGGCAGGGTCGCGAGCGTCTCCTGCTGCTGGTCGAAGCCGGTGTTCCGCTCGGCCAGCTCGAACGTCGCGGGCGCGGTGCCGGTGTTGGTGACGGTGACGGTGGCGGTGCGCGTGCCGCCGACCTCGACCTGCTCCTCGACGACGGCGTCGCTCACCTGGAGCTCGCCGGTGCCCAGCTCGAAGTCGGCGCGGGTGACGGTGCCGGGGTCGACGGCGACGGTGCGGGTCCGCGCCCCGTGCTGGCCGAGGTCGTGCCTGGCGGTCAGCTCGTGGTCCCCGGCGCCGGCGACGAAGGCCGCGTAGAAGCCGCCGCCGAGACCCGGGTCGCCCGGGGTGGCGGTCGAGGTGACGTCGACCGTGCCGTCGGCGCTGCGCACAGTGGCGCCGTCGAGCGGGGCCTCGGTGCGGTCGTCGCGCACCTGGCCGAGGACGATCCCGCCCTCGACCGGCTCGCAGGCCCGCTCGCCGATGAGAACGTCGTCGAGCTGCCACCAGCCGTTGTTCGCGGTGTCGTTGCGGTAGTGGAATCGCACGCGCACGTCATCGCGCCCGCCGGCCTCCGGCAGCGGCACCTGCTCCTGCCGCGGGCCGCGCGAGTGCGCCGTCCGCCGCCAGACGTTCTGCCAGGTCGCGCCGCCGTCGACGGAGACGTCGGCCTCGGCGACGCCGCGCGAGAGCAGCAGGTCGGCCCGGAACGACAGCACCGGTGCGGCGATGCCGGTGAGGTCCGCCGGCGCGGAGACCAGCACGCCGTCCTCCAGCAGCTGCCCGGATGCGCTGTCGATGCTGGCGAAGTCGCCGTCACCGCCGGTGAGGTTGCCGCGCCGGCCGGAGTCGCCGGTCTCCCAGCCGTTGCCCCGAACCGTCTGCACCGCCCAGCCGGCCGGCAGGCCGGCGTCGAAGGACGCGAACGCGCCGCGGTGGGCAGGTGCGTAGCCGGGTGCCAGGCACTCGTTGGTGACGACGGTGGCAGCGAAGTCGGCCGTGAGGTCGCCGTCGCCCACCTCGACCGTGCGGCTGGCGGTCGCATACCCGTCGGCGTGCGGCCGGACGGTGAGCGCGTAGGCGGTCGACGCCGGCAGCTCCACCTCGTAGCGGCCGGTCTCGGGGTCGGTCCACACGGTGCCGTGCGGGTAGCCGGCGATGCTGATGCCCGCGTACAGCGGCCAGCCCTGGCCGGAGCCGTCGGCGACGGTGCCGCTGACCGTCACCGACGGGAGCGCGGTGAGGTCGAGGTCCAGGCTCGTGGTGGCGTCCTCGGTGACGACCACCCCGCTCGCGCCGCCGGGCGCGAAGCCGTACGCCGTCGCCGTCAGCTCGTAGGTGCCGGCGACCAGCGTCATCTCGTAGCGGCCGTCCGGGCCGGTCACCGTCGTGCGCTGGTAGCCGTCGCTCGCGGCGCGGAGCTGGACCCCCGGCGCCGGCTCGCCTGTGGCGCCGTCGGCGACGACGCCGGAGAGCAGCCCGGTCGCGCCGATCGGCGACGCCGTCACCGCCGCGAACGCGTCGAGGCGGCCCTCGCCGAACGCGTTGTTGCGCTGCTCGCTGCCGCCGCACTCGGCGTTGGGGGTGTCGACGGCGGTCGTGCCGAGCAGTTCGCGGGTGCCGTCGATGTCGCCGATCAGCGACGGCGCCGCCGCCCACATGAGCGCCACGGTCGCCGTCACGTGCGGCGCCGCCATCGACGTGCCGTTGGCGGTCCCGTAGCCGCTGCCGGGGACGCTGGAGCGCACCGCCACGCCGGGTGCGGCGACGTCCGGGCGGATCCGGCCGTTCGGGCCGGGACCGCGGCTGGAGAACGGCGCGATCAGGTTCGCCGGGTCGTGTGCGCCGACGGCGTACGCGCCCGGCGAGTCGGCCGGCGATCCGACGGTGGTGCAGCCGTTGGCGCCGTCGTTGCCGCTGGAGAAGACCGCAAAGACGCCGGCCGCGTTCCACGCGTCGACGATCTGGTCGTAGAACGGGTCGGCGAACCCGAGGGTGTCGGCGCCCCACGAGTTGTTGACGACGTGCGGGCGCAGGTCGATGCGCGGGTTCTGGCCGTTGGCGTCGGTCGGGGCGAGGGTCCACTGGCCCGAGGCGACCAGCGATGTGATCGAGCAGGCCGCCTGGGCCGTGGCCTCGCAGCCCTTCGCGGCGATCCATCGGGCGCCGGGCGCGACCCCGATCGCCGTGCCGCCCTCGTCGCCGCCGGCCATCGTGCCCATGGTGTGCGTGCCGTGGCCCTGGTTGTCGCACGGCACGGCGCTCGGGCAGACGTGGGCGGGGTCGTACCAGTGGTAGTCGTGGCTGACGGCGCCGTCGGCGTTCGCGCCGCGGTAGCGCGCCGCCAGCGCCGGGTGGTCGAACTGCACGCCGGTGTCGATGTTCGCGATGACCAGCCCCTCGCCGCGCACGTCGACCTCGGACCAGACGCGGTCGGCGTGGACGGCGGCGACGCCCCACTCGGCGGCTGCCGCGGCGGCCGCCTCCTGCGCCGCCGTCGTGGCCGCGGGGTCGGCGGGCAGCAGTTCCGGCACGTCGTACTGGGCGACCTCGAGCACCTGGTCCACGCCCGGCTGCTCGGCGACCCGCCGAGCGATCGCCTCCGTCGCGTCGCGGACCAGGATCGCGTTGGCGATCCAGTACGCCTCGTAGTCGGCGCCGGCCGCGTCGAGCTCCGCGCGGGTGGCGGCCTGGCTGTCCGCCGCGGTCTCCTGCAGGGCCGCCACGACGGCGGCGCCGCGCTCGTCCCAGTCGTCGATCCGCGCGGCGGCGGCCAGGTCGGCGCGTTCCTCGAAGGCGATCATCACGTCGGTGGTCTCGCCGGCGGCGAGCGTGGACACGACGGCGTCCTCGACCTTCGCCGTCCAGCCGTCCGCGGCGTCGCCCACTGCGGTGGCGGCGCTGACGGAGGCCGATGCGGCCGGGCCGGCCGGCGCGGCCGTCCCGGGGAGCGTCAGGGAGCCGAGTACGAGGACGGCGGACGTGAGGGCGGCGACGCGGGAGCGCACGGGCATGCTCGGCCTTCCGACGCTGGCGTGGATTGCCGGTATGGTCCGCGATGCCGCATATGAGTGTCCAGGCACTACGCTGGCCAGCTATGGCCATGGACAGAACTGGCCTCCCGGCCGGTGCCGACGCCCACTCCGTGCCGCTCGGCGCACTCGGCATCGGCTCGATCGAGGAGCGCGCCTACCGGACGCTGCTGCGACTGCCCGGCTCGACGACCGCCGAGCTGGCCGAGACCCTCGAGATACCCCGGCCGCGCGCCCGCCGCGCCCTGGCCGTCCTCGAGCACGCCGGGCTCGTCAGCCGCTCTACCGGGACCGTCGCCCGGTTCCTGCCGGCGGCTCCCGACGTCGGGCTGGAGGCGCTGGTCCGCGACAAGGAGGCGGAGCTGGGCCGCATCCGGACGCTCGGGGCGCTGCTCATGGAGGACTACCGCGAGGGGCTCGAGGCCGAGCGCAACGAGCTGTGCGAGATCGTCACCGGATCCGACGCGGTGCTGCGCCGGTTCGACCAGCTGCAGCGCTCGGCCACCAGCGAGATCCAGGTGCTCGACACGCCGCCCTACTCCGGTCCGCGCGGGCCTCGCTCCAACGACCTGGAGTTCGAGATCCTGGCCCGCGGCGTCACCTGCAAGGCCATCTATGACCGCGCGGCACTGGAACGCTCGCCGCTCGCCGCCGACGCGATCCTGCGCTACGTCGAGGCGGGCGAGCAGGCCCGGGTCACGTCGCGGCTGCCGCTGAAGCTGGCCACGTTCGACCGCAAGCTGGCGTTCGTCCCGCAGTCGCTGAACCAGCGCGACGTGTCCGGCGCCATCGTCGTCCACCCGTGCTCGCTGCTGGACGTGCTGCTGTACGTGTTCGACGAGCTGTGGGAGCGGGCGACGCCCCTCACGGCGGTGCGCGAGCCGGACGCCGTCGTTCCCGGGCCCGACGACCGGCGGCTGCTCGCACTGCTGGCCAGCGGCATGAAGGACCAGGCCATCGCCAACCACCTGGAGTGGAGCTACCGCACGACCCGGCGGCGCATCGCGGTGCTGCTGGAGGAGCTGGGCGCCGAGACGCGGTTCCAGGCCGGACTCGCCGCGGCCCGCCGCGGCTGGCTCCAGGAGGGACGGGCAGACCGGCGATAGGAGGGGCCGGAGGCCTCCTCGACATCGTCGGTTCGAAGCGCCGAGCCAGGGCGACCGTCACGAGGGCCCTGCCCGGCCCGACGACGTCCGAGGGCTCTGACCGCGCCCTAGAATGCGGCGCATGGAGAGGTCGCGGATCGATGCCGCCGTCGACGGTGCCCGCTCGCTCGCCGCCGAGGCCGGCATCGCGCTGCCGGGATTCGCCTCGTGGTCGCGGGCGGACTGGCTGGCGGGCGCGGGGTCCGAGGCGGCCGCCGTGCGCCCGGCCATGGAACGCGGGCTGGGCTGGGACGTCACCGACTTCGGCCGCGGCGACTTCGACCGCGTCGGGCTGGTGCTGTGCACCTTGCGCAACGGGACGCTCGCCGAACGCGACTCCGGCGCCGGGCAGACGTACGCGGAGAAGTTCCTGGTCGCGCAGGACGGCCAGGAGACGCCGATGCACCTGCACCGGCGCAAGACCGAGGACATCATCAACCGCGGCGGAGCGGCGCTGGTGGTCGAGCTGCGCCCCGAGCAGGCTGACCTCGACACCGTCGTGACCCTGGTCGACGGGCTGGAGCGGGCCGTGCGCGCGGGGGTGCCGGTGCGGCTCGAGGCGGGGCAAAGCATCCAGGTGCCGGCCGGGGTCTTCCACCGGTTCTGGGCCGACGGCGGCGTGGTGCTGGCCGGCGAGGTCTCGTCCGTCAACGACGACGTCGACGACAATCTCTTCCTCGACCCGTTCCCGCGGTACGCGGCGGTCGTCGAGGACGCGCCGGCGCGGTACCTACTGGTCAGCGAGTATGCCGAGGTCCTGAGCGGCGCCCGATAAATGCGGTGCGCCCGCGGCGGCGGGCGGTCTACGGTGCCGGGCATGAGCACCGACACCGCCGTCGTCGTCGAGGAGCTGGCGATCCCGGCCTCGATGGATGCGCCCGACGCCGCGGCCTTCGCGGAGATGGTCGACGTCCGTAACGCCATCGAGTCGCACCTCATGGGCACAGACGTGCTCAACTACAGCGCCCGCGAGCTGCTCCCCGTCTACCAGCGGCAGCAGCACGAGCCGATTCGGCTGTTCGTCGCGCGGGTCGCGGGCCGCATCGTCGGGCGGGGCATCCTGTCGTGGTCGTCGGCCGAGGACGCGACCGCGTCGTGGCTCGAGGTCGAGGTGCTGCCCGAGTTCCGGCGCCGCGGCGTCGGCACGGCGCTCTACGACCACCTCGCCGCCATCGCCCTCGACTCCGGCCGGCCGGTCCTGCAGGCCGACGCCATCCACACGCGACCGTCCACCGGCGAGCGCCTCGAGCCGCCGACCGGCTTCGGCTGGCTCTCCGCCGACGACCCCGGCGTGCGGTTCCTGCAGCGGCGCGGCTACCGGCTCGAGCAGGTGGCGCGCATCAGCGGGCTGCCGCTGCCGGTCGACCCGGCGCTGCTCGACGCGAAGCGGGCCGAGGCCCAGGCCGCCGCCGGCGACGACTACCGCGTCGTCTCCTGGGTCGGCACCACGCCGCCCGAGTGGGTCGGCGACGTCGCGACCCTCAAGACGCGCATGAGCACCGACGCGCCCAGCGCCGGGCTCGACTTCCCCGAGGAAAAGTGGGACGCCGCCCGGGTCGCCGACTGGGACGGCCAGCTCGGCGACAGCGGCCGCGAGCGCCTCACCGTCGCCGCCCTCCACGTCCCCAGCGGGCGGCTGGCCGGCTTCAACGAGCTCTACCTGGCCGCCGACCGCACCCGCCCGGTCACACAAGAGGACACCCTGGTACTCGCCGAACATCGCGGGCGCCGGCTCGGCATGCTGCTCAAGGTGGCCAACCTGCAGCAGCTCGCCGAGGTCAGCCCGTCGTCGCCCATGGTCTACACGTTCAACGCCGAAGAGAACCGCCACATGCTCGACGTCAACGAGGCGGTCGGCTTCACCGCCATCGGCTACGAGGGCGCCTGGAAGCTCACGCCGTGACGGCGGCGGCGATCCGCGCGGCGACGTCGCGCGGATCGGTGCCCGCGGTGTCGACGACCGTGCCGGCTGCGGCCCGCAGCCACGGCGGCGCCGCCCGGTAGGGCGCCAAGTGGTCCAGCCGCCACTGCCGGGCCCGGTCTCGGCGGTGTCGGTCTCGATGCGCCGCATCACGGTGTCCTCATCGGCGTGGAGGAGGACGTGATGGACGGGAAGGCCGGCCTCCTCGAAGCCGGCCCGCAGCTCCCGCCAGTAGGCCTCGACCAGCACCGTCTGCGGCACCACCAGCGCCGTCGCCGTCGTCGTCTTGCCGGCGCCGAAGGTGCCGCTCAGCCACACGATCACGGTGCCGAAAATATCCGCTTCCGACCCGGCTCCGCGCGGCGTCAGCGCCCTTAGACTCGTGCGGGTCCGAGACTCCGACGGGGGGCCGGCGCGCGTCGGCCGAGGAGTGATGGGTCATGGCCGTGACCACACCTGAGCGTGACGGCAAGCCGCCTGCCGGCGGAACGCGACGGCGGCTGGGTCCGCTCGTCTGCGGGCGCCGCAGCAAGTGGGTCGTCCTCGTGTTCTGGCTGGCGGTGCTCGTCGTCGCGTTCCCGCTGTCGGCGAAGCTGACCGGTGCGCAGGAGAACGACACCGCGTCCTGGCTGCCCGGCTCGGCCGAGTCGACCCGGGTGTTCGAGGTGCAGCAGGACGCCTTCCAGACCGGCGAGGAGCTGCCGGCCATCATCGTCTACGAGCGGCCGGGCGGCATCACGCCCGAGGACCAGGCGAAGGCCGCCGACGACGCACAGGCGTTCGCGGACGTCGACAACGTCAGCGGCGACGTCGTCGGGCCGATCCCGTCGGAGGACGGCGAGGCGCTGCAGATCATCGTGCCGGTCGATCCGGGCGACGGCGGCTGGTTCGCCCTCGGCGACGCCGTCGACGAGATGAACGACATCGTCAGCGGCGGGCCCGACGGACTGAACGCGTACGTGGCCGGGCCAGCCGGCGTCTCCGCCGACTTCGCCGACGCGTTCGAGGGCATCGACGGCACCCTGCTGTACGCGGCGATGGCGGTCGTCATCGTCATCCTGTTGTTCTCGTACCGCAGCCCGGTGCTCTGGTTCATCCCCGTCTTCTCGGCGTTCACCGCGCTCACCGCCGCCCAGGCCGTCGTCTACCTGCTGGCCGAGTACGCGAACGTGACGGTGAACGGGCAGACGGCGGGCATCCTGCTGGTGCTGGTGTTCGGCGCGAGCACCGACTACGCGCTGCTGCTGATCGCGCGCTACCGCGAGGAGCTGCGCCGGCACGAGGACCGGCACGAGGCCATGGCGTTCGCCCTGCACCGCGCCGGCCCGGCCATCGTGGCCAGCGCCGCCACCGTCGCCGTCGGCATGCTGTGCCTGGTGGCCGCGGAGATGAACTCGACGCGTGGCATGGGCCCGGTGCTGGCGATCGGCGTGGTCATCGGCGTGTCGGCGATGCTGACGCTGCTTCCGGCGCTGCTCGTGGTGACCGGCCGCTGGGTGTTCTGGCCGCTCAAGCCGAAGTTCGGGTCCGCGGAGCCGACGGAGCGCGGGTTCTGGGCGCGGATCGGCCGGTCCATCGCGCACCGCCCGCGGTCGGTGTGGATCGTGACGTCGCTGGCTCTCGGCGCGATGGCGCTCGGGCTGCTCGGCCTGAACACCGGCGTCATCGCCAACAAGGACGCGTTCGTCGACACGCCCGCCTCCATCACCGGCGAGGAGGCGCTGGCCCGGCACTTCCCAGCCGGCACCGGCAGCCCGGTGATCGTCATCGCCGACGCCCCGGAGGCCGACGCGGTGCGGCAGGCGTTCCAGGACACCGACGGCATCGCCGACGTGACCGACCCGACGCCCGTGAGCGACGACCTCGTCTACATGGAGGGCACGCTCGAGGCCGCACCCGACAGCCCGGCGGCACAGGACACCGTCGAGGCGGTCCGCGACAGCGTCCACGCAGTGGGCGACGCGAACGCGCTGGTCGGCGGCAACACCGCCGTCGCCCTCGACGCGCAGAACGCGGCCAGCCGCGACAGCTTGGTGATCATGCCGCTGGTGCTGGCCGCGGTGTTCGTGATCCTCATGATCCTGCTGCGGGCGTTCGTGGCGCCACTGGTCCTGATCGCGACGGTGGTGCTGTCGTTCGCCGCCGCGCTGGGGTTGAGCTCGCTGATCTTCGAGCACATCCTGGGCTTCGCCGGCGCCGATACGGCCTTCCCGCTGTTCGTGTTCGTGTTCCTGGTCGCGCTGGGCATCGACTACAACATCTTCCTGATGACCCGCGTGCACGAGGAGGCCAAGCAGCACGGCACCCGGCGAGGCGCGCTCATCGGGCTGGCCGCGACCGGCGGCGTCATCACGTCGGCCGGGCTGGTGCTGGCCGGGACGTTCGCCGTGCTGGCGACGCTGCCGGTGGTCGCGTTCGCGGAGATCGGGATCGCGGTGGCGCTGGGCGTCCTGCTCGACACCCTGATCGTCCGGTCGATCCTCGTGACGGCACTCAACCTCGACCTCGGACAGCGCATGTGGTGGCCGAGCGCGCTCTCGAGAAGCCGGAGCCGACGGCGGCGGAGGCGGCGGGCGTCGCGGAGGAGGAGCCGGTCGGGCCGCGTCCGTGAGGTTCGAGAGGTTGCCGGGGTTGGCGCAGAGTTCTGAGGTGGGCCGGGGATTGAGGTGGGCTCCCCGTCCCCCTGTTGCCCATTCTCTTGACCCTGGGCCACCCGCCGATCATCTCCAAGCATGGGGTTGGCCGGGCTCCTCGCCGAGTCGCTTGGGGGTGGGCTCCCCGTCTCCCTTGCCGCCCATTCTCTTGATCCCGGCCACCCGCCTACCGCCGCTCTTCGCCGGATGGCTCGCCGGGGGTGATGGGGTTCGCCGGGGGATGAGGTGGGCTCCCCGTCCCCCTTGCTGCCCATTCTCTTAACCCCGGGCACCCGCCTCAAGCCGGCGCCCTCTGTGGTTGCTTGACCCTGTGGTTGGGGGCTTCGGCTTGACCCGGGCACCCGGGGCATAAGAACGGGCAGCTATCAGGGGGACGGGGAGACCCTGGGCACGCCTCGCGGCCCGCGTACCCGTTTCGCGTCCCCCTTTCACGTGCCCGTTTCGTCCCGGTTCGCCGGGATGCGCACAGCGATGATCATCGGCGATCCGCTACATCACCAGGCGTTCTGCCACATCACCAGGCATGCATGCCTCGTGAAGCGGCAGAAAACCTCGTGATGGCCCCGCGAAACGCGGCAAATCCCACATCGCGGACGCACCAAGGCCCGCCGACAGCAGGCCTCGTGAAGCGGCAGAGAACCTCGTGATGGCCCCGCGAAACGCGCCAAATCCCACATCCCGGACGCACCAAGGCCCGCCGACCCCGCACCCGTCGCCAGACTCCCCCCG
>NZ_SMKL01000139.1 GCF_004348545.1 Jiangella ureilytica | reverse complement strand
GACACGTCATTACCGAAGCCACACACAGCGGGCAGATCACGTTGGAGTCACCCGGCGACCACGCCAGGCCCCGCCCCGTCGAACAGCGCCCGGTAGCAGAACCCTGACAGAGAGATCACGTTCAGCACGAGATTCCGTGCCACACGAGGCCTGCAGGCGTGGTGACGCTCGGGTGATCCTGGTGACGTCCCGTCGCGTCGGCCGGGAAGCGCTTGCCGGCCGTCGCGACGGGATGTCACCAGGTGTTCGCGTGCGTCACCAGGCCCGCAGGCCTGGTGACGGAGGGAATCGGGTGGTGAACGTGGTCATTCCCGGGCCGGGAGGGGCGAGGATCATGGGCGGCGGGGCGGGACCGGCCGGCCGTCGGGGGTGAAGCGGCGGCGGACGCCGAAGGCCTGCGGCGAGGGGCCGTACCGGCGCAGGTGCTCGAGCCTGCGCAACGCCTCGGTCATCGTCGGCTCGGCGTCGTCGGCCACCCACCAGAGCGCGACGTACGGCGGCGGCGTCAGCGCGAACCACTCGACCCGCCGCCGGACCAGGCCGCCGTGGCGGCTGCGGTAGGTGAACGCGTGCAGGTGCTCGTACGTCCGCCACACCGACACGTTCACCACCAGGCGCGCGTCGCCGTCGGCGAGCGGGACCGGGCCGTGGGCGGCACGCAGCCGCCAGACGAACCCGGGGCTGGCCTCGGCCAGCAGGTTCACCCCGTCGACCGCGCCGACGAAGCCCGCCAGGTGCGGTGAGTCGAGGTCCCACCGCAGCCGGGCGACGTTCACCTGGGCGAGCAGCACCCACCGACCCTACCGCCGCACCTCAGGTATCACCGCAGTTCAACTGGTGTTCGCCGGCTGCTGGTGTGGGGCGCAACGACGTCGGGCAGGCTCTTGACGCGACACAGTCGCACATGCGACCGTATCGCCAGACGGCTATCTGTATCCGATATCCATTCGCGTCAAGGACCAGGTGATCGCCATGCTCCGACCAGGCCTCGTCGGCCTCTTCGCCCTCGTGCTCACCGTCGCGGCCTGTGGCGCGCCCGACCCGGACGGTGGCGAGAACAGCAGCGGCAGCCAGGACGGCGGCGACAGCACCGCCGAGATCTCGCTGCTCACCGCATCGATTCCGGAATCGCTCAACCCGCTCGCCGGCTTCGGCAACACCGGCAAGGGGAAGATCAACGAGGGCCTGCTGACGCTCGAGGGCGGCCCGACCGAGCTGCCGGAGCTGGTCCCCCACCTGGCCGCCGCCGACCCCGAGGTCTCGCCCGACGCGCGCACCTGGACCGTCACCCTCCAGGAGGGTGTCACGTTCACCGATGGCTCCGCGCTGGACGCCGCGGACGTCGTCGCCACCTACGAGGCGATCGCCGACCCGGCCAGCGCCTCGCCCATCGCAGGTGACCTGGTCAACCTGCAGACGGTCGAGGCCGTCGACGACACCACCGTCCGCTTCACGCTGGCCGAGCCGCAGGTCTCGTTCCGCACCGCGCTGCTCATCGGCATCGCGCCGTCGGAGTCGATCACGGCGGGCCAGCAGGTCGCGGAGTCGCCGCTGGCCCAGGAGCCGGTGGGCACCGGGCCCTATCGCGTCGAGTCGTTCGCCACCGACCGCCTCGTCCTGGTCGCCAACGACGCCTACCGCGACGGTGCGCCGGAGCTGAAGCGCATCACCTACGTGCTGGCCGCCGACGACAACACCCGCGCCCAGCGGATGACCGCCGGCGAGTTCGACGGCTCCGTCCTGCCGCCGCGGCTCACCGAGACGTTCCAGGACGACGAGCGGTTCGAGGTCTTCCACGCGACGTCCGCCGACTGGCGCGGGCTGTCGCTGCCGGCGGACAACCCGGTCACGTCCGACCCGGCCGTGCGGATGGCGCTCAACCTCGGCATCGACCGGCAGGCGATCATCGACGGCGTCCTCGTCGGCACCGGCCGGCCGGCGCACACGTTCATCCCGCCGGAGTACGGCGAGTACCACAACGCCGACGCCGTCTTCCCGTACGACCCCGAGCAGGCGGCGAGCGTCCTCGACGCGGCCGGCTGGGTCATGGGCGCCGACGGGATCCGGGTGAAGGACGGGCAGCGCGCGGAGTTCACGCTGATGTACAGGCCCAGCGACCTGGTCCGCCGCGACCTGTCCGCCGCCTTCGCCTCCGAGGTGCTGCCGCTCGGCTTCGACGTCACCATCGAGGGCGTCGACTTCGACCAGGCCGAGCCGCGCGCCGGCCAGGACGCGATCCTGCTGGGCGGCGGCGACACCCCCTACGACGTCGACTCGCAGATCTACAAGGCGCTGCACTCGTCGTACCCGGCGGCCGGCGCGTTCTACGACAACCCGAGCCAGTACGCCGACCCGGAGATGGACGCCGCCCTGCACGAGGGCCGCACGTCCGTCGACCCGGCCGCGCGTGTCGCCGCCTACCAGCGGGTGCAGGAGCTCTACGTCGCCGACCCGTCGATGGTGCTGCTGGTCTTCCTCGACCACACCTACGTGCAGAAGGCCTCCGTCGGGCGGGAATGGGACAACCTGAGCACGATGCTCGAGCCACACGAGCACGGCACCGCCTGGGGCCCGTGGGTCGACATCGACCAGTGGACCCGCAGGTCCTGATGACCGTCACGACAGAAGCGCCCGCGCCCACCCACCACCGGTGGCGCGCGGCCGGGCGCCTGGTCCGCACCCGGCTGCTCATCGCCCTGCCCGTCACCGCCGCCGTCTCGATGGCGACGTTCTGGCTGGCCTCGATCTCGCCGTTCAACCCGCTGGTCGCCTACCTCGGCACCCGGTACGAGCGGACCAGCGTCGCCGAGCGCGATGCCCTGGCCGGCGAGCTCGGGCTGAACGACTCGTGGATCGCGATCTGGGGCCGGTGGGCGCGCGACGTCGTCCTGCACTGGGACTGGGGGCAGTCGCGGTCGCTGGCCAGGCCGGTGTCCGAGGTGCTGGCCGACCGGCTGCCGTACACGCTGATGCTGGCCGGCACCGGGCTGGTCCTCGCCGTCGTGCTGTCACTGGTCCTGGGCGTGCGGGCGGCCCGCTACCCCGGCGGTCCGACGGACCGGATCGCGACCGGGCTCGGCTACGCCCTGCAGGGCATCCCGCCGTTCGTCGTCGCGCTGGTGGTCATCGGCGTGTTCGCGCTCGGCCTGGGCATGCCGGTCGGCGGGGCGTCCGATGGCGGCGCCGACCCGACCTGGGGCTCGATCGCCCGGCACATCGTGCTGCCGGCGTCGGTGCTCGCCCTGTCGCAGCTGCCCTGGCTGCTGCTCAACGTCCGGTCGTCGGTGCTCGCCGCGCTGACGGAGGACCACGTGACCGCCGCCCGCGGCCGCGGCCTGAAGGACCGGACCGTGGTGTGGCGGCATGCGCTGCCCGGCGCGCTGCTGCCGTTCGTGACGGTGATCGGCGCCCGGCTGCCGGAGCTGGTCACCGGCGCGCTGCTGGTCGAGACGGTGTTCTCGTGGCCGGGACTGGCCTCGGCCACCGTCGAAGCGGCCGTCAGTGGCGACTTCCCGCTGCTGGCCGCCGTCACCGTCCTCACCTGCCTGGCGGTGCTGATCGGCTCGATGCTGGCCGACGCGCTGTACCTCTTCGTGGATCCGAGGGTCGACGATGCCTGAACCCACCCTGACCACTGCCGCGCGCCCGCGCGGTCCCGTGTCCACGGACGCCCGCGTCTGGCGGACCGTCCCGCGCTGGCCGGCCGGACGGTGGCAGCGTCCCCGCCGCGCGGCCGGGCGCCGCACCGTCGTCGTCTCCGTCGCCGTGCTCGTGACGGTCGCGCTCTACGCCGCCGTCGTGCCGCTGTTCACCGACGTCGACCCGCGCGTCGTCGACCTCGACGGCTACCTGCGGCCGCCGTCGGGCGAGCACCTGCTCGGCACCGACCTGCTCGGCCGCGACCTGTTCGTCCGGTGTGCCCAGGCGCTGCGGGTGTCGCTGCTGCTGGCCGCGCTGGCGGCGGTGGTCTCCACCGTCGTCGGCGTCGTGGTGGGGACGGTGGCAGCTGCGGTCGGCGGGCGGGTCGACAAGGTCGTCATGCGCCTCGTCGACGCCACCAACGCGCTGCCGCACCTGCTGCTCGGCGTCGTCATCGCCTCGCTCTGGCGCGGCCAGTGGTGGGCGATCGTCGTCTCGATCGGGCTGACGCACTGGACCCAGGTCGCGCGCATCGTCCGCTCCGAGATCCTGTCCGTGCGCACCCGCGAGCACGTCGCCGTCTCCATCGTGTCCGGCGCGTCGCGGGTGCAGGTCTGGTCGACGCACCTGCTGCCGGCGGTCGTGCCGCAGGCGCTGATCGCCGTCGTGCTGCTGCTGCCGCACGCCGTCTGGCACGAGAGCGCGCTGTCGTTCCTCGGCGTCGGCCTGCCGCCCAACGACCCGTCTCTCGGCACGTTGCTCGAGGACGCCCGGTCCGCGATCCTGGCCGGCGGGTGGTGGCTGCTGGTCTTCCCGGCCGGCCTGCTCACCGCGACCTGCCTGGCCATCGCCGGCATCGGCGGCCGGCTGCGCGACGCCGCCATGCCCAAACGGGCCGTCGAGGCACAGGTGACAGGCTGATGTTTCTGTCAAGCCGCTTTGGGCGGTCGGGGCTGGTAGGGCTGGCGGTCGCGGAGTATCGCGTAGAGAACGTTGATGCGTCGGCGGGCGAGTGCGATGAGGGCTTGGTGGTG
>NZ_SMKL01000138.1 GCF_004348545.1 Jiangella ureilytica | reverse complement strand
GGGTTCGCGGGTGACGGTGGGGGCGTGCAGATCCGACCGATCCACGCGACCGACGACGCCTTCGCCGACTGGTACGACGTCCACCTGAGCGCGCGGCTGGCCGACCATCCCACTGGCCCGCAGTGGCTCGAGCACGAGCTGAAGGTCGTCTACGAAGGCAGCGAGCACCACGGCGCCCGGCTCTGGCTGGCCGAGGACCACGGCAAGGCCGTCGGCGCGGCCGTGCTGGGCTTGCCGCTGCGCGACAATCTCACGCTGGCCGAGCCCGAGGTGTTCGTCCGGCCCGAGGAGTCGCGCCGGGGCATCGGCAGCGCGCTGCTGGCCACGCTCGACGAGGCCTCGAAGGCCGAGGGCCGCAGCAGCCAGCTCCTCTATCTCGAGGGTCCCACCGGCACCGACCACACGTCGGGCACGGCGTTCGCCGAGAAGCACGGCTTCACCCGGCGCATCACCGAGATCAGCCGGGTGCAGCGGCCGCCGTTCGACCTCGACGGCATCGCGGCGGCCGAGGAGGCCGCGCGGCCGCACGCGGCCGGCTACCGCATCGTCACCTGGCGCGACCGAGCGCCCGACGACCTCGTCGACGAGTACGCCCGGCTCGAGCAGCGCATGAGCACCGACGCGCCGCTGGGCGAGCTGAACTACGAGGAAGAGGCGTGGGACGCTCCCCGCATCCGTTCCTCGGAGCAGCGCCGCGAGCGGATGCGCCGCGGCACCTGGGTCGCGGCGGCGGTCGGACCCGACGGCAGCATGGCCGGCGTCACCGAGATCGCGCTGTCGCACGACAGCGACGACCATGGCTTCCAGGACGCCACCATCGTCGACCCGCGGCACCGGGGCCACCGGCTCGGCCTACTGCTCAAGGCGGCCAACCTGCGCCGGCTGCTGGCCGACCGCCCGGGCCTGCAGTCGGTGTGGACCTGGAACGCCGACTCCAACGCGCACATGATCGCGATCAACGAGACGCTCGGCTACCGTGTCGCAGGATGGTCCGCGGGCTATCAGCGGAGCCTCTGACCCCGACGCGGAGACGGCCCATGAAGATCCGTCAGCTCGACGGCACCGGCGACGCCGCCTACCCGGCCTGGTTCGCCGCCCGCGACGCCGGCTACGCCCACGACTTCCCGGGCGGGCCCCGCTGGCTCGAACACGAGCTGCAGGTCTACTACGAGCGTTCCGACGCCTTCGACGTCGCGCTCTGGCTGGCCGAGGACGACGGCGCGGTCGTCGGCGCCGCGGCGGTCGCGATGCCGCTGAAGGACAACCCGACACTCGGCGAGGTCGACATCGCGGTCCGGCCCGAGGCGCGCCGGCGCGGCGTCGGCACCGCGCTGCTGCGTACGGTCGAGGACGAGGCGGTCCTGCGCGGCCGCACCCGGTTCATGGTCGACGTCGAGGGGCCGCTGGGCCCGCACGACTCTGCCGGCACCCGGTTCGCCGAGAAGCACGGCTACACCCGCCGCATCGTCGAGGTGCTGCGGGTGCAGCGGCCGCCGTTCGACCTCGACGGCCTGGCCCGGCTCGAGCGCGAGGCCGACGCGCACGCCGCCGACTACCGCGTCCTCACCTGGCGCGACCGCGTCCCTGACGAGTACGTCGCCGAGTACGCCCGCATGACGGCGCGCCTGAGCACCGACGCGCCGCTCGGGCAGCTCGACTACGAGCAGGAGACCTGGGACGCCGGGCGCATCCGGCTGCGCGAGGACCGGCTGGCCCGCATGCGCCGCCACGTCTGGTGCGCCGTCGCCGTCGCGCCCGACGGCACCATCGCCGGCCAGACCGCCATCGTCCTGGCCGCCGGCGACGACAGCACCGGCCTGCAGGAGGAGACCATCGTCGACCCCCGGCACCGCGGGCACCGGCTGGGCCTGCTGCTGAAGATCGCCAACCTGCGCACGCTGCTGCGCGACCGGCCCGGAGTGCGGACCATCTGGACCTGGAACGCCGACACCAACACGTACATGATCGCCGTCAACGAGAAGCTCGGCTACGTGCCCGCCGGCTGGCTGGTCGGCTACCAGCGCGACGTCTGACCTGGGGCGACGGCTAGATCTTGCGCAGCCGGATCCGCTGCACCGAATGGTCCGGGCCCTTCGTCAGCGTCAGCGTGGCCCGCCCGCGCGTCGGCCGGATGTTCTGTGCGAGGTTGGGACCGTTGATGGTGTCCCACAGCTGCTCGGCCTGCGTCACGGCGGCGTCGTGGTCGAGCTCGCCGTAGCGGCGGAAGTACGACTCGGGCCGCTGGAACGCCGTCTCGCGCAGCCGCAGGAACCGCTCGACGTACCAGCGGCGGACGTCCTTCGGCGAGGCGTCGACGTACAGCGAGAAGTCGAAGAAGTCGCTGACGGCGAGCCCGGAGACGCCGTCGGGGCGCGGGCGGGCCGGCTGCAGGACGTTGAGCCCCTCGATGAGCAGGATGTCGGGCTGCTCGACGGTGGTCCGCTCGCCCTCGATGATGTCGTAGGTCAGGTGCGAGTAGACCGGCGCCGTCACGACCGGCTCGCCGGACTTCACCGCCGACACGAACCGCAGCAGCGCCCGCCGGTCGTAGGACTCGGGGAAGCCCTTGCGCTGCATGAGACCCCGTCGCCGCAGCTCGGCGTTGGGCAGCAGGAACCCGTCGGTCGTGACCAACGCCACGCGCGGGTGCTCGGCCCACCGCGCCAGCAGCACCCGCAGCAGGCGCGCCGTCGTCGACTTCCCGACGGCGACCGATCCGGCGATGCCGATGACGAACGGGGTGCGCTCGGCGAAGCCGCCGAGGAACGTCGTGGTGGCCTCGTGCAGCCGCGCGGTGGCCCGGAAGCGCAGGTTGAGCAGGCGCGACAGAGGCAGGTAGACGTCGCGCACCTCGTCGAGGTCGACGGCGTCGCCGAGCCCACGCAGCTCGTCGAGCTCGGCCGCCGTCAGCGACAGCGGCGTCTCGTCCCGCAACCGCGCCCAGTCGGCACGGGACAGGTCGACGAACGGCGAGGAGTCGTGGACAACAGTCATGATGGCCTTCATTGTGGCCGACTTGTCCCGGCGATGCGCCATCCGGGGCCGAGTGCGGTTACAGTGACCGCCGTGTGTGGGATCGTGGGTTACACAGGACATCGCGAAGCTCTCGACGTGGTCGTCGAGGGATTGCGGCGGCTCGAGTACCGCGGCTACGACTCCGCGGGCGTGGCCATCGTCGCTGACGGCGCACTGGCCTCGGCCAAGCGGGCCGGCAAGCTGGTGAACCTCGAGAAGGCCCTCGAGGAGCGGCCGCTGCCGTCGTCGGGCACGGGCCTCGGGCACACCCGCTGGGCCACCCACGGCTCGCCCACCGACCGCAACGCCCACCCGCACCTCGACGAGTCCGGCCGGGTCGCCGTCATCCACAACGGCATCATCGAGAACTTCGCCCGGTTGCGCACCGAGCTCGAGGAGTCCGGCGTCCGGTTCGCCTCCGAGACCGACACCGAGGTCGTCGCGCACCTGCTGGCCGCCGAGGTCGCCGCGGGCTCCGATCTGGCCGACGCCATGCGCGCGGTCTGCCGCCGGCTCGACGGCGCCTTCACGCTGCTCGCCGTGCACGCCGACGCCCCCGACCGCGTCGTCGCCGCCCGCCGCAACTCCCCGCTCGTCATCGGCGTCGGCGAAGGCGAGAACTTCCTCGCCTCCGACGTCTCCGCCTTCATCGCGCACACCCGCGAGGCGCTCGAGATCGGCGACGGCCAGATCGTCGAGATCACGCCCGACGACGTCACCCTCACCGACTTCGACGGCAACGCCGTCGAGGAGAAGCGGTTCCACGTCGACTGGGACGCCTCGGCCGCCGAGAAGGACGGCTACGACTACTTCATGCTCAAAGAGATCGCCGAGCAGCCCAAGGCGGTCGCCAACACCCTGCTCGGCCGCATCGGCAAGGACGGCCTGCTCTCCCTCGACGAGATGCGCCTCTCCGACGACGAGCTGCGCGAGGTCGACAAGGTCGTCGTCGTCGCCTGCGGCACCGCCTACCACGCCGGCATGGTCGCCAAATACGCCATCGAGCACTGGACCCGGCTCCCCTGCGAGGTCGAGCTGGCCAGCGAGTTCCGCTACCGCGACCCCGTCGTCGACCGGCAGACCCTGGTCATCGCGATCAGCCAGTCCGGCGAGACCATGGACACCCTCATGGCGCTGCGCTACGCCCGCGAGCAGGGCGCCCGGGTGCTCGCCATCTGCAACACCAACGGCGCCACCATCCCGCGCGAGTCCGACGCCGTCCTCTACACCCACGCCGGTCCCGAGGTCGCCGTCGCGTCCACCAAGGCGTTCCTCACGCAGATGATCGCCTGCTTCCTGGTCGGCCTCTACCTCGGCCAGGTCCGCGGCACCAAATGGGGCGACGAGATCCGCTCCGTCGTGCGCGACCTCTCCGACCTGCCCGCCAAGGTCGACCTCGTCCTCGAGACCATGGAGCCGGTGCGCGAACTGGCCCGCAACCTCGCCTCGGCGACGTCGGTGCTGTTCCTCGGCCGCCACGTCGGCTACCCCGTGGCGCTGGAGGGCGCGCTCAAGCTCAAGGAGCTCGCCTACATGCACGCCGAGGGCTTCGCCGCCGGCGAGCTCAAGCACGGCCCCATCGCGCTGGTCGAAGAGGGCATGCCGATCGTCGTCGTCGTGCCGTCCCCGCGGGGTCGCTCGGTCCTGCACGACAAGATCGTCAGCAACATCCAAGAGGTCCGCGCCCGCGGCGCCCGCACCATCGTCATCGCCGAAGAGGGCGACGACGACGTCGTGCCGTACGCCGACCACCTCATCCGCGTGCCCGAATGCCCGGTGCTGCTGCAGCCCGTGGTGTCGACGGTGCCGCTGCAGGTGTTCGCCTGCGAAATGGCGAGTGCGCGTGGTTTCGACGTCGACCAGCCGCGGAATCTCGCGAAGTCGGTCACCGTCGAGTAGTGCTGGTCGGGTTGGGGCGGCCGGGGCGAGCGGGATGCTGCGCCGGCTCCGCTTCGCGGCGGTGAAGCATGCGCGTGCGCTCTTGACGTCGGCGGCTCCGCATCCCGCTCGCCCCGGCCGCGGGGCAGTCGGCTCTCGTCGTCGGCTCGCGGTGGGCTGGTCGAGGCCGAAACCGCGCTGGGTGGGTGATGTGGTGGCG
>NZ_SMKL01000137.1 GCF_004348545.1 Jiangella ureilytica | reverse complement strand
GGGGGTCGGGCGCGGTGATGATCACGCCGAGCCATCAGTATCCGACCGGCGTCCAGCTGTCGGCGGCGCGACGGCGGACGCTGGTCGACTCGTGCCGGGCGGCCGGGCGGTGGATCGTCGAGGACGACTACGACTCGCACCTCGCGGCGCCGGGCGTCGTGCCGGCGGCGGTCCAGGCGCTCGCCCCGGACCTCGTCGTCTTCACCGGGTCGCTGTCGAAGCTGCTCGCGCCGGGGCTGCGGCTGGGCTGGATCGTCGCACCGCCGTCGGTCGCGGACCGGCTCCGGGAACAGCGCGAGGACTCCGACCTCGGGGTGTCGGCGGTGCTGCAGCTGACGGTCGCCGCGCTGATCGAGTCCGGCGGGCTGGACCAGCACGTGCGGCGGGCGCGGCGGGTGTACGACGAACGACGGAAGAGGCTGGCGGACCGGCTGGCTCCGCCGCACTCCCTGGGCGGCGCGCCGGTCGGGGTGCACGCGTTCGCGCCGACGGGCGACGCGGCGGCGTCCGCGGGGCTGGTGCGGGGCCTGGCGGACGCCGGGATTCCGGCGAGCGAGGTGGCGGACCCACGGCATCCCGGCGCGGTGATCTCCGTCGCGGCGGTCCGCTGAGGCGGCGGTGCGGCGGCGGTGCGGCGGCGGTGCGCCGGCTGCCCGGCGGCGGTGTGCCGGCTGCCCGGCGGCGGTGTGCCGACGGCGGACCCTTCGGCGGACGATGCGCAGCAACGGACGGTGACCAGGTTGTCCTCTGAGGTGACCCGGCACCCAGGTGTCACCCAACGCCGTAGAGCACAAGACAGTTCAGCGAGACGAAAGCGGCGGCCGCCCACAGGGGACGACCGCCGCTTCGCGGTTGAGCAGGTCAGACGATCAGACCGCAGCGCCCTGCCGGGCCGGCTCGTCCTCGCCGATGATCGCCGAACGCCGCTTCGAGAACCACACCGCACCGATGATGATCGCCGCCGCGACCAGCGCGATGGTGTAGCGCAGGCCGTCGTTGGCGTCGGCACCCACCGTCATGGAGACGATGGCCGGCGCGATCAGCACGGAGACCAGGTTCATCACCTTGATCAGCGGGTTGATGGACGGGCCCGCGGTGTCCTTGAACGGGTCGCCGACGGTGTCGCCGATGACGGTGGCCGCGTGGGCCTCGGAGCCCTTGCCGCCGTGGTTGCCGTCCTCGACCAGCTTCTTCGAGTTGTCCCAGGCACCACCGGAGTTGGCCAGGAACACCGCCATCAGCACGCCCGTCGCGATGGCACCGGCCAGGTAGCCGGCCAGCGGGCCGACGCCGAGACCGAAGCCGACCGCGATCGGCGCGAGCGCCGCCATCAGGCCGGGCGTGGCCAGCTCGCGCAGCGAGTCCTTCGTGACGATGTCGACGACGCGCCCATAGGCGGGGGTCGACGTGCCGGCCATGATGCCCGGGTCGTCGCGGAACTGGCGGCGCACCTCGAACACGACCGCGCCGGCTGCCCGGCCGACCGCGTTGATGGCCAGGCCCGAGAACATGAACACCACGGACGCGCCGATGATCACGCCGACGAGCACGTTGGGCGAGACGATGTCGATGAGGAACGACGTCTCGCCGGCGATGTCCGCGCCGACCGCCGCGAGTTCGTCACTGATCGCCCGCGTGTACGACCCGAAGAGAGCGGTCGCCGCCAGGACCGCCGTGGCGATGGCGATGCCCTTGGTGATCGCCTTGGTGGTGTTGCCGACGGCGTCGAGCTCGGTGAGGATCTGCGCGCCCTCGCCGTCGACGTCGCCGGACATCTCCGCGATGCCCTGCGCGTTGTCGCTGACCGGGCCGAAGGTGTCCATCGCGACGATGACCCCGACCGTGGTGAGCAGGCCGGTGCCGGCCAGCGCGATCAGGAAGAGCGACAGCTCGACCGAGCCGTCGCCCAGCAGGAACGCACCGTAGACCGCACCGCCGATGACCATCGCTGTGTAGACCGCCGACTCCAGGCCGAGCGCGATGCCGGACAGGATGACCGTCGCCGGGCCGGTGAGCGACGTCTTGGCGACGTCCTCGGTCGGCTTCTTGTCGGTGCCGGTGAAGTAGCCGGTCAGCCACAGGATGATGCCGGCCAGGACGATGCCGAGGAACACTGCGGCGGTCGCGAGGATCCGCGGGTCGCCGTCGTGATCGCCGAGGCCGCCGTCGAGCTGCGCGAAGCTGTCGGGCAGGTAGGCGAACGCCGCGATCGCGCACAGCACCGCCGACACCACCGCGGAGATGTAGAAGGCCCGGTTGATCGTGGTCAGGCCGTTCTCGCCGGGGCGCGGGCGGGTCAGGTAGATGCCGAGGACGGCGGTCAGCGCACCGAGCGCCGGAACGATCAGCGGGAAGACCAGACCCTCCTGGCCGAAGGCCACCTGGCCCAGGATCAGCGCGGCGACCAGCGTGACGGCGTAGGACTCGAACAGGTCCGCCGCCATGCCGGCGCAGTCACCGACGTTGTCGCCGACGTTGTCCGCGATGGTCGCCGCGTTGCGCGGGTCGTCCTCGGGGATGCCCTGCTCGACCTTGCCGACGAGGTCGGCACCGACGTCGGCGGCCTTGGTGAAGATGCCGCCGCCGACACGCATGAACATGGCGAGCAGCGCGGCTCCGAAGCCGAAGCCCTCGAGGACGGTCGGAGCGTCCTCCTGGTAGGTGAGGACGACGATGGCCGCACCCAGGAGACCGAGACCGACGGTGGCCATGCCGACCACACCGCCCGTGCGGAACGCGACCTTCATCGCCGGGTCGCGGCCCTCGTCACGAGCGGCGGCGGCGACACGGACGTTCGCCCGCGTGGCCAGCCACATGCCGAGATAGCCGATGCCGGCGGAGAACGCCGCACCGACCAGGAAGAACAGCGACCGGCCGAACCGGACGCCGGGATCCCCGGGCAACAGGAAGAGCAGCCCGAACACCAGCACCACGAAGATGCCCAGCGTCCGGAACTGCCGGTTGAGGTAGGCCGCGGCGCCCTCCTGCACGGCGCGCGCGATCGTCTTCATGCTCTCGGTGCCCTCAGGGGCAGCGAGAACCTCCCGGCGAAACAGCGCCGCCATCGCGAGGGCTGCCACCGCGATCAACGCGACGACAACCACATAGGAGAGGTTGAGCCCGGTCATTCGTCCTCCTTGACGTCGCCCTCGGGCAGGGCGTTGAAACAGCTGTTCGCGGCCGGCCCACAGGACCGACCGCTGACAGGTATCGGCTCGTTCGGTGTCGCTGGTCCGCAACGTAGGCAGGTTCCAGCCGACCTGCGGAGTCTAGAGGGCACTGGACCCAAAGTTCACCCCGGACCACCTACCGATGTCGCCACGACCGTGTGAAAGTACCCACACCGGGCCGTCTGGGCGAGGCCCACTCGACCCGGGGCCGACCCGTGAGTCCCCGGCGGAGGCGAGTCTCACGGGTGACGGACCTACGGCATCTCCGTGGCGGCCACGGCCTCCTCGAGCGTCTCGTGGATGGGGAACACCTTCGTCAGACCGGTGATCCGGAAGATCTTGAGGATGCGCTCCTGGTTGCAGACGAGCCGCAGCGAACCGTCGTGCTGGCCGACGCGCTTGAGACCGCCGACGAGCACACCGAGGCCGGTCGAGTCGAGGAACTCGACCTCACGCATGTCCACGACGATGTGGTAGTGACCCGAGTCGACGAGCTCGACCAGCTGGTCGCGCAGTCTCGGCGCCGTGTAGACGTCGATCTCACCACCGACCGCGACCACGCTGCGGCCGCTCTCGGTTCGGGTCGACAACGACAGGTCCACGCAGATCCTCCATCAGCCATTCTCAGCAGTCGGGCTATGCAAAAGAGCGCGAACGCTCAGTGTCGACATCCGGCCTGAGCCGAGGACTCAGGGAGACCTTCGGCCCCCTCATTGCCCGTCGGCCTTCGCATAACCTCCGTGCCTCCATCGGTCAACACACAGCGCTCACCGCGTGCCGGGCTCATCCGCATTCAACCATGATGCGAGACTCACGAGGTGCCCCGCCCGAACGACCTGCTCGATGTGCTGCTGACCGGTCCGCACCGGACCGGACGAGTGACGCACATCGAATCGATCCCCGCCCGGGCCGCCAAGTCCGGCGCATGGCCGCTCTGGGTGGACCCCGTCGTGCGCGATCGCTTCATGACCGCAGGCATCGTATCGCCCTGGGCCCACCAGGCACAGGCCGCTTCGCTGGCCTGGTCCGGACGGCACGTCGTCATCGCCACCGGAACGGCGTCGGGGAAGTCGCTGGCGTACCACCTTCCGGCGCTGACGGCGGCCCGCCCCGGACGCCGGCTCGGCGGCACGACGCTGTATCTGTCGCCGACCAAGGCTCTGGCCGCGGACCAGCTGCGATCGCTCGACGAGCTCGGGGTGCCCGGGGTCATGGCGACCACGTACGACGGCGACACCCCGGTCGAGCTGCGCGACGTGGCCCGAGCGCACGCGACGTACCTGCTGACGAACCCGGACATGCTGCACCACGCCATGCTGCCGGCACATCACCGCTGGGCCGGGTTCCTCCGGTCGCTGCGGTTCGTGGTGGTCGACGAGTGCCACACCTACCGAGGCGTCTTCGGCTCCCATGTCGCCCACGTCCTGCGGCGCCTGCGCCGGGTGTGCGCGATCTACGGGTCGACGCCGACCTTCGTTCTGGCGTCGGCGACGACTGCGGACCCTGGACACAGCGCCGAGCGGCTCATCGGCATGCTGCCCATCGAGGTCGTGACGGAGGACGGCTCGCCCAGCGGCGCGAAGACGTTCCTGCTCTGGGAACCGCCGCTGATCGGCGACAACGGCCTCATGGTCGCTGCAGCGAGTGCTGGGCACGCGGCCGGCTCGGCCGAGAACTCTCCCGGGCCCGACGGCGACGCATCTGAGCCCGACGGCAGCCCGACCGGCGACGGGGGCGACAGCGCACCCGGGGACGGGGACGGTAGCGCGCCCGGGAACAGGGGCGGCAGCGCGCCCGGGAACAGGGGTGGCAGCGCGCCCGGGGTCCAGGTTGGCAGCGCGCCCGGGGTCCAGGTTGGCAGCGCCCCCGGGGACGGGGACGGCAGCGCCCCCGGGAACAGGGGCGGCAGCGCATCTGGGGTCGACGGCGGCCCGACCGGGGCCGAGGTCGGCAGCGCCCCCGGGGACGGGGGCGGCGGCGCGCCCGGGGAC
>NZ_SMKL01000136.1 GCF_004348545.1 Jiangella ureilytica | reverse complement strand
TCAAGCCGAAGCCCCGCGAGCACAGCGGCGGGGTGACCACAGAGGGCGCCGGCTTGAGGCGGGTGCCCGGGGTTAAGAGAATGGGCAGCAAGGGGGACGGGGAGCCAAACCTCACAACCCCGGCGAACCTCAGGCGGCGCCCGACGGGACCGGGGGACGGCGGCGCAGGCCAACCTCTCATCCAGCAAACCGAGGGCGTGTTCTCGCGAGCCGCTTGACGGGCCAGCGCCGACACGTCAGCGTCGTCGTGTGAGAGGCGAACGAACCTGCCCGCGGTGCGGCCTGCCCACCCGGCCGCCCGGTGCGTGGTCCAACCGGTGGATCTGCACCGTGCACGGCGAGGTCTACCCCCTGGCGCCCGTCACGGCGCCGAGCGCGCAGCTGGTGCACCAGCTGACCCGCAGCTCGCACGTGCCGCTGTGGCTGCCGTGGCCGCTGCCGCGCGGGTGGGTCGTGGGCGCGGTCATCCACGCCGGCGACGACGCCGGGGGCGTGCGCGCGAGCGGGGTCGGCATCACCGGGCCGAATCCCATGGGCGGGCCGGGCGACTTCCTCATCGTCGCCGAGGAGCAGGGCGTCGGGCTCGGCGCGGGGCTGGCCGGGCTCGAGGGCGCCGACCCGGGCAAGGCCGTCGAGGGCGAGCCGCACGCGCGCATCCTGGTTCAGGGCCGCACGGTGCCGATGTGGTTCGTCGAGGGACCGGCCGACCGCGCCGTCTACGTGGGTCACTGGGGCGGCAGCTGGCTGTGGGTCATCCTGTACCCGCAGTCGGCGGGTGTGCTGCTGCTCGAGGACGTCCACGTGGTCGATCTACGTGATCTCGGCCACGAGGCGGACCTGTTGCCGTACGGAACGCCTCCGCCGTGGTTGGAGCGGGGCTACGATCGATAGGCCGACGGACGTCCGCGACCACACCGAGGGTGCCACTGTTGCGCATCGACCTGCACACGCACAGCAGCGTCTCCGACGGCACCGATCGGCCTGACGAGCTCGTCCGGCGGGCCAAGGAGGTCGGGCTCGACGTCGTCGCGCTGACCGACCACGACACCTTTGACGGCTGGGCGGCGGCGCTCGCCGCGGGCGAGGAGACCGGCGTGCAGGTCGTGCCCGGTGCCGAGATCTCGACCGACCTGCGCGGCCACGGAGTGCACCTGCTGGCGTACCTGGTCGACCCGGCCGACCAGCCGCTGGCCGACGAGCTCGCCCGGGTCCGGCACGACCGCCGTGCCCGGCTGGCCCGCATCGCCGCGGCGCTCACGTCCGCCGGGTTCCCCCTCGACGTCGCCGACATCCTGGCCCACTCGCCCGACGCCGCCACCGTCGGCCGCCCGCACGTCGCCGACGCCATGATCGCCAAGGGCTACGTCCGCGACCGCGAAGAGGCGTTCGCCTGGTGGCTCGGCCAGGGCCGGCCGGGTTACGCCGCCAAGTACGCACCGCCCATCGACGAGGCCATCCACCTGGTGCACGCCGCCGGCGGGGTGTGCGTGCTCGCGCACCCGTGGGGCCGCGAAGGCGCCCGCCGCGCGCTGACGCCGTCGTCCATCGAGGCGCTGCGCGACGCCGGGCTCGACGGCATCGAGGTCGACCACCAGGACCACGACGAGTCCAGCCGGCGGACGCTGCGGCGGCTGGCGCACGAGCTCGGGCTGGTCGTCACCGGCTCCAGTGACTACCACGGCACCGGCAAGTTCGACCACGAGCTGGGCGTCAACACCACGGCGCCGGAGGAGTGGGAGCGGCTACGATCGCTGGCCGGCGTGCACTGAGCCCGCCGGCGAGCGACCACACGAGCCCACCCGGAGCCCCTGGATGAACTGGCAGCTGTTCGGCGAGGTCGTCGTCACGCTCTTCGTGATCATGGACCCGCCGGGCACCGTGCCGGTGTTCCTGGCCCTGACGGGCAACCGGCGCCCGGCCGAGCGCAAGCGGGCCGCCTGGGAGGCCGTCGCCGTCGCGGCCGGGGTCATCGCGGTGTTCGCGTTGTTCGGGCAGACCCTCCTCGACTACATGCACATCAGCCTGCCCGCCCTGCAGGGCGCCGGCGGGCTGCTGTTGCTGCTGGTGGCGCTCGAGCTGCTGACCGGCAAGGCCGACCATCCCGAGACCGCGGCCGGCACCAACGTCGCCATGGTGCCGCTGGGGACGCCGCTGCTGGCCGGGCCGGGCGCGATCGTCGCGACCATGGTGTTCGTGCAGGACTCCGACGGCGGCTGGGACCACCTGGCGCTCGTGCTGGGTGTCGTGGTGGTGCTGCTGTGCCTCTGGGCGTCCATGCGGTTCAGCGTGGTGCTGCTGCGGGTGCTCAAGGAGTCCGGCATCCTGCTGGTCACGCGCATCGCCGGCCTGCTGCTGTCGGCCATCGCGGTGCAGCTGGTCGCGGACTCCGTGCGGGCGTTCGTGGAGGGCGCGGGGTGAGGATCAGCCTCCACGCCGACCGCGAGGTCCCGGGCGGCGGCGAGTCCCACAGGGGAGAGGCAACGTTGTCGGTGCGGGCGGGAAGAATGACCCCATGAGCCAGCCCACGCTCGACGGCATGCCGCGCCGCCTCTACGGCGCCACGCCGACGCGCCTGAACACCTGGCTCGACTGCCCCCGCCGCTACCGGTTCACCTACCTCGACCGGCCGCCGCCGCCCAAGGGCCCGCCGTGGGCGCACAACACCCTGGGCGCCGTCGTGCACAACGCGCTGGCCGGCTGGTGGCGGCTGCCGCAGGAGGCGCGGACGGTGCACCGGGCCGGCGCACTGGTCGACGAGTACTGGACGGCCGAGGGCTTCCGCGATGCCGAGCAGGCCGAGGTGTGGCGGGTCCGGGCGCGCGACATGGTCACCGGCTACGTCGCCGGCCTCGACCCCGACGACGAGCCGCGCGGCGTCGAGCGCACGGTCGCGCTGGTCCACGGCGGCACGTCGCTCAGCGGCCGCATCGACCGCGTCGACCAGCGTGGCGACGAGCTCGTCATCGTCGACTACAAGACCGGCCGGCACATCCTCACCACCGACGACGCACGCTCGTCGCTGGCGCTCGCCGTCTACGCCGCGGCCGCCACGCGCACGCTGCGCACCCCGTGCCGGCGGGTCGAGCTGCACCACCTGCCCAGCGGCACGGTGGTGGCGTGGGAGCACGACGAGCGCACCCTCGTCCGCCACCTCGACCGCGCCGACGCCATCGGGGCCGAGTGCGCCGAGGCCGACGCCGCCTTCAAGGACGGCGACACCGGCGACTCCCGCTTCCCGGCGCGCCCGTCGTCGCTGTGCGGCTGGTGCGACTTCGTGCAGCACTGCCCCGAGGGTCGCGCCTCGGTGCCCACCCGGGCGTCCTGGGCGGGGCTCGACGCCGGCTGATGCCGCCGCGCCGTGACGGCGTGATGACCAGGTTTTCGCCGGTCGGTCACGTTTATCCGGGCACGCCCGAGCGCATGATCATGCCGGCGGGTCCACCGCACCGATGCGGTGGCGTACGCTGAATCGCGGTTCCCCCGACCGAGCAGAAGGGAGCGCGGATGCCCGGGCGCTACGGCGTCTCGTCCCGATCGGCTTCGCGGCACGTGTCCCGTCGTCGATCCCGCGCTCGCCTCCGCACCCGCGGCGCCCGAGTCATGGCCCTCAGCTGCTCCGTCGCCGCCCTCGCCGGTGTCTTCGGCCTCTCCGGCACGGCCACCGGGCCCGACGTCCCGGCCAACGCCGGCGTGCTTCCGCCCGTCGACCAGCGCGAGGTGCCCGACGGCTCCCGCGGCGCCGACCGCGAGCTCGCCGCGAAGGTCGCCGGGCCGCTCATGGTCAAGGTCGTCGAGGCGCCGCCGGCCGACCCGAACGTGAAGCCCGAGGCCACCGCCCCGCTTCCGGCCGGCAGCGGGTCCGGCCACCGGGTCGTGTTCGACATCACCCAGCAGCAGGTCTGGCTCGTCGACGCCGACGACACCGTCGTGCGCACCTACCTCGTCTCCGGCAGCCGCTACGACCAGCTGCCCACCGGCACCTTCGAGGTGTTCTCCAAGTCGCGCGACGCCGTCAGCTGGCACGGCACCGAGACCATGGAGTACATGGTCCGGTTCTTCCGCGGCCAGAACTCCAACATCGGCTTCCACGACCTTCCGGTCGCCACCGCCACCGGCGACGAGGTGCAGACGCTCTCGCAGCTCGGCACGCCGCTCTCCGACGGCTGCATCCGCCAAGACCTCGAGGACGCCGTCGCGCTCTGGGAGCACACCGAGGTCGGCACCCCCGTGGTGGTCGTCCGCAGCTGACCCGCCCGGTGGCGCCCGGCTCACCGTCCGCTGAGGGCGGCCGGGAGCTCCGCGCGGCTGGTGATGCCGAGCTTGGCGTAGATGCGGGCCAGGTGGCTCTCGACCGTTCGCGTCGAGATGGTGAGCCGGCGGGCGATGTCGCGCGACGAGATGCCCGCGGCGGCCAGCGGGGCGATCTCCTGCTCGCGCCGGGTGAGCGCGACAGTCTGCTGGCGCGGCGGGTTGGTCCAGATGCCGTAGCCGGCCAGTGTCGCCTCGTACGCCGACGTCAGCTCGGTGTCGCCGTCGGCCAGGGCGTGGGCGAAGCCGGCCATCGCCTCGGCCCGCTCGAGGCCGTCGCAGCGCTTCGCCGCGGCCGCCATGCGGTCGGCGACGTCGGCGAGGGTGAGCTCGCGCGCCGTCGGCAGCCCGTCGGCCAGGCCGAGCAGCGCCACGTGCAGCGAGTCGAGCTCGGCGGGCGGCAGGTCGGCCGCGGCGGCGTTGTCGGCAGCGTCCAGGGCCTGGTCGACGGCGTCGCCCTCGCGCCGGGCGAGCCCCACCCACAGCAGGGTCCGCCGTCGCCGGCCGAAGATCGTGGACGACTCGGGCACCGGCTGGCGCAGCGACTCCTCGCGGTAATGGGCCGCCTCGTCGACGTCGCCGAGCCAGACCGCGGCCTCGGCGGCCAGCGCGAGCGCCGCCGGCAGCAGCCCGCGCGGGTCGGACTCGCGCAGCGACGCGATGGCGCCGCCCAGGTGCCCGGACGCCTCGGACCAGCGGCCGCGGGCCAGCGCGATCTGGCCCTCGACCAGGCCGGGCACGTTGCGGTGGTGGTGCACGTGGGCGATGTCGAGGTCGGACTCGTCGGCGTGCATCCGCTCGGCGCCGTCGACGTCGCCGGCGAACAGCCGGATCACCACGCAGGCCGCCCGCAGGGGCATGAGGTACGCCGTCGCCTCGGACAGCGACTCGCGCGCCGCCTCCATGTACCGCTCTCCGAGCCGCAGCGCCTCGCC
>NZ_SMKL01000135.1 GCF_004348545.1 Jiangella ureilytica | reverse complement strand
CCGATTTTTGAGAACTCAACAGTGTGCCTGATGATGTTTTGTTGATGCCAATTGTTTGTGTCCTTGGGCTGGCACCTTTTGTGGTGTTGGTTTGGGGTTCCTTTGGTGATGCAGTCATCTCTTACCGGGGGTGGCTGTGTTGCTGGGGTTGAGTTTCTTCTGGTGATGGTTGATCCACCCCTTTTGTGGGTGATCGCATATTCATTGATGGAGAGTTTGATCCTGGCTCAGGACGAACGCTGGCGGCGTGCTTAACACATGCAAGTCGAGCGGAAAGGCCCTTCGGGGTACTCGAGCGGCGAACGGGTGAGTAACACGTGGGTAACCTGCCTTCAGCTCTGGGATAAGCCTGGGAAACTGGGTCTAATACCGGATATGACGCATGATCGCATGGTCGTGTGTGGAAAGTTTTTCGGCTGGAGATGGACTCGCGGCCTATCAGCTTGTTGGTGGGGTAGTGGCCTACCAAGGCGATGACGGGTAGCCGGCCTGAGAGGGCGACCGGCCACACTGGGACTGAGACACGGCCCAGACTCCTACGGGAGGCAGCAGTGGGGAATATTGCGCAATGGGCGAAAGCCTGACGCAGCAACGCCGCGTGAGGGATGACGGCCTTCGGGTTGTAAACCTCTTTCAGCGCTGACGAAGCCTTCGGGTGACGGTAGGCGCAGAAGAAGCACCGGCTAACTACGTGCCAGCAGCCGCGGTAATACGTAGGGTGCGAGCGTTGTCCGGAATTATTGGGCGTAAAGGGCTCGTAGGCGGTTTGTTGCGTCTGCTGTGAAAGCCCGGGGCTTAACCCCGGGTCTGCAGTGGATACGGGCAGGCTAGAGTCCGGCAGGGGAGACTGGAATTCCTGGTGTAGCGGTGGAATGCGCAGATATCAGGAGGAACACCGGTGGCGAAGGCGGGTCTCTGGGCCGGTACTGACGCTGAGGAGCGAAAGCGTGGGGAGCGAACAGGATTAGATACCCTGGTAGTCCACGCCGTAAACGTTGGGCGCTAGGTGTGGGTTCCCTTCCACGGGGTCCGTGCCGTAGCTAACGCATTAAGCGCCCCGCCTGGGGAGTACGGCCGCAAGGCTAAAACTCAAAGGAATTGACGGGGGCCCGCACAAGCGGCGGAGCATGCGGATTAATTCGATGCAACGCGAAGAACCTTACCTGGGTTTGACATACACGGAAATCCGGCAGAGATGTCGGGTCCTTCGGGGCTGTGTACAGGTGGTGCATGGCTGTCGTCAGCTCGTGTCGTGAGATGTTGGGTTAAGTCCCGCAACGAGCGCAACCCTCGTCCCATGTTGCCAGCACGTAATGGTGGGGACTCATGGGAGACTGCCGGGGTCAACTCGGAGGAAGGTGGGGATGACGTCAAGTCATCATGCCCCTTATGTCCAGGGCTTCACGCATGCTACAATGGCCGGTACAAAGGGCTGCGATACCGTGAGGTGGAGCGAATCCCAAAAAGCCGGTCTCAGTTCGGATCGGGGTCTGCAACTCGACCCCGTGAAGTTGGAGTCGCTAGTAATCGCAGATCAGCAACGCTGCGGTGAATACGTTCCCGGGCCTTGTACACACCGCCCGTCACGTCATGAAAGTCGGTAACACCCGAAGCCGGTGGCCTAACCCCTTGTGGGAGGGAGCTGTCGAAGGTGGGACTGGCGATTAGGACGAAGTCGTAACAAGGTAGCCGTACCGGAAGGTGCGGCTGGATCACCTCCTTTCTAAGGAGCATTCAGCACACCGTTGTGGCCCTGAAGGCCGGCGACGGTGGTTGACCATGCCACCGGCGAGTGTTCGGTGGGTGGTGTTGCTCATGGGTGGAACATCAACAAAACGATACCCGCGTGGTGTTGCCGGCCGTTTGGCTGGTGGTGCGTGGTGGGGCGAGTCATGGCACACTGTTGGGTCCTGAGGAATCGGGCCGCGCACACCCCATAGAGTTCGAGTGGCCTTTCGGGGTTGTTCTGGCTTGGTGGGGTGTTGTGGTGTCCGGGTTTCCTTTCAGGGCCGGCCTGCTTGAGATGGCGTCACGGGTGTTGGCGTGCATCAGGGTTTCGGGTCGGTGTCTGGTCGTTGTTTGAGAACTGTATAGTGGACGCGAGCATCTTCATCTTTGTGGTCAAGTTAGTAAGGGCACATGGTGGATGCCTTGGCACCAGGAGCCGATGAAGGACGTGGGAGCCTGCGATAATCCCTGGCGAGCTGGCAACCGAGCTATGACCCGGGGGTGTCCGAATGGGGAAACCCGGCGGCAGTCATGTGCCGTCACCGTCACCTGAACACATAGGGTGGTCGGAGGGAACGTGGGGAAGTGAAACATCTCAGTACCCACAGGAAGAGAAAACAACATGTGATTCCGTGAGTAGTGGCGAGCGAAAGCGGATGAGGCTAAACCGTGCGCGTGTGATAGCCGGCAGGCGTTGCGTGTGCGGGGTTGTGGGGTTGCGCTGACCGGGGACTGCCGTCTCCGGTCTGGAGTGATCAATCACTGGTGAAGTCGAAGGACTTGAGAGGTCCGGCGTAGAGGGTGTTACCCCCGTAGACGTAAGTCAGTGACTCCAGTGGCGTGATTCCCGAGTAGCACGGGGCCCGAGAAATCCCGTGTGAATCTGGCGGGACCACCCGTTAAGCCTAAATACTCCCTGGTGACCGATAGCGGACAAGTACCGTGAGGGAATGGTGAAAAGTACCCCGGGAGGGGAGTGAAATAGTACCTGAAACCATGTGCCTACAAGCCGTCAGAGCCGTTTGCCCTTCGGGGTTGGTGATGGCGTGCCTTTTGAAGAATGAGCCTGCGAGTTAGTGGTATGTGGCGAGGTTAACCCGTGTGGGGGAGCCGTAGCGAAAGCGAGTCCGAATAGGGCGTTTCAGTCGCATGCTCTAGACCCGAAGCGGAGTGATCTACCCATGGGCAGGGTGAAGCGGAGGTAAGACTTCGTGGAGGCCCGAACCGACCTACGTTGAAAAGTGGGCGGATGACCTGTGGGTAGGGGTGAAAGGCCAATCAAACTCCGTGATAGCTGGTTCTCCCCGAAATGCATTTAGGTGCAGCGTCGCGTGTTTCTTGCCGGAGGTAGAGCACTGGATGGCTGATGGGCCCTACAAGGTTACTGACGTCAGCCAAACTCCGAATGCCGGTAAGTGAGAGCGCGGCAGTGAGACTGCGGGCGATAAGGTTCGTAGTCGAGAGGGAAACAGCCCAGATCACCAGCTAAGGCCCCTAAGCGTGTGCTAAGTGGAAAAGGATGTGGAGTTGCGAAGACAACCAGGAGGTTGGCTTAGAAGCAGCCACCCTTGAAAGAGTGCGTAATAGCTCACTGGTCAAGTGATTCCGCGCCGACAATGTAGCGGGGCTCAAGCACACCGCCGAAGCTGTGACAATCACACAATCAACTAAGCCTTCGTGGTTCAGGTGTGTGGTTGGGTAGGGGAGCGTCGTGTGGCGGTTGAAGCGGCGGGGTGACCCAGTCGTGGACGCCACACGAGTGAGAATGCAGGCATGAGTAGCGAAAGACGGGTGAGAAACCCGTCCGCCGAATGACCAAGGGTTCCAGGGCCAGGCTAATCCGCCCTGGGTAAGTCGGGACCTAAGGCGAGGCCGACAGGCGTAGTCGATGGACAACGGGTTGATATTCCCGTACCGGTGATGGCGCGACCATGCCGAGCCCGGTGATGCTAACCACCCGAACCCGTCTGGACTCCTTCGGGAGTCCTGGTGGGGGAGCGTGGGACCCGAGCCGGTAGTAGGCAAGCGATGGGGTGACGCAGGAAGGTAGCCCAACCCGGGCGATGGTTGTCCCGGGGTAACAGTGCAGGGCCGTGGTAGGTAAATCCGCCACAGTAGCGCCCGAGGCTGGATGCCGAGCCGATTGCGGCGAAGTGGGTGATCCTATGCTGTCGAGAAAAGCCTCTAGCGAGTTCCATTGCCGCCCGTACCCCAAACCGACACAGGTGGTCAGGTAGAGAATACCAAGGCGATCGAGTGAACCGTGGTTAAGGAACTCGGCAAAATGCCCCCGTAACTTCGGGAGAAGGGGGGCCGGATACGTGAACGGACTTGCTCCGGGAGCGTTGAAGGCCGCAGAGACCAGGGGAAAGCGACTGTTTATTAAAAACACAGGTCCGTGCGAAGTCGCAAGACGATGTATACGGACTGACGCCTGCCCGGTGCTGGAACGTTAAGGGGACGAGTTAGCCTCACGGCGAAGCTCAGAACTTAAGCGCCAGTAAACGGCGGTGGTAACTATAACCATCCTAAGGTAGCGAAATTCCTTGTCGGGTAAGTTCCGACCTGCACGAATGGCGTAACGACTTTCCCACTGTCTCAACCACGGACTCGGCGAAATTGCACTACGAGTAAAGATGCTCGTTACCCGCAGCAGGACGGAAAGACCCCGGGACCTTTACTATAGCTTGGTATTGGTGTTCGGTTCGGCTTGTGTAGGATAGGTGGGAGACTGTGAAGCCGGCACGCCAGTGTCGGTGGAGTCAACGTTGAAATACCACTCTGGTCGTACTGGATATCTAACCTCGGTCCGTGATCCGGATCAGGGACAGTGCCTGGTGGGTAGTTTAACTGGGGCGGTTGCCTCCCAAAAGGTAACGGAGGCGCCCAAAGGTTCCCTCAGCCTGGTTGGCAATCAGGTGTCGAGTGCAAGTGCACAAGGGAGCTTGACTGTGAGACCGACAGGTCGAGCAGGTGCGAAAGCAGGGACTAGTGATCCGGCAGTGGCTTGTGGAAGCGCTGTCGCTCAACGGATAAAAGGTACCCCGGGGATAACAGGCTGATCCTGCCCAAGAGTCCATATCGACGGCATGGTTTGGCACCTCGATGTCGGCTCGTCGCATCCTGGGGCCGTAGCAGGTCCCAAGGGTTGGGCTGTTCGCCCATTAAAGCGGTACGCGAGCTGGGTTTAGAACGTCGTGAGACAGTTCGGTCCCTATCCGCTGCGGGCGCAGGAGACTTGAGAAGGGCTGTCCCTAGTACGAGAGGACCGGGACGGACGAACCTCTGGTGTGCCAGTTGTTCCGCCAGGAGCACCGCTGGTTGGCTACGTTCGGAAGGGATAACCGCTGAAAGCATCTAAGCGGGAAGCCTGCTTCAAGATGAGGTCTCCCACACGGTCGACGTGGTAAGGCCCCCAGCTAGACGACTGGGTTGATAGGCCGGACGTGGAAGCCCAGAAATGGGTGAAGCTGACCGGTACTAATAGGCCGAGGACTTGACCACACACACACCCCACCACACCCCCTTCCAAGGGGACTGGTGGGAGCTGCGAAGACAAACGCGTCCACTATACGGTTCCCAACCAACGAACGGGCACCACCCACCCAGCACCCACCCCACCCCGGGGTGCCGAGTGCGGGCAGGGCCGGTGACAACTCCATAGATGTGCCGGCGGTCATAGCGGCGGGGAAACGCCCGGACCCATTCCGAACCCGGAAGCTAAGCCCACCAGCGCCGATGGTACTGCCCTCTAGCGGGGGTGGGAGAGTAGGACACCGCCGGACACTT
>NZ_SMKL01000134.1 GCF_004348545.1 Jiangella ureilytica | reverse complement strand
GCCCAGCAGAGCCCGCCCGCCGACTCACGACACCCCAGGCGGAAGCGGAGCCGACGTCGCGAGCGCAAGCAGGCAGATCCAGGTGGCGGGGGCGGTGGATGCGGAGCCGGCGTAAAAGTGGCCGCGCCTGCTGTACGCCACGGTTGGCCGCAGAGCCGGCGCAGCATCCACCGCCCCCGCCACCGGACCCCAGGCCCGAGCCGCGAACGACCCTTAGAGCGCGAGCTCCGCCTGGACGGTGGCGGCGAGCCGGCGGGCGACGGACTCGGCCTGGTCATGGGTGGCCGCCTCGACCATGACGCGCACGACGGGCTCGGTGCCGGAGGGGCGGAGGAGGACGCGGCCGGTGGCGCCGAGCTCGGTCTCGGCCTCGGCGACGGCGGTCTTGACGCCCTCGTCGAGCGCGACCCGGCTCTTGTCGACGCCCTTGACGTTGACCAGGACCTGCGGGAGCCGCTGTACGACCGAGGCCAGCTCGGCCAGGGAGGTGCCGGTGGAGGCGACCTGGGCGAGCAGGTGGACCGCCGTCAGCACGCCGTCGCCGGTGGTGCCGTGGTCGAGCATGACCACGTGACCGGACTGCTCGCCGCCGAGGTTGTAGCCGCCGGCCTTCATGGCTTCGAGGACGTAGCGGTCGCCGACGGCGGTGTCGAAGACGTTGATGCCCTCGCGGCGCATGGCCAGCCGGAAGCCCTCGTTGGACATGACGGTGGAGACGACGGAGCCGCGCCGCAGCGTGCCCTGCGCGCGCATGGCCAGCGCGAGGACGGCCAGGATCTGGTCGCCGTCGACGACCTCGCCGGTGGCGTCGACCGCGAGGCACCGGTCGGCGTCGCCGTCGTGGGCGATGCCGACGTCGGCGCCGGCCGCCACGACCTCGGCCGCCACGACGTCGAGGTGCGTGGAGCCGCAGTTGTGGTTGATGTTCAGGCCGTCGGGCTCGGCGCAGACGGCGGTGACGTCGGCGCCCAGCCGGCGCAGCGCCTCGGGGGCGGCACGGTAGGCGGCGCCGTGCGCGCAGTCGACCACGACGCGCAGGCCGTCGAGCCGGGCCGGGGCCGTGCCGACGATGTGCGAGATGTAGGTCTCGACGCCCTCGGGGTGCTCGTGCACGCGGCCGACCTCGGCGCCGGTGGGCCGGTTCCACGGCTCGCGCAGCCGCGCCTCGATGGCGTCCTCGATGGCGTCGTCGAGCTTCTGCCCGCCCTTGGCGAAGAACTTGATGCCGTTGTCGGGCATGGGGTTGTGGCTGGCCGACAGCATGACGCCGAGGTCGGCGTCGAGCATGCCGGTGAGGAACGCCACGGCCGGGGTGGGCAGCACGCCGACCTTGAGCACGTCGGTGCCGGCGCTGGCGAGCCCTGCCACGACCGCGGCCTCGAGGAACTCGCCGGACGCCCGCGGGTCGCGGCCCACGACCGCGACCGGGCGGCGCCCGGAACCGAAGGCGCCGATCTCGCCCAGCACGTGGGCGGCGGCGACTGAGAGGTCGAGGGCCAGCTCGGCCGTGAGGTCGGAGTTCGCCAGGCCGCGAACGCCGTCGGTGCCGAAGAGTCGAGCCACGGAGGGTGCTCCTAGCTGGGACAACGGTCGGAAGGGAACGCGAACGGCCCCGGAGTGAAGAACCCCCCGGGGCCGTTCGCGGATGTTCGCGCAGGTGCGCGGATCAGCGCTTGCTGTACTGCGGAGCCTTGCGGGCCTTCTTGAGACCGGCCTTCTTCCGCTCCGTGACGCGGGCGTCGCGGGTGAGGAAGCCGGCCTTCTTCAGCGCCGGGCGGTTGTTCTCGGTGTCGGCGGCGTTGAGCGCGCGGGCGATGCCCAGCCGGAGCGCGCCGGCCTGCCCGGTGACGCCGCCGCCGTCGATGCGGGCGACGACGTCGTAGCGGTCGGTGACCTCGAGCTCGACCAGCGGCGAGCTGACCAGTTGCTGGTGCACCTTGTTCGGGAAGTAGTTGTCGAGCGTGCGCCCGTTGATGGTCCACTGCCCGGTGCCCGGCGCGATGCGGACGCGGGCGATGGCCTGCTTCCGGCGGCCGGTGGCCGCGGCGGCCTCGATGTTCGAGGTGCGCGACGGCGCGGTCTCGGACGTGTAGCTCTCGATGGGAGCCTCGTCGGTGTCGATCTCGTCGACGGTGGTCTCAGTCATGTCCTCACTCACTGCGCGACCTGGCCGATCTCGTACGGCACGGGCTGCTGGGCCTGGTGCGGGTGCTCCGGGCCCGCGTACACCTTCAGCTTGGACAGCATCTGCCGGCCCAGGCTGTTGTGCGGGAGCATCCCCTTGACGGCCTTCTCGATGGCACGACGCGGGTTCTTGTCGAGGAGGTCGCGGTAGGTGGTGGAGCGCAGACCGCCCGGCCGGCCGGAGTGCCGGTAGTCGATCTTCTGCTCGCGCTTGTTGCCGGTGAGCGCGACCTTCTCGGCGTTCACGACGATGACGAAGTCGCCGGTGTCGATGTGCGGCGCGTACACAGGCTTGTGCTTGCCGCGCAGCAGAGTCGCGGTCTGAGTGGCGAGCCTGCCGAGGACGATGTCGGTGGCGTCGATGACATGCCACTGGCGCTGGACATCGCCGGGCTTGGGGCTGTACGTGCGCACGGTCGTAGGCCTTCGCTTTGGTCGAGAGGATGGATCTGGTCGGTGGCTGGCGTGCCGCGCTCCGGTACGCACAACGACACGACAGAATACCTGCGCGGCCGCCGCATGGTCAAAACGTGGGGAAACCCCGCCCGGGCGCCGGTCACGCGTCAGCGTTCGCACGCACCATCTCATACTGGGCCAGGTCCTCGCGAACCCAGCCGGTCGCGGCGAAGAACTCGGCGCCTGCGCCCTCGGGAACCACGGGCGGGACGGTCCACCGCCGCCCCGGGAACGCGGCGCGCAGCGCGGCCAGCAGCGCGCGGGCGTGCCCCTGCCTCCGCCGTCGCGCCGGGGTGTGGACGGCGAGCACTCCTGCCGTCGTCTCCGTGACGCTGACCAGCGCCTCCGCGCCACCGAGGGCGTACGCCCGGCGCGGCGGGACGGCGGCGGCCAGCGTCTCGGGCGCGAGCTGCCAGGGTGGCTCGGCGCCGTCGAGCCCCGCGCACACGCCCCGTGCGAACCGGACGGGGTCGATCTCCGTCAGGCCCGTCGACGACGGCGGCTGCCGCGGTTCCGCGGCGGCCGGCTCCCAGCGGTAGCCGACCAGCGTCCGGGCGACCCGGAACCCGAGCCTCTCGTAGAGCCGCTGCGCCGCCTCGTTGCCGACGATGACCTCGAGCGTCAGGGTCGTCGCCCCGGCCGCAGTGCAGCGCTGGACCGCGCGCTCCATCAGCGCCCGCCCCACGCCGCGGCCGCGGTAGCCCGGGGTGCAGCCGAACCCGCCGATGCGCGCCGTCGTGCCCCGCCGGGTCACCAGGCTGATGCCGACGAGGTCGTCGCCCGCGGCGTAGACCTCGCTGAGGTAGCGGTCGAGGTGCTCGGCGCCGAACCGGCGCTCGAACGCCGGCCCGTCCATGCCGATCGGCACCAGGTAGCCCTCGAACGAGCGGGTCATCGCGTCGGCCGCCTGGTCCGCGGTGAAGTGGGCGACCGGCCGCGCGGTCAGCACGCCGGCCCGGGTGGGGATCTCGTCGGTTCGGGCCATGCGCAGCATTCTCTCCCGGCCCGCGCACGAGTACCGTGGCCGGGAGGACGGCACTGATGACCACCATCGACGCACGAGGACGGGGCCGGGCCGCGTTCGAGGAGCGCGCCTGGGCCGACGCGTACGCCCGGCTCGGCGCGGCCGATGCCGAGGCGCCGCTGCCCGCCGACGACCTCGTGCTGCTGGCGATGTCGGCGTTCCTGGCCGGGCACGACGCCGCCAGCCTGGCCGTCCAGGAGCGGGCGTTCCACGAGCTGCTGCTCGAGGGCCGGCCCTTGCCCGCCGTGCGGTGCGCGTTCTGGCTGGCCACAGTCCTGGCGAACGAGGGCGAGGTGGCCCGGGCGAGTGGCTGGCTAGCCCGCGCCGAGCGGCTCCTGGACGAGGCGGGCCGCAACTGCCCCGAGGCCGGCTACCTGCTGGCGGCGCACGCCCGGCAAGCCGCTGCGGCCGAGCCGGCCGTGGCCGCCGAGATGTTCGCCGAAGCGGCCGCCGTCGGGCAGCGCCACCACGACACCGACCTGGTCATCCTCGCCCGGATGGGCCGCGGCCGCGCCCTGGTCGAGCTCGGCAAGGTCGCCGACGGCGTCGCCCTCCTCGACGAGACGATGGTCGCCGTCACCGCCGGCGAGGTGGGGCCGCTGCTCACCGGCATCGTCTACTGCACGGTCATCGACGCCTGCCGGACGACGTTCGACCTGCGCCGGGCCCGCGAGTGGACCGCTGCGCTGACCCGCTGGTGCGACGCTCAGCCGGACCTCGTGCCGTTCCGCGGCGAGTGCCAGGTGCACCGCGTCCACGTCCTGCGGGTGCAGGGCTCCTGGCCGGACGCGCTGGCCGAGGCCGGCCGCGCCTGCGCCCGGCTTTCCGACCCGCCCCAGCCGGCCGCCGGCGCCGCCCACTACGAGCGGGCCGAGCTGTACCGGCTGCGCGGCGAGACGGCAGCCGCGGACGACGCGTACCGGCTGGCCGCAGCGAGCGGGCAGGACCCGCAGCCGGGGCTCGGCCTGCTCCGGCTGGCGCAGGGCCGGGTGCCTGCGGCGGTCGCCGGGCTGCGCCGCGCCCTCGGCGAGACGACGTCTCCGCTCGCCCGGCCCGAGCTGCTGGCGGCGCTGACGGAGGCGCTGCTGGCGGCGGGCGACGTGGGTGGAGCCCGGGTCGCCGCGGGTGAGCTCGCGGAGGTGGCCGACGGCGTCCGGGCGCCGGTCCTGGCCGCGATGTCGGCCTACGCGACGGCGTCGGTGCAGTTGTCTCTCGGGGACGACGGTGACGGTGCGGCCGCGCTGGTCGCGGCCCGGCAGGCGTGGATGGGCTGGCAGGAGGCGGAGTCGCCGTACGAGGCGGCCCGGTCGCGGGTGCTCGTGGGTCTGGCCTGCCGGCGACTGGGCGACGATGACGCCGCCCGCATGGAGCTCGACGCCGCGGCGGACCAGTTCCGGGAGCTCTCGGCCCGGCCCGACCTCGACCGGCTGCGCCGGCTCGGCGCCGGCTCGGTGCCGGCTCGCGGCGTCCTCACGCCGCGGGAGGCCGAGGTGCTCCGGCTGGTCGCGGCGGGCCGGACGAACCGCGCGATCGCCGCCGACCTGGTGCTGAGCGACAAGACCGTCGCGAGGCACGTCGCGAACATCTTCACCAAGCTGGACGTCTCGTCCCGCGCCGCGGCGACGGCCTACGCCTACCAGCACGGCCTGATCTGAGCGTTCACCGATTCCAGGGCTTCCTCGTCCCCCTGCTGCCCATTCTCGTGGCCGCGCACGGGACGGGGAGAGACCGGGCCCGCCTCGCGGTGCACCGGTCGCCGTGTCGAGGGGCGCCGTGTCCTCACTACCGCGAGCCGTCTTCACTACCGCCAGCCGTCTTCACCGGCGCCAGCCGTCCCCACTACCGCCAGCCGTCCCCACCAGCGCCAACCGTCCCCACTACCGCCAACCGTCCCCACCAGCGCCAACC
>NZ_SMKL01000133.1 GCF_004348545.1 Jiangella ureilytica | reverse complement strand
GGTCAAGCGGACCCCCACGGCGCGAAGCGCCACCAGGGTCCGCTTGAGGCGACCGTCCGGGGCTAAGAGAATGGGCAGCAGGGGGACGGGGAACCCCACCCAACCCCACCGACCGACCGACCCCCCAGGAAGCCTCACACCACGGCGAACCGCTTCCCCGCGTCGGTGAGCACGTCGTGCAGGCCGCCGACGATGTCGTCGAGCAGGGCGGCGTCGCTGACCAGCGGCGGCGCGATCTGCAGGACGGCGTCGCCGCGGTCGTCGGCGCGGGCGATGAGGCCGGCCTCGCGCAGCCGGCCGGGCAGGAAGCCGCGCAGCAGGGCGCCGCGCTCGGCCTGGTCGAACCGGGTGTTCGCGTCGTCCTTGACCAGCTCGATCGCCCAGAAGAAGCCGGCGCCGCGCACGTCGCCGACGATCGGCAGCGTGAGCAGCTCGCGCAGCCGCGCTTCGAGGTGGCCCGTCAGCGACCGGACGTTCTCGAGCACGCCGTCGCGCTCGAAGATCTCGATGTTGCGCAGCGCGATGGCCGCGCTCACCGGGTGGCCGCCGAAGGTGACCCCGTGCCGGAGCACTCTGCCGCCGTCGACCAAGGGCCGGACGACGCGCTCGGTGGCGAGGACGGCGCCCATCGGGGCGTAGGCGGAGGTGATGCCCTTGGCCAGGCTCACGAGGTCAGGCGTGATGCCTTCGCGCGCGACGCCGAACCACTCGCCGAGCCGCCCGCAGCCGGTGATGACCTCGTCGGCCATGAGCAGGATCCCGTACCTGTCGGCGAGCTCGCGCAGGCCGCGCCAGTACCCGGGCGGTGCGGTGAGGCAGCCGCCGGCGTTCTGCACCGGCTCGGCGATGATCAGCGCGACCTCGTCCGGCCCGGCCGCGACGACGGCGGCCTCGAGCTCGGCCAGCAGCCGGTCGCGGAACGCGTCGGGATCGGCGCCGTCGGGCGCCCGGAACGCGTTGGTGGCCGACACGTGCGTGACGTCGATGGGCGGCGGCCCGAACGGCTCCTTGAACCGGTCGACGCCGGTGAACGCGAGCGCGCCGAGCGTGACGCCGTGGTAGGCGATGTCGCGGGCGATGGCCTTCGTCCGCTGCGGCTGGCCGATGGCGACGTAGTGCTCGCGGACCAGCTTCCAGGCCGCCTCGACCGACTCCGAGCCGCCGTTGGTGAAGAATGCATGCGTCAGTCCCGGCGGCGCCAGGCCGGTCAGCCGCTCGGCCAGCTCGATGGCCGGCGGATGCGCCGTCGCCCAGTTGGTGTTGAACGGCAACCGGATCAGCTGCGCGGTGGCCGCCTCGGCCATCTCGGCGCCGTAGGAGTAGCCGAGCTGGGCGCAGAACAGTCTCGACAGCGCGTCGATGTAGCGCCGTCCGCGGGTGTCGAACACGTAGGGCCCCTCGCCCCGGTCCAGCACCAGCAGATCGTCGAGCCGCTGCTTGGAGAAGTGGAGCAACAGGTGATCCGCTGCGGACCGCTGCAGTTCCTCGTGAGTCGGGGTCATGTCTCCTCACCGCCTTCGTGCTCAGTGTGGACCATGCCGACGACCTGCTCGGCGACGGCGGCCGGGTCGGCGTCCGGCTCGACCGCGACCGATACGTGGCCGCCGTCGGGGCGCGGTACCACGACCTGGTGGAAGTTGCCGTATCGGACCACGAGGTAACGCAGCCCGCCGCAGTCGATCTCGCCGCGCTGCCGGGCCAGCGTGAGCAGGGCCGGGTTGACGAGCAGTTCCTCGTACCGGTCGGACTCGCTCGCGGACGCGCCGGCCAGCCCGTCGCGCTGGCGGAGGGTGACGTTCTGGCCGCGGCCGGTCGCGACGTAGCGCACCTGCGGTCCGAGCTCGAACACGCGCTGGATCAGGGTGAGGTCATTCACCCGGCTGATGCTAGGCGGCGGCTCCGTCCATGCAGAAGGCCCGGCAACCATCGGGTTGCCGGGCCTTCATCTGGTAGCGGGGGCAGGATTTGAACCTGCGGCCTCTGGGTTATGAGCCCAGCGAGCTACCGAGCTGCTCCACCCCGCGTCGCTGAGTTCAGTTTACGCGATCGGCACCGGTGCACCAAATCGCGCGGACGACCGCGCGGCGCGGCGAGAATGTGCGGCATGACGGACTTCGAGGTGCGCCCCGCCCGGCCGGCCGACCACGCGGCTGTCGCGGCGCTGACGGTGGCGGCGTACGACGCCGACGGGTTCCTCGACGGCGACGAGGAGTACGCCGGCGAGCTCTCCGACACCGTCGCCCGGTCCTCGCAGGCGACGCTGCTCGTGGCCGCCGACCCCGACGGGACGGTGCTGGGCGCCGTCACGTACTGCCGGCCGCCGAGCCCGTACGTCGAGGTGGCCCGGCCGGGTGAGTCGGAGTTCCGCATGCTCGCCGTCGACCCCGCGGCGCGCGGGCGCGGGGTGGGTGCGGCGCTGGTGCAGGCCGTCCTCGACCTCGCCAGACAGCACGGCGACCACGCCGTCGTGCTGTCGTCGCTGCCGCAGATGCACAGCGCGCACCGGTTGTACGAGCGGCTGGGGTTCCGCCGCGTGCCGGAGCGCGACCACATGCCGATCCCCGACTTCCTGCTGGTCGCGTACCACCGCGCCGTCGAGGAAGCCGGGGATCGAGCCGGCGGGTGATGCTCAGCCGCCGGAGGTGTCGCCGCCCGCGCCGGTCTCGCCGCTGATCTCCTGAGCCGCGGCGATGGCGGCGTCGAGCCGCTCGAGCGCCTCGCCGTAGGCCGCCCAGTCGCCGGCTTGTTGCGCCGCCCGCGCATCCGCCCAGGCCTGCTCGATGTCCTGGAGCGCCGCCGTCAGGTCGGCGGGCGGGGTGGGCGTGGTGGTCGGCGTGTCCGTGGGCGGCGGCGTCTCCGTGTCCGGCGGCGTCGTCTCGCCGTCGGTGGGCGGCTCCTCGACGCCGCCCGGCGGCTCCTCCGTCTCGGTTCCGGCGTCGCCCTCGAAGATCTGGTCGAGCGCGCCCTGCAAGGTGTCGTCGAAGCCGATGTTGTCGCCGAACTGCACGAGCACGCGGCGCAGCAGCGGATAGGCCGCCTCGCCGGTGGCTCGGGCCACGTAGACCGGCTGGACGTAGAGCAGGCCGCCGCCGACGGGCAGCGTCAGCAGGTTGCCCAGCTGCGTCTCGGCGTCGCCGGAGCGCAGCAGGGTCAGCTCCTGCGCGACGTCGGCGTTGGACTCGAAGTCGTTGGCGACCTGGCCGGGACCGTCGATCTGCGTGTTGCTGGGCAGCCTCAGGATCTGCAGCTGGCCGTACCCGTCGCTTCGCGCGTCGGCGTTGACCGCCATGAACGCGGCCAGGTTCGGCCGGCCCCGGGGCGTGTACGTCGTCGTGAGGGAGAAGATCGGCCCGTCGGCCTCGGGCAGCTCGATGGTCTGGTAGTACGGCGGCTGCTTGACGTCGATGTTGGACGACGGGTCGGCCGGGACCACCCAGCGGTCCTGGCCGCCGTAGAACGTCGAGGCGTCGGTGACGTGGTACTGCTCGAGCATGTTGCGCTGCAGCTTGAACAGGTCCTCGGGGTAGCGCAGGTGGTCCATCAGCGGCTCGGGGATCTCAGAGCGCGGCTGCACCGTGTCGGGGAACGCGTTCATCCACGCCTGCAGGACGGGATCGTTCTCGTCCCACGCGTACAGCGTGACGGTGCCGTCGTAGGCGTCGACCGTGGCCTTCACCGAGTTGCGGACGTAGTTGATGAAGTCGTCGGGCTGGGCGGCCAGCGCCGGTCGGGCCGTCCGCGAGTCGCTGGTGGCCTCGCTGAGCGACACCCGCTGGCTGTACGGCAGCGAGTTCAGCGTGGTGTAGCCGTCGAGGATCCAGACGACGCGGCCGTCGACCACCGACGGGAACGGGTTGGCGTCCACCGTCAGCCACGGGGCGACCTTCTCGATCCGCTGCCGCGGGTTGCGGTCGTAGAGCAGCCGCGACTCCTCGTTGATGCGGTCGGAGAGCAGGAAGTTGGCCTCCTGGAACCGGGTGGCATAGAGCAACCGGTTCCAGAACGAGCCGATGGGCACGCCACCATCGCCGTCGTAGGTGTTGCGCCGTTCGCTGCCGGTCTCGGGGTCCTCCGGGATGTCGTACTCGACCGGGTCGGTGCTGTCGGGGGCTCCCACGATGGAGTAGCTGGGCGAGTTCTCACCGAAGTAGATGCGTGGCTGGTACTCGCCGAGGACACCCTCGGTCGGGATGTCCTCCTCGGCGAAGAACGGCGAGCCGTCGGACTCGCGTGTGTTGCCGTACGCGGCCACGACGCCGAAACCGTGGGTGTAGACCGTGTGCTCGTTGATCCAGTTGCGCTGCTCGGCCGGGATGCCGTCGGCGTCCACCTCGCGCACCGCGACGACCATGTCCTGCTCGGCGACCACACCGGAGTCGTCGGCGACGGTGTAGCGGTCGACGTCGAGCGGGTCACTGAACGAGTAGAAGCCACGCACCTGCTGGAGCTGCTGGAACGCCGGTGGGATGACACTGGGGTCCATGAGGCGGATGCCGGGGATCGTGGCGGAGTCCTCGGCCAGCTGACCCGGCTGGACCTCGGTCGTGGCCACGTACTCGTCGGTCTGCACGCCCTCGACGTCGTACGCCGAGCGCGTGGCTTCGATGTTGCGTTCGATGTACGGCGCCTCGCGGCTGGCCTCGCTCGGCCGCACCTGGAACTGCTGGACGAGGAACGGCCACAGACCGCCGAGCAGGACGGCCGACAGCACCAGCAGTCCCAGCCCGATGCCCGGCAGCGTCCAGCTGCGCTGCCAGACGTTGACGAAGAACAGGATGGCGCAGATGGTCGCGACGAAGATCAGGATCGTCTTGGCCGGCAGCACCGCGTTGATGTCGGTGTAGGAGCCGCCCGTGAAGCGGTCGTTGTCCTGCATGACCAGCGCATACCGGTCGAGCCAATAGGCCACGGCCTTGAGCAGCACGAACAGCCCGATCAGGACGGACAGGTGCGCCGTGGTGGCCGGGCTGACCTTCTGCCCCGCGGTCTGCAGCCGGATGCCGCCGTAGACGTAGTGGGTGATGGCGGCGACCACGAGGCCGAGCACCACCACCGCGAACCCGTAGCTGACGACGTAGCGCCACCACGGATAGTCGAAGGCGAAGAAGCCGAGGTCCAAGCCGAACTGCGCGTCGTCCTGGCCGAACTCGCCGCCGTTGCGCCAGAGCAGGAACGTCTGCCACTGCCCGGCCGCGCTGGCGCCGGCCATGATGGCCAGCAGGACCGCTGCCGCCGTCAGCACCCAGGTACGGACCGGGTCGATGGCGTCGCGGTAGCGGTCGAGGCTCTGCTGCTCGACGCTCATGGGCCGGTATCGCGGGCGGACGCGGTAGGCGACCATGCCGTTGACGACGACCGAGGCGGCCATGAGAAGGCCGAAGACGACGAACAGACCGGACCGCGTGACCAGCTGTGTCGTGAAGACCTGGGTGAAGTCGACCGACTCGAACCACAGCCGGTCGGTCCAGAACGACACGATGAGCACATACGACGCGATGAGCACGCCGAGCACGATGAGCGTGGGCAGCAGCGCGCGCGAACGTCGTTGTGGCGCGCCGCGGAACGGTCCGGCGGGTCGGGGCATGTCCTGGCTCACCCCTGGAAAACTATCTCACCGGCCTGTGCGGTTCCGAACCGCGGTCGAAACATCGCTGTCGGCGGACGGTTCTGGGCGAACCGTGACCTGTTCGTCGCCCGGTCGTGACCGGTTTCGCGGGCCGTCGCCGCCCGTGCGACGATGCCATCATGAGCGGCAACGACCAGCCGAGCGCCCTGGTGCGCGCCATCGCGGAGATCGAACAGCACGTCCGCGGCGACGGCTGGGACCAGCCCGCCCGGCTGTACGCCCTGGCGTCCACGGCCGACCTGCTGTCTCGCGAGCCCGACCTCGCGGCCCGCATCGGCATCGAACCGGACACCCCGCCCGACGCGCTCACTCCGATCGAGCAGGACGTCGCGGGCCGGCCCATCGAGGACCTCCTGGTCGAGATCACCTGGCCCGACACCGTCACCGGTTGCGCGCTGGTGCTCGAGCGCATCGTGCTGCCGCCCGGCGCCGAGGAGCAGATGCCCGACGACGACGGCGCCGCCGCCAGGTGGGCGCAGCAGCACCCAGCCCGCTCCGACGTCCGCGTCGTGGTCGGCGTCATGCGCGACGGCAGCCGCGCCTCGGTGCTGCGCATCCGCGGCCACGAAGCCGACGACGAGCTGATCCGGGGCGCGGAGCTGTCGCCCGAGCTCGGCAATGCTCTGGCCGAGACCTTCGACTGAGGTTCGCCGGAGGTTGCCGAGTGGGCCGGGGGGATGAGGTGGGCTCCCCGTCCCCCTTGCTGCCCATTCTCTTGACACCAGGCACCCGCCGATCATCTCCAAGGCCGGGGTCCTCGCCGAGTCGGTCGGGGGTGGTGAGGTGGGCTCCCCGTCCCCCTTGCTGCCCATTCTCTTAACCCCGGGCACCCGCCTCAAGCCGGCGCCCGCTGTGGTCACCTCGCCGCTGTGCTCGGGGGGCTTCGGCTTGACC
>NZ_SMKL01000132.1 GCF_004348545.1 Jiangella ureilytica | reverse complement strand
GGGTCACCCCGCCCCGCGGATTAGGTCACCCCACCCCACCGGGCGGGATCTGCGAACTGCCGCGCCAACGGAAGCCGGTCAGATCCAGCCGTGGCGGCGGGCGACGTGGACCGCCTCGTGGCGGTTGGCCGCACCGAGCTTCGACGCGGCCGACGAGAGGTAGTTGCGGACCGTCCCCGGGGTCAGCGCCGCTCGGCGGGCGATCTCCTCGACCGGCGCTCCCTCGGCGGCCAGCTCGAGCACGTCGGACTCGCGGGCGGTCAGCGGGCTGTCGCCGGCGCTGATCGCCTCGGCGGCCAGCTCGGGGTCGACGTACCGGCCGCCGGCGTGCACCGTCCGGACCACCTGGGCCAGCACCGACGCGGACACCGTCTTGGGCAGGAACCCGCCGACTCCCCCGGCCAGCGCCCGCTTCAAGTATCCGGGCCGTCCGTGGCTGGTGACGATCATCGTCCGGCATCCCGGCACTTCGGCATGGAGCTCGGCGGCCAGCGCGATGCCGTCGCGGTCGGGCAGCTGCAGGTCCAGCACGGCCACGTCGGGCGCATACGACCGGGCCATGGCCAGCGCCTCGTCGGCGGTCGCGGCCTCGGCGACCACCTCGATGCCGTCCTCGAGCGACAGCAGCGCCCGCAGCGCGGACCGGATGAGGTTCTCGTCGTCGGCCAGCAGCACCCGGATCATGACGGCACCCGCGCGGCCAGCCGGAAGCGGTCGCCGTCGAGCCGCTCGGCGGTCAGCGACCCGCCCAGCTCGCCCAGCCGCTCCGCCAGCCCGGACAGCCCGGAGCCGGCGCTCTCACCGGAAGCCGAGCGCACGCCGTCGTTCACCATGGTCAGCGTGACACAGCCGTCGTCGCGCGCCACCGTGATCACGCAGGTCGAGGCGGAGCTGTGCCGCAGCACGTTCGTCGTCCCCTCGCGCGCCACCCAGCCGAGCACCGCCTGCACGTCGGGTGGCAACGGCGACACCTCGCCGACCACGCGGGTCGCGACGCCGGCCGAGCGCAGGACGGACCGCGCGCCGGACAGCTCCGTCGCGAGGTCGACCTCGCGGTAGCCGCGCACGACGTCGCGGACCTCGCGCAGCGACTCCTGGGCGATGTCGCGGACCGCCATCATCTCGTCGGCCGACTCGTCGCGGCCGCGCCGGGCCAGGGCGGCGGCGAGCTCGCTCTTGACGGCGATGACGGAGAGGTTGCGGCCCAGGATGTCGTGCAGGTCGCGGGCGAACCGCAGCCGCTCCTCGGCGACGGCGAGGTCGGCCTGCACCTGCCGCGACCGGTCCAGCTCGAACACGACGCCGAGCATCCACACCGACGCCCGGAACGCCGTCCAGCCGCCGAAGTACGCGAAGAGCGTCGAGAAGCCGGCGCCGAACGCGCTCTGCACCGGCCAGTCGCTCAGCAGCCCAGCGGCGACGACGGCGGCGGCGACCAGCACCATCAGCACCATGAGTGACGGACTCGCCAGCCGCGGCGTCAGTGCGCCGACCGTGACGCCGACGACCAGGACGAAGGCGAAGACCGTGACGACGCCGTCGCTGATGCCCGGCTCGGCCGGCGCGTCCCAGCCGAACACCGCGACCGCCGCGCCCATGACCGCGACGGTCGCGGCCAGCAGGCCCGCCGTCCACCGGTACGGCCACACCCCACGGCCGAGGTACCACTCGATGCCCGCCCGCAGCACCATGAACGCGACGGCGGCGTGGACGGCCGAGACGGCGACGAACCTCAGGACGGCCGGCGCGGACGGGCCGTCGGTGCCGGCCGACGTGATGAACAGGGCGACCAGCGGCTCGGCCGCCACCATCGAGTAGAGCGTCCCGCGGGTGTAGAGGTCGAAGCGCTGCAGCGCGCTGCGCTCCTCCCACCACCGGGTGACCATCGACACGGACATCAGCTTGTCACGCCGCCCGCGGTCAGGTCCGCGGCTCCCACCGGAACCAGCGGCGCAGCGCCCAGAGCCCGAGGACGATCCAGGCCACCGCGATGGCGGCGGGCTGCGCGGCCTCGCCCCAGCTCGCCGCGAACCCGACGGTGTCGCCGTCGGACGTCTGCCCGGTCAGCCCGAGACCGACGAGGTCGACGACGGGGCTCAGCGGGATGAACCGCACGACGGCCTGGGCGGTGTCGGGGATGTTCTCTGGCGCGGTCACGCCGCCGGAGAAGATCAGGCTGGCCATGCACAGGAACACCACCGGCAACGTGCTGACCTGCGCCATCTCGACGTTCCGGGTGAACGCCGTCGACGCGGCGGCCAGCAGCACGAACATCACCACGCCGGCCAGGACCGCCAGCACGGCCAGCGCCGCGTTGACCGGGACGTCCAGCCCGAACGCGATCGCGGCCACGATGGCGGTGAAGACGATCTGCGCGACGGCGACGACGACCGAGGGCAGTGCGGTGCCGGCCAGGATCTCGGCGTCGGTGAGCTCGCCGACCCGCAGCCGCTTGAGCACCAGGTCCTCGCGGCGCCCGACGTAGGCCGACACCAGGTTGTAGTAGACGACGTACAGCAGCGTGAATGCGGCCAGCATCGTCACGACGAGCGCGCCGAGCGGCAGGTCGCCGTTCTCGCCGAACCCGATGGCGCTCAGCCCGCCGACGGTGATCAGCGGCAGCACCAGGGCGGTGAACATCGCGGTCCGGTTGCGTACCAGCAGGCGCAGCTCCGCCGTCGCGATGGCGCGGATCCGGCGCATCGCGCCGGACGTCAGCAGCGTGTTCATGCCACCACCTCCAGGTCTCGGTCGTCCCCGGCCTGGCCGGCGGACGACGACGCCACCGCCAGGAACGCCTGCTCGAGCGACGCCGGCCGGGCCGACAGCTCGTCCAGCTCGACGCCCCGGTCGCGCGCCCACAGCAGCAGCTCGGTCAGGGTCGTCTGCATGGTGTCGGTGTGCACCTCGACCCGGCGTCCGTCGTCGACGACGAGCGTCCCGGCCAGCTCCGGCAGCTCGGCCACGGCCATCGCCGACGGCAGCGCGAACGACACCGTCGCCGGCTGCGACGCGACGACCTCGGCGACGGTGCCGGCGCGGACGATGCGCCCCTCGTGCATGATCGCCAGCCGGTCGGCCAGCTCCTCGGCCTCGTCCAGGTAGTGCGTCGTCAGCAGGACGGTGACGCCGTCGTCGAGCAGTGAGCGGACCAGCGCCCAGGTGTTGCGTCGGCTCTCAGGGTCCAGCCCGGTGGTCGGCTCGTCGAGGAAGAGCACCTCGGGCCGGCCCAGCACGGCGAGCGCGAGGTCCAGCCGGCCCCTCTCACCACCGGAGAGCTGTTTGACGGTGACAGCAGCGCGGCCGGACAGGTCGACCAGCTCGAGCGCCTCGGCGACCGGACGCGGCGCCGTCAGCGTCCCCGCCCACATGGCCGCCGTCTCCGTCACCGTCAGGTCGGCCGGGAAGCCGCCCTGCTGGAGCATGATCCCGATGCGCGCCCGGACCGCCGGGCGCTGCGCGTACGGGTCGTGACCGAGCACCCGGACCCGGCCGGCGCCCGGCCGGGCCAGCCCCTCGACGACCTCCAGCGTGGACGTCTTGCCGGCGCCGTTCGTGCCCAGCAGGGCGAACAGCTCGCCGCGCGCGACGGAGAACGTCACGCCCCGCACGGCCTCGTAGCCGCCGTAGCTGCGGCGCACATCGGTCACCTCGACGACGTCAGCCATTCCGGCCTCCTCGCGGTCCCGCGGATGGTTCGATCTGTCATGACTCCATCGTGACCGGTGCACGCGGCCGGTTCCGGTGGGCGATGTCACCGGCCTCGATGACCGATGCGGGGCCGGTCCATGACGAATGTCACCACTCCGGAGGACGCCCCGTGGCGCACCCGCCCCGCCGTACCCGCCTCGTCGTCGCGCTCGCGAGCCTCGCCGCCGTGGCCGCCGTGGCCGCCGCCGCGACCGCCGTCGCCGCACCGCGCGACCTGGACGCGCCGGCCGCGCGCGACTTCACCGACGGCTCCTACGTCGTCGTGCTGACGGGCCGGCCGGCCGCGATGTACGAGGGCGGGGTGGACGGGCTGGCCGCCACCGCTCCGGCCGACGGCGAGAGGCTGCGGTCCGGGTCGGGCGCGGTCCGCGCCTACCGGGCGCACCTGAGCGACGCACAGCGGGAGGTCGCGGCCACCGTCGGCGCCGACCCGCTGTACCAGTACACCGTCGCCGTCAACGGGTTCGCCGCCGAGCTGACGGCCGAGCAGGCCACCGCGCTCGCCGCCCACCCGCGGGTGCTCGCCGTCGTGCCCGACGTCCCGCGCGCCGTCGACACCGTCGCGTCGCCGGAGTTCCTGGGACTGACCGGCGACGAGGGCGTCTGGGCTTCGCTGGGCGGGGCGGACGACGCGGGCCGCGGCATCGTCGTCGGTGTCATCGACACCGGCATCTGGCCCGAGAGCGCGTCGTTCGCCGGCCCGGCGCTGGCCGACGGCCCCACCGGCGAGGCCGGCGTCGCGTACCGGACCTCCGAGACCGGCACGGCCGTCCTCAAGGCCGACGGCGAGACGTTCACCGGTGAGTGCGAGACCGGCGAGAACTGGCCCACCGGCCTGTGCAACGGCAAGCTCGTCTCGGCCCGCTACTACGAGGACGGCTTCGTCGCGAACGTCCCGCCTGAGCACCACGACCCGAACGAGCACATCTCGACGCGCGACGGCGACGGCCACGGCACCCACACCGCCAGCACGGCGGCCGGCAACCACGGCGTGCCCATGGCGGTGAACGGCCGCGAGTTCGGCTCGGGCTCCGGCATGGCTCCGGGTGCCGCCGTCGCGGCGTACAAGGTGTGCTGGCAGGACGACGACGCCGCGACCGGCGGCTGCTACCCGTCCGACTCCGTCGCCGCCATCGACCAGGCCATCCTCGACGGCGTCGACGTCATCAACTACTCGATCTCCGGCGCCACCGACACCCCGATGGACCCGGTCGAGCTGGCCTTCATGTCCGCGGCGTCGGCGAACATCTTCGTGGCGGCGTCGGCGGGCAACGCCGGGCCGGGCGAGGCCACCGTCGCGCACAACAGCCCGTGGCTCACCACCGTCGCCGCCAGCACGCACCAGGTCTACGAGGGCACCGTCGAGCTCGGCGACGGGCGGCGGTTCCGCGGCTCGATGATCAGCGACGTGGCCGTGACGGAGCAGACGCCGCTGGTCTACGGGCGCGACATCGCGGCATCGGGGGTCGACCCCGAGGAGGCGGCGCTGTGCGCACCGTCGTCGCTCGACGCCGGGCGCGCGGCCGGGGCCGTCGTCGTCTGCGACCGCGGCGTGTACGACCGCATCGCGAAGTCGGCCGAGGTGCACCGGGCCGGCGGCGTGGGGACGGTGCTGGGCAACCTGGCCGATGCCGAGACGCTGAACGCCGACTTCCACGTCATCCCGACCACGCACGTCAGGGCCGCCGACGCCGCGGTCATCCGCGAGTACGCGGCCGGCCACGGCGCCACCGCGGCCCTGCTGGTGGGCGACCGCACGGACCTGCCGCCGACACCCCGGCCGGTGCTGGCCGGGTTCTCGTCGCGCGGGCCGGCCCCGGCCAACGGCGGCGACCTGCTGAAGCCGGACATCTCCGCCCCGGGGGTCGACGTGCTCGCCGCCGTCGCACCGGGACCGCACGCAGGCAACCACTTCGACTTCGTCTCGGGCACGTCCATGGCCGCGCCGCACGTGGCCGGGCTGGCGGCGCTGGTCCGGGCCGCCGAGCCGGACTGGTCGGCGCAGGCGATCAAGTCGGCGATGATGACGACGGCGTACGACCTGGTGCTGGCGTCCGGCTCGCCCGACGAGGACCGGTTCCACGCCGGCGCCGGGCACGTCCACCCGACGCGCATCCTCGACCCCGGCCTGGTCTACGAGTCCACCGTCGACGAGTGGCTGGCGTTCATCGAGGGCACCGGCGAGGACACCGGCGTGCCGGGCGTCGAGGCGATCGACCCGTCCGACCTCAACCAGCCGTCGATCGCCGTCGGCGCGCTGGCCGGCCGGCAGACGATCACCCGCACCGTCACCGCTGTCACGCCCGGCCTGTACCGGGCGTCGGTGGACCTGCCCGGGTTCACCGCGCGCGTGACGCCGTCGATCCTCTTCTTCGGCCGGCCTGGGCAGAGCAAGACCTTCGAGATCACGCTGACCCGCACCGACGCGCCGCTCGACGCCTACGCGCACGGATCGCTGACCTGGCGCGGCGGCGGCACGACGGTGCGCAGCCCCGTCGTGGCCCGCCCGGTCGCCGTCGCCGCACAGCCCGAGGTCACCGGCACCGGCCCCGAGGGCTCGGTCACCTACCCGGTGACGGCTGCCACCAGTGGCGACGTCGACCTCACCCTGCACGGGCTGGTGCCGGGCGAGGTGAGCGACGGGTCACTGACCCCCGGCGAGGGCGCCGACCCCGAGGGCAACGCGTCGTCGGCGCTGGTGCCGTTCGAGGTGCCCGGCGGCACGACGCTGGCCCGCATCGAGCTCGTCGCGGGCCTCGACACGGCCGACTACGACGTCTACGTCTACGGGCCCGACGGCGCCGAGCTGCCGGTCAACGGCGCGACCGGAGCGGCCGGTGAGCGGGTCGACCTGACCGCGCCTGCGCCGGGGACCTACCAGGTGCTGGTGCACATGTTCTCCAGCCCCGACGGCTCGGCGGTCGGCTTCAGCCTGCGCACCTTCGCCGTCGGCGCCGACGCGGCCGGCAACGCGACCGTCACGCCCGACCCGCTCCCGGGCACCCCCGGCACCCCCACCGACGCCACGCTCACCTGGACCGGTCTGGCGCCCGGCATCCCCCACCTCGGCACCGTCACCTACGCCGGAACGACGAGCCTGACAGTGGTCGCCATCGACTAGAGCACGTGGCCGCGCCCGCTCCGCCCCACGGTCAGCCGCGCACCACACCCAGCAGCCGACGGTGACGCCCGCAGCGC
>NZ_SMKL01000131.1 GCF_004348545.1 Jiangella ureilytica | reverse complement strand
CCAAGCCCCCGACGAAGCCCCCGGTCTTCACCCCGCCGCCCACCACGCCGCCCGGTGACGACGGCGGCACGGACGGCGGTGCCGACGAGGGTGGTACCGACGGTGGTACCGACGGCGGCGCCGTGAACGGCAGCGACATCGGCACCGAGCTCGGGACCGAGATCGGCACTGACGGCGGCAGCGACGCGGGTGCGGACGGCGGCACTGACACGGGCGCTGACGCTGGTGCGGACGGTGGCGCTGACGCCGGTGCGGACGGTGGCGCTGACACGGGCGCGGACACCGGTGCTGACGCTGGTGCGGACGGCGGCGCTGACACGGGCGCGGACACGGGTGCAGATACAGGGGCCGACACGGGCGCGGACACCGGTGCCGATGCGGGCTCCGAGACCGGCGACGCCACCGGCGCCGAGACGGGTGACGCCACCGGCGCCGAGCCCGGTGCGGAAGCCGGTGCCGAGGGCGGCACCGAGACGCCGCCTCCGACGCCCGACGACGAGTGCCCGACCGACGCCGACCCGGCGACCATCGAGGCCGACCCCGACTGCGAGACCGACATCGAGGAGCCGACGGCGACCGAGGAGCCGGCGCCCACCGACTCGCCGTCGCCGACAGCGGCCGAGACGCCCAACACCGCCTCGCCGACGCCCCGGGTCACCAGCCAGCGCCGCCGGTGGTTCCGGCCCGCCGGACGCCGCTGACGCAGCACAGCTCCCGATCCGTCGCGCGTCCTCCGTCACCCGGCGGGGACGCGCGCGGCGTTTCGTCCCGTCTTCGATGGCGCCAGCCGACTTCACTTGCGCCGGCCGACTTCACTAGCGCCGGCAGACTTCACTAGCGCCGGCAGACTTCACTGGCCGGAACCGTCTTCTGCGGCCCGGCCGCCGCGCAGAAGACGGCTGCTGCCAGTGAAGACGGCTGCTGCTGGTGAAGACGGCTGCTGTGAGTGAGGACGGCTGTTGCTGGTGAGGACGGCTGAGTGCCCGACCGACGCCGACCCGGCGACCATCGAGGCCGACCCCGACTGCGAGACCGACATCGAGGAGCCGACGGCGACCGAGGAGCCGGCGCCCACCGACTCGCCGTCGCCGACAGCGGCCGAGACGCCCAACACCGCCTCGCCGACGCCCCGGGTCACCAGCCAGCGCCGCCGGTGGTTCCGGCCCGCCGGACGCCGCTGACGCAGCACAGCTCCCGATCCGTCGCGCGTCCTCCGTCACCCGGCGGGGACGCGCGCGGCGTTTCGTCCCGTCTTCGATGGCGCCAGCCGACTTCACTTGCGCCGGCCGACTTCACTAGCGCCGGCAGACTTCACTAGCGCCGGCAGACTTCACTGGCCGGAACCGTCTTCTGCGGCCCGGCCGCCGCGCAGAAGACGGCTGCTGCCAGTGAAGACGGCTGCTGCTGGTGAAGACGGCTGCTGTGAGTGAGGACGGCTGTTGCTGGTGAGGACGGCTGAGTGCCCGACCGACGCCGACCCGGCGACCATCGAGGCCGACCCCGACTGCGAGACCGACATCGAGGAGCCGACGGCGACCGAGGAGCCGGCGCCCACCGACTCGCCGTCGCCGACAGCGGCCGAGACGCCCAACACCGCCTCGCCGACGCCCCGGGTCACCAGCCAGCGCCGCCGGTGGTTCCGGCCCGCCGGACGCCGCTGACGCAGCACAGCTCCCGATCCGTCGCGCGTCCTCCGTCACCCGGCGGGGCGCGCGGCGTTTCGTCCCGTCTTCACTAGCGCCAGCCGACTTCACTAGCCGGAACCGTCTTCTGCGGCCCAAACGCCGAGCAGAAGACGGCTGCTGCCAGTGAAGACGGCTGCTGCTGGTGAGGACGACTGGTGCTGGTGAGGACGACTGGTGCTGTGAGGACGACTGGTGCTGGTGAGGACCGCTGCTGCTGGTGAGGACGGCTGCCCTCGCCGACGGTGGGTCGCTCATGAAGACGGCTGGCGCCGCCGAGGACGGCCGGCTCCACCGCGGGCTCGGCCGGGCGGGACGGTCGGTCAGCTGATCGCCGGGGTAGGAGCGTCGTCGTCGACGGGTGCGGGCCTTCGGGGGCTGAGGCGTTCGCGGCCGATTCCCCACAGCACGATGAGCGCCGCGGCGACCAGGCCCGGCACCAGCACGCCGGCCAGCGTCGTCGCCCAGACCTCGACCGCGACCACGTAGGCCGCCAGCACCGCCCACAGCACGCCGGTGGTCCAGCGGTCGCGGCGGGCCAGGTGCGCGTAGACCAGCAGGTGCGCCAGCGCGTACAGCGCCCCGAGCCCGGCGAACCCGGCGACCCACGGCGCGACGTCGCCGTAGGAGGGGCCGGCCACCAGGTCGACCGCAGGCTCCGCCAGCAGCCAGCTCAGCGCCGTCAGCGCCACGCCGCACCCGGCCACCGCCGCCACCCCCAGCGAGACCGCGGTCCGGCGGCGTGCGGGGTCGGCCAGGGCCGGGAAGGCGAGCATCGGGACGAACTGCGGGAGCCAGAAGGCGATCTTCGTGAAGATGGAGCCGGCCGCGTAGAGGCCGCTGGCCTCGGGGGAGAGGACGTGCCGGGCGAGGATCACGTCGATGTTGGTCAGCACGACGAAGCCGAGCAGCATCGCGCCCGACGACAACGTGGCCCGCGCCGCGAACCCGCCGCGCAGCGACAGCAGCGCCGACGCCGCCGGCCGGGCGACCGTCCAGGCCACGATCCCGGCCGCGACGAACCCGAGCGCGATCCCGATCAGCGCCGAGGTCGCCGTGGGGTCCAGCGCCATGGCGACCAGCCCGCCGCCGACCCGCAGCGCAGCCTGGATCGTCACCAGCGCCGCCAGCGGCCCGAACCGCTCATGCCCCTGGATGATCCCGAGCGACGGCGCCGTCGCGGTCAGCGCCGCGATCGCCACCGCGGCCGCGACGGCGGGCAGGGCCGACGGCAGTTGCAGCACCGACTCGGCGACCGGGCTCAGCGCCGTCAGCGCGACCCCGATGAGGACGGCGAGGATCAGGCCGGACCGCACGGCCGGCGCGACCGGCCGCCCCATGGCCGCGGCTCGCGCCGTCGTCGCCTGGACCGCCAGCGCCGCGACGTTCCCGACGATGATCAGCGCGAGCAGCGCGCTGAACGCGCCGAACTCGTGCGGTCCGAGGCTGCGCGCGCCCGCGACGGTCAGGGCGTACCCGAGGAGGTTCCCCACGCTGGTGCCGACGGCGAGCAGCCCGGCTGAGCTGCGCCCGGCACCGAGCAGGCGTCTGGCGAGCTGCGGCACGCGCCCTATGGTGCCAGGCCGCCGCCGCGCCCGGTCCCGGTTGCCGGGACCGTCCCGATTCGGTCACAAAGTCCTTGCGTGACCAAATTAATCACTGAAAATGCTGGCGTGAATTGTTACCGGCTGGTAGGAAGTCTCCTCATGGTGCACGGCGGCCGCGGACGTCCGCCGGGAAGGAAGCGATGAGGGGCTATTTCCTGCCGGGACTGTTCCTGGCCGTGGCGACCGGCGTGCTGGTCTGGGGCGGCGAGTGGCTCGGCCTCGAGCTGCAGCACGTCGCCCTGCTCGGAGCCGCGCTCGGCGGCGCGACCGGTGTGGTCCCGGACCGCGCGCCGTGGGAGCGGGCCGCCGGCCTGCTGTCCGGCGCCGTGCTGGCCTGGATCGGCTACGCGCTGCGGGCCGCCTGGCTGCCGGACACCTCCGCGGGCCGCGGCGTCGCCGCCATGCTCGTGGTGCTCGCCTGCCTGCTCATCGCGTTCCTGACGTCCGGCCGGCTGCCGCTGTGGTCGTTCCTCATGGGGGCGGCGGCGGTCGTCGGCGCCTACGAGGTCGCCTACACCGCCGCGCCGCCGGAGTTCGTCGAGACCTCGCCGACGGCGCTGACGACGGTGCTGCTGGCGGCCGCTTTCGGCTTCCTCGCCACCGTCTTCCTCGGCAACAGCATCGAGGACGAGCGCGAGCGCGAGCGCGGCCGGTACGCGCCGGACGACGATCCCGAGTCCGGGGACCGCGGCGGCGACAACACCGGCGACGGCCGCGGGGTCGCCGACACCGACGCCGAGTCCGGCCGGCGCAGCCCGTTCTGGGAAGGGGCGCTGCGATGAGCGGCCGTCTCGTCCGCACGAGCGCGGCCGCGGCCGGCGCGGTCGTCGCCACCCTGGTCGCCGCGCCCCTCGCGGCCGCCGAGGTCGACGTCACCAACACCGAGACGGTGCAGGTGTACCTCGAGCCCGACGGCGGGGTCGACCGCGCCCGCGTCTACGACCAGCTCGATCTCACCGGCTCCGGCACGGTCGAGCTGCGCAACCCGGTCACCACCGACGGCCTGCGCAACCTCGACGGCTTCGGCGACACCGACACCGAGGACGGCGAGGCCGTCCTCGAGACCGACGTCGACGGCGAGCAGCGGCGGCGGACGGTGTCCGACTTCTCCGGCGACCTGCCGCTCTCGGTGTCCGTGGAGTACCGGCTCGACGGCGAGGTCGTCGACGCCGGGGACGTGGTGGGAGAGTCCGGCGAGCTGGAGGTCCGCTACCGCGTCGTCAACGAGACCGGTGAGCGGCGCGAGATCCGGTTCGACGACGGCACCGGCACCATGGTCACGGCCGAGGAGGAGGTCTTCGTCCCCATGGTCGGGACGATGACGACCACGCTTCCGCCGTCGTTCACGCGCGTCAGCTCCGGCGAGGCGAACATGGGCGGCGACGGCCGGGGCGGCACGCGGCTCACGTACGCGCTGACGCTGTTCCCGCCCATCGGCTCGGCCGAGCAGGAGTTCGGCTACACCGCCGTCATCGAGGACGGCGTCATCCCGCGGGCCACCCTGTCGGCACTGCCGGTGTCGCCGCTGGACAGCCCCACGTACGCGACCGGCGTCGCCGGGTACGAGGGCGGCATCGAGTCCGGCGCCGCGCTCACCGAGGGCGCCATGACCATCGACGAGAACCTGCTGCGGTTGCGCGACGGCGCCGCGGACCTGCTCGGCGGGCTGATCCAGTTGCGCAACGGCGCCCAGGAGCTCAGCACCGGGCTGTCCGACGAGGCCGCGCCGGGGGCCCGCGAGCTGGCCGACGGCCTCGGCGACCAGCTGGCGCCGGGCGCGCAGGAGCTGCGGGCCGGGGCGAACGAGTTCTACCGGGGCGTCAACGGCGAGCTCGCCCCCGGCGCGGCGCAGCTGTCCGAGGGCGCCGGTGTGCTGGCGTCCGGCTTGGAGGAGCGGCTGGTGCCAGGCGCTGGGCAGCTGGCCGACGGGGGAGCGGAGCTGGCCGAAGGGCTGCAGGGACGGCTCGCCCCGGGAGCGACGCAACTGGCCGACGGCGCCTCCGACGCCGCCGCCGGGGCGGGGCAGCTGGCCGACGGCCTCGAGACCGCGGGCGACCGCGCGCCGGAGCTGATCGGCGGGCTCGAGCAGGTCGGCTCCGGGCTGGACCGCGTCGACGCCGGACTGACCCAGCTGTACGACGGCATCGGCGGGCTGCCCGACCAGGCGCAGCCCCTGGTCAACGGTCTGCGTGACCTGCGCGACGGCATCGGCGCCAAGGACGAGCCAGAGACCCTGCTCGGTGGGCTCGAGACGATCCGAGTCGGGCTGAAGGAAGAGGCCGTCCCGGCGCTGCAGCAGATGGCCGAGGGCGTCTACAACGAGTCCGCCTCCGAGCCCGGCGCGTACCAGCGCCTCGGCTGCGCCGTCGTCGTCCTGCAGGACATCGCCGACCGCAAGACCAGCGGGTTCGGCCCGCCCTGCTACACGCCTGAGCAGGCGGTGCTCCTGAACACGGCCCGCCCGGCGCTCGGCTACGACGTCGACGCCGTCACCGACCAGGTGCTGGCCGGGCTGCGCGACCAGCTCGCCGACGGCCGGTCTTCGCTGGCGAATCCGGACGACCCGATGGATCAGGACACGCTGTACGGCGGGCTCAACACCCTGGAAGCCGCCCTGACCAGCGGCGACGGCGTCCTGGCCGGCCTGGTGCGGCTGCAGTGCGGCCTGTCCAACCGGTCCACCGACGTGTGCGACCGCGATCAGCCGGGTCTGCTGCAGGGTGTGAACCTGCTCGAGGACGGCGTCGGGCAACTGGTCAGCGGCGTGGTCGGCTCGGTGCAGGGCGGCATCGGCGAGCCCGAGGACACCCCGGCCGACGAGACGCTGCGCGGCGGCGTGAACGGCCTCAGCGACGGCGTCGACCAGATCATCGCCGGCGGCAACGCGCTGGTCGCGGGTCTGATGCAGCTCACCGACGGCGCGCACCAGCTGCACGACGGCAACCTGCGGATCTCCGACGGGGCCGACGAGCTGGCCGCCGGGGCGCGGGACGCCGCCGACGGCGCCGGCCGCATCGCCGACGGCGCGGGCCAGCTCGAGGACGGCGCCCGCGACGCCGCCGACGGCGCCGGGCAGATCGAGGACGGCGCCGGCCGGCTCTCCGAGGGCGCCCAGGACGCCGCCGACGGCGCGGGCCAGATCGCCGACGGCGCCGGACGGCTGGCCGACGGCGCGAACGAGGCCGCCGTCGGGGCCGGGGTCCTCGCCACCGGGCTCGAGACCGCCGCCGACGGGTCGGTGCAGATCTACGACGGCCTGCTCCAGGCCGCCCAGGGCGCGCCGCAGCTCGTCGACGGCGCCGAGCGGCTGTCCACCGAGGGCGCGTCGCAGCTGGCCGCCGCCGGGCAGGAGACCGCCGCCGACTTCGGCACCCGGTACGCCCTGCTCGAGGCCGGCGCCGACCGCGCCAAGAACGAGCCGCTGGTCAACGGCGCACCCGCCGGAGCCACACTGAAGACGGCGTTCACGTACGAGATCCCCGAGGTCAGCGGCGAGGGCGGGCGCAACATCACCCGCGGCGTCGTGGCGCTCGGCGTGTTCGCGGCGGCCGCCGCCGCGGCGACCCTCCTCCGGGGCCGCCGCACCTGACCCCGTCGGGGCGGCCGCCATCCCCCGGGCAGGCCGCCCCGACGGCAATCC
>NZ_SMKL01000130.1 GCF_004348545.1 Jiangella ureilytica | reverse complement strand
CGCCGGTGTCAAGGCCACGCCCTACCGGTGGCCTGCGCCCAGCCCTGACACCGACTGCGGGCCGCTCCCTCGAGCACCTACCGGGAGCAGACCTGAAGAACCCCTATGAAGGTAGGACCCGATGACCGGCCTGCTGCTCGACGACGTGTCGATCCGGATCCCGCTCCCCGGCACGCCGCGCCGGTGGGTGCATGCGGCCGACGGTGTCAGCCTGCGGCTGGCGCCGGGTGCGGTGACGGCGATCGTGGGCGAGTCCGGCTGCGGCAAGTCGGTACTGGCCCAGGCGATCGCCGGGCTGCTGCCGGCCGGGACCCGGACGTCGGGCTCCATCCGGCTCGGGCCGGTCGATCTGCTGGGGCTGTCCGACGCGGCGCTGCAGCCGCTGCGCGGCCGCCGGATCGGGCTGATCCCGCAGTCCGCGGCGACCCACCTGACACCGGTGCGGACGGTCGGCTCGACCATGGCCGAGACGCTGCGCGTCCACGGCGTCCGCGCCGGCGTCGACGAGCTGCTCGACGGCGTCGGGCTGCCGCCGGGCACGGCCCGCCGGTACCCGCACGAGCTGTCCGGTGGCATGGCCCAGCGGGTGCTCGTCGCCCTGACGCTGGCGCTGCACCCGCACGTCCTGGTGGCCGACGAGCCGACGTCGGCGCTCGACCCCGAGACGACTGAGCTGGTGCTGGCCCGCCTCGCCGAGGAGGCGCGCAACGGTGCCGCCGTCGTCCTCATCACGCACGACCTCGTGGCCGCCCGCACGGTGGCCGACACCGTCGCCGTCATGTATGCGGGCCGGCTGCTCGAGGTCGGCCCGGCCGCGACCGTCCTGCATCAGCCGCGGCACGACTACGCCGCGGCACTGCTGGCGGCACTGCCGGAGAACGGGCTACGGCCCGCGCCGGGGACGCCGTCATCGCTGGTCGACCCGGAGCCCGGGGTGTGCGCCTGGCACACGCGCGTCGGGCTGGCCTGCGACCCCGGCCCGGCCGCGACGGCCGCTGACCTGGTCGCCTGTGTTCCCGCGGGGAGGTCCTGATGCTCAGTCTCCGGAACGTGTCGGCCGGCTACCCCGGCGGGAGCCGGCCGGTGCTCGACGGGGTCACGCTCGACGTGCCGGGCGGGGCGGCGGTCGGGCTGCTGTCGCCGTCGGGCTCGGGGAAGACGACGCTGCTGCGGGTCGCGGCACTGCTGCTGGCGCCGTCGTCGGGGACGGTCGTGGTCGACGGGACGGAGGTCCGCGGCACCCGGTTCGCGGTGCCGGCGGCGGTGCGCCGATCCATCGGGTACGTGGTGCAGTCGCCGCGGTCGTCGACCAACCCGCGGCTGACGCTGCGGCGGATCATCGCCGAGCCGCTGTCGTTCGCCGCGGAGCTGCGCACGCCCAGGCCCGAGGCGCACGCCGAGCGGATCGCCGAGCTCGCCGACCTCGTGCAGCTCTCGCCCGACCTGCTCGACCGGCTGCCGCACCAGGTCTCCGACGGGCAGCTGCAGCGCGCCTGCCTGGCCCGGGCCCTCGCGGGTACGCCGCGGGTGCTGCTCTGCGACGAGCCGACCGCCATGCTCGACGCCCCGACGACGGCGGCGATGATGCGGGTGATCGCACGGCACGTCGAGACCGGCGCGGCGGCGCTGATCGCGTCGCACGACCGGGCGCTGCTGGAGGCGACCTGCCCGGTCCGGCACGTCCTGGCCGACCTACAGGCGGCCGCCTGACCCGTCCGAGCCGTCGACCCGTGCCGGCGACGCCGACCCGGAGTCGCCTACGCGCCGACGCCATGGGTCAGAGGTCGTCAGTGACGTGCCGAAGTCGGCGGACAGCGAGGGCGCATGACTGACGTGATGGTGGCGGTGCCGACGTGGTGGGACCCCGCCCGGTGGGACCCCGCCCCGTGAGGGAGGGTCCCCACCCTACGGGCGGGCACCGACACTCGCCGAAGCCGAAGCCGACGCCGGAGCCGGCGCCGGCGCCCGCGCCCGGGACCGCGACGAGCGGCGTGATCAGGCGGAACCGACCCCGTCGGCCCGATCAGTCAGGCCGTCGGCACGAACCGCAGGCCGGCGCCGTCGTCACCCCGTCGCACCCGAGTCGCCCGCCGCCTCCTCGAGGTACGGCCGCAGCCGCTCCAGCGAGTACGGCAGCGACAGCGGCGACGGCGTGTTCAGCCCGACGATGGTCGGGTAGTCGAGCACGGCGACGGTGCCCGGCAGCTGGCCGAAGCCGGGGATGTCGGCGAGGTCGCTCTCGTCGCCGCCGTTGACCAGGAACGCCAGCACGTCGGCCTGTAGCAGGTCCGAGCGCTCGGTGCTGACGACGATCCGGGTGTCGCCGGTCGCCTCCCCCTCCGCCTTGACCGGCGGGTACATCGTCATGCCGAGCTGCTGGAAGAAGACGCTCGAGCCGTCCTGTTCGTCGGCGACGACGTAGAGCGAGTCGCCGACGACGTACTGCGCCAGCGAGAACGTCTTGCCCTCCAGACCGGGCAGCGCCTCCGCGACGGCGGCGACCTGGCCGTCGACCTCGGCGATGAGCTCCTCGGCCCGGCCGGGCTCGCCGAGGAGCTCCCCCGCCGTCCGGACCAGGTCCTGCCACGGTGTCACCTGCTGGGCGTCGAGCCCGGCGATGGTCGGTGCGATGCCGGAGAGCTGGTCGTAGACGGCCTGGTCCACGATCGAGTAGCTGCCGACGATGAGGTCCGGCTGCAGCTCGGCGATCTGCTCGATCGGCGGGCCGTCGTCGAGCGGCAGCGGCGCGGCGTCGGACGGCAGCTCCTGCCACGGCACGCCGGACTCGGGCATGAACGAGTCGACGGAGTACCCGACCGGCTCGACGCCCATCGCCAGCATGACGTCGGTCCACTGCAGGTCGATGGTCACGACGCGCTGCGGAACGCCGGTGATCTCCGTACTGCCGAACATGTGGTCGACGGTGATCGTCCCGGCGCTGTCGGTCCCGCCGCCGTCGACGGCCGCCGGCTCGGAGTCGTCGCCGCAGGCGGTCAGGCCGCCGGCCAGGGCCAGGGCGACGGCGGTGGCCGCGAACCGGGACATACTCGCGATCAGTCTCATAAAGGTGACCCTAACTCAGGGCAGCCTAACCATATCTTACAGGCCTCCGCCCTGCTCGCGATGAATTCGTCACCCTGATAGGGTGGCGAATTGAGTCGACGGCGGACCGCGCCGTCCCATCCAACGGGGGGACCACGCACCATGACCCACGCACTGCCCACCATCGCCCCGGCCGCGGCGCCGGCCCGCCCGCCGCTGCGCGAGCGCGCCTGGCTCATCTGGGGCATCGCCGCCGGCGCGCTCGGCTTCGCCGCGACCGCGCTGCTCGACGTGCGGCCGCAGGGCGAGCGCGACGCGATGGCCGAGGGCCGCGACTACCTCGTGACGTCCGCCGACATGGCCGACGTCGACCGCTTCGGCAACTACCTGGGCTTCCTGCTCGGCTTCGCCGCCGTCGCGGCGCTACTGGTGTTCCACGCCGCCTGGCGCACGCACGTCGAGCCGGCGCTGCCGCGGTCGGTGGCGGCCCGGGTGGTCAGCGCCGGCCTCGTCGTGTCGGCCGCCGGCCTGACCTTCGGCTACGCCTGGAAGGGCGCGCTGGGCAACTACGGCCCGGGCGGCAACGAGGCGGACTACTTCGACCAGAACGGCCTGTACGTGTACTTCATGCTGACCGACTTCGGCCCGTACATCCCGTGGTATGGCGTGCTGGTCTCGCTGGCCGGCATCGGCTGGCTGGCCTGGGCCGACCGGGCGATCTCGCGCATCCCCGGCACGATCGCCCTGGTCCTCGTGGCGCTCGTGGTGGTCGCCTACGTCCTGACCGGCGTTGTCGGCCTGGCCGCGATCGTCGCCGGGCCGGGACTGGTCATCGTGTGCGCGTGGATCCTCCTCGGCCGCACTCCGATCAGCGCACCCTGACCCATGATCATCGGCGATCGACCCCGTCATGGCGTCATGGCGTGGTCGATCGCCGATGATCACAGGGGTGGGCGGCAGGGCACCCCGCGCGGCACGCACGTACGACGCCGGTCCAGCCGCGGGCTCTCAAGACGCGGGCCTGTTCCGCGGCAACGCCGCACGGGTCACCGAACACGTCACCGTGGCCATAGCGAAGCGTTGCGTGGCCGTCGACGGTGGCGCGGTTGTCCCGCTGCCGATCGCGGAACCGGCCCTCGCCGGTGTGCCCGATGCGTCCGTCCAGCTCGACCCGGACGCCGTACGCGTCGTAATCGACGTCGATCCACACCACACGCTGCCCGGAGGCGCGGCGCTGACGGCAGCCGGCCGGCAACCCATGGGCGCGCTCGACCCGGCGCAGGTGCCGCAGCTCCAGCGGCGACTGCGCCCCCTCTGCCACGTCGACGAGCATGGCCTCGATCATGCCTCGCCAGCGGATCTTCTTCCGCCGGCCCAGCGCATCAGCCAGTCGGTGCGGCGTGGTCAGGCGGCGCTGACACGCCGCCGTGATCCAACCCTCCGCCTCACGCGGGTGCGACGCCATGTCGACGAGATCCAGGACGGTGTCGTCGATCCGCGTGCGCGGAGGGCTCTTCGACGGGTGCCGGGTCAGCGGCAGCCGCCACGCGTAGTGGACGCGAACACCGTCGATCTTGCCGCGGACATGCCGCTCACCCGGAGCGGTGACGTGGATGACCGCACCGGGGTCGTCGCACAGGCCGTCGAGGAAGGCGGCGGTGCTGTGACTGGCCACCGCTCCACGGCCGGCGCGCAGGATCGCCGCCCACACCCGTGCCTCGAACGACAAGGGGCCGGTGATCGTCGCGTACACGCCGAGATGGATGCGCCGCCAGCGCCCGGACTCGACCATCCACTCCACGCGGCGGTCGGTCAGCCCGCAGGCGTGCGCCTGCGCACGGCTGATCAGCCCGTGCTGCTGCTCCAGTAGCTCCTCGAGATCCACGGAGGCCAGCCTCCGCGAACTCGGCCCACCGCGCCAATCGGCCTGTGGACAACCGTCATCATCGGCGATCGACCACGCTATGACGTGGTCGATCGCCGATGATCATGGGGAGGTGGGCGGGGCGAAGGCGGTCAGGAAGATGCGGACCGCTTCGGCGGCGTGGCGGCGCAGGTCATCCTCGGGCGGGATGGCGGCGTCGCCGAGCATCATGGCGCGGTTCAGGGGCGCCGCCATGACGAGCCAGTTGAACCACTCGGCGGCGGCCGCGGGGTCGTCGAGCGGCAGCCGGCCATTGGCGCCGAGCCGCTGGAACATCGCCCGGATCTCGTCGATCGCCCGCTGCGGCCCGCGCTGGTACAACACCGCGGCGAGCTCCGGAAACCGGCCGACCTCGCCGATGACCAGGCGCCGCAGCTGCAGCAGGTCCGGCGACATGACGATGAGCAGCTGCCGCTATGCGAACGCGACCAGGTACGCCTCGAGGTTCTCGTCCTCGCCCAGCTCGGCACGGTCGTGGTGCACCAAGTCGCCGGCGTCGCCGGTCATGGAGCCGACGATCTCGAGGAACAGCGCCTCCTTGTTGCCGAAGTGCGTGTAGACCGTCTGCTTCGACACCCCGGAGCGGGACGCGATGAGGTCCATGTTCGTGCCGAGGTACCCGTTGCTCAGGAACACCTCGCGGGCCGCGCGGACGATCGCCTCGTGCTTCTCGTCGGACCGCGCCCACGGCCGGGCGCCCGCCTCCGCCATCGGTTCTCCTTCCGCCCAGCCCCGTGACGCCACCTGTTGACGTCATACCCCGAGTACGTCGCCCAGGTGCTCAGTTACCGGGCCGACGGCGAGTCGCTGGTCTGGGCCGACTCCGGCCCGCACGCGGAGCTGTTCGCGGACATCCGGGTGCCGACGCGGTTCCTGCTCGGCACCGAGACCTTCGACGAGATGCACGTCGCCGCCGCCTCGGTCCTGGCCGCGATCCCGGGTAGCGTCAAGAAGGAGATGCCCGGCGCGTTCCACAGCTGGGAGGCGGCCCCCATGGCCGCGGAGCTGGCGACCTTCGTGCGGACGGCGGCAGTGGGGGCTCGGCGCGACTGACGACGGGAGGCGCGATGCGGATCGGCGACCTCGATCTGCTGCCGATGTCCGACGGCACCTTCGTCGCCCGGCCCGCGTACTTCACCCGCGGCCCGGTCCCCGATCCGCCGCCCGCACCGTTCGGTCGCGACGGCGTCGCCTGGCTGCCGATCGGCTGCTTCCTGATCCGCACCGGCGACCGCGTGGTGCTGGTCGACGCGGGCCTCGGCCCGGCGTGGGACGACCTGCCGGACGGCATGGCGCTGGTCGGCGGCCAGCTGCCGGCGGCGCTGCTCGCCGGAGGCACCCGGCCCGAGGACGTCACCGACGTCGTCTGCACGCACCTGCACGCCGACCACGTCGGCTGGCTGTTCGACCGCGACGGCCGGACGGTGTTCCCGGCGGCGACGCTCTGGTTCGGTGCGGCCGACGGGGCGCACTTCATCGACGAAGACGGCGGCGGCGAGATGGCCGATCACGTGCGGGCCGGCTTCCGCGGCGGCGCGACCGACGCGAAGCCGGTCGACGGCGACCACACGGTCGCGCCGGGGGTCGACATCGTCGCCACGCCGGGGCACACGCCCGGCCACCTCGCCGTCGTCGTCTCCGACGGCGGCGACCGCGCGATCCTCGTCGGTGACGCCATCACCTGCCCGGTCCAGCTGGCCGAGCCGACATGGCACTCGTTCGGCGACGTGGACCCCGAGCAGGCCGGCCGCAGCCGCGAGCTCCTGTGGGCCGAGCTGGCCAGGCCGGGCACCGTCGGCACCGGCGCGCACTTCCCTGAGCTGCGCTTCGGCCGTGTCGCCGGCCACGCCGGCGGCCACGCCGGCGGCCGCGTCTGGTCCGCCTGACACCACCAGGATCACCCGAGCTCCACCAGGCCTGCAGGCCTCGTGCGACACGGAATCTCGTGCTGAACGTGGTCTCTCTGTCAGGGTTCTGCTACCGGGCGCTGTTCGACGGGGCGGGGCCTGGCGTGGTCGCCGGGTGACTCCAACGTGATCTGCCCGCTGTGTGTGGCTTCGGTAATGACGTGTCCATGGTGATCAC
>NZ_SMKL01000012.1 GCF_004348545.1 Jiangella ureilytica | reverse complement strand
CACGTCTGCAGGGTCGCACTGTCGAACCAGCCGGCCACGCGCGGCCGGAACAGGACCGCCGCCACCAGCGCCAGCACGAACAGCTCGGGAACGAACCGGCCGACGCCGCGTCGATCCTCCGTGACCTGGACCTCACTCACCAGCCGGATCCTCCACGAAGCCGTAATGATAACGGTGCTCAGTGACAGTACCGTCCCGCGGCTCCGATGGCACCCGTCAGATGACGGAAGCGGCGGCGGTCGCGTCCGTCCTCCGACGGAGCTTCGTCGTGCGGCGCCGCCGGACGACCGCGAGGACGACGATCGCGAGCGCCGTGAGCGCGATCCACGGGACCACCCACAGGCGGGCGGCGGCGGTCGCGGGCGAAGGCGCGGGGTCGAGGACCTGGCTGCCCGACGTCTCCGGCCTGAGCTCGACGTCGATGTCGAGGCGGCCGAGCTGCCACACGCCGTCGACGACCGCCGTCCCCGCGATGAAGTCGCCGGGCAGCAGTTCCGGCAGCAGGTCGCCGGCCCGGCTACGCTCACCGAGCCCGAACGGCCCGGCCGGCGCGCCGCAGGTTGCCGTCGTCCAGCGTTGCGGACGGTGTGCGCGGCGATCAGGGCGAGGGCGGCGAGTCGCGCCGGGGGCTCGGTGGTGGGTCAGATCGCGGTGAAGGTGATGGTCCGGGCATGCCTCGTCGGCAGCGTGGCGGTGCCGCGTGGGGCGGACGACGAGGCGGTCGCCGGGCAGAGCCTTCCGACGCGGGGGAGTGCAGGTCGTTCGAGGCGAGGCGCGGGGGCTGGAACTCCGCGCCTCGGGTAAGGGCACCGGACGACGAGGGAGGCCCCCGATGAACAGTCACGACCAGGACCACAACGACCCTGTTGAGCGGCCGGAACCGCCGGACGAGGACGCGGACTTCGCTGACGAGCACTCGTCGACGACGTTCGCCGACGAGCCGGGCGGCGGCCCCGGCAGCGCCGCGGAACCCGAGTCGCCCCGAGGCCAGGGCGGCGATGGCGGCATGGACCTGGACACGCCCGCCGACGAGTACCGCCCGCACGGCGGGCGCTGAGGAGGATCCATGACCCAGCCGACGCACAAGGCGGTCTCGGGCCCGGACGAGCATGAGGACCAGCCGGGCCAGACGCTGGTCACCCGCAACCACGAGACCATTCGTGCCTGGGCGGCGGACCGCGACGGTGTGCCGACGATGAGCGAGCAGCTCGACGGCGGTGGCTCGCGGCCCGTCGACCTGGCTCTGGAACTGCCGGACACCGAACCGGCCGCCGGATACGAGCGGGTGTCCTGGGAGCGCTGGCTCCAGGCCTTCGACCGCTACGACATGCGCTTCGAGTTTCGCGAGCACGAGGCGGACGGAAGCATGAGCACGTCCTGGTCCCTCGACACGTCGGGCCGTGCCGAGGGGTGAGGCACTGCCCGCTCAGGAGGTGGTCGTCGGTGCCTGCCGGCCCTGAGCCTGCCGCGGCACGGGCGAGGTGGCGGTCTGAGCGCGGTGCACGGCGGCGCCGAGCGGGACGAGGAGCTCCGTCGACACCAGCAGCGGCCAGCGCGACGTGTCGGGGTCCTCGTCGCCGGCGCAGGTGTCGACGGAGTCGACCATCCACCGGGCGAGGACCGGAAGGGCCGCTCGCAGGACGGCCCGGCGCTCGGACGGCGTGGCCGTGTACAACAACTGATTGAGCTCGGCGACCGGATCGGACATGTCGACACCCCCTCGAACCTGGCAGACCGGACTGGAGCCGGGCGGTCCATCGGCGCGGGCCGCCCGGCTCTGGCGAAGGACTACTTGAAGGTGTCCTTGGCCTTCTCGCCCGCCTGCTTCAGATTTGACTTGGTCTGGTCGGCCTTCCCCTCGGCCTGCGTCGACTCGTCGTCCGTGGCCTCGCCGTAGGCCTCCTTGGCCTTGCCCTTGGCGTCTTCGGCCGTGTTCTTGATCTTGTCGTCAGCGCCCATGGTGGTCGCCTCCCTTCACCTGCCGCACCTCTACCCGTCCGGCGATGCCGCATGCTCGTGGCGAGCAACCGTCTCGGCAGGGCGCGCGCCAGTCGCGTGACAGCTGCGGAACCAGCCCCGCCGGCTCCTGCAGGACCGAGGCTGGACCGCCGACGAGATCGCCGCCTGGCTGACCGACGCCCTGGGCCATGCACTGTTCCGCTGATGTCGGCGGAGGTGAGCTCCATCGCTCAGGGGCGGACCTCGGAACGAGCCGGCCGGCGAGCTAGATTGAAGGGAACCGTCCTGGATGCCGGGAGGTCGGTTCGAATGTCGTGGATCGTGTGGTTGTTGCTGGCCGCGGTGTTGGGCGTTGCTGAGTTCTTCACGTTCACGTTCGCGTTCGGGTTGCTCGCCGGCGCGGCGTTGGTCGCGGCCGTCGTCGCGGGGCTGGGTGGCGCCGTGCTGGTGCAGGTCGCGGCGTTCGCCGTGGCGGGCGCGGCCGGGCTGGTCATCGTGCGGCCGATCGCGCGGCAGCATATGCGCCGTCCGCCGTTGACGAGTGAGGGCAGCGATGCGCTGGTGGGCAAGAGGGCCGTGGTGATCGAAGAGGTCACCGCCGAGCACGGGCTCATCAAGCTGTCCGGCGAGACGTGGTCGGCGCGGACGCTGGACGACGAGCACGTGATCCCGGCCGGTGCGGTGGTCGATGTCATGGAGATCGAGGGCGCCACGGCCATCGTCTATCCGCGTGAGCTGCTGCCCTGAGACGACGGAGGAGACATGGAACTGCTGGTGCTCATCATCGTCCTCGCGGTCGTGGTGGTGTTCGGGGTCGCTTCGGCGGTCCGGGTGGTGCCTCAGGCGCGTCGGTACAACGTGGAGAGGTTCGGCCGTTACCGCACCACGCTCCAGCCCGGCCTGAACTTCATCATCCCGATGGTCGATCGCATCAACACCAAGCTCGACGTGCGCGAGCACGTGTTCACGTCGCAGCCGCAACCGGTGATCACCCAGGACAACCTGGTCGTGAACATCGACACGGTCCTCTACTACCAGATCACCGACCCGCGTGCCGCGGCCTACGAGGTGGCCAACTACCTGCAGGCCATCGACCAGCTGACGGTCACCACGCTGCGCAACGTCATCGGCAGCATGGACCTGGAGAGCACGCTGACCTCGCGTGAGGTGATCAACGCCCAGTTGCGGACGGTGCTCGACGATGCCACGGGGAAGTGGGGCATCCGGGTCAACCGCGTCGAGATCAAGGCGATCGATCCGCCGTCGACCATCAAGGAGGCCATGGAGAAGCAGATGCGGGCCGAGCGCGACAAGCGTGCGGTCATCCTGCACGCCGAGGGGGAGCGGCAGTCCAAGATCCTCACCGCCGAGGGGACCCGCCAGCAGGAGATCCTGGAGGCCCAGGGCAACCAGCAGGCGATGATCCTGCGCGCCGACGGCGAGGCCCGGGCCATCGAACGGGTCTTCCAGGCGGTGCATCAGAACAACGCCGACCCGAAGGTGCTCGCCTACAAGTACCTCGAGACGCTGCCGCACCTGGCCGACGGCCCCAACAACACCTTCTGGGTCATCCCGGGTGAGCTCACCGAGGCGATCCGGTCGGTCACCGGCGCCTTCGGCGACTACTCCCGCACCGGCGCTGTGCCGCCCGCGGACCGCGACCACGGCGATCGGCCGGCCGAGCTCGACCACGACGGGCACCGTGAGCTGACCGCCGCCGACCCGTTCACCGCCGACCCGGCGGCCGCCGCCCAGCAGGTCGCCCAGCAGGCCGAGGCCGCCGTCGAGGACGCCAAAGCCGAGGCCGCCGCCGCGGAGAACCGAAGCGGCCCGGAGCGATAGCGATAGCTCGCCACGGCGGTAGGCGGGAGCCCGCAGGCGAGCCCGGCGTCAGCCGCGGAGCTCCCAGCGACCCGTGCCGCGGGTGTCCCGGTCGCGGCGCTCGCGCGTGAGGCCCGGGTCGCGCATCGCCCGCCGGGCGCGCCACTCCTGGATCGCGCCCATGATCGCCGTGAGGACGGCGATCCCGATGGCGCCGACGATGACGCCGAGCCAGAAGTCGATCGTGAGATCCATGGAGACGATCATGCCCGGGCCCGGCGGTCTGTCACTGGACCGTTCGGCTCACTCGTCGGACGCAATGCCGCGGAGCGGTGTCGGATCGGGCGATCCGTGTTCGTAGCAGGGGTGAGAGGCGCCACGAGAGGCGCCCACCACCGACGGGATCAGATCATGACGACTGCGACCACGACATCCGGCGCGGGACGGCGGGAGTGGCTGGGGCTGGCCGTGCTCGGCCTGCCCACGTTCCTCGTCGCAATGGACTTCTCCGTGCTCTACCTGGGCGTTCCGCACCTGAGCGCCGACCTCGCGCCCTCCGGCATCCAGCAGCTGTGGATCGTCGACATCTACGGGTTCCTGCTCGCCGGCTTCCTGGTCACCATGGGCACCATCGGCGACCGGATCGGCCGCAAGCGGCTGCTGCTCGCCGGCGGCGCCGGCTTCGGCCTCGCCTCGGTGGCGGCGGCGTTCTCGGCCAGCCCGGAGATGCTCATCGCCAGCCGTGCGCTGCTCGGGATGGCGGGCGCCGCGATGATGCCGTCGGTGCTGGCCCTGGTCACTGTCATGTTCACCGAGCAGAGGCAGCGCAGCCGCGCCGTCGCCGTCTACCTCACCTGCTTCATGGGCGGGATGACGCTCGGCCCGCTGGTCGGAGGCGTGCTGCTCGAGCAGTTCTGGTGGGGCTCGGTGTTCCTGGTGGCCGTGCCCGGAATCGTGCTGCTGCTGGTGTTCGGCCCGTCGCTGCTGCCCGACCACCGTGCGCCGGGGGCCGGCCGGCTCGACCCGCTCAGCGTCGTGCTGTCGCTCGGGACGATCCTGCCCTTCGTCTACGGGCTCAAGGAGCTGGCCCGGCACGGGTGGGAGACGTTCCCCGCCGTGGCGCTGGTGGCCGGCATCGCGGCAGGGGTGGCGTTCGTCCGCCGGCAGCGGCGGCTGGAGCATCCGCTGCTCGACCTGAGCCTGTTCGGCAACCGCACGTTCAGCACCGCGCTGACCCTGTTCTTCGTGACCGCGCTGGTCGGCACCGGCACCCTGCTGCTCGTGACGCTGTACCTGCAGAACGTCGCCGGCCTGACCCCGCTGACGGCCGGACTGCTGCTGCTGGTGCCGAACGTGCTGATGATCATCGGCAACCTGACCACGCCGGTGCTGGCCAACCGCATCCGCCCGGCGTACCTGATCGCGGGCGGCCTGGTCGTCGCCGCCGTCGGCTACACCATCTTCACGCTGGCCGGCTCGACCTCCGGCCCCGCGGCCATCTTCGTCGCGATGTCCGTCGTCATGCTCGGCACCGCGCCGCTGGCCGCGCTCTGCAACCACCTCGCCATGGGCGCCGTGCCGCCGGAGCGGGCGGGCTCCGGGGCGTCGATCGTGCAGACGACCACGGAGTTCGGGCTCGGGCTCGGCATCGCGACGCTCGCCACGCTCGGGACGGCGGTGTACCGGAGCTCCGTGGAGGGCGCGCTGGGCGCGGTCCCGGCCGACGTCGCCGCCGCCGCCCGCGAGAGCATCGACCGCGCGGCCGAGGCGGCCCGTCACCTCCCCGCCGAGCAGGGCGACGACCTGCTGGCGGCGGCCCGGGACGCGTTCACCTCCGGCCTGCACGTGGTCGGCATCGTCAGCGCCGCCTTCTACGCCGCCCTGGCCGTGGTCGCCCTGCGCGCGTTCCGGCACGTCCGCACCGCCCACGGCGACACGGACGACGAGACCGGGCCGGCACCCGAGACCGAGGCCGAGGCCGTGCCTGTCCCGTAGCGGCCCGAGGCGCCGCCGAGGAACCTGACACGATGGACCGGGTCGAACCACTCCGAGGAGGGACCAGCGTGCGCTTCACGAGCGAGCTCGAATCCGGCGGCGACAACAAGGCCGGCTTCGTCGTGCCCGACACCGTCGTCGAGGGGCTGGGCGGGGGCGGCAACCCCCGCGTCACCGTCACCGTCGACGGCTTCACGTACCGCAGCTCGATCGCCCGCATGGGCGAGCGGTACATGGTGGGAATGAGCATGGAGCGCCGCGCGGCCGCAGGCGTCACCGTCGGCGACACCTATGAGGTCGACGTCGAGCTCGACACCGCCCCTCGAGAGGTCGAGATGCCCGACGACCTCGGCGCCGCGCTCGATGCCGACCCGGCGGCCAAGGAGTTCTGGGCGACGCTGTCGTACAGCAAGCAGCTCTGGCACGTCCTGCAGGTCACCGGCGCGAAGAAGCCCGAGACGCGGGCCAAGCGGGTCGCCGCCTCGGTCGCCATGCTGGCCGAGGGCCGCGCCCGCTGACGCCGCGCGGGGTCAGGTGCGCGGCCCCATCGTGGCGATGAGGACGACGAACACGACGAATCCCGCGACCAGCCCCAGAACGGCGCCGGTGAGGGCACGGCCGCCGTCGGTGGCGAGGCCCTTCTCGGCGCGGTTGAAGCCGATCAGGCCCAGCACGATCGCGAGCACGGCCGCGGGTGCCGCGACGAACTCGCCGACGATGGGGACGAACGCGAAGACCAGGGCGAGTACCCCCATGAACAGGGCGACCCCGCCGAGGCCGTGGCGCGGGCGGGGTTCGGTCTCGGGTTCCACGTCCACGCAGGCCGCCCTTCGTCAGCGCCATCCTCGTTGCCGGTGAGGATAACCCGCGACGTTGTCGGACCCAGCCGCGATACTCGGGATCAGCGACGCGGGAGCAGGGGAGTGAGGCGCATGACGGGGGAGGCCGAGACCGCCATCAGGGACTTCTGGGACGAGGCCGCGGAGGCGTTCGACGACGAGCCCGACCACGGGCTGCGGGCCGGACCGACCCGCGCCGCCTGGCGGCAACGGCTGGGCGAGTGGCTGCCGGCCGGGCCGGCCGACGTGCTCGACGTGGGCTGCGGTACGGGCTCGCTCTCGCTGCTGCTGGCCGAGGCGGGGCACCGCGTGACGGGCGTCGACCTGTCGGCGCGCATGGTCGAGCGCGCGCGGGCCAAGTTCGACGGCGCCGGGCGCCGCGGCAGGTTCCTCGTCGGCGACGCGGCATCGCCGCCCACGGGCGACGAGCGGTTCGACGTGGTGCTGGCGCGACATCTCGTCTGGACCCTGCCCGACCCGGTGGCCGCGCTCCGCGACTGGAGCGGCCGGCTGCGTGACGGCGGCACGCTCGTCCTCGTCGAGGGGCGCTGGGCCGCGGCCGGGTCCGAGGCGTCCTACGCCGACGCGGCCGCAGACCTGCCGTGGGACGGCGGCGTCGCCGCGGGCGACCTGGTGGCGGCGGTGCGGCCGCTGGCGCGCGAGCTACGGGTCGAGGACCTCGGCGGCGACCCCGACCTCTGGGGCCGGCCGGTCACCGACGAGCGCTACGTGCTCGTGGCGACCGTCTGATCGGCGCGGGCCACCGAGCGCGGGGCTCCGGCCCACTTGTGCAGGCCCACCACGGCCGCCGCGAGCGCGGCGATCACCAGGATCCGCAGCCAGGTGTCTACGCCGACCGGCTCGGTGCCGAACACGGCGTTCATGGCGGGCACGTAGGTCAGGGCCAGCTGGGCCAGCGCCTGGACGGTCACGCCGACGAGGATCCACGGGTTCGTGAACAGCCCGATCCGCCACGCCGACCGGGTGGGCGAGCGGCAGCTGAACAGGTAGAACGCCGCGACGACGACGAAGAGGTTCAGCGCCGCGGTGCGGGCCTCGGCGAGCCCCGCGCCCGTCGAGAGCTCCCACTCGAACAACCACCACGAGCCGCCGACCAGCAGGGTCGAGACGAGCAGGATCCGCGTCACCAGCCCGGCCGTGAGCAGCGGCTGGTCCGGATCGCGCGGCGGGCGGGTCATGATGCCCGCCTCCTTCGGCTCGAAGGCCAGCGTGAGTCCCAGCGCCACCGCCGTCGTCATGTTGATCCAGAGGATCTGGGTGGGCAGGATCGGCAGCGCGGTGCCGAACGCGATCGCGGCGAGGATGACGAGGCCCTCGCCGATGTTGGTCGGCAGCGTCCAGGCGATGAACTTGGTGAGGTTGTCGAAGACGCCGCGGCCCTCCTCGACGGCGGCTTCGATGGTGGCGAAGTCGTCGTCGGTGAGCACCATGTCCGAGGCGTCCTTGGCCACCTCGGTTCCACTCGCACCCATGGCGACGCCGATGTCGGCCTGCCGCAGCGCGGGTGCGTCGTTGACGCCGTCGCCGGTCATGGCGACCACGTGGCGGCGGTCCTGCAGCGCCTCGACCAGGCGGAGCTTCTGCTCCGGCGACACCCGGGCGAACACGCGCGCCCGGTCGACGGCGTCACCGAACGCGGCGGGCGCGATGGCACGCAGGTCCGCGCCGGTGAGCACCGCCCCCGCCGGTGCGCCGGCACCGTCGAGCAGTCCGGTCCGGCGGGCGATCGCGGCCGCCGTGGCCGCGTGATCACCGGTGATCATCTTCACCGAGATGCCCGCGGTCCGGCAGGCGCGGACGGCGGCGGTCGCGGCCTCGCGGGGCGGGTCGTGCATCGCCTGCAGCCCCGTGAACACCAGGCGGCCGGCCAGCCCGCCGTCATCGAACTCGTCGCCGTCGTCGAGCACGGCCATGGCGGTCGCGAGGACGCGCAACCCCTGGCCGGCGAGGTCGACGGCGGCAGCGTGCGCGGCGTGTGCGGCTGCGCGGTTCAGCGGGCCCCGGTCGCCGGACGCGTCGAACTGTGCGTGACACAGGCCGAGCAGCCGCTCGACCGAGCCCTTCGCGAGAACGACGCGGCGCCCCGTCCCGGTCTCGGTGTGCAGCGTGGCCATGTACTGCAGCTCCGAGCTGAACGGCAGCGTCGCGAGCCGGGGGAGGTCGGCGGCCACCCGCGACGCGTCCAGCCCGGCCTTGGCGGCGGCGACCACCATGGCCGCCTCGGTCGGGTCCCCGACGATGCCCCACCGTCCGCCCGACTCTCGCACCGACGCGTCGGTGCAGGCCGCGCCGGCGAGCAGCGACCACCGCAGCGCGGTCGCGTGGCGCACGTCCGCCGGCCGGCCGGTCCCGTCGAGGACCGCCCCGGACGGCGCGTACCCGGAGCCGGTGACCTCGTACTCACCGCCCGGCGTCCAGATCGCGCGGACGGTCATCTCGTTGCGGGTGAGGGTCCCGGTCTTGTCGGTGCAGATGACCGTCGTGCTGCCGAGTGTCTCGACGGCGGGCAGCCGCCGGATCACCGCCCGCCGGCGCGCCATCCGCGACCCCCGATCGCCAGCGTGATCGTCACCGCGGCCGGCAGTCCCTCGGGGATCGCGCCGACGGCCAGCGCGATGGCGGCCGTGAAGGTCTCGGCGCCGCCCTGGCCGCGGATCAGCCCGACCGCGAACGTGACAGCCGCGAGGGCCAGGATCGCGACGGTCAGCAGCCGGCTGAACGAGGCGAGCTTCGCCGCCAGGGGCGTCGCGAGCGACTCGGCCGCTCCGACCAGCCGGTGGATGGCGCCGAGCTCGGTCGCCGCGCCCGTGGCCACGGCTACGCCGGCACCGCTGCCGGCGGTGACCAGGGTGCCCGAGTAGGCCAGGTTGCGCCGGTCCGCCACCGGCGTGCCTGCGGGTACGACCACGGCCTCGTCCTTGTCCACCGGCACGGACTCGCCGGTCAGCGCGGACTCGTCGACGCTCAGCCGGCTCGACCGGACGAGGCGCAGGTCGGCGGGGACCTTGTCGCCGGCCTCGAGGACGACGAGGTCGCCGGGCACCACGTCCTCCGACGCGACCACCTGGGCGTGACCGTCGCGGACCACGCGGGCGCGGGTGCGCACCAGGGCCCGCAGGCCGTCGAGGGCGCCCTCCGCCTGCGACTCCTGCACGAATCCCACCACCGCGTTCAGCACCACGACGCCGACGATGACGCCGCAGTCGACGTACTCGCCCAGCAGGCCCGTGACCAGTGCGGCAGCCAGCAGGACGTAGACGAGCGGGTGATGCAGCTGGCGCAGCAGCCGGACCACCGCCGCTGGCCGGCGCGCGGGCGGCAGGGCGTTGGGGCCGTGGCGCTCGAGCCGCTGCCGGGCCTCGGCGGCGGTGAGACCGGCGTCGGTGTCCGTGCCCAGCCCGAGCACGACCTCGACGGCGGGCAGCCCGTGACCGTCCCTGACCAGGTTCACCGGCCCGCACCCGTCCGCCGCTTCCCGTGCACGACGGCGTCGCGGAGGTCGTGCAGCACCGCGTCGTACCACTGCGCCTCGGCCGGGTCGAACCGCCAGTCGGCGACCGGCTCGCGCATCGCGTCGTCGAGGTGACTGGACTGGACCAGCGCGACCTCGGCGGCCAGCGTGGTCCTGTGGTGCAGCAGCCAGTCGGCGAAGCGCGTGCGGCCCAGCCACGCGCCGTCGCGGGGGACGAGGGAACGCTCGGTCAGCAGGGCGCCGAAGTGGCGTGCCCGCTCGTCGGTGACGACCGAGCGAGGATCGTCGCGGGCGGACAGGTCATCCCACATGAGCTCGTCGAACCGGAACCGGTCCGGACCGGCGATCTCGACGACGCCGTTCGACGGCGACCCCACCGCCACCCGGGCGAGCACGGAGACGACGTCGTCGGCGGCGATGGGCTGCACCGGGACCGGCGCGAGCCGCACCGCGTCGCCGTCGGTGGCGGCGTCGGCGATGCGCATGAGGAACTCGAAGAACTGGGTCGCCCGGACGACGGTGAAGGGGATCGGCGAGGTCATGACGAGGTTCTCCTGCACCAGCTTGGCGCGGAAGTAGCCGATCTCGGGGAGCCGGTCCGCGCCCACGACCGACAGCGCGACGTGATGGCGCACCTCCGCCGCTGCCTCGGCGGCGAGCAGGTTCCGCGTGGACGTCTCGAAGAAGTGCATCGCGGCGTCGTACTCCAAGGACGGCGAGTCCGCGACGTCGATCACCACCGACGCGCCGGTGAGCGCGTCGGCCAGGCCCGCGCGGCTGACGGTGTCGACCCCGGTCCGCCGCGACGCCGCGACGGCGTCGTGGCCGTGGTGCCTCAGCAGCGGGACGACGGCGGAGCCGATCAGCCCCGTGCCGCCGATCACGACGATCTTCACGTCGTCACCGCGTCCACGGCCTCGAGGATCGTCGCCGCCACGGCCTCGGGCTCGGAGACGGTGAGCGCGTGTGAGGCGCCGCGGATCTCGCGGGTCACCTTGGCACCGGCGCGGTCGGCCATGAAGCGGTGCAGGTCGACGGGGATGTTGAGGTCCTGGTCGCTGAAGACGAACCACGACGGGATCGACCGCCAGGCCGGCGTGTCGGTGGGCAGCCCCTCAGTGAGCGCGGCCTCGGTGACGGGACGCTGGGTCGCGCTCATCAGGGCCGCCTGGGCCGGGGTGACGTCGGCCGCGAACTGGTGATGGAACACCTCGGGCCGGATGGCGAGGTCGTTCCCGCCGGTGGAGACCGGGTAGGCGGCGAGCGCCTCGCCCAGGGTGCTGCCGGGGAACTTCGTCGACAGGCCGAAGGCGGTCTCGCCGTGGTCGGGCGCGAACGCGCAGACGTAGACGAGGGCGCCGACGGCAGCGCTGCCGGCGGCGGCCTGGCTGATCACCATGCCGCCGTAGGAGTGGGCCGCGAGCACCACGGGTGCGTTGATCGAGGCGATCACGTCGCGGACGTACGCGGCGTCGCCGGACAGGCTCCGCAGCGGATTGGCGGCCGCGACGACGTCGAGGCCGCGGTCGCGTAGCCGTTCGACCACGCCGGACCAGCTCGCGGACTCGGCGAAGGCGCCGTGGACCAGGACGACGGTCGGTCTCTGCTCGGACATGGGTCCTTCCCTTCTCGTGGCGATCACTGGGTAAGACCGGGCAGCGGCGCCGGTTGTGACAGCGCTACGTCCGTCGCCCGAGGGGCGGGCGGTCCACCAGGTCGGCACCCAGGAGGTCCTCGAGGCCGGCGAGGTCGCCGGTCCGGGCCGCCGCGAGGAACGCCTCGACCAGGCACCGCCGGGCGGCCGCGTCGACCGGTGCCCGGCGGTCCGAGGTGAGGCGTAGCCGCGCCCGCCGCGCGAGCTGGCGGGTGTGGGCGACCTGCAACCGGAGCAGCTCGGCGATCCGGAGGTACGGGTAGTCGAACCCTTCGCGCAGCAGGTAGGTGGCGCGTTCGACCGGCGTGAGCCGCTCCATCAGCATGGTGATCACCGCCTCGATGGCCTCGCGGCGCTCGGCCTCGACCTCGGGGCCGGCGCCGCCCTCGACCGGTTCGATGAACCGCCCGGCCACCGGGGCCTCGTGGCGTCGGTGGGCGCACTGCGCGGCGTTCAGCGCGAGCCGCGTGGTCGTCGTGACCAGGAAGGCGACGGGGTCCAGCACGACCGATCGGTCGGTGCGCTGCCATCGCAGCCAGGCGTCCTGCACGATGTCCTCGGCGGCGCCCGTGTCCTGGAGGATCCGGAACGCGATCGCGAGGAGCCGGGGCCGAGCGCCGGCGAAGACCGACGTCGCGTGGCCCAGCGGTGGGTCCGACAGACGCGTGCTCATGCGAGCACCCTCGCGTCCGGGGGAGCGGTGCCGCGCCCATGAGAGTGCGTGGCCGATGCGTGGCGAGGTCAGGGGCCGGGGGTGGGCAGGTGGCCACGTGGCCACGTGCCCGGTCAGGCGACGGGGCGTCCGAGGGCGGTGCGCAGCTGCCGGCGACTGGTCACGTCGAGCTTCGCGAACACCTTGCGGAGATGCCACTCGACGGTGTGCCGGCTGAGGTAGAGCTCGGCGCCGATCTCGGGATTGGTACGTCCCTCCGCCGCGAGACGGGCGATGTGCAGCTCTTGCGCGGTGAGCTCCTGGCGGGTGTCGGCCCGCCGCCTGCGCACCGTCTCGCCGGTCGCGGCCAGCTCGCGGCGTGCGCGTTCGGCGAACGCCTCGGCCCCCATCGCCGCCAGCGCGTCGTGTGCGTCTCGAAGCAGCGTCCGCGCGTCGGCGCGGCGACCGGAACGACGCAACCACTCGCCGTAGAGCAGGTGGGTCCGGGCCAGCTCGACGCCCACCCCGGCGCGACCGAGACGGTCGATCGCCTCACGGAAGAGGTCCTCGGCCGGGCCGCCGTCGTCGAGCAGTGCCTCGGATCGTGCGGCCACACCGAGAGCCCAGTCCGTGCCGATGGCCGCAGCGACCTCGGCGAGCCGTCCGGCCGCGGCGGTCGCGGTCGCGAGATCGTCGCACCGCGTGGCGGCCTCGACCAGCTCGGCCAGCGTCCAGCCGCCGGGCTGGGACCCCACGGGCAGCAGCGACGGTCGTCCGTCGTCATCGGGTGGGCCGCGAAGGAGGTCGAGGCAGTGCGCGCGCGCCGACGGATAGTCGCCGTTGCCGTTGCACATCACCGCGCTGGCCCAGGACGTCAGCGCGAGGACGAGTCCCTCGCCACGGCTGAGGGCATCGGCCCTGGCGGCCGCGATGAGCCGGCCGCCGCGCTGCTGGTCGCCGCGGTAAGCCGCCAGACCGATCGCCCCATACGGATGCAGCGTGGTTCCGGCCACCTCCGCGAGCGCTTCGGCCTCGTCGAGGAGGGCGCCCGCGGTGCCGAGATCGCCACCGAACAGGCGCGGGTAGATCACGCTGTTCAGTCCGAACTGCAGCGCGTTCAGAGCCCCGGCCTCGCGCGTGAACTCGAGGTGCTGGCCGGCGATCGCGCTCCAGCCGGGCAGGTCCCATCCGTCGCAGGCGATCGCACCGGCGAGCACCAAGAACCGCAGCCCTTCCTCGACGGAGAGCTGATCGGTCCGGTACGCCTGAACGGCTCGTTTCATCGGCGGCGAGCTCCACATCGAGCGGCTCGAGACGGCGAGCAGCAGCCAGCAGCAGCGGCAGGGCCTCGTGGCCGCGGTTCGAGGCGAAGGCGATCTGGGCTCGGAGCACTTCGGCGCGGGCGCGTTGCAGCTCGGTCAGAGCACGGTGCTCGAGCAGCGCGAGCAGGCGAAGGGCATCCTCGAACGCACCGGCGTGCAGCATGGTCTGCGCCGCCTTGAGCTCGCGTTCGACGCGGCCGGCCTCGTCCGGAGTCAACCTGGCCGCCCGTTCGAGGAACGCGGCACCAGCCGCGAGACCGCCGTGCGCCAGCGCGCGATCGGCGCAGCGCTCCAGCTCGGCGGCGACCGTCTCGTCCGGGCCGGAGGCCGCGTGCGCACGGTGCCAGGCCAGCCGGTCCGGGTCCCGGTCCGGGTCGGTGGCCTCGGCGAGCGCCCGGTGTGCCGCCTGCCGATCCAGTGGCCCGGCGGAGCGGTAGACCGCGGAACGGACGAGCGGGTGACGAAACCGCACGGTGTCCCACACATCGATCAGCTCCGCGGCCTCGGCCGGGGTGGCGGCGTCCGGCCCGAGGCCGAGGCGCTGCGCCGCACGCCAGAGCAGACCGACGTCCCCGAGCGGCTCGGTCGCGGCGATCAGCAGGAGGCGCCGAGTCTCGTCGGGCAGCGGATCGAGCCGCCGGCGGAATCGCTCCTCCACGCGGCCTGCCACGGAGCCGGCCGCCGCCTGTTCCGGCCCGAACGTCAGCTCGGCCGACGACATCCACCGCGGCAGCTCCAGCAGGACCAGCGGATTGCCCCGTGTCTCGGCGAGGATCCGGTCGCGCAGCCGGCCGTCCAGCGGGGTCGTGACCACCGACTCCAGCACGGCGACGGCGTCGGCCTTCTTCAGGCCGTGCACCATCAGCCGCGGCAGTCCCGCCCAGGCCTGCTCCTCCCCCGTCGCCCGCGCCGCGAACACCATGAGGATCGACTCCGCGGCCAGCCGGCGCGCGACGAACGTCAGGATCTCGGCAGAGGCCTGGTCGAGCCACTGCGCGTCGTCGATCACGCAGACCAGGGGCTGGTCCTCCACGTGGTCGGACAGCAGGGTCAACACCCCCAGCCCGATGACGAACCGGTCGGGCGGTGTGCCGGCCCGGATGCCGAAGGCGGTCCCGAGAGCCTCGGCCTGCGGAGCCGGCAACCCGTCCAGCCCGTCGAGCAGGGGGTTGCACAGCTGGTGGAGGCCGGCGAAGGCGAGCTCCATCTCCGACTCGACGCCAGCGGCCCGCAGGACCCGGCAGCCCGTGGCCGCGTCGACGAGGTAGTCGAGCCGCGCCGTCTTGCCGATGCCCGCCTCACCTTGCACCGCAAGCGCGGCGCTCCGGCCCGACCGCGCCGTCCGGATCGGGCCGAGCACGACCTCGCACTCCTTGTCGCGCCCCCGGAGCCACCGTGGAGGGCGTGCCCCGAGTTGCACGACTGCCTCCAAGCGGGCAGGCGGAGCGGTCGGACGCGTGCGGACGCCCGGCCGGCGCCGATCACCCAGATTGGCACTCGGTGTTCCCTCCGGACAAGACCCTCAGCCGGCGCCGGCAGCGGCCGCCGTCCGGCTCAGCCAGTCCGCGTACCGGATCTCACCGAGCACCGCGCCGTCGCCGGGCACGAGCGACCGCTCGTCGAGCTCGGTGCCGAAGTAGCGCGCGTGCGGATCGGTGAGCACCGTGCGCGGATCGTGCCGGGCGGCCAGGCCGTCGCGGACGAAGTCGTCGAACCGGAACCGTTCCGGCCCGGCGATCTCGAGGCGTCCGTTGAGCGGGGCGCCCGCGGCCGTCCGTGCCACCACCGAGGCGGCGTCGACGGCGGCGATCGGCTGGAACAACACGTGCGGCAGCCGCACCGTGGTCCCGTCGGTCGCGGCATCGACGATGCGCCCGACGAACTCGAAGAACTGGGTGGAGCGGACGATTGACCAGGGGATCGGCGCGGCCTCGATCAGGGCTTCCTGGGCCACCTTCGCCCGAAGGTAACCACCGTCGGGCAGCCGGTCGGCCCCGACGATCGACAGGGCGACGTGGTGCCCCACCTGGGCCGCGGCCTCGGCGGCCAGCAGGTTCCGGGTGGACGTCTCGAAGAACCGCAGCACCGCATCGTCCTCGAACGACGGGGAGTTCGCCACGTCGACGACCACGTCCGCGCCGGCCATCGCCTCGGCCAGCCCCTCACCCGTGAGAGTGTCGACGCCGGTGGCCGGCGACGCGGGGACGGCCTCGTGCCCGTGTTCGCGGAGCCGGGTGACGACGGTGGATCCGATCAGCCCGCTGCCGCCGATGACGACGATCTTCATCTCGCACCTCCGAAGCACTGCCGGAGGCGCCGGTCGCCATCCGGTCACCATCTCGGACCGTGCGGCGTGCTCCATTCGTGACAGGCGGGCTCGACCGGTCGGGGACCGACCGGTCGGAGACCGACCCGGCCGGCTAACCGGGCGCCGACAGATCGCAAGTGACCCCGTAGTGGTCGCTGGCCTGGACGCCGTCGACCGGCCGGTCGAAAAGGCGCCGGCACGAGGCGATGGTGACGGGCGGGCCACGGTCGACGCAGCGGAGGAGGACATAGTCGATGCGGCGGTCGGCGATACGACGCCAGTGTGCGGCGACGAGCGGGTTCTCCGCGGCGAAGGTGGGTCCGGGTTCACCGGGATGGGCGAACTCCCAGGCGTCCTGGTAGGCGACGCTGGTGCCGGCGAGTGACTGGCGGCCGGTCCAGAACCGGATGCTCGCGGTCTCTGGCCGGGCGTCCATGTCGCCGGCGACGACGACCGGCAGCTGTCGCCGTCCGCCTACGAGCCGTTCGACGAAGGCCGCCGCGGCCGTCGCCTGGAGCTCGCGCTCGTGCTCGAGCTCGACCCGCCAGCTCGGCTTGTGGTTGACGAAGAGCAGCGGCCCGAGCGGCGTCTCGACCTCGACGGCCGCGCACTGCCCGACGAAGTCGGCGGGGTCGACCCGCTCGGTCACGTGCAGGTCCGTCTGGTGCACGTCGACAGGCGGCCAGCGGCTCACGATGCTGCACCCGACACCGTCGGCGGTGCGCCGCCCGTGGTGCACGACGGTGTACTCGGGGCCGAACAGCTCGGCGACCTGGTCGTCGCCGTCGGTGAGCACGGTCTCCTGCAGTGCCACCAGGTCGGGCGCGAGCTGGGCGAACCCGTCGCGCAGCACGGCCCGCCGGGCGGGCCAGTCGCCGTGGCGGGCCCAGATGTTCAGGGTCGCGACACGGACCCGGGCGGCGGGAGCGGGGGAGTCGTCCATCGGCCGGGCACGTACCCCGGCTCGGCCCGCGTCACTCCTCACCGCGTGGCAGCGGCCAGGAACGCCGGCGCCGTCCACGATGCACACCATCGGCGCGCCGTGGCGATCGGGGAGCGACCGCCACTGCCCTCGCGCCGGCTCGACGGCGTTGCGGCCTCGACGATCACACCCGCCACCGCTAGGGGATGTCTGACGGATCCTCGGCGGCGCGGAGGTAGCCGGCGTAGGCGGGGCACGCGTCGCAGCACGAGCGATCGCACAGCCGGCACACGCGCGCCAGCTCGGGCTCGTCGCCGACGGTGTCGGCGAGGAGCGTCGCGGCGATCTCGTCGAGGTGCCGGCGCTGCGCGGGGCTGAGCCGGTCGGTCAGTTCGTCGAGTGCCTGCTGGCGGACCCGCAGCACGCGCTCGGCGGTTTCGTGGCCCGGCGGCGTGAGGTGCAGGGCGTAGCTGCGGGCGTCGGCGCCGCGCCGCCGCTCGACCCAGCCGGCCGCGGCCAGCCGCTGGACCAGGTGCACCGCGCCGGGCTGGGACATCTGCAGCACCCGGCCGAGCCAGTCGACCGTCCGTCCCGGCTGGTCCTTGATCACGATCAGCGCGTCGGGCAGCGTGCCGCCGCCACCCGTCTCGCGGGTGACGCTGCTCCGGACCACGCCGGCCACGTGCAGGGCGAGGGCGCCGAGGACGTTTGCGGTTCCGGCCGGACGGTAATTCATAACTGATGAATGTATCGCATCGCGCGGTCGTGGTGGTGGTCGGGGCGAACCTGGCCCAGCTGCCGACGGCGATGCGCCCGCTGGTGATCGTGCTGCTCGGCCACCACAACACCGGCGACTACGCGGTGGCGGGCACAGCGGCCGCGGCGGGCTCGATCGGCATGGCGGTCACGGCGCCTCTGTGGGGGCGGCTGCTCGTGTCGCGGGGGCACCGCCTCGTGCTCTGCGCGACGACGGCGGCAGCGGCGGCGGCACAGCTCGCCCTGGCCGTCATGTCCCACACCACGGGATTCATCGCGCTGGCCGCCGTCGCCGGCCTGACCTCGCCGCCCGCGGTGAGCAGCGGGCGCGCGCTGTTGCCGGCCCTGGTGCCCGGGAGCGGGCTGAGCCGGGCGTACACCGGCAACGCGCTCGCGCAGGAGCTCACCTATGTGCTCGGCCCGCTGTGGGTGGTGTGGTGGTCGACGGCGGGCGGCCCGCCGGCGGCGCTGGTGGCGTGTGCGGCGCTGGGCGTGATCGCCGTCGCGGCGATGCTGGCGGCCGTCCCACGCGAGCAGGCGGCACCGTCAGCCGCTCTCGCGGGCCCGCCGACCGCATTGCGCCGGCCGGCCGTGCGGACCGTGAGCCTCGTGCACCTCTCGTACATGGCCGCCATCGGGGCGATGTGGGTGCTGCTGCCCGGCTTCGCCTCGACGGCCGGCGACGGCGCTGGCGCGCCGTGGCTGGTCACCGCCTGGTCGCTCGGCAGCCTCGCCGGCGGTGCCGCGATCGCCGTCCGCGGGCGCCGCCGCGGCCTGGCCGACGCCTACCTGCGGCGGCTCGCACTGCTGGCCGGGACGTCGGGGCTGCCGGCCCTGGCCGGCACGATGACGGAGATGGCGCTGGCCGTCCTCGTGTTCGGGATCGGCCTGTCGCCGTGGCTGGCCACCGCGGACGAGCTCACCGCCCGGGCGGCCACAGCCGCCGGCGCCGGTGAGGCCTATGGCTGGCAGATCGCGGCCGGTCAGGCGGGCAGCGCCGTGGGGTCGGCCGTCGCTGCCGCCGTGATCGCGGGGGAGCGGGTGGCCGGTCCGCCGTTCCTCCTGGTGACGGTGCCGCTGGGGATCGCCCTCGTGCTGGCGGTCACGCGTCGCCGCACGCTCGCGGCGGGCGGCTGATCGCGATCAGTCGGTCTTCTCGGCGGCCGCAGCGGCCAGGGCCGCGTCGACGTCGAGGGTGGTGACGGCGTCGATGACCTGCTCGAGCGCGGCGGCCGGCAGCGCGCCGGGCTGGGCGAACACGAGGTGGCCCTTCTTGAAGGCCATCAGGGTGGGGATGGACGTGATCTGCGCCCAGCCGGCCAGGTCGCGCTCGGCCTCGGTGTCGACCTTGCCGAAGACGATCTCAGGGTGCTCCTCCGCGGCCTTCTCGTAGACCGGGGCGAACATGCGACACGGGCCGCACCACGCGGCCCAGAAGTCGACCAGCACGATCTCGTTGTCCTCGACGGTCTGGGCGAACGTCTCGCTGGTCAGTGTGGTGGTGGTCATCGGTTCTCGCCCTTCCTCGGCTCGCCCTCTACAACACCGCCGGCGGGGCAGGTCTTCCCTGCCACCCTGATCTCGGCTCCCACCCGCGTCGCATAGGGTGGATCGATGACGTCGGTCAAACGGTTCCAGGTCACCTTCGACTGCGCCGATCCCGATCGCCTCGCCCGCTTCTGGTGCGAGGTGCTGGGGTACGTCGTCCCGGAAGGGACCGAGGGTCCGGCATCGGCCTGCGTCGACCCCACCGGGGTGGGCACGCGGCTGTACTTCCAACGCGTTCCCGAAGGCAAGGTCGTCAAGAACCGGGTGCATCTCGACGTGCGCGTCGGCACCGGGCTCGTGGGCGCGGAGCGGCTCGCCACCCTCGAGGCCGAGTGCACGCGACTGATCGCGCTCGGCGCGGTCCGCGAGCGGGTGCTCCCGGCCGACGAGGAGAACGAGTCCTGCATCGTCATGCAGGACATCGAGGGCAACGAGTTCTGCCTCGACTGAGCCCCGGCGGCCAGCCGCACACCCCTCAGGGCTGTGGCGACGTGCCTCGTCGGCGACTGCGCCGTTTGACGGTCGCACGGCTCGAGCGCGGGCCGGGGGATGGAAGGTGCCCGCGCGGGTAAGGGCGTCGACACGCCGATGCGCAGGGAGGTCGCGGTGATCGAAGTCACCCGGAACGTGCCGGTCGAGCCCGAACACGTCTTCGCCGTCCTCGCCGACGGCTGGTCGTTCGCGGGCTGGGTCGTCGGGGCGTCCCACATCCGCGCCGTCGACGAGGGCTGGCCCGAGGTGGGCACCCGGATCCACCACAGTGTCGGGCCGTGGCCGGCGGCGATCGAGGACGTCACCACGGTGACGGCGATGCGCCCGAACGCCGCCATCACGCTCGACGCGCGGCTCTGGCCGGTCGGTGCGGCGCGGGTCGAGATCACGCTGCGCCCGTCGCCCGGGGGCGGCACGCACGTCGTGATGGCCGAGGAGGTCGTCCGTGGTCTCGGCCGGCTGGCACCCGGTGCGCTGCAGGCGCTGCTGCTCAAACCGCGGAACGACGAGTCGCTCCGGCGGCTGGAGGCCATCGCGGTCGGGCGTGTCCGCCAGCCCCACCCGCCCGCCTCCGGCTGAGGCGCTGGTGCGACTGGTCATCACCGGTGCCAGCGGCAGCGTCGGAACCGCGCTGTTGCGCCGGCTCCGCGAGCGGCCGGGCCCCGACGACGTCCTCGGGGTCGCTCGCCGTGCGGTTCCCGCCGTGCCGCCGTACGACCTGGCCCGCTGGTTGCAGTGCGACGTGGGCCGGCCGGGCGCCGGCACCGAACTCGCCGGCGCGTTCGCCGGGGCCGACACGCTGGTCCACCTCGCCTGGGCGATCCAGCCGAGCACCAAGGACCCGCCTCGGCGCCGGACGAACGTCTTCGGCACCGAGAACGTGCTCCATGCGGCCGAACGGGCCGGCATCCGGCACGTGATCTGCGCTTCCTCTGTCGCGGCGTACCGGCCTGCGCCGCGCTGGTGCGTGGTCGGCGAGGCCTGGCCATCGGACGGCATTCCCGGCAGCGGGTACAGCAGAGACAAGGCCGACCTCGAATACCTCCTGGACCGCTTCGAGGAACGACACCCGGGGGTCACCGTCGCCCGTATCCGGCCGTGCGCCGTCGTCCAACGCGACGCGGCGACACAGATCGCCGGGTGGACCCTCAACGCCCACGTTCCGCGCGGACTGGTGGGCAGTCGATGGCTGCCGTTCCCGGTCTGGCCGGGCCTGCGCGCGCAAGTCGTCCACGCCGACGATGTGGCGGCGGCGTTGCGCCTGATCATCGACCAGCGCGCCGGCGGCGCCTTCAACCTCGCGGCGGAGCCGGTCCTCTCCTCGCGTCGTCTCGGCGCCATCCTCGGCGGCTTCGCGGTGCCGCTGCCGCGCACCCTGCTGGCGGCCCTGGCCTGGGCGGGCTGGCGCACCGGCCTGCAGCCGTCTCACCCGGGCTGGCTCACCATGTCCGATCGCGTGGCGCTGGTCTCGAGCCGCAAGGCTCGCGGCACGCTGGGCTGGCGGCCGCGCTACCACGCGGCAGACGCGCTGGCCGAGCTGGTCGCGGGGATCCGTGCCGAGGCGGCCGGGGCCAGCCCGCCGCTCGCGGGCCGCGACGCCGGCCGCGGCGGATGGGGGAGGCCGAGTCATCAGTCGCAGGCCGCGCGGCGCCTCGTCCCTCGAGGTGGCACAGAGACCGCGGGCGCCGCCGTCAGGGCACGATCAGCGCGCGGGACAGCGCGCTCAGGGTCCGGCGGGTGAGCCGTCCCTGCCCGAGCCCGAGGTCGACCAGGTCGTCGAACACGCTCTGGTCGCGGTCGGCCGCCGCGATCCCAGCGGTCAGCACGGCCGGCAGCACGGACAGCCGGGCCGCCGTCGCCGTGTGCCGCAGGTGCCGCCCGAGGAGCGCGCGGACCGCGCGACGGTGCCGCGCCCCCGCGGTCCCAGGACGATGCGCGGCGACGGCGGCAGCCGCGGCCCGTCCGGCCAGCGCACCTGAAGCGACCGCATAGTGCAGGCCCTCGCCGGTCATGGGGTTGATCAGGCCGGCGGCGTCGCCCGCCAGCAGCAGCCGGCCGCCGGGCTGGGCCCATCGCCACGACGACAGCGGCAGGTGATGCCCGCGCCAGTCGTCGCCGTCCTCAGCCCCGGGCAGCAGCTCGCCGAGCCGCTCCAGCAGCGTCGCCCGGGTCAGCCCGTCGGTCCCGAAGGCGCCGTAGCCGACATTGGCCAGGCCGTCGCCGCGGTCGAAGCACCAGGCGTAGGCCTGCGCGTGCCGCTGGTCGAAGGCGATGACCTGCTTGCCGGTCCACTGTGGCGGCGTCGCGACGTAGCCGCGCAGCGCGATGGCCCGGCGCGTGACGGCGGGCAGCCCGGCGGCGCGGCGGACGACGGAGTAGGCGCCGTCCGCACCCACCACCACGCGAGCCGAGAGCTCGTCGTCGACGACGACACCATCGCGCGAGACCCGGACGGAGCGCACGCGGCGCCGCTCCCACCGTGCTCCGGCGGCGACGGCGGCCTGCAGCAGCCGGTGGTCGAGGACGGTCCGCGGCACGACCCGGACCGGCCGCCGCATCGGGCGCGAGACACGACGTTCGCCGTGCGACAGCTCCAGCCGTCGCAGCGGCGCCCAGTCGTCCAGCAGGCCCGGGAGGCCGAGCACCGCCAGCACGTCCGTGACGTCCGGTGCGACGCCGTCGCCGCAGGCCTTGTCGCGTGGGAAATCGGCCCGGTCGAGCAGCAGGACACGCAGCCGCGGCGCCGCCGTCAGCGCACCGAGCGCGGTCGCCGATCCGGCCGGGCCGGCGCCCACGACGACGAGGTCCCAGGGATCACTCATGCGCATGCACTACCCACCTCCACGAGGCTCAGCTGCGCAGCACCAGCAGCACGACGTCGGCGAGCGCGATGGCCATGGCGGCCCGGAACGGCGTCGCGCCCCGACCGCGCAGCGCCGCCACCACGAGGACGCCGACGACGGCCAGGCCGGCCCAGGCCCACCACGGCGGCCGGCCGGGTCCCAGCACCACCAGCACCGACGCGACCGCGAGCACGACCACGGCCGTCACCCGGGCGCGCACGGGGCCGAGCCGGTGCGGCAGGCCGCGCACCCCGGTCGCGGCGTCGTCGTCGAGGTCCGGCAGCACGTTGACCAGGTGCGCGCCTACACCCAGCAGGGCGCCGGCGGCGATCATCCAGGCCGGCGGCCACTCCGGCGGGTCGAGGGCGAGGCTCACCACCGCGGGCAGCAGCCCGAACGCGAGCGCGTACGGCAGCCACGACAACGCCGTCCGCTTCAGCACCAGGTTGTAGGCGACACCGCAGCCGACCAGGGCCAGATGCACCAGCCCGGCCGCTGCCCCCAGCGCCAGCGACAACCCGACGCAGAGCACGACGGCGACGACCAGCGCGACCCGCACCGTCCGGGCCGCGACCCGGCCGGTGGCCAGCGGCTTGTCCGTGCGGCCGACGGCGCGGTCGCGGCCGGCGTCGATCAGGTCGTTGGACCAGCCGACGGTGAGCTGGCCGGCGAAGACCGCGGCCACCACGAGGGCGAGGGTCGCGGGGGAGTGGCCGAGCCGCAGCGCCAGCAGCCCGCCCAGTGCGGTCACCGCGGCCGTCGGCTCCGGGTGGCAGGCCCGTACCAAGCCGCCCGCCGCCGCTCTTCTCGTCATCGTTCGGAGTTTAGGGCCGCGGAATTCGTGTAATACGGGACCATGACCCGCATTCTCTCCGTTCACGGGGCCCTGCCGGACCACAAGTACGCGCAGGCGGACCTGACGGCTGAGTTCGCCCGCATGATCGCGCCGGCCGGCCGGTACGACCACGCGCTGCTGGAACGCTTCCATGCCAACGCCGGAGTGAGTACGCGGCACCTCGCCCTGCCGAAGGAGCGCTACGCCGATCTCGAGGACTTCGGCGCCGCCAACGACGCGTTCATCGAGGCCGCCGCCGAGCTGGGGGTCCGCGCTGTCACCGACGCGCTGGCCGCCGCCGGCCTGACGCCGGGCGACGTCGACCTGATCGTCTCGACCACCATCACCGGCATCGCCGTCCCGTCGCTCGACGCGCGGATCGCCGGGCGGATCGGGCTGCGCCCGGACGTGAAGCGCGTGCCGATCGTCGGCCTCGGCTGCGTGGCGGGCGCCGCAGGGATCGCCCGCGTGCACGACTACCTGCTCGGCCACCCCGGCGACGTCGCGGTGCTGCTGTCAGTGGAGCTGTGCTCGCTGACGGTGCAGAGGGGCGACGCGTCGATCCCGAACCTCGTCGCGAGCGGCCTCTTCGGCGACGGGGCGGCCGCCGTCGTCGCGGCCGGGTCCGCGCGTGCGAACGGACTGGATCCGTCGGCCGGCCGCGTGCGGCCCACGGTACTGGCGAGCCGGAGCCGGCTCTACCCGGACACCGAGCGGACCATGGGCTGGGACGTCGGCGCGACCGGCCTGCGCATCGTGCTGAGCGCCGACGTGCCCGACCTGGTGCGCACCCAGGTGGGCGACGACGTCGACGGCTTCCTGTCCGGACTCGGGCTGAGCCGGGCGGACGTCGGATGGTGGGTCTGCCATCCGGGCGGGCCGAAGGTGCTGGAGGCCATGCAGGACGCGCTGGGCGTGGGGCGCGACGCGCTGTCGCTGACGTGGGACTCGCTGGGCCGCATCGGCAACCTGTCGTCGGCGTCGGTGCTGCACGTGCTGGCCGACACCCTCGAGCTGCGACCGCCGGAGCCGGGGTCGTATGGGATCGTGCTGGCCATGGGTCCTGGTTTCTGTCTCGAACTCGTCCTGCTGCGGGCGTGAGCCGATGTCCGAGGTGCTGTTCACGGTGCTGGTCGGGCTGGTCGGCCTGGAACGACTGGCCGAGCTGGCGGTGTCGAAACGCAACGCGGCCTGGAGCTTCGACCGCGGCGGCGTCGAGTACGGCCGCGGGCACTACCCGTTCATGGTGGTCCTGCACACGGGGCTGCTGGTGGGCGCCGTCGCGGAGGTGTGGATCCGCCGGCCGGAGTTCGTGCCCGCGCTCGGCTGGACGATGCTGGCGCTCGTCGTGCTGTCGCAGGGGCTGCGCTGGTGGTGCATCGCGACCCTCGGGCACCAATGGAACACGCGGGTCATCGTCGTGCCGGGCCTCCCGCTCGTGCAGGCGGGGCCGTACCGGCTGCTGCGCCACCCCAACTACGTCGCCGTCGTGGTCGAGGGGTTCGCGCTGCCGCTGGTGCACTCGGCCTGGATCACCGCGGTCGTGTTCACCGTGCTCAACGCCGGGCTGCTCGCCGTCCGGCTCTCGGTGGAGAACTCCGCGCTGACGGCGCTCGAGGCCGAGCGGGCGCCGTGATCGACGTCGTCGTCGCCGGTGGCGGCCCGGCCGGGCTGACGGCGGCGTTGCACGCGGTGCGGCGCGGGCTCGAGGTCGTGCTGTACGAGCCGCGTCCCGGGCCGATCGACAAGGCCTGCGGCGAGGGGCTCATGCCCGGCGCCGTCCAGGCCCTCGCCGAGCTGGGCGTGCGCCCGGACGGGCGGGCGCTGCGCGGGATCCGGTACGTGTCGGGCCCCCGGTCCGTGGTGGCGGACTTCCGCGCCGGGCCCGGCCGCGGCGTCCGGCGGACGACGCTGCACGCCGCCCTGCGCCGAGCCGTCGACGACGCCGGCGTCATGGTCGTTCCGGCCGCCGTCCGCACCGTCGTCCAGCACCCGGACGCCGTCGAGGTCGACGGCGTCCGGGCCCGCTATCTCGTGGCGGCCGACGGTCTGCACTCGCCGATCCGCCGTCAGCTCGGCCTGGACGTGCCGGTCGCCGCGGCGCGCCGGTTCGGGCTGCGGCGGCACGTGCGGCTGGCGCCGTGGACCGACTACGTCGAGGTGCACTGGGCGCCGTCGGCCGAGGCGTACGTGACCCCGGTCGGGCCGGACCTGGTCGGTATCGCCGTCCTGACCAGGGCCAGGGCGTCGTTCGACGAGCACCTCGACGCGTTTCCCGCGCTGCGCTCGCGCATCGGCGAGAGGCCGCTGACGACGGTGCGCGGCGCCGGTCCGCTGCGGCAGCGCTCGCGCCGCCGGGTCGCCGGCCGGACGCTGCTGATCGGCGACGCCGCCGGCTACGTCGACGCGCTCACCGGCGAGGGGGTGGCGCTCGGCATGGCCCAGGCGCGCGCCGCCGTGGCCGCGATCGCGGCGGGGTCGCCGGCCCGGTACGACGCGGCGTGGCGGCGGCTGACCTGGCGGTACGAGCTGATGACCCGGGCCCTCGTCGGCGCAACGGCGACGGCTGCCGGCCGGCGGGCACTGGTGCCGCTCGCCGTCGCCCTGCCGCGAGTGTTCGGCGCGGCCGTCAACGTGCTGGCCCGGCCCGCCTGAGCCGCGCCTGTCGCCGTCTCACTCCTGTGAGGGGAGCCCGTGGCCTTCGACTACGACGCCGAGCTCCGGTATCTCGACCCGCCGTTCCGGGCCGCGCTCGGCATCCGGCGGACCGATCGGGTGCTCGACGTCGGGTGCGGGAGCGGCCGCACGACCCGCGACGCCGCCCGCCTGGCGGCCGGCGGCCGGGTCCTGGGCGTCGACGTCGCGCGGGGCCGGATCGAGGAGGCGCGCGAGCTCGCCGCCGCCGAGGGCCTGACCAACGTCGGCTTCGAGGTCGCCGACGCGCAGACGCATCCCTTCCCGGACGCGGCGTTCGACCTGGTCATGAGCCGGTTCGGGACGATGTTCTTCGACGATCCGGCGACGGCGTTCGCGCACCTCGCGCGGGCGACCCGGCCCGGCGGGCGCCTGGCGATGATCGTCTGGCAGGAGAGTGCCGCCAACGCCTGGGCGGGCCCGCTGATCGACGTCGTGCTCGACGGCGCCGCCCCGGCCGTCGGCGACGGCAGCGCCTTCTCGCTCGCCGGTCGCGACGCCACGCGCGCGCTGCTGGAGTCCGCCGGCTACGGCGAGGTCGAGTTCACTGACCTGTCGCGGCCGGTCTGGTACGGCGCCGGCGCCGGCGCGGCGTTCGAGGCCGTGCTGCAGCTGCGCGACCCGCGCGCGGCCCTCGCCCGGTTCACCGGGCCGGAGCTCGCCCGCGCCCGCGACCGGCTGCGCGCGCACCTCGCCGCCCACACCACGCCGGACGGCGTGCTGTTCGACGCCCGCGCCTGGATCGTCACCGCTCGTCGCTGAGCGACGCCCGGTGCGTGCAGAGCACCGCCGGCTGATCAGGCGGACTTGCGCCGGCCCTCGGGCAGCTTGCGGACGACGGTGGCGCGGTAGCGGAAGCTGTCCTGTTGCGCCTGCTCGTAGGAGAACTCGACGCGGTCGCCGGCGGCGAGCTCGCGGAAGCCGTCCATGGCGATCACGCTGAAGTGCACCCAGGCGTCGCAACCGTCAGGAATGTCCGGCGAACTGATGGCCCCCCAACCCTTGTCCGCCCGGAAGAACTTCACCGTTCCGATGGCCATGCCGACAGTTTTCCACGCGCGCGCCGCGGTTATGCCGCGCGTGCCGCTAAAGAGCCGTGAAGATTGGGTAGAGGACGGGTGCCGGGTGCGGACGAGCGACGAGGGGTGCGGGTGCCGAGGGACTTCACAGACGGCGAGGACCTGCCGGTTCTCGAGTCGTTCGACGACGTCGTGCGGGCGGTCGGCGAGCATCCCGGCCTGCTCGTCCGGTACTCCAAGGGGCCGGCGTCGGACGCGAAGGCGGGCCCGAGCCGCGACTACGAGGCCGGCGTCGACCTTCCGGGCTGGTCGGTCACGACCCTGGAGCCAGAGTCGTGGTGGCCGCGGCCGCCGGCCGACTGGGTCGCGCGGCGGCTGTGCAAGTACGACGAGCTCGACGAGCCCGGCCGGTTCGCGTGGCTGCTCACCGGCAGGGTCGTCGGCCAGGGTCCGGACCACGAGCCGCTGGTCACCGACATCGAGGCGGTGGCCCGCGTCGGCCGGTCCGCGCTGGCCGAGGCGAGGCGTCGATACGAGGAGCGCTTCGACGTCGGCCGGGGCTCGACCGGCTGACGGGGTCCTGGTCCCTCGCCGCTAGGTGGTCTCGCCGATGTTCGCCCGCAGCTGGCGCAGGATGCGGGCGAGCAGGCGCGAGACCTGCATCTGGGTGACCCCGATCTCCGCGCCGATCTCATGCTGCGTCCAGCCGAGGAAGAACCGCAGGTAGAGGATGTGCGCGTCGCGCCGGGGGAGCGCGCGGCACGCGGCGGTCAGCAGCACCATCGCCTCGGAGCGGTCGTAGCCCGCATCCGCGGCGCCCAGGGTGTCACCCAGGAGCGTTCCCGCCGCGTCGTCGGAATCGGCGGTCGTCGGCTGGTCGATCGACAGGGCGGTGTAGTGGTCGCCGGAGCGCTCCGCCTCGCGGACGTCCTCGACCGCGATGCCGAGGTGGCCGGCCAGGTCTTCCGCCGTCGGCGCGGAGCCGAACTGCTGGCTCAGCTCGTCCGAGGCCGACGTCATCGCCGCCCGCAGCTCCTGGATGCGCCGCGGCGGCCGGACCGCCCAGGCGTGGTCGCGGAAGTAGCGCTTGACCTCGCCGAGGATCGTGGGCACGGCGAAGGAGACGAAGTCGTGGCCGCGTTCGGGGTCGAACCGCTGAGCGGCGGCGACCAAGCCGAGGTAGGCGACCTGCCGCAGCTCGTCACTGTCGAGCCCGCGGCCGCCGTAGCGCCTGCTGATGGCGTCGGCGATGCCGAGGTTCTCGAGCACTGCCTGGTCGACGAGACGGCGTCGCTCCGGACCGGCGGCGTGTGCCGCGGCGCGGAGGAGGTCGGTGGTGCGCCGGTCGTGTCCGGCCCGGCCGTCCATGGTGGCGACGGGGGACTCGGCGACATCGGCGCGTTGCCGAGGGACGGAACGGGTCATGCTCACACCTCCGAGACTGACGAGGTGTGGCACGCTTCTGAACCACTGACGATTGGGGTGACCGGGACGTACCCGGCTGCAGTGTTCTCATCCCCTCTCATTTCCGGCCCGTTGTCAAGACGTGTCGATATGTGTCGATCCCTCAGGGTTGTCCGAACAGTTCACCGCGCCGACCCGGCGCGGTCACCTCTCCGCCCCGCAAGGGTCTTCGGCGCTGGCCAGGCTCGGGCATCCGAGCTGTTCCGACGAGCCCGCAGGAGTCCCACGCCGTGGCACTGGTCCCCGCCGGTCCCGCCGTGTCGCTGTCCTCGCCGCCCTGACGACTGCGCTGACGACAGCGCTGAGCGCCGCGTCGCGCAGGCCCGCCCGCCGGTGACGGCGACGTACGGGATGCCCGTACGGGTCACGGCGACGGTGACCCCGCCGGCGGCGACGGGTTTCGGTCACCTTCAGCACGGCGGACGGCGCGCAGTGCCGGGCGCTGCTGACCGGCGGGACGGCCGCCTGCGTGCTCGGCACCCTGCCTGCCGGCGCGCACGACGTCACCGCGGCCTACTCGGGCGATGCCGAGCACGGGGCATCGACGGCGACCGCCCGGGTCACCGTCCGGAAGGCGCCGGTGGACCTCACGGCCGCGGCGGCGTCCGAGGAGGTCGCCGCGGGTGAGCCGGCGGTGCTGACCGCGACCCTCGCGGAGACGGCGACGGGCGAGGTCTACTTCGCCTCGCGTGGCACCACCTCTGCGTCGCGACGGTCTCGGCCGGCACGGCGACCTGCGCGGCCGAGGGCCCGCGGGCCGGCCCCTACAGCGTCGTCGCGACCTACGGCGGCGATGCCAACCACGCCACGGACCAGGGCCGGTTCGTGTTCCGCGTGGCGCGCTAGACGTGCCGCGAGGCCGGCCGGTCGTCCCCCGGGTGTCAGTCCCGGGCCGGCGGCCGGCCGGCCTCGCCGGCGGCGACGATGAGTGATCACGTCCGCTCGTGGGGTATGGGCGCCGCGGCGCGTCCGGTTCAGCCCCCGTGCCGGAGGTCGCCGTTTCACCTCGGGCGAGCCGCATTCCCAGGGTGCGGCTCACCCGAGCCAGGTGCCCTTGCCGGGGTCGGCCCCGGTCGCACACTGCTTGACGACCGGGGCCTGGAGAGCGCGGCCACCTAGGATGACCGCGCGCCCTGCCGGTCACGTTCCCGCTCTCGGGCTCGGCATGCTTCCGCTGCCGCCCGACCGGTGGCGACGAGCGCGCCGTCGCGGCGGAATACGCGGACCGGCCACGTGTCGCCCGGTCCGTGCGGTGTGCGCGTTCCCCAGGGCTCAGCGGTCCGGTCGATGCGACCCATGTGCCGATCCTCCCCGGCCCCCGCCGCGCCATGCGCTCACCGTCCGCGCGAGGACCGTCGTCGCGAGGCCGGCGACGGCGAGGAGGCCGAGGGCGACGGAGATGCTGCTCACGTCCGCGACCGGCCCGATGATCAGCGGGCCGGTGAAGGACCCCAGGTAGCCGACGGTGGTGACGGCCGCGATCGCCGCCGGCGCCGGCATCCGCCCGGCGTCGGGCGCGGCGGCGAGGACGACGGGAGCCAGCGCGGCCACGCCGGTCCCGATGACGCCCCATCCGGCCAGGCTGAGGACGGCCGACGACGGCACCGCGGCGAGCGCCGTCCCCGCCACCACGACCAGCCCGGCCGCCTGGACCGTCCGGCGCGGGCCGTGCCGGTCGAGGACGCGGCCCGCGGCGAACCGGCCGATGGCGACCCCTACCGCGAAAACGGTGAACCCTGCGGCGGCGAGCGTCGCACCCGCGTCCTTGTCGGCCCGCAACTGGACGGCGCTCCACTGGTAGGCGGTGCCGTCGACGAGGAAGGCGCAGAAGGCGATCAGCCCGAGGACGGCGAGGCCGCGGTCCGGCCGGGCGAACCCGGTCCGCGCCGGTCCCGCCTCCTCGCGGACGAACCAGTGGACCGCGACCGCCACCAGGAGCAGCCCGCCGGCCGCCGTCACCGCGAAGTGCACCGTGACCGGCACGCCGGCGGCCACCGCCGTTCCCGCGAGGCCGCCCACGACCAGTCCCACCGACCCCCAGGCATGCAGCGACGACAGCAGGGGCCGGGCCAGCCGGCGCTCCAGGTCGACGCCCTGGACGTTCATCGCGACGTCGATGACGCTGTTGGCGAGCGCGAACACGGCGAGGGCCGCCACGAGCAGCGCGAGGCCCGGAGCGAGGCCCGTCCCCACCAGCCCGGCGGCGAAGACGGCGAAGGCGATCGCCGTCGCCCGGCGCGCGCCCAGCCGGGCGACGACGACGGCCCCGACGGGCAGTCCGGCGACGGCGCCTCCCTCGAGTCCCATCACGGCGATCCCGAGCTCGACCACCGACAGGTCCAGCCGCTCGCGGACGGCCGGGACCCGGGTCGACCAGGTGGCGGAGAGGATCGCCGTCAGGAAGAAGACGGCAGCGGTCGCCCGTCGGGCTCGGCCGGGGTCGCGCACCGCCATGGCCAGGTCGTACCCGAGAGATCCGCGCGCATCCGCGGAAGCGGGTTGATAACGAAGAGATAACGTGCTTCGGTGGAGAGGCGTGGTCAAGCAGTGCGCCACATCCTCCATGGGAGAAGAGGTGTCGGCCGTGACGCACGTTCGTTCAAGGCTCGACGAGCATCGTGACCATCACCAGCACCAGCACCAGCACCAGCACGCGGAGCGGGACCGTCTCGCTCTCGATCTGTTCCGCCGCGCGGCGGACGCCGACGGGACCGAGCGCCGTCAGCTCATCGCCGAGGTGGTCCTGCTCCACCTCGGGCTCGCCGAGGCGATCGCCCGGCGCTACTACGGCCGGAGCCTCGAGAACGACGACATCCTGCAGGTGGCCCACCTGGGCCTCGTGAACGCCGCCCGGCGGTTCGATCCCGAGCTCGGCCGCGACTTCGTCTCGTTCGCCGTCCCCACCATCGCGGGCGAGATCAAACGCCACTTCCGCGACCACGGCTGGGCGGTGCGGCCGCCGCGGCGGGTGCAGGAGCTGCAGTCGGCACTGTCGGCGGCGACGGCGGAGGTCACCCAGTCGAATGGCGCCACGCCGACGGCGGCGGACCTGGCCGGCCACCTGGGCGTCGAGGCCGCCGACGTCCGCGAGGCCCAGGCGTCGTACGAGTGCTTCACGGTCGCCTCCATCGACTACCGCGTCGACGACGGTGAGACCTCGCTGGCCGACACCATCGGCGACGACGACACCGCGTACGAGCGGTCCGAGGCCATGGTCGCGCTCGCGCCGGCCTGCCGGGAGCTGGGGGAGCGCGACCGGCGCATCCTGTACCTACGGTTCTTCCGCGGCTGGACCCAGGCGGAGATCGGCCGCGACCTCGGCGTCACCCAGATGCAGGTCTCGCGCCTGCTGGCCGGCATCCTGCGGCGGCTGCGTGCGAGGATCGGCGCGCTCGAGTCCGCCTGAGGAGACCCGGCCCCGACGAGCCGGCCTCGCGGCCGTCCTGCGTCGCCGTCGGCTCAGGCGGTCAGACGGTCCGGCGGCGGTGCAGGACGCAGAACTCGTTGCCCTCCGGGTCGGCGAGGACGGTGAATCCCTCGCTGCCGGTCTGCCCGACGTCGGCGCGGGTGGCCCCGAGCCCGAGCAGCCGCTCGACCTCCGCGTCCGCCGTCCCGGCCGTCGCGACGAGGTCGGGGTGGTTGCGGTTCTTGTCGCGTTTCGGCCCGCCGCTGGGCTGCAGCCAGACGCTCAGAGCGTTGGCGGGTGCGCCGGCCGGCGGCCGCAGATGGGCGCCGTCGCCGTCGTCGTCGGGGTCGATGTCGTAGCCCAGCGCCGCCGACCAGAAGCGCGCCATGAGGTCCACATCGCGAACGTCCAGCGTCCACTGAGAGAAGGTACTCGTCATCCGATCCTCCTCGGATCCATACTGTCGACGTGAGCGAGGGTGCGGTGCGTGGTGAGCTGGGTTCGGGCGAGTTCGCCGCGATCGCGGCGGCGCTGCATGACGCGCCCGATCCGGAGCAGACGCTCGAGCTGGTCGTCGAGTACGCGCGGCAGGCTGTCAGCTGCAGCGACGCCACGCTCGTGCTGCTGAGCGGCACCGGGCGGCTGGAGCCGGCCGTGGCCACGCAGGAGCGGGTGCGCGAACTCGAGCTGTTGCAGGTGAGCCTCGAGGACGGGCCGGCGGTGCAGGCCATGCAGCACCGGTCGGCCGTGCTCGTCGGCGACACCAAGGACGACTCCCGCTGGCCGCACTGGTCCGCCTCCGCCGCGGAGCGCGGACTGCGCAGCGTCGTGGCCGTCCGACTGGTCGCCGGCGAGGCGCCGTTCGGCGCGCTGAGCCTCTACGGCACCGAACCGGACACGTTCGACGAGGACGACGCCGCCGTCGCGGAGATCTTCGCGCGACACGCATCCGTCGCCATCGCGACCGCGCGCGACGAGGCCGGGCTGCGCCGCGCCATGGACGCCCACCACGCCGTCGGGCTGGCGCAGGGCGTCCTCATGGAGCGCTACGGCCTCGATGCCGACCGGGCGTTCGCCGTCCTCAGCCGACTGTCGCAGCGCAACCGGATCAAGCTACGCGAGGGGGCCGACCAGGTCATCGCGACCGCCCGCCAGTCGCCGGAGCCGTAGGTCCGTCAGCTCTTGCGCGCGGTGGCCTTGCCACCCTTGCTGCCGGCCTTCTTCTTCTGCGCGCTGGTGCCGCCCTGCGAGCTGTCGCCGCCGGAGCCGCTCTTCTTTCCGCCGCGCTTCGAAGCTCCGGGCGAGTTGGCGATGCGGGCCGCCCGCTCCTTCGACATGCCCTTGTCCTTGAGGGCCTCGTACTGCTTCTCGTTCTTCACGTTCGCCGACTTGCTGGGCATGACGACCTCCCATGATGTCGTTCCTGCGTCGCCCCGTACCCGTCCGCCGACGGCGCATGCGGCGGCGGCCGCCGGTAGGTGCGGGGCCGGGTCCGGACGGCGCCAGGGGAGTGTGGGAGCTGCCCTCCGACGAGCTCGCCCAGCGGGCACGCAACCTGGGCGTCGTCCTCGGTCTGCGCCGGTTCGCGTGAGCGTTACCGGAGGCGGCCGCCGGGTACGGGAAGCCGAGGCACAGGGAAGCTGACCGGAGGACACACATGGCTGAGACGGTGGCGGACCGGTTGTTGACGCGGATGCGCGAGTGGGGGGTCGAGCAGGTCTTCGGCTATCCCGGCGACGGCATCAACGGCATCGTGGCGGCGTTCGGCGAGGCCGGCGACCAGCCGCGGTTCGTTCAGGCACGGCACGAGGAGATGGCGGCCTTCCAGGCCGTCGGCTACGCGAAGTTCAGCGGGCGGCAGGGCGTCTGCCTCGCGACCTCCGGGCCGGGCGCGATCCACCTGCTCAACGGCCTCTACGACGCCAAGCTGGACCACGTGCCGGTGGTCGCGATCGTCGGGCAGACGGCGCGGGCCGCCATGGGCGGGCACTATCAGCAGGAGGTCGACCTCCAGGCGCTGTTCAAGGACGTCGCGAGCGAGTACCTGGCCGAGGTGAACGTTCCCGAGCAGCTGCCCAACGCCGTCGACCGCGCTTTCCGGACGGCGATGGCGCGGCGGGCGCCGACGGCACTGATCATTCCCGCGGACGTGCAGGAGCTCGAGTACAGCGCGCCGGAGCACGTGTTCCGGCAGGTGCCGTCCGGGCCGCCGGACACGCCGTCGTCCGTCGTCGTTCCGTCGAACGAGCAGCTGGAGGCGGCCGCGTCGGTGCTGAACGCGGGGTCGCGGGTCGCGATCCTGGTCGGCCAGGGCGCCCGCGGCGCCGCCGACGAGGTCATGCAGGTGGCCGAGACGACCGGCGCCGGCGTGGCGAAGGCGCTGCTCGGCAAGGACGTGCTGTCCGACGACCTGCCCTACGTCACCGGCTCGATCGGGCTGCTCGGCACCCGGGCCAGCTACGAGCTGATGCGCGACTGCGACACGCTGCTCATCGTCGGCTCGAGCTTCCCGTACACGCAGTTCCTGCCTGACTTCGGCCAGGCCCGGGCGGTGCAGATCGACCTCGACGGCCGGATGGCCGGCATGCGCTACCCGACGGAGGTCAACCTCGTCGGCGATGCGGGCGCGACGCTGCGGGCGCTGATCCCGCTGCTCCGGCCGGTGACGGACCGCTCGTGGCGGGCGTTGGTCGAGAGCGCCGTCGCCGACTGGTGGGAGACCGTCGAGCGGCAGGCGATGGTCGACGCCCAGCCGGTGAACCCGATGCGGATCGTGCACGAGCTGTCGCTGCGGATCCCCGACGACGCCATCGTCACCGCCGACTCCGGCTCGTCGACGAACTGGTACGCGCGGCTGCTGCGGATGCGCGGCGCGATGCGCGGGTCCTTGTCCGGGACGCTGGCGACCATGGGCGCGGGGGTGCCGTACGCGATCGGCGCCAAGTTCGCGCACCCCGACCGGCCGGTGGTCGCCCTCGTCGGCGACGGCGCCATGCAGATGAACGGCCTGGCCGAGCTGATGACGATCACCCGCTACCAGGACCGCTGGACCGACAAGCGACTCGTCGTGTGCGTGTTCCACAACAACGACCTCAACCAGGTGACGTGGGAGCTGCGGGCCATGGGCGGCGCGCCGAAGTTCGAGGAGTCGCAGACCCTGCCCGACATCGACTACGCGGCGGCGGCGCGCTGCTTCGGTGTCGGCGGGGTGAGCGTGTCGTCGCCGGACGAGCTGGGCGACGCCTGGGACCGGGCGCTGACGGCGGACGGCCCGGTGCTCCTGGACGTCCGCTGCGATCCCGAGGTGCCGCCGATCCCGCCGCACGCGACCTTCGAGCAGGTCAAGGAGACCACCGAGGCGCTGCTCAAAGGCGACCCGAACGCCTGGCGGGTGCTGGTGCAGGGCGTGAAGGCGAAGGCCCAGGAGTTCGTCCCCGGCCGCCACTGACGCCGTCGGCGCCCTCAGCGTCGTCGGCGTCGTCGGCGCCGTCACCCGACGTCGTCGAGGAGCTCGAGGACGGCGCGCTCGACGCGTTCGCGGTCCTCCTCGCCGACGAGGACCTCGTCGGTGCCCAGGCGCTCGAGCGTGCGCCGGATGGTGACGCCCTGTTCGAACGCCTCGATGACGGCCGGATCGACGTAGGCGGAGCGGCAGACGGCGGGGGTGTTGCCGAGGTACTCGGCGACCTCCTTGATCGCGCGCGCCTCGGCCCGGCGGCGGGCGGTCCGGCTCAACGCGGCGGGATCGTCCGTCCCGGTCGCCAGCGCGACCGCCGCCAGCACCGTCCCGTGCCAGGTGCGGAAGTCCTTCGCGCTGCTGTCGTCGCCGCAGATCTCGTGCAGGTACACGTTGACGTCGGCCGAGCGCACGTTGTGCCAGGAGCGGCCCTCGTAGTAGGCGAGCAGTGTCTGGTCCGGCTCGCGGCGGCGCACGAGCGCGCGGATGACGTCGACGACGTCGGTGGCGGCGACCGCCTGCACCCGTTCCTGCCCGGACTTCGCCGGGTACTCGAACACCACGCGGCCGCCGCGGGCGACGCTGACGTGCGAGCGCAGGACGGTCGTCAGCCCGTGCGAGCCGTTCTCCTGGGCGTACACCTCGCCGCCGATACGGAAGAACCCGATGTCGAGCAGCCGGGCCGCGGCGGCCAGCACCCGGCGCCGGTTCAGCCCGCGGGTCGCGAGGTCGTCGGCGACCCGGACGCGGGCCTTGGGCAGGGTCCGGCCGAACTCGCGGACGCGGGCGAACTTCTCGCGATCGCGTTGCACCCGCCAGGCCTCGTGGTACAGGTACTGCCGCCGCCCGGCGTCGTCGGTGCCGACGGCCTGCAGGTGACCGTTCGGCCACGGGCAGATCCGCACGTCCTGCCACGCCGGCGGGATGACCAGCGCCTCGATACGCGCCAGCGTCTCCGCGTCGCGCAGCGCCTCGCCGTCGACGTCCAGGTAACCGAAGCCTCGACCGCGCCGCCGCCGCTGGATCGCGGTACTGGCCGGGTCCCACCGTCGAAGTCGCACACCCCACCCCCTTCGCGCCCGTCAGTACCCACAGGGCGCGTCCGCCACACACGGCCGAATACCCGCGCGAACGCCGGGTACGGGCGGAGGGACCGAGCAGAAGCGACCCGAGAGGAGGCGTCGATGAGCACCGCCACGAAGTCCGTCGACGTGCACGTCCCGATCACGACCGCGTACAACCAGTGGACGCAGTTCGAGGAGTTCCCGAAGTTCATGGACGACGTCGAGTCCGTCCATCAGCTCGACGACCGGCACCTGCACTGGAAGATCAAGATCGCAGGCGTGGAACGGGAGTTCGACGCCGAGATCACCGAGCAGCACCCCGACGAGCGCATCGCCTGGCGCTCCACCGGCGGGGTCGACCAGGCCGGCGTGGTGACGTTCCACAAGCTGGACGCCGAGAACACGCGGGTGACGCTGCAGTTGGACATGGAGCCCGAGGGGATGCTCGAGAAGGCGGGCGAGAAGGCCGGCATGGTGTCCTCGGCGGCCGAGCGCGACATGGAGAACTTCAAGCAGTTCATCGAGTCGCGCGGCCTCGAGTCCGGGGCCTGGCGCGGCGACGTCCCCCGCGAGGGCTGAGCCCGGCGGGGCAGACGTTCAGGCGGCCGCCCGCTCGCTGCGATAGCGGCCGGGCGGGCGGCCGTACTCACGCTTGAACGCGGCAGCGAACGCGAACTCCGACGTGTAGCCGACCCGGCGGGCGACGGCACCGACGGGAAGGTCGGTGTCGAGCAGCAGCCGGGTCGCCGTCGTCATGCGCCACCAGGTCAGGTAGGCCAGCGGCGCCATGCCGACCAGTGTCGTGAACCGGCGAGCGAATGCGGCCCGCGACAGTCCGGCCTCGGCACCCAGCGACTCGACCGTCCACGCCCGCTCCGGCGCTGTGTGGATGGCGGCGAGCGCGGCCCCGACGACGTCGTCCTTCAGAGCCGCACCCCAGCCGCGCGACTCCGGGCGCGTGCAGTCCTCGCGGGTCAGCCAGGCCCGCAGGATGTAGTGGAACAGCACGTCGAGCAGCGCGGGCACGATGGCGTCGGAACCCGGCTCGGGAGCGTCGACCTCGCGGCCGAGCAGCTCGACGGCGGTGTGCAGCGCCGGGTAGCGGCCCAGCCGGTTCGGCAGGTGCACGACGTCGGGAAGCTCGGCGAACATCGGGTGCGGCCGCTCGCGGTCGACGAGATACTGCCCGCAGACGGCGACCACCTCCGGCTCGGCTCCGGTAGCGGCTGTTCCGGCGACGACGGTGTGCGCGCCGGCCTCGGTCTGGCACGGCGCCGCGAGCGGGGTCTCGGACCGGTCGGCCAGGCCGTGTCCGGTGCCGTGCGGGAAGAGCACGACGTCGCCGGCGGCCAGGGCGATCGGCTCGCCGCCGGCCGGGAGCAGCCAGCACGACCCCTGCAGCACGACGTGGAAGGCGGCGCCGCGCACCGGCGGGTACCGCCAGCTCCACGTGCCGGCGGCCTGCAGCCGGAACGAGTGCGGCCGCCCGGTGCGCATGACGGCGACGACCTGGCTCAACGAGTCCACACCGTGAGCCTACGGCGGCCGTCTCGCCGAGGGCAGGGCCGCGAGACGATCGCGCAAAGCGGTGAGACGCGCGCCCATGGCAGCGGCCGGGCCGGCGTTCCTAGCGTCGAAGCATGACCCGCATCGCGATCATCATCGGCAGCACCCGCCCCGACCGCGTCGGCCCCGCCGTCGCCCAGTGGCTCCTCGACCTGGCGAAACAGCGCAGCGACGCCGAATACGAGCTCATCGACCTCGCCGACTTCGACCTCCCGCACCTCGACGAGCCAATGCCCGCGGCGACCGGGCAGTACACGCGTCCGCACACGCTACGGCTGGCTGCGACCGTCGCCGGGTTCGACGGCTTCGTCTTCGTCACGCCCGAGTACAACCGGTCCTACCCGGGCGTGCTGAAGACCGCCCTCGACCTCCTCTACGCCGAGTGGCATCACAAGGCGGCCGGGTTCGTCGGCTACGGGGCCGACGGCGGCGTCCGAGCGGTCGAGCACCTGCGCGGCGTCATGGGCATGCTGCGGATCGCCGATGTCCGGACCCAGGTGACGCTCTCGGTGTACGACGACTTCGCCGATTTCGTCCGGCCCACACCGCGCGAGCGGCACCTGACGGCCGCCGGCACGATGCTCGGCGAGGTCGTCGAGTGGGCCGACGCCCTCGCCTACGTCCGCAGCGCCGGCGCGGCCCGACTTTGATCACGGGCAACGGCTACGGGTGGGGCCGGGGCTCGAACGGAGCGGGGAGCGGGGCTACCGTCGCCGTGTGCAGATCGCGTCCGCCGGCACCGTGGCGTCCATCGTGGGCCGCTCCGGCGAGCAGTCGCGGTTGCGCCGTCTCCTGGCCGACGCGAAGGAGGGGCACGGCCGGGCCCTGGTGCTGCGCGGCGAGGCCGGGATCGGCAAGACCACGCTCGTCGACCACGCGGCCGCGATGGCCGGCGGGTTCCGGGTGCTGCGCGCCGCCGGGGTGGAGTCGGAGGCGGAGATCCCGTTCGCCGGCCTGCAGGTCCTGCTGGCGCCTCTCGCCGACGGTTCGGGCGACGCGTTCGGCGGGCTGCCCGACTCCCACGCCCGGGCGCTGCGCGCGGCGTTCGGGACGGTGACCGCCCCGACGGACCCGCTCATGGCCGGCGCGGCTACGCTGATGCTGCTCTCCGAGCTGGCCGAGCGGGCGCCACTGCTGGTCCTGCTCGACGACGCACACTGGTTCGACCGCTCGTCGGCCGCGGCGCTGTTGTTCGCCGTGCGCCGGCTGAGCTCGGACCCGGTCGCCACGATCCTCACCGCACGCGACGGTGACCGCCCGTTCCCCGCCGACGGCATCGAGAGCGTCACGCTGTCCAGGCTCGACGGCGCCAGCGCGGCCCAGCTGCTGGCCGCGCGGCGCACGCTGCCGCACGACGTCGCCGCCCGGGTGCTGCGCGAGTCCGGCGGCAATCCGCTGGCGATCGTGGAGCTCGCGGTCGGGCAGCCGGCGGACGTGCCGCCCGCACCGGCCGGCGTGCTGCCCGCCCCGGTCGCGCCGCTGCCCGCCGCGGGCCGGCTCGAGGAGCACTTCCGCGGCCGGTTGCGCGCGCTGCCCGAGCCGACCCGGTGGGCGCTGCTGCTGGCCGCCGCCGACCATCGGTCCGAGCTGGCCGCGTTCACCGCCGCCGGCGGCGCGTTCGGCGTCGGGGTGGCGGACCTGGAGCCGGCCGAGGTCCGCGAGCTGGTCCGCGTCAGCTCCGGCCGCCTGGAGTTCAGGCACCCGCTGATCCGCGCCGCCGCCTACCAGGACGTTCCCATCGGGCGCCGTCTCGCCGCACACCGGGCGCTCGCCGCTGTCATCGACGACGGCGACCGGCGCGCCTGGCACCTCGCGGCGGCCGCGGCCGGAGCCGACGAGGCTGTCGCGGCGGCGTTGGACGACGCGGCCGAGCGGGCGTCGACGCGCGGCGCACCGGCCGCCGCGTCGCAGGCCCTGGAACGCGCCGCGACGCTGAGCGGCGACCGTCCCGCCCGGGCCCGCCGGCTCGTCGGAGCGGCCCGCACGGCCTACGACGCGGGCGAGCTCGACCGCGCCGAGTCGCTGGCCGCGGCGGCGGCCGCGGCCGTCGTCAGCCTGGACGAGCCGACCGGCGGCAGAGCTCGCGCCGTCGTCGCCGAGCGGGCCGGGCAGGCGGCCGAGGCCGGCTGGGTCCGGGCCCAGGTCGCCTACGAACGCGACTCGCCGACCCGTGCCGCGGAGCTGGCGATCGAGGCCGCCGCACCGATCCTCACGATCGACCCGGCCAGGGCGACGGCGGTGCTGACCGAGGCGAGCTGGTGCGCCCGCGACGCCGCCGACCCGGCGCTGCTCGCTCGCTGCGCCGTCCTGCTGGCCCGGGTGCCGCCCGGCCCGGCGGTGGAGGTGCGCGATGCGCTCGCCGCGTTCACCACCCTGCTGAGCAGCGGCTCGACCCCCACGACGGCGCGGACGATGCGAACCCTGCTGCACGCGACCCGCGACGGCCGGATCACCGGCGCCGTCGAGCGGCTGACCGGCGGCTTCGTGGGGCTGCTCGTCGGCGACGACGAGACCGCGCTGGCGACGCTCTCCGCGCTCGCCGCCGCGCTGCGCGACCAGGGCGCCATCGGCTGGCTGCCGTACGCGAACGAGCCGCTCGCCCTCGCGTACCTGGTGTCCGGGCGGTTCCGGGAGGCCGAGGTCACCGTCGCCGAAGCGACCACCCTCGCGGGCGAGCTCGGCCAGCACCTGCAGGTGACCGTGCTGCGGTCCATCGCGGCCTGGCTGGCCGCCGTCCGTGGCGACGCCGCCGGGTGCGGGCGGCTGGCCGCGCAGGTCCGCGCCGACACCCGCGGGCACCGCGTGGCCGAGGCTCTGGCCACCTGGGCACTGGCCGTCACCGACCTGGCCCGGGCCGAGCCGGCCGCCGCGCTGGACCGGCTCGAGGAGGCCGGCCGCGGACCGGTCCGTCGCGACGTATTGGTGCGCGCGCGCCCGGACCACATCGACGCCGCCGTGCGGGTGGGCGAGCGCGAGCGCGCCCGGGAGCTGCTGGCCGAGCTCGGCAGCTGGGCCGCGCGGACGGCGAGCCCCGTCGCGTCGGCCCTGGAGCTGCGCTGCGCCGCCATCCTCGACGACGGCCCGTCGGCGCGCGACCGCTTCGAGGAATCGCTGCGCCTCGACGGCTGCGGTCCGTACGACCGGGCCCGGACGCGCCTGGCCTACGGCGAGTGGCTGCGCCGGCACCGCAGCCCGACCGCCGCACGGACCCAGCTGGCCGAGGCGCTCGCGATGTTCGACCGGATCGCCGCGCACGCGTGGACGCCGCGGGCCGAGGCCGAGCTCGACGCGCTGGGCGTGCGTCCGACCGGCCAGCCGCCGCCGGAGCCGCGCCGCGCGGTCCGGCTCACCCCGCAGGAGCTGCAGGTCGTGCGGCTGGCGGCGCAGGGGCAGACGAACCGCGAGATCGCCGCGCAGCTGTTCCTCAGCCCGCGCACCGTGGGGCACCATCTGTACAAGGCGTATCCGAAGCTGGGCGTCGCCCGGCGGGCCGAGCTGGGCAGGCTCGACCTCTAGGCGCGCCCACCGGCCGGTTCACCGCCAGTCATTCGACAGATGCGGCCGGTCGCCGCCTCCTCCTACCGTCGCAGGCACATCCCGATGACGAACGGAGGCCCACGATGGGCAAGCTGATAGTCCACAACTCCATGTCGGTGAACGCCGCGTTCGAGTCGCCGAGCCCGGAGGCCTGGCTCGAGCTCGACAACGACAGCACCAACGACTCGCTGGACCAGCTCGTCCTCGCCGATGCGCTGCTGATGGGCCGGCCCGTGTACGAGGGACTGTCGGCCGTGTGGCCGCAGCTCGGCGAGGACCCCGGCATGGGCCACCTGGCCGGCCGCATCAACGCGATGCCCAAGTACGTCGCGTCGCGCACGCTCCGCGATCCGTTGGCCTGGAACGCCACCGTGATCGACGGCGAGCTCGAGGACGCGATCCCGGCCCTGAAGGGCAAGCATCGGGGCAACCTGGTCGTGACCGGCTGCGGCAGCTTCGCGCACGCGCTGACCCGGCTCGGCCTGGTGGACGAGTTCTGGTTCTGGCTGCACCCGCACATCTGGCACGAGGGCCCGCGCATCCTCGACGGCGTCGGCCCGGTGCGGCTCAACCTGGTGGCCGCGACGCCGTACCGCTCGGGTGTGGTGTGGCTGCGCTACCGGCCAGAGGCCGGCTGAGCCGGACCGGCCGAGAGGGCCGGCTGAGGGGTACACCTCTCCCTCTTCAACGTATAGCAGCACCGGGGTCTTGCGGCAAGGCCCCGGTGCTGCTGCAGAATCTGCAGCTCACACACCGTGAGTTGGGGGTTCCATGATCGACGTGATCGTCGCCGGCGGCGGCCCGACCGGCCTGATGCTGGCGGCTGAGCTGCGCCTGCAGGGGGTGCGGGTCCTGGTCCTGGAGCGGGACGCGGAGCCGTCTCCAGTGGTTCGCTCGCTCGGCCTGCACGTGCGCAGCATCGAGGTGATGGACCAGCGCGGCCTGCTGGAGCGCTTCCTCGAGCCCGGCCGGCAGTTCCGGTTCGGCGGGTACTTCGCCGGCATCGGCACGGACTGGCCCGAGGGCATGGACACCGCGCACTCGTACGTCCTCGGCCTGCCGCAGCCCGTCATCGACCGGCTGCTGGCCGAGCGGGCCGCCGAGCTCGGCGCCGGGATCCGGCGCGGTAGCGAGCTCACCGGCCTGACCCAGGACGACCACGGCGTGAACGTGGAGCTGGCCGACGGCACCCGGCTGGAGGCGCGCTTTCTCGTCGGCTGCGACGGCGGGCGCAGTACGGTCCGCAAGCTGCTCGGCGTCGGCTTCGACGGCGAGCCCGCCCGGAACGAGTGGCTGCTCGGCGAGATGGAGGTGACCACGCCGCTGCACGAGCTGGTCCCCATCATCGCCGAGATCCGCAAGACCCACCACACGTTCGGCATCGGGCCCATCGGCGACACGTTCCGCGTCATCGTGCCGGCCGCGGCGGTGGCCGAGGACCGCACCGTCCCGCCGACCCTCGACGAGGTCAAGGAGCGGCTGCGGGCCTTCGCCGGCACCGACTTCGGCGTGCACTCGCCGCGCTGGCTGTCCCGCTTCGGCGACGCCACGCGGCTGGCCGAGCGGTACCGCGTCGGGCGGGTGCTGCTGGCCGGCGACGCGGCGCACGTGCACCCGCCGCTGGGCGGACAGGGGCTCAACCTCGGCATCCAGGACGCGTTCAACCTGGGCTGGAAGCTGGCCGCCGAGCTCGCCGGCTGGGCGCCGAAGGACCTGCTCGACACCTACGAGGCCGAGCGGCGCCCGGTCGCCGACGACGTCCTGAACAACACCCACGCGCAGAGCGAGCTGCTGCGCCAGGAGCCCGGACCGCGGGCGGTGCGCCGGGTCCTCGAGGAACTGATGCAGATCGAGGGGGTGAACCGGTTCCTCATCGAGAAGGTCACCGCGGTCGGGATCCGCTACGACCTCGGCGACGAGCCCGACCCGCTCGGCCGGAGGCAGAAGGACGTCACGCTGACGCGGGGGCGTCTCTACGACAGGATGCATCAGGGCCGAGGGCTGCTGCTCGACCGCACCGGCGCGCTCTCGGCGGACGGCTGGACGGACCGCGTCGACCACCTCGCCGACCTCGGCGCCGACCTCGACGTGCCGGCCGTGCTCCTGCGGCCCGACGGCCACATCGTGTGGCTCGGTGACGACCAGGACTCCCTGGCCGGCGCGCTGACGCGCTGGTTCGGCGCCGCGGCCGCGTGACCGCCCTCAGCTGCCGAGGAGGCTGAGCTCGCCGACGGCCGTGAAGTCGCGGCCGCCGGGGTCGGAGACCTCGTCGAGGCGGACCCGGACCGTGGTCGTCTCGACGGGTGCGTCGAGGGTGAAGGTCTGCAGCTCCGGCGTCTCCTCGAGGTCGAACGAGGCCTCGGTGCCGTCGTCGAAGATCCAGGTGACGGCGAGCACCCGGCGGTTCTGGCCGTAGCGGCGGTCGCCGCTGTCGTCGTCGATCTTGGCGTAGCCGTTGACGATGCCGACCTCGGTGACGGTGCGGGCCGACGGCAGCGTGAGGACGATCTCCTCGTCGCTCGCGTCGCCCTCGACCCGCCAGGCCGTGCTCGGGTCGCCGTCGACGAGGTTGGCGGCGGCGTAGCCGACCTCGTTGCCGCTGCTGTCGACGCCGTCGGGGGCGGTGCCCGGGACCTCGAGGTCGGCCTGCGCGGCGAGCTCCGCCCGCGCCTGGCCCGACCCGGCCGGGTCGTCGTCGGCCGGGCCCTGGCCGCCGGCGGCGATCACCACGATCATGACGACGAGGATCACCGCGGCGGCCGCCACGATGGCGATCACCCCGCGCGAGACCGGCGCCCGGTCGTCGCCCTGGTCGTCGGCGTGGCCGTCAGCCTGGTCGGCGGCCGGGGGAGCGGGCGGCGACGGCGGCACGGGGGAGCGCAGCGGCAGCACCGGAGACGGCGTCATGGGCGGCGACGGCGGCGGCATCGACGACGGCGGGGGCGGCGGTGGCGGGAACGGCTCGGAGGCCGAGCTCGCCCCGGACGCGACCGGAACCGCCGGGACCGGGGCCCGGCTCGGGGTGGGGATCGGCCCCCGGCATCGGCCGCACTCGAGGGCCAGCTCGGAGACCCGGTACCCGCAGGCGCCGCAGACGGCCATCCTCTTTGTCCTCCTTTGTCACTCCGCCGGAGGCTACGCGACCGCCGTCGTCGTCGCCAGCCCGGCGGGTCGAACTCGGGCGGGTCCAGGCCGGTCGCTCCGCTGAGCGTCTGCACCCGATCGGTCAGTGAGCGGCGGTCGCGGTGGCGAGCCGCACGGCCACCGTCAGCAGGAACACGCCGGTGACCTGCTCGATGCGGGCCCGCACCCGGGGGCGGCGCAGCCACCGGCCGAGACGCTCGACGGCGGCGACGTAGAGGCCGAACCAGAGGAGGTAGAGGCCGGCGAAGATCGCCGAGAGCAACAGCGCCTCCGCCCGCGGCGAGCCGGAGCCCGTCGACAGGAACTGCGGCAGGAAGGTCACGAAGAACAGCGCCACCTTGGGGTTGAGCGCGTTCGACAGGAAGCCCTGGCGCAGGTAGGCCGAGCGGCGGGTCGAGGCCGCGGCGGCGGATGCGTTCCCGGCGTCCGCCGTCGCCGTCGGAGATGACGGCTCACGCAGCGAGCGGGCGGCCGACCGCAGCGCCTGGATCGCGAGCCAGAGCAGGTACGCCGCGCCGACGATCTTCACTGCGGTGAACGCCGTCGCCGACGTCAGCAGCAGCGCAGACAGCCCGAGCGCGGCGGCGCTCGCGTGCACGGCCAGCCCGAGGACGCCGCCCAGCATGGTGAGCAGCCCGCCGGCCGTGCCGCCGACCAGGGCGTTGCGCGTGATGAGGACCTGGTCGGGTCCGGGCATCATGATCAGCACCAGTGCCGCGATCGCGAATGTCGTCATGTGTCCCAGCCTGGCGGCGCCCGACCCATAGGTCCAATGTCAATCCGCGCGCTGACCGATAGACTCCATCGATGGTCAGCCTCGTCCAGCTCCGCGTCCTCGACGCCGTCAGCCGGCTCGGCTCCGTCACGGCCGCCGCCGAGGACCTGCACTACGCCCAGCCGTCGCTCAGCCACCACCTGGCCCGGCTCGAGTCCGAGACCGGGGCTCAGCTGCTCCAGCGGGTCGGGCGCGGCATCCGGCTCACCGAGGCCGGCCGGCTGCTGGCCGACCGTGCGGCGGAGATCATCGGGCGTGTCGACTCCGCGACGGCCGAGCTGTCGACGCTGGTCGGGCTCCAGTCCGGCCGGGTCCGGCTGGCCGGGTTCGGGTCGGTCATGAGCGCGCTGGTCCCGCGGGCCGCCGCCGTCCTCGCCGATCGCCACCCGGGGCTCGAGCTGAGCCTGACCGACGCCCATCCCGAGGACGCGCTGCAGCTGCTCCGCGCCGGCCGCATCGACCTCGCCGTCATCTTCCGCTTCGACGAGACCGCCCCCGAGCAGGACGGCGTCCGCCTCGCCCACCTGCTCGACGACCCGCTGTACCTGCTGACCCGCGGCGGCGGGCCGGCGCTGGCGGACCACCGCGACGCCGCCTGGGTCGGCGGCTGCGTCCGCTGCCGCAGCCACCTCGTCGAACTGTGCGAGGAGGCCGGCTTCTCACCCCGCCTGGCGCACGTCACCGACGACATGGTGGTCATGCAGGGCCTGGTCGCCGCCGGCCTCGGCGTCACGACGATTCCCGGCCTGGCGCTGCAGGCGCACCGTCACCCGGACATCACCGTCACCCGGCTCGCGGTCCCGCCGCGGCGCATCTACGCCGCCAGCTACGGCGAGCCGCCCGACCCGCCCGCCACGGCCGCCGTCATCGCCGCCCTCACCGAGGCCGCCGCAACGGGCGCCCCGGCGGACTGACCCGCATCGACCGTCTTCGATGCCCGGAGCTCGTCACCGAGTGAGATCCGGGGCGGGCCGAAGGGCGTCGCTTCCCCCGGACGACGTTGATCTTGGAGAAACGGGGCGATTGTGCGGCGGAATGTCCGAGAGATGGCGCACTTGCTCCAAGATCGACGTCAGTGAGAGCGGCCGGCGACGGCGGTGCGCCGGAGACCGCCCCGCGGAGCAGCAGTTCTGGGCGGCGTCGGCGAGCGGCGCCGGCGAGCAGTCGCCGACCTTCGGGCCGGCCGCCCCGGCCACACGGACACTCGGTCTCTCGCAGCCGCCGCTCGAAGGGTTCACGTCACGGTCACCGCCGTTTCCCTCCGCGGTCCCGCAGAGGTTCCCGGCAATCGCGACAATCCTGCGTTCGTCCCCCGAAGAGAGGCCTGGTCGATGACGCACCCGCCACGTCAGTCCGCCCACCGCGCACGACGCGTGAGACGCGCCGGCATCGTCGCCGCCGCGCTGGCGGCCGTGCTCGTCGGGGCCGCGTGGCCCGCGTCGTACGCGACGACGGAGGCGGCTGGGGCCGCGGAGGCCGCCGAGGCCGCGGCCGAGCGGGCCCGCCCCGCCGCCGTCACCCCGCCGTCCCTCACTCCCGCCGACGGCGCGTACCTCGAGGGCGTCGTCACCGTCGCGTCGGTCCCGGCCACCGCCGGCGACGACGTCACGAGCCTCTCCGTCGACGGCGCACCGATCGAGGACGCCACCCCGACCGTCGGCGTCTCGACGCTGAACTTCGACGTGGGCAGCAACTCGACCGAGGCGCGCTACCGCAACTACGTGCTGGTCAACGGCACGCACCGGATCGACCTCGGCGACGCTGTCAACCAGCGGGTCAGCCTCGACCTCCCGAACGAGCACCTGCGCCAGGGTGAGAACACCGTCGAGGTCTTCGCCGGCACCGTCTCGTCGAGCTGTGGCACCAACTACGACGACTTCGTGCTGTCCGACTTCACGCTCGAACTGCTCGGAGAGGTCGCCGACGGCGAGGCGAACGAGTTCAGCTACTCCTTCGGCGACGGCAGCTGCGGCTCGAACACGTCGCTGCTGCTGACCGCGGAGCTGACCTTCGACATCGCCGGCGAGCCGCAGGCCACCACCGGGCTGACCGCGCAGGTCGACACGACGACGCTGGCGAACGGCCCGCACGAGATCGTGGCCCGGACCACGTCGAACACGACCGTCACGCACACCGTCACCGTCAACAACGCCCCGACCGGCGCCCCGCACCTCGCCCCGGCCGACGGCACCCTGACGGCCGGCATCCAGCCGGTGTTCGCGTCGTTCCCGGCGGGGACGTCCGGCGGCGTGCCGGCACTCACCGTCGACGGCGCCGAGCCGGTCACCGCGCCGACCCTCGGCGGCGGCGCGGCCACGTTCAGCTTCGACGTCGGCGGCAACTCCCTCGACGTCCGCTACCACAACCACCTGCTGGTCAACGGCAAGAAGATCGACCTCGGCGGCAACTACGTGAGCCAGCGGGTCGACTTCGCCATCCCGAACCAGTACCTGCGCCCGGGCGAGAACGTCATCACCGTCGTCACCGGCGGGCGCAGCGAGTCGTGCGGCGTGAACCGCGACGACTTCACCCTCTCGAACCTGGCCCTCACGCTCACCGAGGGGACCGCGACGGGCCAGCAGATCGCGCCGTCGTACGCGATGGGCGACGGGTCGTGCGGCACCAGCACGACGGCGTTGCGCGAGGTGGAGCTGCACTACACCATCGACGCTCCGGCGACCCACGTGCGCCCGACCCTCGGCTCGGGCCTGGCCACCGTCAGCTTCGATGTCGGGACGAACTCCATCGAGGCGCGCTACCACAGCTACCTGCTGGTCAACGGCATGAGGGTCGACCTGGGCGGTGACTACGTCAGCGAGCGCGTCGACGTCACCATCCCGAACGAGTGGCTCATGCCGGGCTGGAACACCATCGACCTGGTCACCGGCACGTTCTCGACCAGCTGCGGCGACAACCGGGACGACTATGCGATCTCCGGCGTCGCCCTCACCCCGGCCGAGGGCACGGCGACCGTCCAGCGGCCGCAGGCCGGCTACGGGATGGGCGACGGCAGTTGCGGCTCGTCGGCGAACCCGCTGCGCGAGGTCGACCTCAACTTCGTCGTCGACGCGCCGTCGCGCGGCCTCAGGGCGGACCTCGACACGGCGGCCCTGCCGGACGGCTCGCACACCATCGCCGCGTCGTCGACGACGGGCGAGGTGGCAACGCGTGTGCTGGAGACGGACAACACCGCGCCGGACGTCGTGACGAGCACGCCGGCCGCGGGCTCGACGCTCACGTCGTCGGTGGTGCTGGACGTCGCGGTCGACGACGCGTCGGGTGTGCTGTCGGGTCCGGTGGTGACGCTGGACGGCGCCGAGGTCGCGCTGGGGTCGCTCGTGGGCCCGGGCCTGGCGCCGGGGGAGCACACGCTCTCGGTGACCGGCACCGACGTCTTGGGCAACACCGCCGTCCGCGAGATCGTCTTCACCAGCGCCGGCATCCCGGACGTCCCGGCCGAGCCGTCGCCGGCGCAGGGCGCGACCGACGTGGGTTCGACGGCGTCCTTGTCGGCGCGGGTGGCCACGCCGGGCGGCGGCGACGTGGAGGCGACGTTCTCGCAGGCCGAGGTGTTCACCGCCGACACCGCCTGGCAGGGCTCGACGGCGACGATGCCGACGACGCTGCGGGTGCCGGGGGAACGGCCGGTGTCGACGAGGGACCTGGCCCCGTTGGACGGGCGCACGCTGGCCGCGCCGACCAGCCGCGAGCTCACCTACCAGCGCTTCGACATCCGGGTCCGCGCGAACGTCGACACGCCCTTCCTGCGCTGGGAGGGCGTCGTCGACCCGCAGCGGCTGGCGACGCTGCACGCCTGGGACCCGTCGGCCGGCGCGTGGGAGGCCCTCGGGACCGCGCGCGGCGCCGTCGAGGGCAGCACCGTCCTGTCGGCCACCGTCGCGCGGCGGTATGTGGACCGCGGCCGGGTGCACGTGCTGGTGACGGCGCAGGACCCGTTCGCCGACGACATGGAGGCCGGCGACCCCGAGGGCTTCGCCGACCCGTCGACGTACGACTTCTCGATCGTCCACTTCACCGACACGCAGTACATCTCCGAGGGCGCCGTCGAGCAGGAGACGCCGGAGGAGCGCGCCGTCTGGGCGTCGGCCTACGAGGGGATCGTCGACTGGGTCGTCGACAACGCGGAGCTGCGGAAGATCGCCTACGCCGCGCACACCGGCGACATCATCGAGAACAACACCCGCCCGGCGTTGGACGAGCCGATGCGCCAGCAGGTCATCGGCGAGTTCGAGTTCTCGTCGCAGCAGCAGGGCGTGCTCGACGGCGCCGGCATCCCGAACGGCGTCATCGCCGGCAACCACGACAACCAGGCCGGCCGCGAGACCGGGCCGGAGGCGCTGTACAACCAGTACTACGGCCCGGACCGGTACGCCGCCGCGGACGACCAGTGGGAGCACGCGGAGTACGGCGGCCCGTGGCGCGAAGGCGACAACCAGAACCACTACGACCTGTTCTCGGCCGGCGGGCTGGACTTCGTCGTCGTCGGGCTCTCGTACGGGGTGACGAAGGAGGAGGCCGAGTGGGCCACCTCGATCTTCGAGCGGTTCCCGGACCGCAACGGCATCCTGCTCTCGCACGACTACCTCGTCCCGTCGACCAACCCGGACGGGCGCATGGCCGGTTTCTCCGCTCCGGACGGGGCGCTGCTCTACCGGCGGGTGGTCGAGCCCAACCCGAACGTGTTCCTGGTGCTGGCCGGGCACGAGCACGGGGTCGCCACCAACATCAAGCCGCAGGTCGGCGGCGAGATCGGGCGCGGCGTGGTGGAGCTGCTGGCGGACTACCAGTTCTACACGGTGTCCGCCGAGCGGCTGGGCCTCACGGACGTCGGCGGCTACGACCCGGACGACCAGCTGCGGTTCGGCGCCAGCTTCTTCCGGCTGCTGCAGTTCGACGTCGACCGTTCCGAGATGATCGTCGACACCTACTCGCCGCTGCTGGCGAACTTCGGGGCGACGGAGTTCGACACCGACGGCCGGTACGACGGCACCGAGGACGCCATGGTGCTCCCGGTCGACCTGCAGACCCGGTCGACGACGTTCCGGACCGACGCGCTGGCGCTGTACGTCCCGGTGGCCGAGGTCGGCTCGGTGACGGTGCCCTCGGGCGCGGTGGCGACGGCGGACTGGCCGGGCCTGGCGCCGTCGACGACGTACGCGTGGATCGTGACGGCGACGAGTGCCGGTGGCGGCGTGACGGCCGCCGAGCCCGCGGTGTTCACGACGGCGGCGGCCGACGGCCGGCCGGGCCGGTGGGACCGGACCTCGCCGCTGTGGCCGTACTTCTCGCCGTTCGGTGCGCCGGACGAGCCGGCGGAGACGCCGGTCGAGTAGGTCTCGCAGCACCCGGCGTGACGGGGTCGGCTCCGGATTCGCACCGCGGACCGCAGGCGGCCCCGTCGCCGTCGTTCTTCTACTGTTCGTGCTGGTAATGGCGCTGTTCATGGTAGTGTATGGATAGCTGTGATCGTTGTTTCATCGAATGTTGTGGGATGCGCCTCTGCCCGGTCGTCGGGTGTTTCGGCGTTGACGTAGATCTCCCTCACGCTTGGTCGATTTCGCGCGGGCCGTCGTCATGGCCCGACGTCGCGTCCGGGCTCGCAGCCGCGGTCATACGACCGCGCCCTGTTCGAGTCCGAATCAGCCGACCCTTGGGTGGTACACGCGTTGATCTCCTTCATCTGGTCCCCGGGCAACCCGCTTCCGGCGGGCACCGGCGGATCCGAGAACTACACCGTCGGTCAGGTCCGCGAACTGAACCGGCGCGGTGTCCCGGCGCAGGTCGTCACCGTCGGGCTGGGCACCGCCGACGGCCGCGACGAGTTCGCGGACATCCCGTTCCGGTCCCTGGCGACACTGGCCGAAGTGGGAGACCTCGACGGCACCGTCGTCTTCGTCAACGAGCCGTACATGGTGGCGACGAAGACGCCGGCGTACCTGATCCTGCACAACCCGCCGCCCATCCGGGAACACGAGTGGGCGTTCGCCGCCGACGGGACCAGGGATCGGTCGCTGATCGCCACCAGCCACTACGCGGCCGGACTGTGGTCGCGCTTCCTCGATGTCGACGTCGCCACCATCAGGGTCGTCTACCCGTTCGCCGAGCCCTGCTTCGCCACGCAGCCCCGGCCGGTCAACACCGGCGGCCGCACCAGGGTGCTGTTCGCCGGCCGACTCAGCCCGGAGAAGGGCATCTACACCCTGCTGTCGACGCTGCACATCGACGTCATCGACCAGGACCTCGACCTCGACTTCATGGCGACGACAGCCGGAGCCGACAAGCCGCAGGGCAAGGTCATCGAGCGGCTGCTCGACGCGCATCCCCGGATCTCCGTCGTCCCCACCCGCAAGACGCCGGCCGCCATGGCGGCGCTGATGGCCGAGCACGACATCGTGGTGATGCCGTCCAACAGCCAGTACTGGCACGAGACCTTCGGCATCGTCTCGATCGAGGCCCAGCACGCCGGCTGCCGGGTCATCGCCTCCGACGACGGCGGCCTGCCCGAGACCGACTGCGGGGGCGTGTCCCTGATCAAGCCGGACGACGCCGAGGCGCTCGCCTGGGGCATCCGGGCGGCCGTGGCCGCCGGGCCGCTCTCCGACGCCGCTCGCCGCGACGCCGGCGCGAGATTCACCGTCGGGCAGTCCGTCGACACGCTGCTGAGCGTCCTCGCCGAGCCGGCGCCGATCCCGCCCGCGACCATCGTCCGGCAGCTCGAGGAACTGATCGCCGCGCCGTCGGCAGAACCGCCGCGACCCAGGGCCGGGCTCGCGGACGAGCGGGATGACATCCGGCCGGCTGGGTACAGAGCATGACAGGGACGGGGGCCGGCCAGACGTTGACGGCGCAAGCCGCGCCGGCGACAGGGAGAACCACATGACCACCATTTCGCCGAGCGCCACAGCCGAATCGAACACCCGAGCCGTGCCGCGCAGAGAGCGGTTCGTGAGCACGTACACCGAGCTGGCGCAGCAGGTGCGCGCCGCCGGCCTGCTCCGGCGCCGCTACACCTACTACTGGACGATGATCGTCGCGACCGTGACGCTCTTCGCCGGCATCTGGGTCGCGTTCGCGTTCCTCGGCGACTCCTGGTTCCAGCTCCTCCTCGCCGCGGGGCTGGGGGTCGTGCTCACCCAGATCAGCTTCCTGGGGCACGACAGCGCACACCGCCAGATCTTCAAGTCCCACCGCTGGAACGACTGGATGTCCCGGGTGCTGTCGGGGCTGTTCGCAGGGCTCAGCCACGGCTGGTGGATGAGCAAGCACAGCCGCCACCACGCCAATCCGAACAAGGAAGGCGCCGACCCCGATATCGGACCCAGCGCCTTCGCGTTCACCCCCGCCATCGCGTCGGGCCGGCGCGGGCTCGCGGCCCGCCTCACGAAGTGGCAGGGATACTTCTTCCCGCTCATCATGTTCGTCGGGCTCGCCCTGCACGTCGCGAGCATCCAGCGGCTCGCGGGCCGGCAGCCGCTCAAGCATCGATGGTGGGAGGTGGCGTTCGTCACCGGGCGGCTCGGCGGCTACATCACCGTGCTGCTGCTGGTGCTGCCGCCCGGCAAGGCGGCCGCGTTCTTCGGGGTTCAGATGGCCATGTTCGGCCTGCTGCTCGGGGGCACCTTCGCGACCAACCACCTGGGCATGCCCATCGTCCCGGCCGACCAGAAGATCGACTTCCTGCGCCGTCAGGTGCTGATGTCGCGCAACATCGCCGGCGGCCGGTTCACCAGCTTCGCCATGGGCGGGCTCAACTACCAGATCGAGCACCACCTCTTCCCGAACATGCCTCGGCCGAACCTCCGGCGGGCGCGAGCCCTCGTCCGGGAACACTGCGCCAAGCACGACGTCCACTACACGGAGACGAGCTTCGTCGATGCGTACCGGGCGATCGTCCGCTACCTCAACGCCGTCGGCCGTGTCCCGGACCCGTTCCGCTGCCCGCTCGCCAGTCAGCTCCGCTGACGCGGCGTCCTCGAGCCGAGCACTGAGCCTCGACCTCGACGAGCACGGCCGCCGTCAGACACCCCCTAATGGTAGCGGGCGGCGAGTGAGGTGAGCACCGTCAGCATCGCGCTCGCCGCCGCGGGCCGGACCCCCTTCGGCCTGACGGCGGCGAGGACGCGCCGGCGGGGGAGTGCCGGCGCGGTAGGCCGCAGCGCGAGGTCCGGACGCACGGCCGAACCCGCCAGCGTCGACATGATCGTGACGCCCATGCCCGCCGCGACGAGTGCCTGTTTGCCGGTCCAGTCGTCGCAGGTGAAGCCGATGTGCGGCGGGCCGCCGAGCGCCTTCTCGAGGCCCTCCAGCGGGCCGAGGCAGTCGGGGTGGCTACCCTCGATCCAGGTCTCGCCGCGCAGCTCTCGCAAGGGGACGGTGGTCCGGCCGGCCAGGCGGTGCGTGGCGGGGAGCACGATCCAGTGCTCCTCCTCGAGCAGCGGCACCAGGCCGACACCGTCGTCGTCGATCTCGTCCCAGTCGGTCACCAGCGCGACGTCGACGCCGCCGGAGCGGATGTCGCGCCAGCCGGCGACGACCAGGCTGACCTCGACACCGGGATAGAGGTCGCTGAAGCGGCGGATCGCCTCGGGAGCGAACCCGGTGTTGGCGCTGGGGAACGCCGACACGCGGACGTGACCGGTGCGGAGCTCGGCGAACGCACCGAGCCGGGCCTCCATGCCCGCCAGTCGCCCGAGGATGGCGCGTGCCTCGTCGATGGCGATGGATCCCGCCGCGGTGGGGGCGACGCCGCGCGGGACACGGCGGAACAGCGCCACCCCGACCTTGTGCTCCAGCGAGGCGATCTGGCGAGAGACGGCGGGCTGGGTCATGGTCAGCGCCTCGGCGGCGGCGGAGAACGAACCGCGCTCGGCCACCTCGACCAGCACGCGGAGCGACCAGGTCTCGAGCATGTTCTGAGCGTATACCTGCTCTGCTCAACCCGCAGTTGTGGTTATGGCCGGGTGGCAGCACGGTGGATGACATGGACTTCATCACGTCGTGTCTCCCTCCCGCTCCCGCCCGTGTGCTGGATGCCGGGTGTGGCGACGGCCTGCTGGCCGACACGCTGCGTGCCGACGGGTACGCCGTCACCGCGATCGACGTCGACCCTGTGTGGGCGCGGCCCGGGATCCGGATCGCCGACATCTGCGGCTTCCGCGACGGCGAGGCCTATGACGCCGTCGTCTTCTCGCTCTCCCTGCACCATGTCGATGACCTGGGCTGCGCGCTGAACGCGGCGGGTGCGCTGCTTCGCCCGAGCGGCCGGCTGGTCGTCGACGAGTTCGCGCACGAGGCGGCGGATGCGGCGATCGCGGACCGGTACTTCGGCGCTGCGGGCTCGTTGCCGCGGTGGCGGGAGAAGCACCGGTCCCTCCACACCGGTACCGCCATGCTCGAGGCCGTCGCCCGGCGTTTCGCCATCACCTCGCTCACACGGGTCCCGTACCTGCACCGCTACCTCGAGGACGAGTCGCTGCGAGAGGTCGAGTCGGTGCTCGGCCTCCGACTCGTCGCCGAACGACGTCAGGAGTCGTCATGAGCGTGACCGTCGATGTCCGGCTGGTGCAGCGGCGGACGATGTCGCTGCTGGTCGTGAGTCAGATTCTGGGCAGCATCGCGGTGACGGTCACGTTCGCGGTGAGCGGCATCCTCGCCGTCGAGCTGTCCGGCTCGACCGGCGCGGCGGGCGTGAACCAGGCCGGCTTGACGCTCGGCGCGGGCGCGGCCTCGTACCTGCTGGCAAGCCTGATGAACCGGCGCGGCCGGCGGATCGGGATGGCGGTGGGCTACCTGATCGGCGCCGCCGGGGCCGGACTGTGCGTGGTGGCCGCCGCGACGGAGAGCTTCGTGCTGCTGGTGGCCGGGACCGTGGCCCTGGGTGCGTCGTCCGCCTCGACGAATGTCGCCCGCTATGCCGCGACCGACTTGGCACCGGCCGCGCGGCGCGCGACGTCGTTGTCTCTGGTCGTGTGGGTGGCGACGGCGGGCGCCGTGGTCGGCCCCCTGATGGTCGGACCGGCCGCGACGGTGGCGTCGGGCTTCGGGCTGCCTCCGCTGGCCGGGCCGTTTCTGCTGGACTTGGCCTGCGCTGCGGTCGCCTGCCTGATCATCGTCACCCTCCTCCGGCCCGACCCTCTGTTGCTCGCCCGCTCGACGGTCGCACCGGCGCGGGCGTCGTCGCCGTCTGCTGCCGCCCGCACCTCTCGCCCCTCATTCGACGGTGTCGCGCCGACGGTGGCGGCCTTGGTCCTCGCCCACGCCACGATGACCGCCGTCATGGTGATGACCCCGGTGCAGATGCATCATGACGGCGCCACCCACACCGCCGTCGGCGCCGCCATCTCGGTCCACTTCCTGGGGATGTTCGCCTTCGCGCCCCTCTCCGGCCTGCTCGCCGACCGGGCCGGAGTGCGGCCGGCGCTCGTGGTCGGCGGCGCGACCCTGCTGCTCTCGCTCGTCGTGTCGGCGGGTGGTCTCGGTTCCTCCGACTTCACCCACGGATCGGGGTTGTTCCTGCTCGGCCTCGGCTGGTCCGTCTCGACCGTGGCCGCCTCGTCGCACATCGCCACCTGCTCGGTGGGCGACACCCGCGTCCAGGGCGCCGCCGACACCGCCATGACGGTCGTGTCTGCCGGCGCGGCCGCGGCCGCGGGTCCGCTCATGGCGTTGTGGGGCTTCCCCGGCCTGCTCGCTCTGGCCGCGGTCTTCTCGACCGGCGTCCTTCTCGCCTCGAGTCGCGTCCGGTCTGGGGTCGCGCCGGCGTCATCGATGTGACCTGTGACAGTGGCGCACGCCAGGACCATCGGGAGCACTTCGGCGCGCTCCTCGCTCCGATCTGTCAACGGCGCACCCGATAGCGCAGGTGAAGCACCCCGTTGCCCTGAATCGCCACATCAGGATCCGCCAACAGGTGCTGCGCGTGGACCGACCCGAAGTAGCGCTTGCCGGACCCGAACACGACGGGGGCGACGTCCATGCGCACCTCGTCGACCAGGCCCGCGGCGAGCACCTGGCCGCCGACGTCGCCGGCGGCGACCTCGACGATGCGGTCACCGGCAAGCTCCTGCGCCTTGGCCACGGCCGCTTTGATGCCGTCGACGAAGTGGAACGACCCCTCGGGGTTCCAGCCCTCGGGCGCCGGCCGGTGGGTCACGACGACGGCGTGGTCCACCCCAGCCGGAGGTGTCCCGTCCCAGCCGTCCGTCACGTCGAAGACGTGGCGACCGGCGATGGTCACCCCGATCTGGTCCCAGTACGGCCGGATGTAGTCGTAGGACGTCTGTGACACCTTCAAGACGCCGCTCTCGTCCAACGGCACGTCACCGCCGACCAACCAGTCGAACAGCGGTCCGGGCTGGTCGTTCTCGTCCGCGATGAAACCGTCGACCGACACCGAGGCATACATGACTACTGTGCCCATGGGGCCCTCCTCTGCTTTGGGGTGCCCCCAATAGTCGCGTGTCGTGAGTTGCCGGTCTTGTAAGAAATCAATCGGCCGGCAGCGGCCAGCCGTCCAGCGTGTGGCCGGGATGTTCGCGCAGGAACCGCCGCCGTACTTCGATGTACCGGGTCGGCGTGAGCCCGGTGAACTCCCGGAACTCGTGACCGAAGTGCGCCTGGTCGAAGTAGCCTGCGCCAACGGCCACGTCGCTCCAGTCGACCGCTTCGGCGGGGTTGATCGCAAGCACGGTCGCGGCGAAGCGGTGGGCGCGGGCCAGCCGCTTCGGCGTGACGCCGATGAGCTCCTTGAACCGCTGTGCCAGATGAGTGTTGCTGACACCGGCTGCCACGCTCAGATCGCCGATCGCCACCACGCCGCTGGTCGCCACGATGACACTGCTCATGTGGCGAACCAGCCCCAAGCCTGCGGTCTGACGCAGGCGTCGCATCAGCTCCTCCTCGAGCAGCGTCAGCATCTCGTGCGGCCCGTCCGCCGTGCCCAGCCGGTCTCGCAGCTCAGCGATGGCGGGCCGGCCCCACACCTGCTCGACCGTCACCGGCCGGTCACACAGCTCGGCCGCGGGCATCGGCAGGAACGGCGCCAGCCCCCACGGCTTGACGTGCACGCCGACGGACCGGGTCCGGGGTGGGTAGCCGAAGTCCCACGCGCGGGTGGGCGTGGTGACCACGCAGCCGTCGGCGTACTCGGCCGACTCGATGTCGGTGCCGCCGCGGATGCGGAACGGCGAACCGAGGTTGACGATGAGCAGCGCCGACGGCGCCGGCGGCAGCGTCAGCCGGGCGTACGGCGGCGCACCCTCCAGGTAGTAGAGGTCGTCGATCAGCCCGTCCAGCGGCGGTCGCGGCACTCTGGACACGTACTCCACGCCCACAGCATCGCCGACGCCCGCCGGCGTGTAAAACACCTGCGGCTCACGCGCCGAGCACCCGCGGGAACCGGGCGTACGCATCAACGGGGCGGTATGTCAGTCGTCGTCGACGAAGACCTCCTCGCGCTTGCGACGGATCGCGGGCAGCACCGACACCACGAGCGCGCCGACAGCGAGTGCCAGCAACACGGCCGAGATGGGCCGGGTGAAGAACACGGAAGCGTCACCCCGCGAGATGATCAGCGCCCGCCGCAGGTGCTCCTCCAGCAGCGGCCCGAGCACGAACCCCAACAGCAGCGGAGCCGGCTCGCACCCGCACTTGATCAGCGCGTACCCGAGCACCCCGAACACCGCCACGGCGTACACGTCGAACGAGTTGAAGCTCAGTGAGTACGTCCCGATCGCGGCGAAGACGACGATCGCGGGGAAGAGCCACTGGTACGGGATCGCCAGCATTCTCACCCACAACCCGATCAAGGGAAGATTCAGGAGAACCAGCAGCAGGTTCCCGATCCACATCGATGCGATCAGGCCCCAGAACAGCGCCGGTTGCTCGTTGATCACGTTCGGCCCGGGCGTGATGCCTTGCACGATGAACGCACCGATCATGAGCGCCATCACGGGATGGGCCGGCAACCCCAGCGTCAGCAGGGGAATGAACGAGGTCTGCGCGGCCGCGTTGTTCGCCGATTCCGGGGCCGCCACGCCCTCGATCGCGCCGTGGCCGAACCGCTCCGGCGTCGACGACAGCCGCTTCTCCACCGAGTACGACGCGAACGAGGCGAGCACATGACCGCCACCCGGCAGCACACCGAGCAGCGAACCCAAGCCGGTCCCGCGCACCACCGGACCCACGATCCGCCGGAAGTCGTCGCGGCTCGGCCACAGGTTCTTCACGCGCTCCACGAACGCCGACCGGGTCGTCTCGTTCTCCAGGTTCCGCAGGATCTCCGCCACGCCGAAGACTCCGACGGCGACGGAGACGAAGTCGAGGCCGCCGAAGAGCTCGCGCGCGCCCAGTGTGAACCGCGGCGTCCCCGTGTAGATGTCCTGCCCGACCGTCCCGAGCAGCACGCCCAGCGCGATCATCGCCAGTGCCTTCAGCGCCGAGCCGCGGGCCAGAGCGATCGACGCGATCAGGCCGAGCACCACGAGCGAGAAATACTCCGCCGAGCCGAACTCCAGCGCCGCCCGCGCCAGGGGTGGCGCGAAGACCGCCAGCACCACCGTCGCCACCGTCCCGGCGAAGAACGAGCCCAGGGCCGCGGCGGCCAGGGCGGGTCCCGCCCGGCCCTGCCGGGCCATCTCGTGACCGTCGATCGCGGTGACGGCGGCAGAGGACTCGCCGGGCAGGTTGATGAGGATCGCCGTCGTCGACCCACCATATTGGGCCCCGTAGTAGATGCCGGCCAGCATGATCAGCGCGGGGATCGGCTCCAGGCTGAAGGTGATCGGCAGCAGCATCGCGATCGTCGCCGTCGGGCCGATGCCGGGCAGCACGCCGACCGCGGTCCCCAGCACGACACCGAGCAGGCAGTACAGGACGTTCTCGAGCTGGAACGCAGTCTCGAGGCCGAGTGCCAGGTTGTCCAGCATGCGGGGCCGCCTAGAACGTGAGCCAGGGGCCGAACAGCGGCAGGCGCAGCTGCAGGCCGACGATGAAGATGAGGATGCTCATCCCGGTGAGCCCGGCAGCGACCATGACGGCGGTCACGGGCTTGATCCGGTAGCTGGCGAAGGCTGTGAGCAGGGCCGTCACGAAGACCGCGGGCAGGAACCCGGCTCGCCGGAGGGTGAGGCCGAAGAACACCAGCGCGACCACGATCAGCAGCATCGATCGCCAAGGGACCGGTCCCCACTCGATCGCCTCCCCGGCGACCAGGCCCTTGACGACGATGCCCAGCCCGAGCAGGACGAGGATGCCGCCGACCACCAGCGGGAAGTAGCCCGGTCCCATGCGCAGCGGCGTGCCCAGCTCGTAGCCGAGCGAGGCCACGACGAAGGCGAGGCCGATCCCGGCGAAGATCGCGCCGGCCAGGATGTCCGGGACGGACCGACGGTTGTCCAACGCGTCACCTCCAGAGCGAGAACGGGGGCGATGGGCGGCCCGCTCGCGGACGCGAACGGGCCGCTCACACCTCGATCAAAGGCTCAGCTCTGCTCGACTCCGGCGTCGGCGATGATCTGGCCCCAGGTCTCGATCTGCTCCTCGAGCCGGGCCCGGTGCGCGTCCGGCGTGGCGTCCTCCTCGGGCACCGGAGCGGTGCCGAGCTCGGCCATCTGGTCGATGACTCCCTGGTCGGCCAGGGCCACCTTGAGCGCGTCGGAGAGACGGGTGACGATCCCCTCCGGCGTCCCGGCCGGCACGTACAGCCCGTGCCAGACACCGACCTGCAGGTCCGGCAGGCCGGCCTCCTCGGTCGTCGGCAGGTCGGGCAGGCTCTCGACCCGCTCCGGCGTCGTGACGGCGTACGCCTTCACCTCGCCGGCGGCGATCTGGCCGCTCGTGTTCGTCGTCTGGTCGCACATGAAGTCGACCTGGCCGCCGACGAGGTCGGTGAGCGCCGGGCCGGTGCCCTCGTACGGAACCTCCTGCACCGTCACGCCGATCGCGTCCTGGAACAGCAGCCCGCACAGGTGCGACGCCGCGCCGATGCCGGCGTTGGCGAGCGTGACGGTGTCGGCGTTCTCGGTGACGTAGTCGATGAGGTCCTCGAGCGTCTCGGGCTCGAAGTCGCTGCGGGCGACGATCGTCATCGGGACCTCGGTGACCAGGCCGATCATCTCGAAGTCTTCGAGCGGGTCGAAACCCAGGTCCTGGTAGAGCGCGGGCGCGGTCGACATGCCGATGTGGTGCATGAGGACGGTGTAGCCGTCGGCCGAGGCGTTGGCGACCTCGCCGGAGGCGACGGTGCCGCCCGCGCCCTCGACGTTCTGGACCACGATCTGCTGGCCGAGTTCCTCCGACATCGGCTCGGCGATCAGCCGGGTGACGGTGTCCGTCGGGCCGCCCGCGCTGAACGGGACGACGACGGTGATGTTCTGGTCCGGGTAGTTCGAGGCGTCGCCGCCGTCACCACCACCGTCACCACCGCCGTTGCCGGTGACCGGGCCGCCGTCGCCCTCACCGCAGGCGACGACGGTGAGCGACACCGCGGCGAGCGCGGCGAGCAGCCGCACCGTGCCGGCGCGCGTGTTGATGATGCTCATCCAGCTGACCTCCTCGTCAGCGTCGGGTCTCGTGTCGCGGACCATTCTTGGGCGGAATGCGCGGGCGTTGTGTCAGAGAAATCTCAAGAAAATCCCGGTCCGGATACGGCCCCCGGAAATCCGTAGAATGCACCGGTATGCGGATCACCGTCGTCGAAGATGACGACCGCGTGGCACGTGGACTCGTCACCGTCCTCACGCAGGCCGGTTTCGAGGTCCACCGGGTCGCCACGGCGGTCGAAGCGGTGCGCACCGCGCCCGCCGACGTCGTGCTCGTCGATCTCGGGTTGCCCGACGGCGACGGCCTCGACGTCATCCGGCAGCTGCGCGACCAGCCCGAGACCGCGGTCATCGCCGTCACCGCCCGGTCCGAGGAGCACGAGCGAGTGCGCGGCCTGCGCACCGGCGCCGACGACTACATCGTGAAGCCGTTCGGGGTGCCCGAGCTGCTGGCCCGCATCGACGCCGTCCTGCGCCGCACCCGGGCCGCCCGCGCGCAGCCCCACCCGGACCAGCCGCTCGAGCTGGCCGGCATGCGCATCGACCCCGGCACCCGCGAGGTGACGGTGCACGGCTCGCCGGTCCTCCTCACCCGCAAGGAGTTCGAGCTGCTCGTGCTGCTGGCCAGGCGCGCGCCCAACGTCGTCAGCCGCGACGTCATCCTCGACCAGATCTGGGGCGTGTCGTGGGAGGCGTCCACGCGCACGCTCGACACCCACATCGCCGCCCTGCGCGGGAAGCTCGGGCCCGGCGTCCCCATCCGCACCATCCGCGGCGTCGGCTACCGCCTCATGGCCGACCACCCGGAGCTGATCGGCTAGCACGTGCGCCACCGTCTCCTGGCCGTCCTGGTCCCGCTCGCGGTGCTGCTGGTCGGCGCCCTCGGCGTGCCGCTGGGCATCACCGTCGCCGAACGCGAGCTGCAGGAGACCTACGTCGACCGCCTCAACGACGCCGGCCGGTTCGCCTCACTCGCCGAGACCGCGCTGTCCGGCGGCCGCACCGAGGCACTGGACCAGGAGCTGGAGCGCTACCACGAGCTGTACGGCATCCCCGGCGCGCTCATCGCCACCGACAGCGCCGTCGTGCTCGGGTCCGAGCGCGAGTTCGACGCCGCCCGCGGCGACAGCGACGCGCTGCCGACCATCATCCAAGCGGCGCTGGCCGGCGCCCGGTCCGAGCCGTCGCGCGACGTCTGGCCCTGGCAGGACTCGCCGCTGGTGGTCGCCGAGCCGGTGGGCCGCGACAGCGAGGTGGTCGGCGTCGTCGTCACCATCTCCGACCTCGACCGCACCCGCGAACGCATCCTCACCCGCTGGGCGCAACTGGCCGCGCTCGGGCTGCTGCCGCTGCTCGCGCTGGTGGCGGTGGCCTGGCCGGTATCCAGCTGGATCCTGCGGCCGGTGCGCAAGCTGGACACCGCGACCGCCGGCATCTCGCGCGGCGACCTCACCATCAGGGTCGACGCCGGCGGCGGCCCGGTCGAGCTGCGCCACCTGGCCGGCTCGTTCAACACGATGATGGACGCCGTCGAGCACTCCGTGCAGCGGCAGCGGGCGTTCGTCGCCGACGCGTCGCACCAGCTGCGCAACCCGCTGACCAGCCTGCGTCTCGTGGTCGAGAGCCTGCGCCCGCACCTGAGCGGCGACGGCGGCCGGCAGGCGCACGACGTCGCCGTCGACGAGCTGCGGGCCATGCACCGGATGCTGAACGCGCTGCTGGCCAGCGCCCGCATGGAGAGCATGCGCACCGCCGAGCCCGTCGACCTCGACACCCTGCTCGCGACCCGCGTCGACCGCTGGCGCGCGCTGACCTCCGTCGAGGGCCAGGAGCTGCGCGTCGACGTCACGCCCGGGCTGCTGCTGCTCGAGCCGCCGGGCGGGCTGGGCAGCATCCTCGACGAGCTGATCAGCAACGCGATGCGGCTCTCGGAGGCGTCCGTGGTCGAGGTGGCGGCGCGCCCGGCCGGCCCGGCGGGATTCGTCGAGGTGGCCGTCCGCGACGACGGCCGCGGCATCGACCCGTCCGACCGCGAGCAGGCGCTGCGCCGGTTCTGGCGGGCGCCGAAGCACCAGAACGTGCCCGGCACCGGCCTCGGCCTCGCCATCTGCGCCGAGCTCGTGGCCCGGGCCGGGGGAGAGCTGCGGCTCGAGGACGGGCTCGCGCGCGACGACGGCGGCAGCGGACTCGCCGCCGTGGTCGCCCTGCCGGTCGCCGCGGAGCCCGCCGACGCCCCCACCTGACCGCCACTCAGCGGCCGCCCCGGCCCGTCCACCCCCGTTGATCATGGAGAAGCGCAGCCTCTGCGGCACGGGGAAGGTGCCCTTCTCCATGATCAACGGGGTGCGGGGAGAGTGGAGCGGAGGTGGATGTAGCGGCGGATGCGCTCGATGGTGCGCTGGGGGTGGCGGAGGACGTCGTCGGCGGTGAGTGGGATGACGATCCAGCCGGCGTCGCGCAGTTGCTCGTCGCGGTAGCGGTCGCGTTGCCATTGGCGCCGGTCGGTGCGGTGGTGGTCGCCGTCGTATTCGATGGCGATCTTCAGGTCGGGGTAGGAGAGGTCGGGGCGGGCGAGCCAGGTGCCGGTGCGGTCGGTGACATTCACGCCGACCTCCGGACAGGGGAGGCCGGCGTCGACGAGGAGGAGCCGGACGCGGGTCTCCATGGGTGAGTCGACGCCGGGCATGACGAGGCGGAGTACGTCGCGGGCGCGGACGATGCCGCGGCGGCGGGCGAGGCCGGCGACTTCGTCGTGCAGGCGTTCGTGGGTGGTCCAGCGGCGTAGCATGGCGTCGCCGAACACGGCCAGGTCGTCGCGGCGCCAGGTCGCGGCGAGGTGGACGAAGGTGCGCTCCGGCTGCACGACGGGCAGGCCGTGGACCTCGATGACGGTCGCAGGATCTAGACCGACGTGGCCGTCGACGCCGGCGATCTTTGGAACCACGGAGCCGGGCGGCACGATGACGTCGACTTCGCCGTCGAACTCCGGGACCGGCAGATCGCAGAGCAGGGCGGCGGTCTCGTGGCTGAACGCCACGTCACGGGGCAGGACGAGCCGGAGCGCGCGGCACCGGGTGGCGAGTGTGTTGGGAAGCGCTGCCGGGATCCGCACGCCCCGGAACGGCCGCTGGAACCGAGGGCCTGCCAGCACGCCCCTCGGCACGCCCGCGTCTCTGCCGTCCGCCACATGGAACGGCCGCTGCCGAAGCGGTTCGGGAACGCTGACACGACGGGGCAGGACGCGATCATCGCCCAGATCGGCCGACTGCCTCGAAGGTTATCCACAGCCCCGCTCCGACCACGCCTGAACCTCAAGTTGATCATGGAGAAGGGCAGGTTCCCCGTGCCCGGGAAGGCGCTCTTCTCCATGATCAACGTGTGCGGGAGGTCAGCGTTTCTGCGAGCGGAACCAGGCGGCGGCGCCGGGGTGCAGCGGCACCGGGCCGGTGGAGATGCCGGTGCGGACGTTGATCTGCCACGCCTCGGGGACGGGCTCGGCGGTGGCGTCGGCGCGGTCACTGTCGGTGGCCAGCGCCTCGGTGTCGGTGAAGATCGTCTCGGTGATCGCCTCGACGAGGTCGGCCGGCACGTCGTCGCGGACCAGGAGGATGTTCGGGACGGCGACGGTGCCGGTCGCGGGCACGCCGTCGTAGGCGGTCGACGGGATCGCGGCCGGCACGTACGGACCCGGGTAGGCCTGCGCCAGCGCACCGGCCTCGCGGTCCAGCGGGATCAGCCGGATCGGGCTCCGGGCGGCGAGCTGGCTGACGGCCGGGGTGGGCACGCCGCTGAGCGAGAACATGGCGTCGAGGTCGCCGCGGATCAGCTCCTGCGCGGAGATCGCCTGGGGGTTGTACGAGCCCTCCACCTCGACGGCGCTCAGCTCCAGCAGCCGCAGCGACGTGAACTCCGTCCCGGAGTCGCGGGCGCCCAGTCCGACCCGGGCACCGGCGAGAGCGGCCAGCGAGGTCACGGGGGAGTCCGCCAGCACGACGAGGTGCAGGTGGCTGTCGTACAGCCGGCACAGCGCCGACAACCCTGCGGGCGACTCGTCGCTGCCGGCCGGGAAAACGGCGTCGAGGCTGGTCAGGCCCAGGTGAACCTCGCCGTCGAGGAGCATCCGGATGTTGTCCGTCGACGCGCCGCTGGGCACCGTCGTCACCCGCGCGCCGGGCACTCGCGCGGTGATGCGCTCGGCCAGCGCGCCGCCGATGCGCCGGTAGACGGCGCCGGCCGGCCCGGTCGCCAGCCGCAGCTCGACGTCCTGCGCGGCCCGGGTCGACGAGCAGGAGCCGAGCAGCGCGGACCCGGCGGCGACGGCGAGCACCGTGCGGCGGCGCACCGCGCGAACGTTCACCCGGCCTCCCCGGAACACGCCTCGACTGTGGCCGGGGAGTCTAGCCGCGGTCGGCCCACACGCCGGAGACCAGCCAGGCCGCGAGCACGATCGCGCAGGTGACGAAGCCGACGATGCCGGTCCAGCCGTACGCCGCGAACGCCAGTCCGCTCAGCGACCCGCCGAGGCTGCTGCCGGCGTAGTACGCGGTCAGGTAGAGCGCGGACGCCTGGGCCCGGCCGCGGACGGCGCGGTGGGTGACGGCGGTGCTCGCGGAGGCGTGCGCGCCGAAGAAGCCGACGGTGAACAGCACGAGCCCGGCGAGCACACAGCCGAGCACGTCGGGCCAGGTCAGCAGGATCGCCAGTTGCGCGAGCAGCACGCTGGCCCACAGCACCGTCCGCCGGCCCAGCCGGTCGCCCAGCCGGCCGGCCACCCCCGCGGACACCGAGCCCGGGACGTAGGCCAGGAAGACCAGGCCGACGACGGTGGCGGACAGCACGAACGGCGCCGCCAGCAGCCGGTACGGCAGGTAGTTGTAGACCGTCACGAACGCCGACATCAGCACGAAGCTCAGCCCGAACAGCCGCACCAGTACGGGGTCGCGCAGGTGTACCAGGACAGACCGGCGCGCCCCGGGCGCCGCGGCCCCGGCGCGGCCGGCGGCGGCCCGCTCGTCGTCCGCCGCCCCGCGTGTGGGCAGCAACCACCAGAACGCCGCCAGGCACGCCGTCGCGAACACGGCGGTGACGGCGAACGCGGCCCGCCAGTCGAGCAGGTCGGAGACCGCCGCGGCGATGAGCCGGCCGGACAGCCCGCCCATCGTGTTGCCGGCGACGAACAGCCCGACGGCGCCGCCCAGGGCGGACGGGTGGATCGTGCGGCCGAGGTAGGCGATCGCGAGGGCCGGAACGCCCGCCATCGCCACCCCTTGTGCCGCCCGCAGCACCAGGAGCAGCCAGAACGACGGCGCCAGCGGCACCAGCAGCGCGAGCACCGTCGCGGCGGCCAGTGAGGCCGTCATGACCCGCGAGGTGCCCCAGCGCCCCGACGCCGCGCTCATGGGCAGCAGCGACACGGCGATCGCGCCGGTCGCCGCGGACAACGCCAGGCTGGCGGTCGCGGCCGAGACGCCGAACGCGTCCGAGAGCTGGGGCAGCAGCGCCTGCGCCCCGTACAGCAGCGCGAACGTCCCGGCGCCGGCCAGGAAGGCCGCTGAGCTCGCCCGACGGTAGCCGGCCGAGCCGCGTCGGTACCCGCCCGGCGGCGGCTCGGCCGCGGCGGGACCCCGCGCGGCCGGCATGGAGCCGACCCTAGGCGCGGCGGCCCGCCGCAGAGCCGGTCAGCACCTGTGAAATTGGCCTCAGGCACTGGTCATGACCACTCCGACACCCTGTTATCGGATCGTGACTGCCCGGTGTCGAAACTGCTGTTAACGTTCACAAACCACGCAATCCGGGCTCAGCGGAAGCGGCTGGTCACAGCGCTGGTTTCCGCGAGGGAGGGGTCTTGTGAACAGACGATTCGTGACGGTGTTCGGCGGTGCGGTGCTGGCCCTCTCGGTGGCGGCGTGCGGCGGCGAGGGCGCCGGCGGCGACACCGAGGAGTCGGCCGCACCGGAGGATCTCACCATCGGGGTCTCGATGCCCACGCAGACCTCGGAGCGCTGGATCGCCGATGGCGACTCGGTGCGGGAGCAGCTCGAGGAGCTCGGCTACCAGGTCGACCTGCAGTTCGCCGGCGACGACATCCCCACGCAGTCGCAACAGGTGGACCAGATGATCACGCAGGGCGCGGACGTCCTGATCATCGCCGCCATCGACGGTACGGCGCTGAGCAGCCAGCTGCAGGCCGCCGCCGACGCGGACATCCCGGTGATCGCCTACGACCGGCTGATCCGCGACAGCGAGAACGTCGACTTCTACGTCAGCTTCGACAACTACCGCGTCGGCGTCGCGCAGGCGGAGGCGCTGCTCACCGGGCTGGGCCTGCGGACCGCCGACGGCGCGCCGGGCGAGGCCACCGGGCCGTTCAACGTGGAATTGTTCGCGGGCTCACTCGACGACAACAACGCGCACTTCTTCTTCGACGGCGCGATGGACACCCTGCAGCCGTTCATCGACGACGGTTCACTGGTGGTCAAGTCCGGTCAGGCCGACATCGAGCAGGTCGCCATCCTGCGCTGGCAGCAGGAGACCGCGCAGCGGCGCATGGAGGACCTGCTGACGTCGAGCTACAACGACGGCTCCCGGGTCGACGGCGTGCTGTCGCCGTACGACGGGCTCTCGCGCGGCATCATCACCGCCCTGCAGAATGCCGGGTACGGCGCCGCGGCCAACCCCATGGCGGTCGTGACCGGACAGGATGCCGAGATCGCGTCGGTGAAGCTGATCGACGACGGCGTGCAGCACTCGACGATCTTCAAGGACACCCGGCTGCTGGCCGAGCAGGCCGTCGTCGCGGCCGAGGCGTTCCTGGCCGGCGAGGAGCCCGAGGCCAACGACACCGAGACCTACGACAACGGCGTCAAGGTCGTCCCCTCGTACCTGCTGCCGGTCGAGACGGTCTACCGCGACGACATCCAGACCGCACTCGTCGACTCCGGGTACTACACGGCCGAAGAAGTGGCGGCCGGCCAGACCGACGGCTGACGCCGTCCACGACCCCGACCGCCGGCCCGGTGGCGCATACCCACCGGGCCGGCCCGGCCGACGATGAGGACGGCGATGGACACCATCCTCGAGATGCGCGGCATCACCAAGACCTTCCCGGGCGTGACGGCGCTCGAGAACGTGTCGCTGGCGGTGCGGCGCGGCGAGATCCACGCGATCTGCGGCGAGAACGGCGCCGGCAAGTCGACGCTCATGCAGGTGCTGTCCGGCGTGCACTCGGCGGGCTCGTACGACGGCGAGATCGTGTTCGACGGGCAGCCGGTGCAGTTCCACGGCATCCGCGACAGCGAGGCCGTCGGCGTCGTGATCATCCATCAGGAGCTGGCGCTGGTGCCGTACCTGTCGGTGGCCGAGAACATCTTCCTCGGCAACGAGCGACGGGGCCGAGGCGGGCTGATCGACTGGAACCGCACCAACGCCGAGGCCACCGAGCTGCTGGCGTCGGTCGGGCTGGACGAGAACCCCGTCACGCCGGTCGCGCAGCTCGGCGTCGGCAAGCAGCAATTGGTCGAGATCGCCAAGGCGCTGTCCAAGGAGGTCCGGCTGCTGATCCTGGATGAGCCGACCGCCGCGCTGAACGACACCGACTCCGCCCACCTGCTGGACCTGTTGCGCCGGCTGCGTGATCAGGGGATCACCTGCATCCTCATCTCGCACAAGCTGAACGAGGTGACGGCGATCGCCGACGCCATCACCGTCCTGCGCGACGGCCGGACGGTCGAGACGCTGCGCACCGACGACGGCGTGGGCGACGGCGACGGCGTGGGCGACGGCGACGGCGACAGCGGGACCATGCAGGAGCGGATCATCCGCGGCATGGTCGGCCGCGACCTCGAGAGCTTCTACCCCGACCGCGAGAGCGATCCGGGCGACGAGGTGCTGCGCATCGAGGACTGGACCGTCTGGCACCCCACCCAGGACCGCAAGGTGGTCGACGGCGTCAGCCTGACGGTCCGCGCGGGGGAGGTCGTCGGCATCGCCGGGCTCATGGGCGCCGGGCGCACCGAGCTGGCGATGAGCGTGTTCGGCCGCTCCTACGGCCGCGACATCAGCGGCCGGTTGTTCGTGCGCGGGCGCGAGGTGCGGCCGCGGTCGGTGGCCGAGGCGATCGACAACGGCATCGCCTATGCCACGGAGGACCGCAAGCGCTACGGCCTCAACCTCATCGAGGACGTGCGCCGCAACATCTCGGCGGCGGCACTGCGCAAGCTGGCCAGCCGCGGCTGGGTGGACGGCAACGAGGAGATCCGCGTCGCCGAGGAGAGCCGCAACCACCTCGGCATCCGCACGACCAGTGTGATGACCGCCGTCGGCAAGCTGTCCGGCGGCAACCAGCAGAAGGTCGTGCTGGCCAAGTGGCTGTTCGCCGACCCCGACGTGCTGATCCTCGACGAGCCCACGCGCGGCATCGACGTCGGCGCCAAGTACGAGATCTACACGATCATCAACCGGCTCGTGGCCGCCGGGAAGGCCGTCCTCGTCATCTCGTCGGAGCTGCCGGAGCTGCTCGGCGTCTGCGACCGCGTCTACACGCTCGCCGCCGGCCGGATCACCGGCGAGGTGCCGATCGCCGAGGCGACCCAGGAGAACCTCATGGCACTGATGACCAGGGACAGGGAGGGCGTCGCATGACGAGCACCCAGCGGCCGCCGGCCGAGGACCGCGCGGAGGCGCAGAGCGCCCAAGCCGCCGCTCTGCACACCGGCACCAGCAACCTGCGCACGCTGGTGACCCGCAACGTGCGCCAGAGCGGCATCTACGTGGCGTTCGTGGTGATCGTCGCGCTGTTCGCGATCCTGACCGACGGCGTGCTGCTCAGCCCGGGGAACATCACCAACATCGTCCTGCAGTACTCCTACATCCTGGTGCTCGCCATCGGGATGGTCATCGTCATCATCGCCGGGCACATCGACCTGTCCGTCGGCTCCGTCGTCGCGCTGACGGGGGCGGTGTCGGCCGTCATCGTGATCCAGCAGGGCTACGCCTGGTGGATCGGCATCGTCGTCGCTCTGCTGGTCGGCGTCGCCGTCGGCGCCTGGCAGGGCTTCTGGGTCGCCTACGTCGGCATCCCGGCGTTCATCGTGACGCTGGCCGGCATGCTGCTGTTCCGCGGCCTGACGCTGCAGGTGCTCGACAACATCTCGCTGTCGCCGTTCCCGGCCGAGTACCAGCGGGTCGCCAACGGCTTCCTCAACGGGCTGCTCGGCGGGCAGGGCTACGACGCGTTCACGCTGTTCATCGGCGCGTTCGCGGTGGCGGGTTACGCGATCAGCGGGTTCCGGACCCGGGTCGCGCGGATCCGCTACCGCCAGCCCGTGGAGTCGTTCCCGCTGTTCGTCGCCCGCGTCCTGGCCGTCGGCGCCGTCGTCATGGCCTTCGCCTGGCAGCTCGCGCACGCACGCGGCCTGCCGATCGTGCTGATCATCCTGGGCCTGCTGGTCATCACCTACGCCGTCGTGACCAGGCAGACGGTGTTCGGCCGGCAGGTGTACGCGATCGGCGGCAACCTGTCCGCGGCGCTGCTGTCGGGCGTGCGGGTACGGACGGTGAACTTCTGGATCTTCGTCAACATGGGCTTCCTGTCCGCCGTCGCCGGGGTCATCTACTCCTCGCGCTCCAACGGCGCGCAGCCGGCGGCCGGCACGATGTTCGAGCTCGACGCGATCGCGGCCGCGTTCATCGGCGGGGCGGCGGTGACGGGCGGCGTCGGCACCGTCGTCGGCGCCATGGTCGGCGGCCTGATCATGGCCGTCATGAGCAACGGCATGCAGCTCATGGGCGTCGACCAGTCGGTGCAGTCGGTGGTGAAGGGCCTGGTCCTCATGCTGGCGGTCGCCTTCGACATCTGGAACAAGCGCCGTGGCGGCGCGGTGCGGTAGGGCGGCCCTCGCGCTCCGATGGTCCCTCAGCCGCCGGTGCCGGGCCGCACCGGCCGCCGGCTGCGCCCACGACCCAGACCGTGGATGATCATGGCGGCAGCGACGGAGGACGAGCGCACCGCGGAACGGCACTCCGGCGCCGTCGTGTGAGAATCGAGGCGTGTGCGGACGGTACGTGGCTGACGCCTCGATGGACGACCTCGCGGCCGAGTTCGCCGCCATCGCCGACGGCAGCGTGCTGGAGCTGATGCCGTCGTTCAACGTGGCGCCGACGGACCGCGTCCCCGTCGTGCTCGAGCGCACCGACGAGCCGCCCGGGCGGACCCGGCAGCTGCACGCCGCTCGCTGGGGGCTGATCCCGTCGTGGGCGAAGGACCCGTCCGGCGGCGCCAAGATGATCAACGCCCGCATCGAGACCGTCGCCGGCAAGCCCGCCTACCGCGGCCCCGTCGCCCGCCGTCGGTGCGTCGTCCCGGCCTGCGGCTACTACGAGTGGCAGCGGGGGAGCGGCTCCGGCCGGAAGCAGGCGTTCTTCATCCACCCGCCCCGTGGCCGGCTGGCGATGGCGGGCGTCTTCGACTGGTGGCGCGACGACTCCGTGCCGGCCGAGGACCCGGCCCGGTGGGTGCTGTCGGCCAGCGTCCTGACGACCACTCCGGCGCCGGAGCTCGCGCACATCCACGACCGGATGCCGGTCTTCCTGACCCCGGACGCCGTCCCCGACTGGCTCGACCGCGGCAACGACGACGCGGCGTCGCTGCTCGACCTCGCCCGCTCGTCCGCCGGCCGCGTGGGCGCCGAGCTGATCGCCCGCCCCGTCGGCCCCGAGGTCGGCAACGTCCGCAACAACCACCCCGGGCTGATGGCCGAGTACGTGCCCGCCCAGGCCGGCCTCCTCGGCTGAGCCCGCCCGGGCCGGTTCAGGCAGACAGACTCAGATGGTGGGTCCGCAGGCCGACCTCGTCGAGCACGTGGACGAGCAGGCCGGCCGGCTCGCGCGACGGGGTGAGGGGCTCGCCGGGGCGGAGGTCGAGACGGGGGCGCCACGACAGCGCCGGCGCCGAGACCATCGGCACCCGTCCGTCGAGCAGGGTCGCGATGTGGCGGTGGTCGTGGCCGCACAGGATGCCGGCGACCGCGGGGTGCCGGGCCACGACGGCGCGGAGGCGGGCGGCGTCGGCCAGCGGCCACTCGGTGTCGAGCTGGTCCAGGCCGGTGGGGAACGGCGGGTGGTGCAGGGCGACCAGCGCCGGGCCTGGCGCCGTCGCCAGCACGCCGTCCAGCCACTCGAGCTGCACCGGCCCGAGCGTCCCGGACGAGCTGTCCAGCCCGGCCAGAGTCACCCCGTCGACCACCTCGGTCCAGGCGGCCGGCGAGCCGGCCGCCGGATCGACCGCGCCCAGCAGGTGCGGCACCGTCTCCCGCAGCACCGCCGGGTCGTCGTGATTGCCGGCAACGACCCGGCACCGCACGCCGAGCCCCTCGAGCCCCGACAGCAGGTCGTCGAGGCGCCGGTACTCGGGTGCGGTGCCGTGGTCGGTGAGGTCGCCGGTCAGCAGGAGCAGGCCGGGCCGCGGTCGGACGCCGTCGAGCGCGGCGGGCAGTGACCGCCAGGCCCGCAGCAATTCGTCGTCGTGGATGCTGCCGACATGGGGGTCACTGGCATGCGCGAGGATCACGGCTCCCCACCCTACGAGACGCCTACTCCACGGCCGCGATGGTGAGGTCGTCGACGAAGAAGGACATGCCGTAGGCGATCGGGTCGCCGGTGGTGAACGTGAGCCCGGCCAGCCGGTCGGCGTTCTCGGCGGTCACCTCGGTGCGGAACTCCTGTCCGCCGATCGTCACCGTTGCCGAGGACGTCGTCGTGTCGACGGTGACCGGTATCCAGGTGTTGATCGGGACGACGGCGGACAGCGCGCCCAGCGACGTCCAGGCGGAGCCGTCGGACACCTCGAGCGACGGCGGCGTCGTCGCGCTGGCGCCGGGCACGAGGCGGAACCGCCACGGGGTGACGGCGTCCCCACCGGCATCGCCCTCGACGGCGAAGGTGAACGGGCCGCGGAAGTCGTTCGTGCTCCAGGCGAACGTCGCCCGCTGGTGCTCCACCGGCGCCGCCGGCTTGGTCGCCGTCGCGTTGTCGTCGAGGAACTTGTCGAACAGCCGCAGCGACGAGCTGCTGTTCCAGCCCTTGACCTCCTGGTCGTTGACGGTGGTGTTCCTGGCGTCGACGAAGCCGCGCGGGATGCCGTAGACCGGGTCGTTCTCGAAGGTCTGCACGTCGCTCGAGTAGACCTCGAGCTCGGTGACCGGCGTCGTGCTGCCCGCGGGCGCCGTCACCCGCACGTACTGCGCTTGCTGGGCGGGGAAGTCGGTGTAGCGCATGGAGTGGTCGCGGCTGTCGACGGTCCGCACCACCGGCCGGCTCCAGCGCCGCCCGTCGAGCGAGAGCTGGACGTTCGCGTCGAGCGGCGCGCCGTTGCCGAGCATGAGGCCGATGCGGTCGATCGAGTACGGCCGGTCCAGTTTCAGCGTCATCGCCGGCGTGCCGGACCCGGAGCCGGACAGGACCGCGGCGGAGTTCGGCCGCGAGCTCCCGTCGAACGCCCCCTCGGGCCGCTGCTCCGGGAAGCGCGCATCGGCCGGCGCGAAGTCGCCGGTGACCGTCGCGACCCCGACGGCCAGCTGCGACGCGACGTCGATCTTGCCGACGCCGTCGGTGACGGCGTTCATCAGCACCGCGACGACGCCGTACTGCTCGTTGTAGGCCTTGCAGCCCCAGACGTGGCAGCGGTCGCCGAAGAACAGCGTCCGGCTCGACCCGACGTTGGTCATCGACTGGTTGCCGCTGGAGCCGTCGTAGCGGCCGTTGCCGGTGTCGGACGGGTAGAGGGTGAAGACGTTGCGGACCTCGTCCCAGGTCTCGCCGGTGCCGTCGTAGTCGATGTAGACGCGGTTGTCCGGCCGGCCGGTGCTCATCAGCATGACCCCGTTGGGCTGCAGCACGACGTCGGGGTAGATGCCGATTACCTGCGCGCCGTCGGGGTCCAGCAGCGGCTGCGACGGCGTCCAGGTGTGGCCGTCGTCGCTGGACCAGCTCACCCGCAGCCGGGCCGGGTTCTCACCCTCGGTGCGCATGACGGCGATCAGCCGGCCGTCCTTCGTGTGCCCCCAGCCGACCTCGTTGGTGCCGATGCTCGACGGCACGAACGAGCGCTGCGTCCAGGTCAGGCCGCCGTCGGTGGACTGCAGGAAGGCGCTGATCCGGCGCGGCATCGAGCGGTAGACGGTGTAGACCGGCACGACGAGTGCGCCGTCGGCGAGGACCCGCGGGACCCGGTGCACACGCAGGCCGCGGTCGGTGCCGGCGAACTGCTCGCCGTCGGGCGGCGTGAACCGGCCCTTGATCCGCTCCCAGGTCTGCCCGCCGTCCGTCGACCGCCAGGACAGCAGGTTCACCCAGGTGCGCGTGCTGTCGCCCCACTCCGGGATGAAGTCGACGGCGAACAGCGACCCGTCGGGCAGCCGGGTCATGTTCAGCGCCGTCGTCGGGTAGTGGCGCTCGGTGGTGAGGAACGAGAGCCCGGAGTCCTCGGACACGGACATGTTGACGATCGAGTCGGCGGCCGCGACGTCGTCGTTGGCCTGCGTCGACACGAAGATCTTCTGCTCGGTCCGCCCGTCGACGACGGTGTCGAAGCCGAACGACGCGGGTACGGCGGCGCGCGGGCCCGGTCCCCAGTTCAGCACGTTCCACTGCGGCCCGACGCCGGTGACCGACGCGTCGGGCGCGGGGCCGTCGCCGGCGGGCAGCGGGTTGATCGCGCCGTCCGGCGTCTCGGCTGCGGGGTCGACGGCGGCGTCGTCAGCGGGGGCGCCGAGGGTGCTGCTGAGCAGGACGACGGCGGCGCCGAAGCCGACCAGGCCGCCGACGAGGCCGGAGAAGCGAGTGGGCACGAGGGGGACTCCCAACACTCGGCGTTGATTGGAATGACATTCCATACCTTTGGCCGGCGACGGTAGGTCCGTCCGGCGTCAGCGGTCAAGACCACGTTCATCACGACATGTCTATTGACATGAAACGTTGGCCCGTGTTCGCTGCCGACCACGGAGTGCCGTCCCCGTCCCCCAGAGCATCGGAGTCGTCATGTCCTACCCGACCCAGCCGCGCACCCCACGAGGGCGCCTCGTGCGCGCGGCCGCCACGGCCGTCGCCGTCGCCGCCGCCGTCGGCCTGTCGTCCACCTTGCTGGTGTCGGCGCAGCCGCTGCCGCAGCCGATCGTCGGCCGGCCCGGCCTGCTGCTGCAGAACGGCGCGTTCGACGCCGGCGACCGCAGCGGCCACCCGCTCGGCTGGGGCGTGGAGGGCAACGCCGACGGCGCCAACGTCGTCAACCTGCAGGCGTACCGGACCGCGGGCCTCGGGTCGCTGGAAATCAACGACGCCGCCGGCACGTCGGTGTCGGTGCGCAGCGAGCGGATCGTCGCCACGGCCGGTGACGAGTACACGCTGACGGCCAACCTCAAGGGGCGCAGTGGCACGCCCGCCTGGTTGTATCTGGAGTTCTGGGACTTCGACCGCAACCGCATCGGCGCGCCCCACGTCGAGCCGGCGTTCAGCGCGGACTGGCAGGAGGTCAGCGTCACGGGCTTCGCCCCGGCGAACACCGCACACGTGACGGCGCACATCTACGGCTCGCAGGCGGCGGCCGGCATCTCGTACTGGGACGAGGCCGTGCTGACGGCGGCTGCGCCGGCCTACGACCCCGAGCTCGGGACCGAGCGCGAGCTGTTCCTCGATGACTACCGCATCGAGTCCGCGCACGACGTGGAGCGCGTGGTGCACCCCGGCGAGAAGCGGGAGCGGCCGGTGCTGCGGCCGGACCGGCCGTGGGAGGACAGCAGCTACGCCTATGGCTCGGTCTACGTGATCGACGGCCTCCACCGCATGTGGTACACGTGCTACAACGACCAGGCGCCGCACTACCACCTCTGCTACGCCGAGAGCGAGGACGGCGTCACCTGGGACAAGCCGGTGGGCCGCTCGACGGTGTCCGGCGTCGGTTACAAGGACATCCCGGCTTCGGAGACGAACATCGTCATGGCCGGCAGCAGCGCGCACGTCGTCTACAACCCCGACGCGCCCGCCGACCGCCGCTACTTCGCCATGAAGACGCAGCCGGCGCCGGGCGTGCCAGGAGGCAACGGCTACTACGGCTGGAAGTCGCCCGACGGCTACAACTGGACCCCGCTTCGCGCGCAGCACCTGCTCAACGACGGCGACGTCGTGCAGACCGCGTACGACCCCGAGGCGGGTCTCTACATCGCGACCATCAAGAAGCGGATGTTCACGGCGCGCACGCCCGGCATCTACGAGCGGGCTGCGTTCGTCTCGACCAGCACCGACCTCGAGAACTGGACGACACCCCAGCTGGCCGTCATGGGCGACTCCGCCGACGACGGCGCGGCCGAGGCGATCGGCGGCGTCGAGGGGCAGATCTACGGCATGCCGGTGCTGCCGTACGAGAGCACCTACATCGGCATCCCGTGGGTCTTCCTCACCACCGACTACACGTCCGGCGAGTACGCGTCGGCGGCCGACGGCCCGGTGCTGCCGCAACTGGCGTCGTCGCGGGACCTGTTGCGCTGGGACCGTCCGGTGCGCGACCCGATCCTCGAGCCCAGCCGCGGCGGCGCCTGGGACGACGGCGCGCTCTACACGGCCTCGAACATCCTGGTCGACGACACGACGATCTCGATGTACTACGCCGGCTTCCAGAACGGCCACGGTGGCGCCGACTCCGACGACCCGAACCGCGATGAGCACTTCGGCCAGGTCGGGCTCGCGACCTGGCGGCGCGACGGCTTCGCCTCGATGTCGAACGCCTCACTGCCCGGCCTCGGCGACGCCGGCGAGGTCACGACGAAGCCGGTCGCGTTCGACGGCTCGCAGCTGCACGTCAACGCCGTGGTGCACGACGGCGGCAGCCTGCTGGTCGAGGTGCTGACGGCCGACGGCGCACCGATCCCGGGCTTCACCGGCGCGGACATGATCCCGATCAAGGGCGACCGACTGGACGCCTCGGTGAACTGGCGCGGCCGGGCCCGGCTCGCGACCCTCGCGGGGCAGGAGGTCAAGTTCCGCTTCCACCTCGTCAACGTCGACCTGTATTCGTACTGGGTCTCGTGACCCGCACGTGCCGTGGTGCCATGGGTGCGTGGGGTCCGGGCGGGAGCCCCGCCTCGCGCACCCGCCATGGGGTGAGGGATGACGGCCGGGCGCGCTGCCGGCCGTCCGACTCACCTCGACCTGGGAGAGGGGATGAGCCGCGGCCGTCGATCCAGCCGAGCACGCCGTAAGCGACCATCCCGGCGGGTGCGGTGACGGGTGCGACCCGCTCGGCGAGGCGGTGATCAGGAGTCAACCCGATGACCGTGGATATAAAACATGATATACGGGTGGTGGAAGGTATCAGTCCGGTGGGACGGGAGTCTTCGACCATGACGCAGACCGTGTGGACGCCGCAACCGATCGTCGAGAGGCCCGACATGGTCGCGGCGACGACCGCGCTGCTCGGCCGCGAGGACATCCCGTTCAGCGAGAGCGAGGACGTCTTCACCGTCGAGGCCCTGGGTCTGCAGTGGGACATCGGCGTTCGCGTCTTCGAGCCCACGAGCCCCGAGCGGACCGCCGTCGGCGCCGATCGCAAGAGAGTCGGCGCGTTCATGCTGCACGGAGGCGAGGACGACTGGCGCCAGTTGGTGCCCCTCGCCGAGCTGTTGGTCGGCAAGCTGGGCTGGAAGGTCGTCCTGCCCACGTTCCCCGGGCGGCTGTACCTGCCGGACCCGAGCCGGAACTGGCCGGGCGACACCATCCATCCGGACGGGACGGTGCGCACCCCGATCTGGCAGGACGGCGAGTTCGTCCCGCCGGACGACTACGACGTCATCAAGGACCAGAAGCAGCGGCTGCGCGACGGGACGCGGACGCTCGCCCGGGCGAAGCCGGGCACCCGGTTCTACCACCGCATGGCGGCCTGGCCGGCGGCGATGGAGGTCGGCATGGTCGAGGCCGCCCGCCGGCACCTCGCCGAGCCGGAGTACTCCGTGTACGTCCACGGCCACTCCACGGGCGGGCCGATCGTGTCGATGCTGTCGCAGCGGATCCCGAACTGCGCCGGCAACCTCGCGGCGGAGAGCTCGCCGTTCGGCTACATCAACGCCGCGAAGTACGCCTGGGCGCCGACCGGGAAGGTCGACGGCTACGAGCGCACCGCGGCGCCGGGCAAGGCGCGCTACGACCTCTTCAACGACCTCTACATCCGCACGTGGCGCGACCACGCCCGCTACCGCGGCCCCGAGGCGCTGGCCGCCGAGGGCCCCGCCGCGCTCATGCGGCTGCCGTGGCTGATGGAGGAGATCCTCGACGAGTGGGCCGCGCAGACCGTCCGCCCACGGTTCAAGTGCGAGTACCTCATCACCCACGACATCCGTTCCTCGCTCGTCGCCGCGGCGACGGTGTCCGCGGAGCGGCTGGGCCTCGGCGCCGCGGGGACGCAGGCGCTGGTCGACCGGTTCACCGGCTACACCCGGTCGCTGCGCGACCCTGGCGTCAAGCCGCTCCCGCCCACCCTCGCCGGCATCTCGGGAAGCAGCCGCGACCACAGCCCCGAGGTCTACGCCGAGGTGATCGTCCCGATGGTCGAGGCGATCGAGCCGAGGCCGAAGTACGCGCTGACCCGCTACCTGGGGGGCACCCACACGATGTGGGGCGCCGACGGCGACCTCCCGCTCGGCATCGCCCCCGCCGTCGTCACCGACTGGCACGACGCGATCACCGGCGGCTGGTTCCTCGACTGAGGACGGGTCGCCCTCGGCAAGCCTTGCCAGGGGCGTGTCGCGCAACGAAGCCGCCATGGTCTCGCGCAGCCGCGGGAGCACGGGAGCGGTGCCGGGCGCCTGGCGGTGGCGTCGGCCATGGACCGTTTCGAGGCCCGGCGAGCGGGTAGTGGCCTGATGCTCATCGACCCCCGAAGCAGACGGAGGACCCTCCCGTGACCGGACACCACGTCCTGAGCGAGATGCGTCGCTGGCTCCTGCGGCCGGGTGCCGAACGGCGCCTGCTCGCCCTTCTGGTCGCCAGCATGCTCACCATCGCGAGCAGCCTGGCCCTGCTGGACGGCGGGTCGGAATCAGGGACGGACCGGTCCGAGATCGCCAAGATCCACGGCTAGGGGAGATGCACGCGCCGGTGCCGCAGCCCATGCACCGTCGCGATGACGGCGGTCAGCAGGGCGGCCACGCCGGCGGTCGCGAACGAGACCACGTAGCCGTCGACGGCCGGGATGGAGGTGCCGGCGATGAGCGTGCCGGTCAGGATCGCCGCCGTCGCCGCGCTGGCGACGCTGCCCCCGGCCGTGCGGACCAGTGCATTGATGCCGCTGGCGATGCCGCTCTGGTTCATCGGGACGTGCTCGACGGCGAGGGTGCCCAGCGCGGCGTAGGCGATGCCGAACCCGATGCCCTGCAGCCCGCTGAAGATCATGACGTCGAGCGGGGTGTCGTGGTTCAGCGCCAGCCAGGTGTAGCTGGTCGCCGCGAACACCGCCCCGACGGCCAGCGTGAACGCGGCGCCGAGCCGGACCTCGAACCGTCCGGCCAGCACCGAGAGGACCAGCATGGTGACCGTGCTCGGCAGCATGTAGAGGCCGACGTCGAGGACGGAGCCGGTGAGGCCGTATCCGGCGACCGCCGACGGCGTCTGGATGAGGTTCGACACCAGCGTGAACGCCGCGAACATCGCGAATCCCAGCAGCACCGACGCCAGGTTCGCCGACAGTGACCTCGGCCCCGTCAGCAGCCGAAGGTGCACCAGCGGCTCGCGCACCCGCCGTTCGACCGCCACCCAGGCGGCGCACAGCACGACGGCGGCGGTGAACAGCGCGAGGACGCGGCCGCTGGTCCAGCCCCACGAGTTGCCCTGGCTGATGCCGAGCAGCAGCGTGGCGAGCCAGCCGGCCAGCAGGACCGCGCCCGCGACGTCGGGCCGGCCGCCGGCGCGCTCGCCCGCCTCGACGGTGAACGCGAGCACCATCACCAGGGCCAGCACGCCCATGCCGGCGGAGATCCAGAACACCGGGTGGTGACTCTGCGTGTGGTCGGCGACGACGCCGGTGACGAGCATGCCGGCACTGCCGCCGACGCCCATGGTGGCGCTGACGATGCCGATGGCCGACATGACCCGCTCGCGCGGGAAGGTGTCGCGGATGATGCCGATGGCGAGCGGGATGACCGCGGCGGCGCAGCCCTGCAGCGCCCGGCCGGCGATCAGCACGCCGAGGGAGTCCGAGAGCGCGCAGACGACGGAGCCGGCGACCAGCAGCCCCATGGTGACGGTGATCATCCGCTTCTTGCCGTACATGTCGCCGAACCGCGACAGCAGCGGCGTCGCGACGGCGCCGGCCAGCAGCGTCGCCGTGAACACCCAGGACACCGCCGTCACGGACGTGTCGAACGTCTGCTGCAGCCGGGGGAGCAGTGGCAGCACCAGGGTCTGCTGCAGCGAGATGACCAGGCCCGCGGCGCCCAGGGCCAGCAGCGTCAGCGCCGGGGTGGCGGTGCGGCGGGTCTCGAGGCGATCGTCGACGACCGTGGCGACAGCGTCTGTCATGCGTGCTCCTGCGTACCGGGGTGGAGGTCGGCGCGTGGCACGACGGCGGCGTGCGTCCGTCAGCCTATCAAGTTGGTTGCGCCACGCAACCAATTAACGACGTGCCCTCGGTCACCCACGCGTGGTGCTCGCCTCGCGGTCGCGGCCTCTGTCCTCCCCACCCCGAGTTGATCTTGGAGTAATCGCGGAGATCCCGTCCGGAATGTCCGATGAATGCCGCAGTTGCTCCAAGATCAACGAGGGCGGGGCATCGACGCCACGCCCGGGTCATCCCTACGGGCGGAGGAATTCGAGGATCGCGGCGGCGATGGCGGCGTCGTCGGGGGCGAAGTGGCTCTGCCCGGCCAGCTGCAGGTGACGGGCGTCCGGGCAGGCGGCGGCGGTGGCCTCGGCGGCGCGGTGGAACCAGCTCGGGCTGAGCTCGCCGGACAGCACCAGGACCGGCTGCTCGATCGCGCGAAGATCGTCGGCCGGCAGCGAGTTGTCGCCCATGACGGCGTTGTCGTAGACGAGTGTCGGCGCCAGTGCCTCGAGGCCGGCCCACACGGGCGTGGGCCGCATGGACCCGATCATCTCTTCGGGCAGGCCGATGCCCCGCGTCATGAAGTACTCGACGGCGTCGCCGTGGCGTCCCTCGGCGACCAGCGCCGCGACCAGCTGGGCGAAGTCGGCCGGCAGCGGCGGTCGCGCGCCGTCGACGTCGTATGGCGGCTCGTGCAGGATCAGCCGGTCGATCGGCAGGCCGGCCGCGGCCGCCCGGGCGACCAGCCCCGCGCCGGAGGACAGGCCGTACGCGTGGGCCCGCCCGCCGGCCGCGTCGATGACGGCGGCGAGATCCTCGATCTCGCGCTCGACGGCGTACGGGGGAGTGTCGGTGGAGTCGCCGCGCCCCCGGCGGTCGTAGCTGTAGACGGTGACGTGCTCGGACAGATGCTGCGCCAGGCCGACGAAGGACGGGTGGTCGCGGGTGCCGAATGCGCCGCCCACGAGGACGACGGACGGGCCGTCGCCGCTGCGGTCGAAGGCGAGCGTGGTGCCGTCGGGCGAGATGGTCGTGTGCATGCGATCATCCTTGACTGACTCAGTTGTCGGCGGACGTCACCACATAGTCGTCGGCGTCGTCGTCCCACTGGAGCCGGATGGCGCCGGTCGTGGCGGCGGCACGGCAGAATTGCAGGAAGCTGCGGTAGCCCAGGGCCTGCTCGCTGAAACCGGGGCGCACGCGGCGGAGCTGGTCCTTGAGGCCGGACAGCGCGGCCCGCCCGTGCTTGTCGATGACGTCGCGGACCACCGAGTGGAGCAGCTCGAACGCCTCCTCCTGGCCGTCGAGCGCGGGCAGCAGGACCTCGGGGTCGCCCTTGGCCGAGCCTTCGGCCAGCTCGATGACGTGCCGCTCGCCCAGATGGCGCAGCAGCTCGCCGAACGCCCGGAAGCCGTGGTCGCCCTCGTTGAACGTGGGGTCCTTGCGCAGCAGCGTCCGCTTCAGCACCGACGCCGTGACCGGCCCGCCGGTGCGCTGCAGGCCCGACACCGTCTGGGCGACCAGGACGGCGAGGTCGTCGAGGTCGCGAGGCGGGAGCTCCTCGTCCGGCACCGGCACCGCGACGGCGGGCGGAGCGGGCTCGGGGGGCGCCGGCTCGGGCGTCGTGCGCCGCGCCCGGCGCCGGACCGGAGCGGGCTCCACGCCCTCGAGATCGTCGTAGTAGAGGAACTCGTCGCAGGCGGGCGGGAGCAGCGCCGACGTCGACGACCGGATGCCGACGCCGATGACGCTCTTGTTCAGCTCGCGCAGCTTGTAGACCAGCGGGGTGAAGTCGCTGTCGCCGGTGCACACGACGAACGTCGAGACGTAGTCGCGCACGAACGCGAGCTCGACGGCGTCGACCGCCATCTTGATGTCGGCGGCGTTCTTGCGCGAGGCGCCCATGCGCTGCGGCATCTCGATCAGCTCGACGTGCGACCGGGTGAGCATACGGCGGTCCTCGTCGAAGTAGGACCAGTCGGCGTAGGCCCGCCGCACCACGACGCGGCCGCGCTCGGCGAGGGCATCGGCGATGGGCCGCACGTCGAACGCGGTGCCGCCGAGGCTGTCGCGGGCGCCGATGGCGAGGTTCTCGTAGTCGAGGAACAGAGCGATGCGATCTTCGTCGTCCACACCGGCAGACTATGCCCGGCCCGGTCCATCCGCGGGTCAGCTCGCGGAGACCGAGCCGCGGAAGGTCTCGCGATAGGAACGCGGCGTCGTGCCGGTGTGGGTGAGGAAGTGCCGGCGCATCGACTCCGTCGAGCCGAACCCGGCGGCGTGGGCGATCTGCGTGACCGTCAGGTGCGAGTCCTCGAGCAGCGCCCGCGCCCGCTCGACCCGCCGCCGCGCGATCCAGCCGGCCAGGCTCTCGCCGGTCTCCTCACGGAACCGCCGCTCCAGCGTGCGCTGGCTCATGTGCACCTGCACGGCGACCCGGCCGACGGGGAGCGGCTCGGTGAGGTGCTCGTCGAGCCAGTCGAAGACGGGGGAGAGCGGGCCGGACGGGCGCGGCCCCGGCTTGGCGTACACAGCCTGGCCGCCGGTGCGGTGCGGCGGACTGACCAGCACGCGGGAGACATCGTTGGCGTAGGACTGGCCGTGGTCCTGGCCGAGCACGTACAGGCACAGGTCCGCCGACGCGAGCATGCCGCCCGACGACAGGATCTGACCGTCGTCGACGTACATCGCGTGCTCGACGAGGTCGGCCTTCGGGAACGCGGCCCGGAACTCGTCGGCCAGCGCCCAGTGCGTGGTGACCCGCCGCCCGTCGAGCACCCCCGCCTGGCCCAGCACGAACGCGCCCGCGCACAGCGAGACCAGGCGCGCGCCGTCGTCGGCGGCCCGGGCGACGGCCTCGATCACCGCCGGATCCTGCGGCGCCCACGGCGCCTCCAGCCCGGGGACGACGACGGTGTCGGCGCCGGTGATCCAGTCGACCGGCTTGAGGTCGGCGATCGTGAAGCCGAGCGACGTCGGGGTGGGGGCGATGCCGCAGACGCCGATCTCATACGGCGCCTCGGGCTCGTCGCGGATCTTCGAGAACACCGACGGCCGGCGGCCGAACGCCTGCACCGCCACGGCGAGGTCGAGGACGAACGTCCCGCCGAGGACGATCACGGCCACCCGGTGGCGCCCCAATTCACACCCCCGTGGCCGGATTCGTGGTAACTCTGGCGCTCAGCGTAGTGCCTGGCCAGCGGGTTGCCCACGATGATCGGCACATGAAACCGGACACGATCGTGCTCGTGCACGGCTTCTGGGTCACGCCCCGGAGCTGGGAACACTGGATCACGCACTACGAGGCGAAGGGGTACAAGGTCATCGCGCCCGGCTACCCCGGCTTCGAGGTCGAGGTCGAGGCCCTGCGCGAGAATCCGCAGATCATCGTCGACGTCACCGTCCCTGCGATCATCGAGAAGATCGAGGGCATCCTCCGCGAGCTGGACCGTCCGCCGATCATCATCGGCCACTCCGCCGGCGGCGCGTTCACCCAGATCCTGCTCGACCACGGCTTCGGCGCCGCCGGCGTCGCCATGAACTCCGCGCCCACCGAGGGTGTGAAGGTCGTCCCGTTCTCGCAGGTCAAGTCGACGTTCCCGGTGCTGAAGAGCCCGGCGAACCGGCACAAGGCCGTGGGGCTGACGGCGGAGCAGTGGCGGTACGCGTTCACGAACACCTTTACCGAGGAGGAGTCGAAGGCGCTGTACGAGCGGTACCACATCCCGGCCAACGGCGGCATCCTGTGGGGGAGCGTGCTGGCCAACTTCCAGCCCGGCCCGCAGGAGACCTGGGTCGACTACAAGAACGACGGCCGCGCGCCCCTGCTGTTCGTGTCGGGCAGCGAGGACCACATCATGCCGCCGGCGATCCAGCAGTCGAACCAGAAGCACTACAAGTCGAACACCGTGACCGAGATCCGCGAGTACGAGGGCTACGCCCACCTGCTGCCCGCCCAGAAGGGCTGGGAGCAGATCGCCGACGAGGTCCTCGCCTGGGCCGTGGAGCACGCTCGTTGATCCTCACCCACATCGGCGGCCCCACCGTCCTGATCGAGACGGACGGCTGGCGGCTGGTGACCGACCCGACGTTCGACCCACCCGGGGAGCGCTACTCCTTCGGGTGGGGCTCGTCGTCGGTGAAGCTGACCGGCCCGGCGCTGTCCGTGGCGGATGTGGGGCCGGTCGACGTCGTCCTGCTGACGCACGACCACCACGGCGACAACCTCGACGTCGCGGGGCGTGGGCTGCTGTCGTCCGCGGGGACCGTGGTGACAACGATGCCGGGCGCGCGCCGGCTCGGTTCCGTTCGTGGTCTCGGACCGGTCCGGGGCCTTGCCGCCGGCGCGACGACGGTGCTGCCGGGTGACGGCACGCGGCCGTCGCTGTCCGTGACGGCGACCCCGGCCAGGCACGGCCCGCCGCTGTCCCGCCCCATCGTGGGCGACGTGGTCGGCTTCGCGCTGCGGCGGTCGGAGTCGGAGCCGGTGCTCCTGTGGATCACCGGCGACACCGTCCTGTACGGGCCGCTGCGCCAGGCGGCTGCGTCCCTGGCCGTCGACGTCGCCCTGGTGCACGTGGGCGGCGTCCGGTTCGGCATCACCGGCCCGCTCCGCTACACGATGACCGGCCGCGACGCGGTCTCGCTGATCGGGGCGCTGCGGCCGCGGGTCGCCGTCCCGGTCCACTACGAGGGCTGGTCCCACTTCGCCGACGGCCCGGCCGGTCTCGACGCGGCCCTCGCCGCCGCCCCCGACGACGTGCGCGCTCGCGTTCGCCGTCTCACCCTGGGCGAGCCGGCCTCGGTGACCGACTGATCTGTCCGGCCCTTCCCCTAGGCTGCCCGCACACGAGGTGAGCTGGGGGGTTCATGGCGAACGACGATGTCCAGACGCTGGTGGCCGTGGTCCGCACGGAGCTGCCCGGTGACGGGCCGGCCTGGCCGGGCGGCTGGCCGGACCAGATCGAGGCGGCGCTCATCGACGCGGTGCGGTCGATCCGAGCGGCGTACGGACGGGAGCACAACGGCGTCCGCGGCGCCGTGGGACAGTGGCGTGCCCATCGTGGCTCTGATAGGACGGACGACCTGACGGTGCTCGCCGAGACCGACCCGGCCGTGCTCACGGGCATCGTCGGGAAGCAACGACTGTCCGGTGGCGCGTCGAAGGCCGAGGCCATCGTCGAGGCGGCGCGCAACCTCAGCAAACTCGGTGTCCGGCACGCCGCCGACGTCGACCCGGACTCGACCGGGCAGAAGCTCGCCTACACCGATGTCGTCGGGCTCGGCGACGTCACGTGGGAGCACTTCCTCATGCTGCTCGGCAGGCAGGGCGTGAAGGCGGACGTCTGGATCAACCGATTCGTGCACCGGGCGCTGCGCCGCACCCCGTCGTCGGCCGAGAGCCGCGATCTCGTCAAGGCCGCCGCGGCCGAGCTGAGGGTCGACGCGACCGCGATCGACTACGCCATCTGGAGCCACGCGCGCATCGGCATGGTGGAGCGATGACGCCGCGGCCACCCGCGGAGTTGGCAGCGGTCCTCGCGGCTGAACCAACGCGGCAGCAGACCTTTTTCTGGTCCCGTTCGGCCTGGAACAACCGGATGCACGATCTCCCCGACGTGCTGCAGCTCCTCCAGGACCTGCCTGCTGAAGTCGACAGGGAGGTGACTCGTGAGTTCGTGCTTCGAGCACTGCAGCGGGATCGGGTGATTCCCGCCTTCGTCGCCGCGATGGTGTGGGGCCATGGCACGACTGGCTACGGACCGACTCGCGTGCGATCAGCGCTCACTGGCCAATGGGGCGTCGCTTCTTACCAGGCACCGGTCCGCGACGCCGAGGTGTCGAGCAAGCTTCGCGGTGCCGTCGACGTCGTGCGGAACGAGGGCGCGGCGGAGGCCTATGGCTACATGTACGGGGCCGGTCGCGTGAAGTATCTCGGCGGGGCGTTCTTCACAAAGTGGCTCTACTTCGTCTCGGCCGTGGACGGCGTCCATGGCCGAGATGCCGCTCCCATCCTGGACACGCAGGTCGCCACCTGGCTGCGTGCCAACGGGGTGATGAATCTGAACCCAGCCAAGACGAAGTCCTACCGTGACTATCTCGCCCTACTCGAGGTCTGGGGCGACCGGTTCGGCCGAACGAGAGTCGAGATCGAACAGGCGATCTTCGGACTCGCGCGCGGGTGACAGGCGTCAGCCGCCGGCGGCTGCGCGAGACTGGGTCTGGCGGAAGGCGCGCGGGCTGACGTCGTAACGGGCGATGAAGGCCTGCCGCAGCGCCTCGGCGGAACTGAACCCGCACCGCTTCGCCACCTGCGACAGCGGCAGGTCCGTCGACGCCACCAGGCGGGCGGCCAGTTCCAGCCGGAAGCGGCGGACCACGGCGGCCGGGGGCTCGCCGAGGTGGTCGCGGAAGAGCCGGCTGAGCTGCCGGGCGCTCACCCCGGCCCGCTCCGCCAGCGCCGCCGTCGTCAGGTCGGCGTCGGGGTGGGCGGTGACGTGGTCCATGACGGCGCGCAGGGTGGCGTGGTCGGGGCGGCGGGCGGTGGTGAAGACGCTCATCTGCGCCTGGTTGCCGGGTCGCTGCAGGTAGGCGACCATGCCCATGGCCACCCAGCGGGCCAGCTCCGACCCGTGGTCCTCCTCGATGAAGGCCAGCGTGAGGTCGAGCGACGCCGTCACGCCGCCGGACGTCGAGACGTTGCCCTCGCGGATGTAGATCGGCGCCGCGTCGACCTGGACCGAGGGGTACGCCGTCGCCAGCTCGTCGGCGTACCACCAGTGGGTGGTCGCGCGGCGGCCGTCGAGCAGGCCGGCCGAGGCGAGCACCGTCGCGCCCGTGCAGACCGACGCCACCCGCCGGGCCGTGCCGGCGAGCCGCCGGACCTGCCGGATCAGCTCGGCGTCGCCTGCCGCCGCCGTGTGCCCGCGCCCGCCCGACACCACGAGCGTGTCAGCGGCGTCCAGTGCGCGCAGCGGGCTCTGGGCGTGCAGCATCAGCCCGGTCTCGCACCGCAGCGCACCGCCGTCGACCGTCGCCAGGGCGATGTCGTAGAGCGGCGCCGCGCCGAGCCGGTTGGCCAGATCGAACGCGGTCGTCACGGACGCGATGTCGACCAGCTCGGCACCGTCGTACCCGACGACCACGACCTGCCGCGACGTCACCCGCCCACCCTAGGAGAAGCGACCGGGTCCGGTGGGACAGGTTTCCCAGGATTCCGGACCCGTCCTGGGCCGGCGCAGCTCGCCCTCTGGCCGTGCGCGGCGACGGGCTGCGATCCTCGCGGCCATGGAGCCGCAGCCGATCAGCGTCGACGACGAGCGCGCACCCAGCCGGAGACGGTTCTGGCTGCACGTCCTCGAGATGGTCGTGGTCATGTTCGCGGGCATGGGCATCTTCAGCGGCCTCGCGGCGCTCGCGTTCGGCGCGGCCGGCAGCAGCGTCGGCGCCCAGGCGGGCTGGTTCCGCGTCCTGCTCATGGGCGTGAACATGACCATCCCGATGGTGCTGTGGATGACGCTTCGCCGGCACCCGGCGCTGCGCAGCGCCGAGATGGCGGCGTCGATGATGGTCCCGACGGCGCTCGCCGCGGCCCTCGTGGCGGCCGGCGCCCTCGGCGCCGGGGCCGGCCTCGGCGTCCAGCACGCCGTCATGATCCCCGCGATGCTCGGCGTCATGCTCTGGCGCTACGACGAGTACGCGCGCCCGCACCACCGCCACCACCGGCACGTGCGGAAGGATGGCCCCGTCGACCCCCACGACGACGGGAGCGGACCATGGAGCACACCCGGCTGGGCGACTCGGGACTGAAGGTCAGCCGCATCGCGCTGGGCTGCATGAGCTTCGGCGACGCGGCGGACGGCGGCAGCGAGTGGACGCTCGGCGACGACGCGGCCGAGCCGGTGTTCCGGCAGGCGCTCGAGCTCGGCATCACGTTCTGGGACACCGCCAACATCTACGCCGACGGGTCGTCCGAGGAGATCGTCGGCCGGGCGATCAAGCGCTACACGCGGCGCGAGGACGTCGTGCTAGCGACCAAGGTCTTCTTCCCGATGCACGACGGCGCCGGCGGCTCCGGGCTGTCGCGCAAGGCGATCATGGAGCAGATCGACGCGTCGCTGACCCGGCTGGGCACCGACTACGTCGACCTGTACCAGATTCACCGCTTCGACCACGAGACGCCGGTCGAGGAGACCATGGAGGCGCTGCACGACGTCGTCAAGGCCGGCAAGGCGCGCTACCTCGGCGCGTCGTCGATGTGGGCCTGGCAGTTCGCGAAGCTGCAGTACACCGCCGACCTCGGCGGCTGGACCCGGTTCGTGTCGATGCAGAACCAGTACAGCCTCATGCAGCGCGAGGACGAGCGCGAGCTGTACGGGCTGCTCGCCGACCAGGGCGTCGGGAGCATCCCGTGGAGCCCGCTGGGCAAGGGCCGGCTGACCCGGCCGTGGGGCGCGTCGACCGCCCGCAGCGACACCGACACCCTGGCGCGGAGCCGGTACACCGAGGCGGCCGACAAACCGATCGCCGACGCCGTCCAGCGGGTCGCCGAGGCGCGCGGCGTGCCCATGGCGCAGGTCGCACTCGCCTGGGTGCTGCGCAACCCGGTGGTCAGCGCGCCCATCGTCGGGCCGACGAAGCCGTACCACCTGACCGACGCGGTGGCGGCGCTGCACCTCGAGCTGACCGACGACGAGGCCGCGCTGCTCGAGGAGCCGTACACGCTGCGCCGGCCGACGGGGTTCAGCTGAGCAGGGCGTACACCGTCGACGCCTGGGCGACGGCGCGGTCGTCGCCGTCGGCAGCCATGGTGACGTCGACGAACGCCAGCGTGCGGCCGAGCTTGCTCACCCGCGCCGTCACCAGGACGTCCGCGCCGACGACGGGGCGCTGGAAGCTCGTCGACTGCTGGACGGTGGTCATCGGCCCGTAGCCGCCGCGGGCGGCGCTGATCGCGACCACCGTCGCGGTGTCGGCAGCGGCCATGAGTGCCTGCCCCGACAGCGCACCGCCCTCGCGCGCCAGCCGGTCGCTCCACGGCAGCCGCAGCGTGGCGTGGTCGTCGCCGGTGCCGACGACGGCGAGGCCGAGGTCCCGGACCCAGGGGGCGAAGTTCGCGGCGAGGATCGCGTCGCCGCCGGCGGGGGTGAGAGCCGTCATGCCCTCATGATGCCCGGCGCTCCAGCAGGACCGTGTCGTGCCAGTCGCCGTCGCGCCGGGCGATGCGCTCGCGGATGCCGACGGTGCGGTAGCCGGCCTGGTGGTGCAGGGACAGGCTGGCCCGGTTCTCGGTGAACACCGACGTCTGCAGCGTCCAGATACCGTCGGCGTCGGCGGCCGTGACCTGCTTGCGCAGCAGCGCCTTGCCCACGCCTCGGCCGCGGTGCTCGGGGGAGACGTAGACCGAGGTCTCGCCGACGCCGCTGTAGCAGTCGCGGGCCGAGACGGGGGATACCGCCGTCCAGCCGACGACGGCGCCGTCGAGCTCGGCGACCCAGCGATGCCCGGGCAGCCAGGTCGCGGCCAGCCGCGTGCTGGGCGGCACGGACGTCTCGAAGGTCGCGATGCCGGTCGCGATGCCCTCGCCGTAGATGCGCCGGACCGCCGGCCAGTCGCCGTCGTCGAGCGCCCGGACGGTGACGTCGGCCGGGACGTCGTCGGGGCAGCACGGCCGGGTGGCGCCGACCGCGCCCATGACGACGTCGGCCATGTGCGGAAGCCCGGTGCAGCAGGCCTCGTTGACGGTGACGCGGGTGCTGGTGCCGACCTTCGCCACGTGCACGAACCCGACGGCGGCCAGCTTGCGCACGTGGTGCGAGCAGGTCGACTGGCTGATGCCGAGCAGCGTGGTGAGCTCGCCGACCGTCAGCCCGCCGTTCGAGCCCGCGACGGCGTGCAGCACCCGGACCCGCGTGGGGTCGGAGAGGCAGGCGAAGCACTCGGCGTAGTCGGTGGCGGCGTCCGCGGGGAGCAGCGGGGCCGGAGCGGCCTGGGTCGTCATGCGCGCAGTCTATCGACAAACGTCGATCGACGAGGCATGCTTTCATCGACAGTCTTCGATGAAAGAGAGTGAGTCATGACGGATCCGGTCGTGGTGGTGGGCGGCGGCCCGGTCGGCCTGGCGGCCGCGGCGGAACTCGCCGAGCGCGATGTCGAGGTCGTGCTGTTCGAACGCGGCCCGACGGCGGGAGCCGCGGTCGCGGAGTGGGGGCACGTCCGGCTGTTCTCGGCCTGGCCGGAACTGGTGGCGCCCGCGGCCCGGAGGCTGCTCGAACCGACCGGCTGGACCGAACCGCCTGCCGGCGTCTACCCGACCGGCGCCGAGTGGGTCCGCCACTACCTGGAACCATTGGCGGCCACGCTGGCTGAGCGGGTGCGCACCGGCGCCGAGGTCGTCGGCGTCGCCCGCCGCGGCCGGGACCGGGTGGTCGACGCCGGCCGCGACACCGAGCCGCTCACCGTCCACGTGCGGCACGCCGACGGCCGCGAGGAGCGGGTGCGGGCCCGCGGCGTCGTCGATGCGTCCGGCACGTGGGGCACGCCGAACCCGCTGGGCGGCGACGGCCTGCCCGCCCTCGGGGAGCGGGCCGCCGCCGACGCCGGGCGGCTCACCTACCGCATCCCGCGCGCGAACCTCGCCGGCCACGTCGTCGTCGCCGGGAGCGGACACTCCGCCCTCACCGCCCTCGTGGCGTTGACCAGGCGGAACGGTGACGCAACGGTGACATGGATCCTGCGTCGCGGTGGCATCGACGACACGTTCGGCGGGGGCGCGGCCGACGAGCTGCCGGCCCGCGGACGGCTCGGGCAGCAGGCCCGAGCGGCAGTCGAGGCGGGCGGCGTGCGGGTGGTCACCGGCTTCCGGACGGCGGCGGTCCAGGCAGGCGCCGGCGGGTCGCTGGTCCTGGTCGCCGACGACGGCCGGACCGTCGACGCCGTCGACCACGTGGTCGCGCTCACCGGGCTGCGGCCGGACCTCGCCTGGCTGTCCGAGCTGCGGCTCTCGCTCGACTCCACGCTGCAGGCGCCGGTCCGGCTCGCGCCGATGATCGACCCCAACGTGCACTCGTGCGGCAGCGTGCCGCCGCACGGAGTCCGCGAGCTCGCCCACCCCGAGCCCGGCGTCTACCTCGCCGGCATGAAGAGCTACGGCCGCGCGCCGACCTTCCTCGCGCTCACCGGCTACGAGCAGGTGCGCAGCATCGCCGCCGCGTTCGCCGGCGACCGTGCCGCCGCCGAGCGGGTCGAGCTGGTGCTGCCGGAGTCCGGCGTCTGCGGCGGGTCGGGCGGGTACGACGGCGACGGTGCCGCCGGGGGCGGCGGGTGCTGCGGACCGGCGGCGGAGCCGGAGCTGCTCCAGCTGACCCGCCGGGCGCCCTGAGGTCACGGGCTTCAGTCAGTACAGCGATTGCTGTACTGTCAGCCGCATGACCATGGTGACGGCGTCGCACACGGAGGCGCTGGCCCGGCTCGGGTACGCGCTGTCCGACGGCACGCGGGCGCGGATCCTGCTGGCGCTGCGCGAGGCGCCGGCGTTCCCGTCCGACCTCGCGTCCGAGCTGGGCGTGTCGCGGCAGGTGATGTCGAACCAGCTGGCCTGCCTGCGCGGGTGCGGGCTGGTCGAATCGGCTCCTGAGGGACGGCGGACCCGGTACCGGCTGGCCGACGCGCACCTCGGCGCCACGCTGGGCGTGCTGCTGGAGCTGGTGCTGGTGGTCGACCCGTCCTGCTGCGCACCCGAGGGGTGTTCCTGCCGATGACGCTGCCACTGGGGCCCACGGAGACCGGCCGGCGCGACGTCCTGCGCCGCCGGGTCCGGCTGATCGTCGCGACGACCATCGGCTACAACGTCGTCGAGGCGGTCGTCGCCATCGCGGCGGGCGCCGCGGCGTCGTCGGCCGCCCTGATCGGGTTCGGCCTCGACTCCGTGGTCGAGGTCGTGTCGGCGGCCGCGATCGCTTGGCAGTTCGCCGGCCGCGACCACGAGTCCCGCGAGCGGACGGCGCTGCGGATCGTCGCGTTCTCGTTCTTCGCGCTGGCCGCGTACGTCGGGTTCGAGGCGGTCCGCGCTCTCGCCGGCGGTGCCGAGGCCGGCCACAGCACCGTCGGCATCGCGCTGGCGGCGGTCAGTCTGGCGGTCATGCCGGCGCTGTCGTACGCGGAGCGGCGCACGGGCCGCGAACTGGGCTCGGCCGCCGTCGTCGCCGACTCGAGGCAGACGCTGATCTGCAGCTATCTGTCGGCGGTGCTGCTGGCCGGGCTGGTGCTGAACTCCGTGTTCGGCTGGTGGTGGGCCGACCTGCTGGCGGCGCTGGTCATCGCCGGTTTCGCCGTCCGCGAGGGCGTCGAGGCCTGGCGGGGCGACGCCTGCGCGATGTCGGCGGGCGCGCTGCTGCGCGACCCCGAGGCCGACGGCTGCGGTCCCGGCTGCGACTGCTGCTAACGCACCTCGAGCTCGTCCAGCAGCCTGAGGACGCGGCGCTCGACCTCGTCGCGGATCGGCCGGATGGCCTCGAGATCCTGCCCGGCGGGGTCGTCGAGGACCCAGTCCTCGTAGCGCTTGCCCGGAAAGACGGGGCACGCGTCGCCGCAGCCCATGGTGACGACGACGTCGGCGGCGCGGACCACCTCGTCGGTCCAGGGCTTGGGGTACTCCGCGGAGATGTCGATGCCGCGTTCGGCCATGGCGGCGACGGCGTTGGGGTTGATCTGGTCTGTGGGCTCGGAGCCGCCGGACCACGCGATGGCGTTGTCGCCGGCGTGGTGCTGGAAGAAGCCGAGGGCCATCTGCGACCGGCCGGCGTTGTGGACGCAGAGGAACAGGACGGTGGGCCGGCCGTCGTGGTGCAGGCCCTCGACCCGGGCGAGCGCGGTGAGCCGCTGGCGGGCGAAGCGCTCGGCCAGCAGCGGAAGGAAGTTCGCGACCACGGCGCGGCCGGCGAACTGGTCGTAGGAGGTGTGCAGGAACCGTTCGATCGTCTCCTGGCCGAAGACGCCGTCGAAGTCGCCGGCCAGCCGCGTCGCGGCGGTGGTGAGGGCGAGCTGCTGGTCCAGGGTGATCGGCGCTCGTTCGTAGGTGTTCGACATGGGTGGTCCTCTCAGGAGGCGGCGAGCCGCGGCGCGAGTTCGCCGACGCGGCCGGCGAGCGTGGTGACGGTGGCGTCGAACGCGTCGTCGGTGCCGGCGCGGACGGGGTCGGGGATCGACCAGTGCAGGCCGCCGAGGTCGCCGAGCTCCTCGTGGGCGTGGTCGCAGACGGTGATGACGTAGTCGCCGTCGGCGGCGATCTCGGCCAGCCGCTGCGGCCGGGTGGCGCGCAGCGGGAGTCGGTGCCGCCGGGCGGCGGCGACGGCGCCGGGATCGACGCGGTCGGCCGGGTGGGTGCCCGCCGACGCGACGGGAATGGTGCTGGCCCGCTTCCAGAGGGCGGCGGCGAGCTGGGAGCGGGCGGAGTTGGCGGTGCACACGAACACGACCCGGCGCGCCCGGCCGGCCGCCCCGGGAACGAGCCCGTCCAGCGCGTCCGCGGTGAGCCTGACGTAACTGCGCCGGCGGTCGGCCTCGGACCGGCCGCGGGCCAGCAGGCCGGCCGCTTCCAGCGCCTTGAGATGGTGGGCGAGCAGGTTCGACGGCATGTCGAGCCGACGCTGCAGCTCGCTGGGGGACAGGTCACCGAGACTGAGCAGGTCGACGATGTGCAGCCGCGCCGGGTCGGCCAGCGCCGCGTGCTTGGCGGCGCGTCGCTCCAAGCCTGTTCGCTCAGTGTTCATTGACTCAATCTTGACTGAGCTAATGCACGCCGTCAAGATGACGCCGTGACGTATCGACGCCTGCTCGCCGAATTCCTCGGCACCGGCCTCCTCGTGACCGTGGTCGTCGGCTCCGGGATCGCCGCTCAGCGGCTGTCGCCGGATGACGTGGGACTGCAGTTGCTGGAGAACAGCACGGCCACCGTGCTGGGGCTCACGGTGCTGATCCTGCTCTTCGGACCGGTGTCGGGCGCACATTTCAATCCGGTGGTGTCCGTGGCGGACTGGTGGCTGGGCCGCGGATCGGGCACCGGTCTCGCCGGCGGCGAGCTGGCTGCCTACGTGGTCGCCCAGTGCGCCGGCGGAATCGGCGGGGCCGTGCTCGCGAACGCCATGTTCGCCGTCGACGCGGGGATGGCCTCGACGGAACGCACCGGCGGCGGCCTGCTGCTCGGCGAGGTGGTCGCGACCGCCGGGCTGGTGCTGCTGATCTTCGCCCTCGCCCGGACCGGCCGCGGGGCACTGGCCGCGCCGGCGGTCGGGGCGTACATCGGCGCCGCGTACTGGTTCACCAGCTCCACGTCGTTCGCCAACCCCGCCGTCACGGTGGGACGCATGTTCACCGACACCTTCGCCGGCATCGCTGCGTCGTCGGCACCGGCGTTCGTCGGTGCCCAGCTGGTGGGTGCCGCGGTCGGCGTCCTGCTCGTCCTCGTGCTGTACCCCAGCGCGGGCCGCGCTGCTGACGCCGTCGTCGTGCCGCATCCTGAACCCACCGAACTCCGAGCCTGAGAGGCACCCTGTGCACATCGTCGCCGTCGGCGGCAGCGACGCGGGCATCTCCGCCGCGCTGCGCGCCCGCGAGCTGGACCCGTCCGCCGAGGTGACCGTGGTGGTCGCCGACGCGTACCCCAACTTCTCCATCTGCGGCATCCCGTACTACATCTCCGGCGAGGTCGGGCACTGGTCGAACCTGGCCCACCGCACCCACGCCGACCTCGAGGCCACCGGGATGCGGCTGCGGCTGGACACGCTCGCGACCGCGATCGACGTCGAGGGACGGCGGCTCGCGCTGCGCGCGAGCGACGGCAGCGAGACGACGCTCGAGTACGACGAGCTGATCGTCGGCACCGGGGCGCTGCCGGTCCGGCCGCCGATCGCCGGGCTGGACTCGCTGGGTGCGGCCGACGGGGTGCACGTGCTGCACTCGATGGGCGACACGTTCGCGCTCGAGCGGAGCCTGGACCGCATCGAGCCGGCGACGGCGCTGATCGTCGGCGCGGGCTACGTCGGGCTGGAGATGGCCGAGGGCCTGACCACGCGCGGCATCGCCGTCACCCAGGTCGAGATGCTGCCCGAGGTCCTGCCGACCGTCGACCCGGAGCTCGGCGCGCTGGTCCACGCCGAGCTGGACCGGCACGGCGTCACCGTCCACACCCGCTCGACCGTCACCGCGATCTCCCGCGATGAATCGGGGCCCGCTCGGCTGCACGTCGACGGCACGGGGCCGGACGGCGCGCCGCTCGCCTGGGACGTCGACCTGGTGCTGGTGGTCGTGGGCGTGCGCCCGGACACGGACCTGTTGGTCGCGGCCGGCGCGCGGACCGGGCCGCGCGGCGCGGTCGTCGTCGACGAGACGATGGCCACCGGGCTGCCGCACGTGTGGGCCGCCGGTGACTGCGTGGTCACCCACCACCGCCAGCTCGGCGTCACGTACCTGCCGCTGGGCACGACGGCACACAAGCAGGGCCGGGTGGCCGGTGAGAATGCGCTCGGCGGGCAGGCGCGGTTCGCCGGAAGCCTCGGCACCCAGGTCGTCAAGGTGTTCGACCTCGTCGCCGCCCGCACCGGGCTGCGCGAGCACGAAGCGACGGCGGCCGGGTTCGCCCCGGTCAGCAGCACCGCCACCCCCGACGACCACAAGGCCTACTACCCGGGTGCCCAGCCGATCACCATCCGCATCACCGGCGACCGCGACACCGGCCTGCTGCTCGGCGCCCAGCTCGTCGGGCCGCGCGGCACCGAGACCGCCAAGCGCGTCGACACCTACGCCACCGCACTGTTCCACGGCACGACGGTGGACGGGTTCAGCGAGCTCGACCTCTCCTACACCCCGCCGCTCGGCTCACCCTGGGACGCCACCCAGATGGCCACCCAGGCCTGGGTCCGCGACCACCTGCTCCCGCGGCACGTCCTCAGCGGCTGAGGACGTGGCCGGCAGGTGTCGCCGGCCGGCCGGTCAGTGCGGCGACCTCGCCGGACACCGTCGCCCAGCGGCCCAGCCGGATCGACTCCAGCATGGTCGCGTAGGCGTGCGCCCACCAGGACGTCTCGCCGCTGCCGAGCAGGGCGGCCAGGTACTCGGCCGGCGCGACGTCGACGTGCCGGGCGGCCGGGTCGAGGGCCGCGGCGACCTCGGCGACGGTGAGCGCCGCCGGGCCGGTGAGGTCGTGGTGGGTGTTCGACGGCGGCAGCAGCGCCAGCGCGGCGAGCGACCGCGCGACGTCGGCCCGGGCCACCAGCGAGACCCGGGCGTCGCCGGCCGGCAGCCGGACCTCGTCGCCGCGCGGTCCGGGCACCAGAACGCCGCGCACCAGCCCGGCGAAGAACTCTGCGTACACCGAGGCGCGGGCGAGGGAGTAGCCGCAGCCGCTCGCCCTCAGCAGCTGCTCGGTGTGCCCGTTCGTGACGGCGTAACAGAACGGCGAGTCGACGTCGACGTCCAGGCCGCTCAGCGCGACGACGTGCCCGACACCGGCCTCGGCGGCCGCCCGCACGACGTTGGCGTGGTGCAGCATGACCGTCGCCGCGTGGCCGTCGCTCGAGACGAAGACCAGCGTGTCCACGCCGGTGAGGAGAGAGCGCAGCGCCCCGAGGTCGGCGTAGTCGGCCGCCGGCCGGGTCAGGGCGACGACCTCGTGCTCGCGGTGGGCCGCCAGCAGCTCGACGACGTGACGGCCCACCCGGCCGCTGGCCCCGGTCACCGCGATCCTCATGGCGGCGAGCGTAGGTGACCGACCGGCCGATCTTGACGGCGCCCGCCGCCGGGACCAGAGTGGATGGCACGGGGGGCGGTGCGATGACGTCTGTGATCCTGGTCGACGACACCACACTGTCGCGCGACGCGCTGGCCGCCCAGTTGCGCTGCCAGGCGTGGGCCGGCGACGTCCACACCGCCGCCGACGTCGCGGCCACTGCCAGGCTGCCACTCGACCCGGCGTCCAGCGTGGTCCTCGTCCACCTCGGCTGCGTCGGCGGGCTGCGCGTGCTGCGGGCGGTCCGTGCGGCCCTGCCGGAGGCACGGGTCGTCGCGATCGCCGTGCCCGACGACGGCGACGACGCGCTCGCCTGCGCGCAGACCGGCGTGGCCGGCATCGTGCTGCGCACCGGCACGCTGCGCGACCTCGAGGCCACCGTCGCCGGCGTCGTCCGAGGCGAGACGGTGTGCCCGCCGAGCGTTGTGGGCGCGCTGGTGCAGCATGTGTACGCCGAGGCCAGCGCCGTGCGGGCGCCCGCCGACGACGGCCGGCTCACGTCCCGCGAGCGCGAGGTGCTGGTGCTGATCGAGCAGGGACTGACCAACAAGGAGATCTCGCGCCGGCTCGGCATCGAGGTGCGCACGGTCAAGAACCACGTGCACAACGTTCTCGAGAAGCTGCGGGTCCGGCACCGCAGCGAGGCCGCCGCCCGGCTCCGCGACGCCCGGGTGCCGGAGCTGTCCGCGCTGGTCGCGGCGTCCGCGCGGCCGGGCCTGGTGACCCGGTCCTAGTACCCCGGGTCCGATCCGGCCGGTCCTCGGGACCGGACCCACCGTTGGCCGGATCCGGGACCCGTCCGGTCCTGTCGGCCGAGTGCGGCCGGGACCTAGCGTCGAGACATGCGGCGGATCCGGATAGCGCTGGGCGAGGCGCCCGCGGAACTGCACCGGCTGGTCGAGGCGGGACTCGCCGGCCAGCCCGACCTCACGCTGGTCGCGGCGGCCGCCGGCGAGGTCGCCCTCATGCTCGAGGCGAGCCGCGCCGACGTCGTCGTGGTCGCGATGCCGAGCGGGCGGGTGCCGGCGGTCGCCGAGCGGCTGCTCGACGAGTACCCGCGGGTCGGGGTCGTCTGCGTCGACGTCGAGGCCGGCCGCGGCGCGGTGTACCGGCTGCGGCCAGCGCTCGAGCCGCTCGACGCGGTGACGCCCGGCGCCATCGCGGCGGCGATCCGCAGCGTCGCCGAGAACGACGCCGCCTGGGGGTACCGATGAGCACCGGCTACGACGAGACCTACGACGCGTACGACGCGTACGACGCGTACGACGACGACCAGGACGGCTACGGCGACGGCGGCGGGCTCGGCGAGGCGCTCGCCGAGGTGCTGTCCGACGACTACGCCGCCGCGACCCCGGCCGACCTCGACCTGGCGGTCGCCGACGTCCTCGACGAGCTGAGCCCGGCAGAGGCGTTCGGCTTCGGCAAGGCGCTGCGCCAGCTCGGCGGCGGCGCCGGGAAGCTGGTGTCCGACCCGGCGTTCGCGCAGATCGCCGGGCGGGTGTTGCCAGTCGCCGGGGCAGCGGCCGGCACCGCGATCGGTGGCCCGCTGGGCACGGCGGTCGGCACCCAGCTGGGCTCCGTCGCCGCCCGCTCGCTGCCCCAGCCACGAACGACGCCGGCAGCCGCACCCCCCGCGCCGTCGGCCGGCGGCGGGTCGGTGGCGGCCACCCAGGCCGCCGTCCTCACCCAGCACCCGACGGTGGCCAAGGGCCTGCTCGCCATGGCGATGGGCGAGCACGGGAAGAAGACCGTCGACGGCGTACCGGTGGCGGCGCTCATGAGCATGTTGAGCTCGGTGTTCGGACGGGCCGCCGCCGACGCCGACGAGCTGATGTACCTCGGTGGCCACGGCGACGCCGAGGAGGCGGCCGAGTGGGGCGACGACGACTCGCTCTACACGGCGCTGGTCGACGCCGACAATGCCGAACTGCGTGAGGCGGTGAGCTGGCCATGAGTCACCACGACCTGAACGGCAGCGAGTTGCAGCAACTGGAGACGCTGCTGTTCCAGGCGCTGCCAGATCCGCGCGGATTCGCCGACCGGGTCCTGGAGCAGCTGCTGGAGCGGCTGGCCACCGAACCGGGCGGCGCGCAGCCGGTCACCGTCGTTCAGCCCGCACCCGGGCTGGGCGACACCGAGATCCTGCTGGCCGCGGCACTCGGCGCGTGCGTGTGCTGGGGCCGCGACCCCGGCTGCCCGGTGTGCGCCGGCCGCGGCAGCGCCGGCTGGACCGAACCCGACCTCGAGCTCTACGCCGAATACGTGGCGCCCGCCGTCCAACGGCGAGCGGCCGCCGCACCACAGGAGGGAGTGCGATCGTGAGCACGACGTGGCTGGAAGACCTGGACTCGGAGGCCGCCGAGTACGACGAGGGCGAGCTGTACGACTCCGAGAGCGACCTGGAATGGGACGAGGGCGAGAGCGACGAGGGCGAGAGCGAGGAGTCGCGGGCGTCGCGGCGCCGCCGGGCCCAGGCGCGGCAGCTCGCCGTCGCCCGGCGGCAGGCACAGGTGCGCGCGCAGGCGCAGGCCCGCGCACGCACCACGGCGGTGCGACCGCGCCCGGCGGCGGCACCGCCGGCGCCGGCGGCCCGCACGGCGGCCGCGATCCGCGCCGTCGACCTGGACTCGCGCGTCGCCCACGACAGCCTGCGCCGCGAACTGGCCCTGCAGAGGAGGAGGATGAACCGCTCCGAGTACGCGGCGGTGGCAGGTCTCGCCGTCAGCCAGTTCGTCGAGTCCTTCGACCAGCCGCAGAACGTATACGCGCGCGCCGCGCTGCGGTTCGCGCCCTTGCTGCTGCTGACGCCGCAGCGCCGCGGCCGCGGGCTGGAGGCGTTCGCCAGTGACCCGCGGGTCATCGGCGGCGCGGCGATCCTGGGCATCACCGTCCTCGGCGAGCAGCGCAACCGGGCCAGCATCGACGTGGCGGCGCCGTCGCAGCTGACGGCGAAGTCCAGCGTGCAGCTCAATGCCCAGGTGATCTCGCCGCGCGGCGACGTGCTGGCCGGCCGTACCGTCCAGTGGACGACCAGCGACCCGAACATCGCCACCGTCGACGCCACCGGCAAGGTCACCGGTGTCAACGCCGGCGCGGTGTTCCTCATCGCGACGGCGGAGGGGCTGCCCGCGCGCCGCCTCCCGCTCGTCGTGACCTGACCGGCGGGACGTCCGATGGACCCGGCGCTGTGGCAGCTGCTGCGCGCCGAGCGGTCGACGCCGGACCGCGAGATCGAGGCGATCGTCCGGCTGCGCGACGCCCAAGCCGTCGTGCCCGGCGTGCGGCTGGTGGCGCGGTTCGGTCCGATCGCCACCTGCCGGCTGGCCGCCGGCGACGTCCGGGCGGTCCGGCGGCACCCGGCGGTCCGCAGCCTGAAGGCGTCGCGCCGCTACGGCCCGGACCCGGCCCGGCGGATCGGCGCCGACGGCGTACCCGGCGGTCCGCGGCCTGGTGACGTCCGGCGGCCGCCGGAGCTGAACGCGGCCGGACTGACCGGCGACGGCGTCGTCGTCGGCGTGGTCGACTGGGGCCTGGACGTGGACCACCCCGCGTTCCGTGACGCCGCCGGCCGGACCCGGCTGCTCGCGCTGTGGGACCAGCGCGACGGACGGGCCGACGGCGACGCCTGCGCCGACGGCGGCAGCCCGGCGCCGTACGGATACGGCCGCGTGCACGGCCGCGCCGCCGTCGAGGCGGCGCTGCGGACCGGCGATCCGTACGCCGCACTCGGCTACCACCCGGCCGACGCCGACAGAGGCGGCGGCTCGCACGGAACGCACGTCACCGCCATCGCCGCCGGGCTGGCGCCCGCCGCGGCCCTGGTGTTCGTGCACCTGGCCGACCGGGGGACCGGCGGCCTGGCGACGCTCGGCGACTCGGTCCGGCTGCTGGAGGCCGCCGACTTCGTGCGGCGGACCGCCGCCGGCCGCCCGTGGGTGATCAACCTCAGCGTCGGGCGGCACGGCGGCCCGCACGACGGCCGGACGCTCCTCGAGCTCGCCTTCGACGAGCTGCTCGGCGCCACCACCGGCGCGCTCGTCGTGCAGAGCGCCGGCAACTACTTCCGCGCCCGCGCGCACGCCGCCGGCACCGTCACCCCGGGGACCACCCGCACGCTGACCTTCCGGACCCGCCCCGGCGACCCCAGCCGCAACGAGCTGGAGATCTGGTACGACGGTGGCGACCGCTTCGACGTCCGCCTCACGCCGCCCGGCAGTGCGCCCGGGCCGTGGGCGCGGCTGGGCGAGCAGGTCCCCGTCGTCGCCGGAGGGGACACCGTCGGGCGGCTGTACCACCGGTTCCGCGACCCCAACAACCACGACCACCACGTCGACGCGTTTCTCGAACCCACGGCGCCGGCCGGCGACTGGACGGTGAGCCTGCGGGCCGCGGACGTCGCCGGCGGGCGGTTCGACGCCTGGCTCGAGCGCGACGACCGGTGCGGTCCGTGCCAGCCGCGGTTCGTCGCCCGGGACGTCGCGCGCACCGGCACCGTCGGCACCATCGCGACCGGGCGGTTGCCGCTCGTCGTCGGCGCCTACGACGCCCGCGACCCGGCCGCGCCGCTCGCGCCGTTCAGCAGCGCCGGCCCAACGCGTGACGGCCGCGGCAAGCCGGACCTGCTGGCGCCGGGCGTGGCGGTCCTGTCCGCGCGGTCCGCCCCCCCGGGGAGCCGGGTCAGCGCCGGCGCGCTGACCCGCAAGTCCGGGACCAGCATGGCCGCGCCGCACGTCACCGGGGCGGTCGCGCTCTGCCTGCAGGCGACCGCCGGCCGGCTCGGCGCGGTCGAGCTGCGCCGGCTGGTGCTCGACGCCGTCCGGCCCGCACCGCGCGCCTCGCCGCCCGGCCGCGCAGGAGCCGGGTACCTCGACCTGACCCGGCTGGCCGCCATCCTGTCAACCGTCCGCGATCGTCCCGAGGAGGCCGTCATGGCAGCCGACCGTTCCGTCACCCCGGCGCAGGCGTTCCGCGAGCTGCTGTACCGGCCGGGTGGTGAGCTGGCGAGCTGGGTCGGCCAGCACTTCGCCGTTCTCGCCCGCCCCGGCCAGGACGTCGCGGCCGGCTCGGACCGCGGCGACCTGCTGGTCGACGTCCCGCTCGGGCGGCCGGGTCCCGGGACGGTGACGACGCTGCCGCGCGAGCAGGCGGCCTCGTGGCGGCTCGGACCCGGCCAGCTGCTGCTGCGCCCGCACACTGCCGACGACGCGGACCTGCTCGACACGAGGGTGCCGGGCGCGGAGGAGAAGCCGACGATCCCGGCGCACGTGGCGGCGGCGCGGGCGCTGTGGCCGAAGCTGATCAAGGACCTGCCGAAGGTCGTCCTCCGCGACCTCCAGGGCTGCGTGCCGTCCGCGCTGGTCGCGAGGACCGCCTTCAGCGCGTGGACCAACTCGCCGACGGCGGTGTACGTGGCGGCCCGGGCCAACGACGCCCCGGAGCTGCTGGCGGCCGCCCTGTACCACGAGGCGATTCACGTCCGGCAGTTCACGAAGGCCGGCGGGAGGCCACCGGCGGATCACGCGACGATGATGCGCTACGAGGTCGAGGCGTACACCGACTCCGCGAAGTGGGCCAGAGCGCGCCCGGGCAAGGTGAACGCCGACATCGCCGAGCAGCTGCGGTGCACCGCCCACATGCTGCGCGAGGCCGTCGCGCACACCGAGAAGGTGACCAAGGACCCGGCCGAGCGGAACCGCCGCTACCAGCAGTTCCTCGTCACCGCCGACCTGCTGCCGGAGCACCGGACGATGGCTGAGCTCTACGCCCTGACGCCGGGCCGCATGTCGTGCTCGTCGTCCGGCTCGGGCGAGGCCGTCCTGGACGACGTCGGGGACGACGAGGCCATGGAGCTGCTGGCGACGGGCTACGGCACCGCCCCCGGCGAGACCGAGCCGGGTGCGGGCGAGACGGAGGCCGACACCGTCGGCGACGGCGACCTGGCCGAGTTCAGCGGTAGTGAGCACCGCGACATCACGGACAACGCCTCCGGCAAGGAGCTGACGTCGCTGAGCTTCGGCGACCCACCCGCCCAGCTCACCTTCGGCGAGGTGACGGCGCTGGCCGGCGACTACTTCGCGACCTACGAGGAGATGCGCGACCTGTCCCGGACCGCGGCCGGACGGATCGAGCTGGCGTACGCGCGCTGGCACTGCCTGTCGCTGTCGCGCGACGGTGTGGCCGCGCCGACGACGAACGCCGCGACCATCCAGTCCGTCACCGACCGGTACCTGCTGCTCGCGTCGCGGAACATCTCCCACTTCTCCGGCGGTGGCACGGCCTGGCCGGCGTACACCAGCTGGCACGCGAAAGCGCTGGTCGATGCGCTGGACGCGGGCCGGACGCCGGACCCGGCGCTCTGGCGGCGCGCGCTGACGAAGGAGGCGTTCGGGCTGCACTTCCTGACCGACTCGTTCTCGGCCGGGCACGTGCGCACGCCGCGCGCGGAGATCCGCGACTGGTATCAGCAGCGCTTCCCCGACAGCGGCCAGCGGATCCTGCAGTACCTGGCGCGGTTCCTCTTCGACCGGCTGGACGAACGGCAGCAGCTGCCGCAGCTGGCCTGGTGGTTCGGCTGGGTGACCCGCGGTGTCATGGTGGACCGGATCCGGACGCTGGGCGGCGAGGCGGTCGCGAACATCTCCCTCGGCGACATCGTGAGCCTGGCCCTGCACGACGTCGACAACCTCGGCCTGGACGTCGTCAGCGACGTCGACGCCGACGGCAAACCGGTCCCGGGCGGCCACCACTGGCGGGCCATGGGCGACGGTCACCTCGGGTCGAACCGGTTCGGCATCGAGACCCGCCGGATGGCCGTCGTCGCTGTCATCGCGTCGCTGCGCGAACTGGAGCGGGTGCGCGGAGCCGGCGTGAAGCTGGGCCGGGCGGAGGTGTCGCTGTCGCAGCGCGGCACGGCGATGCGGCAGGCGCTCGGCGGGACGACGTTCGCGGCCCGCGCGTTCGTCCCGCGCGAGGACGTCGCCCGCACCGCCGCCGTCGCCCTGCGCGTCCCCGGCGGAGCGCGGGCACCCATGGAGTGGCGCTGGGGCCGGCTCGGCCCGGTCGCCTACCAGGCCATCGACGGCACGATCCGCAAGCGGCTGGCCGACGAGCTGCTCGTCTTCGCCGGTCAGGTCCCCGATCCGGTGGACGGGCCGGCGGGGATGCGCATCCACGGGATCCGTGGCGCCTACCGGCAGTTCATCCGGCACCTACGCGACGACGGCATCACCGTGCTGGAACGCGCGGTGGGCCGCAACGCCCGCTGACGCCGGGGCTGCGACGACGAGGTCAGGAGGCGGCGCCGAACACCGGCCGGCCGGGCGCCACGTCCTCGTCGTCGGGGACGCCGATGTTCTGGCAGGCGGTCAGCAGCCAGCGGCCGTCCTCCTTGGCCATGATCCACAGCGGCGAGCCGACGTCGAGGCCGTCGGGCGTGGTGTAGACCTGGCGCAGCTTGACGGCGGCGACGTCGGGCCGGATGAACAGGACGTGCTCCAGCTCGAACCGCACCGACATCCCCCGCATGCCGCCGGGGAGGACCTGGCGGGTGAACTCGGTGATCTCGTCGAGGCCGTAGAGGCGCTTCCCGCCGCCCGTGGTCCAGATGGCGTCGGGCCGGAAGAGGGCGAGGAACTCGTCGGGCTGCTCGTGGTTCTGGGCGTGCTCGACGGTGTCGATGACGTGGCGGATGGCGTCGAGGTCTGTGGTCATGCCCCCAGCCTCGTACCTCAACCGCGATTGAGGTCAAGGGCTGTGGCCGGCTTCACCCCGTACGGGTGGTGCCGGACGGACCCGCCGGAGAGACGGTCGGACCCACACCGAAGGGGTGGTCACATGGCCGAGACCGTGCTGCCGATCATGTCGAGTGACCGGCTGGGGGAGCTGCTGCGACTGGTCAAGGCCGCCGACACCGTCGAGCTCAAGCTCAGCGTCCCCGACGGCGACCAGCGGTCGGCGGTCCAGGCGCTGGGGATCGACCCGCTCGACGCGCAGATCCGGCAGGTCGTCTTCTTCGACACCCCGGACCTCGCCCTCGACAAGGCCGGCGTCGTGATCCGGGCCCGCCGGGTGCAGCGCCGGCCCGGCGACGCGGTCGTGAAGCTCCGTCCGGTGGACCCGGACCGGCTGCCGCCGTCGCTGCGCCGGTCGCCGGACTTCGGGGTCGAGGTCGACGCGATGCCGGGCGGCTCGTTCGTCGCCTCCGCCACGATGAAGGCGCCGGCGGACAACGCCCACGTGAAGGACGTACTCGCCGGTCAGCGGCCGATCCGTAAGCTGTTCACCAAGCAGCAGCGCGACCTGTTCGCCGCGTTCGGCCCCGACGGCATCGAGCTGGACGAGCTGCGCCCGCTGGGCCCGATCCCGATCATGAAGCTCAAGTTCGCCTCGCCGGAGATCGGCCGGCGGATGGTCGCGGAGCTCTGGTTCTACCCCGACGGCAACCGGATCCTCGAGCTGTCGACGAAGTGCCTGCCGGCCGAGGCGCTCAACGTCGCGGCCGAGTCGCGGGCCTTCCTCGGTGAGCGCGGCATCGACCTGGGCGGCGTGCAGCTGACGAAGACCCGGACGGCGCTGGCCTACTTCGCCCAGCAGCTGACCGGTGCGGGTGCCACGCCTTCGCGGCGGCCTCGTCGGCCCGCTCGGGCGGCGCCGGCTCGGCAGCGATGACGACGGCCGCGGTCTCCGCGCTGACGGAGTGCCGGGGGAGGTTCGCGGTAGCGCTCGCGTCGTCGCTCATGACGGCGTCCCTCCTGTGCGGGTCTGCTGACAGGACCGCGCGTCGTCGAAGGCCTGCTGGAGCGTGTCGTCGGCGGCCGACGCGTAGCCGCCGACGGTGTCGCCGAGCGCCGTGAGCGCCTGGCCGGTCTCCGAGAGCCCGGCCTGCGCGTCGGACAGCGCGGTCGTGACGTCCTCGCCGCTGGTGGCGCCCGAGACGCCCTGCAGCGCCTGCCCGACGGCGTCCAGCCCGGCCCGCACCTCGTCGGTCTGGCCGCTCAGCTCCTGCTGGGCGTCCTCGACGGCCTGATCGGCGCCGTCGGGCGTGTCGGCGATCGCGTCGGCGAGGTTCTGCGCGCCGGCCCGGATCGCGGCCAGCCGGTCCTCGAGCTCGGACCGCAGGCTGTCCAGGGCTTCCGGCGTCACCGCGTCCAGGCTCAGCCCCGAGGTCAGCCCGGACACGTCGGTCCGCAGCTCCGACCAGGCCGAGCAGACGCCGTCGGCCCACTGCGTGGCCGGGGAGTCGTCCTCGGCGCACCCGGTGGCGAGCACCACCGTCAGGACGAGGACGAGGAGGCGCGGGCGCACCCGCGTCAGCCGTTCAGCAGGCGTGCCTTGGCCGCGGCGAACTCCTCGTCGGTGAGCACGCCCTGGGCCTTGAGGTCCGCCAGCCGTTCCAGCTGCGCGGACAGGCTGTCGTCGCCGGCGGGTGCCGACGGTGCCGCCTGCGGTTGCGCGGGCGGTGGCGCCGGCGCCGGTGCCTGCGGGGCGGCGTACGCGGCCCGTGCCTGCTGGTCGTACTCCTGCTGCTGCCAGCGCGTGGCCTGCCGGCGCGACACGCGGTTCGACACCGCCGTCGCCGTGCCGGCCACGACCGCCGTCCGGGCCATCCCGCGGAGCAGTCCCATCGCGGTCGCCCCCTCAGCCGATGTCGAGGCCGCGCAGCGCGCGGTCTGCGGTCTCGGCCGGGATGCGGGCCTGGTCGGCGACCTCGCCGCCGGCGCCCCGGACGGCGTTGACGAACGGGATCGCCCAGGTGTTCTCGACGACGAGGACCGCGACGGAGTTGCCCGGCGGCAGGTCGGCCGCCACCTCGTCGACGTCCTCGGCGTCCAGCATGCCGCCGCCGAGTTGGCCGTCGAGGTCGGCGAACGACGGGGTCAGCTCGGGCCCGAGCCCGGCCAGCTCGATCGAGCCGACCCTGCCGTCGTCGTCGCGGTACACGAAGAGCAGGTCGATGACCCGGATCATCCCGTTCACGACGAGGTCGCGCAGCGCGGGCACGATCTCGCCCTTGAACCGGTTGCCCGGGAACTTCAGCAGCAGCACGTCGACGGGTCCCACTTCCACGGTGTCCATGCCGCCCAGCCTTCGCCGCCGGCCGGCCCGACGCCTCACCCGTTGCGGGTGACGCGGCGCCCCGGCGGCCGGCTCGCGCTCTGCGCCACCGACGAGACGAGCGTGCCGATGGCGACCCCGAGCACCAGGTTGAGCCCTGCGGTCGCCACCTGCGCGTCGAGCTCGGCGTCGGAGGTGAACGGCGCGACCACGCCGATCACCGTCGCCAGTCCCACCACCCAGCCGAAGAACCGCAGCGGCTGCGGCGTCGTCAGCAACAGCAGGTGCACCAACCCCGTCGACAGCAGCGCCGCCAGCGCCGCGCCGGCCGCGTACCAGCCGGTGCTCGCGTCGCCCCAGGTGCCCTCGCCCTCCGGCGCCAGGATCGGGATGTCGAAGACGCCGCGGACCAGCACGATCCCGACGACGGCGATGAGGGCGCCGATCACCGCCGTCGCCACGCCACCGGCCCATATCCGGCGGGCGTCGACGCCGGGCGGACCGGGCCGGGGAGAGGGGTCGTGGGTCATCGGCTCGGCCTCCTCGGGCGGGCGGTCGGTCGGTCGGGGACGTCGGTCGGTGACGTCAGTCGGGGACGTCGGTGGCGCTCTGGGAGTCGGGCAGCTTGCGCATCTCGACGACCGTCAGGCCCAGTGAGTCGAGCCGCGCCAGCATCCCCCGTAACGCGGCCTTGTCACGGACCGGCCCGAAGATCGAGGTGCCGCCGGCGGGTCCGTCGGCGATCTCGAACTCGGGGAACGCGGCCCGGACGGTGTCGGACACCCGGCCGGCGACGAGGAACTCGTAGCGCATGTGCATGCGCCCCCATGGCTTCGTTGCGGACACGCTCCACCATCGCTGGCGGCGACGGGGACCGGCTCACCCGCACGGGGTGAAGGGGCGCGACGGCTCCGGCCTTCGCTGTGCGGGCCTGCCGGTCGCCCGGGAGCCCGATCCGGCGTGACCCGAGGTGAAGCGGCTGATCAAGCTCCGGATCGGCTGATCGCCGCTAGTGTGATGATCGTGGCCGCCACCACCGCCCACGCGGGGCGTGCGAGCGTACTGGAACAGAAGCTGCGGGTCCCTCGCATGCCGCCCAGCGTGGTGCCGCGTACCCGTCTTCTCCGTGACCTCGAGGCTGCGGAGGCGGAGGGACGCGCGCTCACGCTCGTCTCGGCGCCGGCCGGCGCGGGCAAGACGATGCTGCTGGCGCAGTGGTGGCGACGGCTCCGCCCGGCGGGAGTGCCTGCGGCCTGGCTGGCGCTCGACGACCACGACGACGACCCGTTCGTGCTGTGGTCCGGGCTGCTGCGGGCGTGCGGCCGCGCGGTACGCGGGCTGGACCCGGCCGCCGAGGTGCGGCTGGCGGCGCTGACCCCGCCCGCCGACGCGGGCAACCGCGGGTTCATGACGGCGTTCGCCGAGGCCGTCGACGCGCTGCCGGGGCCGCTGTGGATCCTCCTCGACGACGTGCACGTCATCTCGTCGCCGCGCGGGCTGGCCTGCCTCGCCGGGCTGCTCCGGTACCGTCCGGCCCGGCTGCGGATCATGCTCGGCAGCCGCTTCGATCCGCCGCTGCCGGTGGCGCGCATGGTGCTCGACGGGCAGGCGGCCGAGGTGCGAGCGGCCGACCTGGCGTTCGACCGTGCCGAGGCGGACCAGCTGCTGCGGCGGCGGCAGATCCGGCTCGACGAGTCCGACCTCTCGCTGCTGCTCGAACGGACCGAGGGCTGGGCGGCCGGGTTGTGCATGGCGGCGCTGTCGCTGTCCTCGCAGGAGGACCGGACGAAGTACATCGCCGGGTTCGCCGGCGACGAGCGGCCGGTCGCCGACTACCTCGTGGCCGAGGTGCTGGACGCGCTGTCGGACGACACCGTCGAGCTGCTGCTGGCGACGGCGGTCACCGAGACGCTGACGTCCGGCCTCGCCAGCCGGCTCGCGGGCCGGGCCGACGCCGGCGCCGTGCTGGCCCGGCTGGCCCGCGACAACGCGCTGGTCTCGCGCGTCGGCCGGGCGCCGACGTCGTACCGCGTGCACGGCCTGCTGCGCAGCTTCCTGCTCGCCGAGGCCGCCCGACGCGATGTCGAGGCACAGCGCCGGGCCCACGTCGCGGCGTCGCACTGGTTCGCCGACCACGGAATGCGCGGGCCCGCCCTCGACCACGCGGCCGACGGCGGCGACTGGCTGCGCACGGCCGAGCTGATCGACCGGTACGGCCTGCGGCTGCTGCTGTCCGGCGACGCGTCGCGGCTGACGGCGACGGTGCGGCGGCTGCCCGACGAGCTGGTGACGGAGCCCGTGACGGCGCTGCTGGCGGCGCTGGCGGCGCTGCACGACGGCGCCCTGGCCGCGGCCCGCCGGCACATCGACCTCGTCGGGCGCGACCCGGCCGAGCACGCGTCGACGCGGCTGCGGCTGCTGCACACCACTGCGCTGCTGTGCGAGGCCCGGCTGCGTGGCGACCGCGGCCCGGACCTGCTGCGGCTCATCGAACTGAGCGAGGAGCCGGCGCCGGGCGAGTCCGACCTGCTGCTCCTCGCGGCGGTGAACCGCGGAATCCTCCGGATCTGGTTCCGTGAGTACGACGCCGCTGACGAGGACCTGCGCGGCGCCCTGCGCATGGCCCGGCGCGACGGCCGCGACGCCCTCGCGCTGGAGTGCCTGTCCTATCTCGCGGTCATCGGTGCCGCGCGAGGTGACGCCGACGCCGTCGTGCGCCGGACCGCTGAGACGATCGAGTTCGCCGCTCGCCGCGGCTGGTCGGGCACCGGCCGGATGCCGCCGGTGTACCTGCTGGCGGCCGGCGCGGCGTTCCAGCGGCTCGACCAGGCCGAGGCGGCGCGGTATCTGTCGCTCGTCGGGTCCATCGATGCCGACCTCGAGCCCGAGGTGGAGCTGTCGGCCCGGTTGCTGCGGGCCTGCCTGGCCGCCGCCGAGACCGCGAACCGGCACGAGGCCGCGCGCGTGCTGCGCCGGGCCTGGCCCTACGACGACACCGCCCTGCTCCCCGTCAGCGTCAGCTACTTCTGCCTGGCCGAGCTGCAGCTGGCGCTCGCCGCGGGCGACCGGCCGGCGGCCACGGAGGTGCTCGGCCGGGCGGAGCGGCTGCTCGGGGAGGGCGGCGACGTGCTCGTGCTGCGCGCTCTCGTGCATGCGCACGACGGCCGGAAGGCGGCGGCCCGCGCGGCGCTGCAGCCGGTGCTCGGGGGGACGCTGGCCTGTCACGTCGTCAACGCCGAGATCACCGGGTGGCTGCTGGCCGCCCACTTCGCCGCGGAGCTGGACGAGCCGGCCCGCGCCCACGAGGCGCTGCTGCGGGCGCTGGAGCTCGCGGCGCCGCGGCACCTGTATCGCGAGTTCGTCGCGGCGTCCGGCCGGGTCCGGTCGCTGCTGATCCACGGCAGGGGCCGGTTCGGCGCCTACGACGACTTCGTCCGCGCGCTGGTCCTGGCCATGGGAGGAGAGGAGGCCGGATCGGAGCGGACGGCGACGGTGTCCGGCGAGGCACTGACGGCACGGGAACTGGAACTGCTGCGCGACCTGCCGTCGCTGCTGTCGCTGGAGGAGATCGCCGACGCGCATGTGCTGAGCGTCAACACCGTCAAGACACACCTGAAGGCGATCTACCGCAAGTTCGAGGTGGGCAGCCGGCGCCAGGCCGTCGACCGCGCCCGCGAACTGGGGCTGTTGTAGCTGTGGTCGTCTCACCCGGCGCGGGTGAGGCGGGGTGGGGAGGGCC
>NZ_SMKL01000129.1 GCF_004348545.1 Jiangella ureilytica | reverse complement strand
ACCCTGCCCACCCGCCGCCTCCTCGTCCTCGCCGCCTCCCTGGGCCTCGTCGCCGCCACCGCCGTCACCGCCGCGACGGCCACCGTTCCCGCCTTCGCCGACCACACGCCGCCGCCGAGTGCCGTCACGCTGGTCGGCAGCCTGCAGGACGAGCTGGGCTGCGCCGGTGACTGGGACCCGGCGTGCGCCGCCACGCAACTCACTCTCACGGAGCCGGGCGCCACGACCTATGCGCACGCCGTCGAGCTCCCGGCCGGCAGCTACGAGTTCAAGGTCGCCCTGAACGGCGGCTGGGACGAGAACTACGGCGCCGGCGGCGTCGCGAACGGCCCGAACCTGCCGCTCGTCCTGGAAGCCGCGGCCGAGGTGACGTTCAGCTACGACCACGCGAGCCACCGGATCGCCGTCGCCCCCACCCAGCAGCAGCCCGGCCTCACCCCCGAGGACCGCGAGCTGGCCGGCGACAGCCTGCGCACCGGACTCACCGACGAGCGGTTCTACTTCGTCATGGCCGACCGGTTCGACAACGGCGACCCGGCGAACGACACCGGCGGGTACGCCGTCCCGCCCGGCACCGAGGAGCCACGGCTCGTCCACGGCCTGGACCCCGCTGACAAGGGCTTCTACCACGGCGGTGACATCGCCGGGATCCTGCGCCGCCTCGACTACATCGAGGACATGGGCATCACGTCCATCTGGATGACGCCGTCGTTCAAGAACCGGCCGGTGCAGGGCAGCGGCGCCGACGTCAGCGCCGGCTACCACGGCTACTGGATCACCGACTTCACCCAGATCGACCCGCACCTGGGCACCAACGACGAGCTGCGCGAGCTGATCGACCAGGCGCACGGCCGCGGCATCAAGGTGTTCTTCGACATCATCACCAACCACACCGCCGACGTCATCGACTACGAAGAGGGCCGGTACACGTACATCCCGAAGAGCGAGGCGCCGTACAGGGACGCCGCGGGCAATGAGTTCGACGACAGCCAGTACGCCGCCGGCGACACCTTCCCGCCCCTGGACCCCGACACGTCGTTCCCGTACACGCCGTTCTTCCGCACGCCCGAGGACGAGACGGTCAAGGTCCCGGCCTGGCTCAACGACCCGACGCACTACCACAACCGCGGCAATGCGGCCTTCGACGGCAGCGAAGGCGACCTGTACGGCGACTTCGTCGGCCTCGACGACCTGTTCACCGAGCAGCCCACGGTCCGCGACGGCATGATCGACATCTACCGGTACTGGTCGGCGTTCGGCATCGACGGGTTCCGCATCGACACCGTCAAGCACGTCAACATGGAGTTCTGGCAGAAGTTCGCGCCCGAGGTTCTCGACGCGGCGCACGAGTCCGGCGCCGACGACTTCTTCATGTTCGGCGAGGTATACGACGCCAACCCGGCCGCGATGTCGCGGTACACGACCGAGGGCGGGCTGCAGGCCACCATCGACTTCGGCTTCCAGGCCCGAGCGCAGGGCTTCGCGACCGGCCGCCCGACGACTGAGCTGCGCGACCTGTTCGCCGGCGACGACTACTACACCGACCCCGACTCCAACGCGTACTCGCTGCCGACGTTCCTCGGCAACCACGACATGGGCCGCATCGGCCGGTTCGTCCAGCAGACCGGCGTGGGAGCCGACGAGCAGCTCGGCCGGGCGCTGCTGGCGCACGACCTCATGTACCTGACCCGCGGCCAGCCGGTGGTCTACTACGGCGACGAGCAGGGCTTCACCGGCGACGGCGGCGACAAGGACGCCCGTCAGGACATGTTCGGCAGCCAGGTGGCCAGCTACAACGACGACGACCTCATCGGCTCCGACGCCACGACGGCCCAGGAGAACTTCGACCCCGAGCACCCGATCTACCGGCGCCTGGCCGAGCTGTCCGCGCTGCGCGACGAGCACCCGGCGCTGGCCGACGGCGCGCAGATCCACCGCTACGCCAGCGACGACGCCGGCGTGTACGCGTTCAGCCGCATCGACCGCGAGGAGCAGGTCGAGTACGTCGTCGCCACGAACAACTCCGCGCAAGCGCAGACGGTGAGCATCGCGACCTTCAACCCGCGGACGACGTTCCTGCCGGTCTGGACGAGCGACGGGGGCGACGGCGACAGCGTGCGCTCCGACGCGGCCGGCCGGGTCGCCGTCACCGTCCCGCCGCTGTCCGCCGTCGTCTGGCAGGCGCCGAAGCCGCTGAAGACGTCGAAGGACGCCCCGGCCCTGCACTTCCGCACGCCCGGTCCCGGCAGCACCGTCGGCGGCCGCGCCGAGGTCGGCGTCTCGGTGCCGGACGGCGGGTTCAACCAGGTCACGCTGGCCTGGCGGCCGCTCGGGACGTCCGAGTGGACCGCGCTCGGCACCGACGACAACGCCCCGTACCGCGTCTTCCACGACGTCACGGACCTCGCGCACGGCACGCTGGTCGAGTACCGCGCCGTGCTGAAGGACCACTCCGGCAACCTGTCGGTGGCCTCGACGTACGGCGTCGTCGGCGAGCCGCAGGACGAGGGCGAGGAGCCGGGCGGCGGCGGCCCCGTCGAGCAGCCGGACCGCGTCACCGTCCCCGGCAGCCTCAACAGCGAGATGGGCTGCGCCGGCGACTGGGACCCGGCCTGCGCGCAGGCCGGCCTCACGCTGGACGCGAAGGACGACGTCTGGAAGGGCACGTTCGCGCTGCCCGCGGGCGACTTCGAGTACAAGGCCGCCATCGACGGCTCGTGGGCGGAGAACTACGGCCTCGGCGCCCGCCGCGACGGCCCGAACATCCCGCTCCCGCTGGCCGAAGCCGGAGACGTCACCTTCTACTACGACCACGCCACCCACTGGGTCACCAGCGACGCGCAGGACCCGATCGTCACCGCGCCCGGGTCGTTCCAGTCCGAGCTGGGCTGCCCGGCCGACTGGGACCCGTCCTGCATGCGGTCGTGGCTGCAGGACCCCGACGCCGACGGCGTCTACACGTTCACGACGACGCAGGTCCCGGCCGGGTCGTACGAGGTCAAGGTGACGCACGGGCTGTCGTTCGACGAGAACTACGGCGCCGGCGGCGCGCCGGACGGGTCGAACATCGCGTTCACCGTCCCGGCCGGCGCCCGCACCACGATGAGCTACGACATCGCCACCCACGTGCTGACGGTGACGTCGTCGGCCGCGCAGTCGCAGGCCGACCTCACCCAGCAGAAGGCGCACTGGCTGCGGCGCGGGCTGCTCGCCTGGGACCTGCCGGCGGCCGCGGCCGATTGGAGCTTCCGGCTGCACGCGGCTCCGGAGGGCGGGCTCGGGGTGGACGCCGAGGCCGTGACGGGCGGGACGTCATACCCGCTGACGCTGGACCAGGACGGGCTCCCGGACGACGTGCGCGAGGAGTACCCGCACCTGGCGTCGTACGACGCCCTGCGGCTCGCCGAGCGCGACCGGAAGGACATCGAGGAGGTCCTCACCGGGCAGGTCGCGGTCGCCGCGTACGACGACCTCGGCCGGCTGGTCGACGCCACCGGCGTGCAGCTGCCGGGTGTCCTCGACGACGTCTACGCCGGGGCTGCGGACCGCGAGCTGGGCGTCGTCTGGAACGGCCGCCGGCCGGACATCGCCGTCTGGGCGCCGACGGCCAAGCACGTCGACCTGCTGCTCACGCCGCCGGGCGCCACCACGGAGCAGCGGATCGCGATGCGCCGCGACCGCGACGGCGTCTGGACCGCGCGCGGCAACCCGCGCTGGGCGGGGGCGGCGTACGCGTTCGAGGTGGACGTCTACGTGCCGGCGACCGACCGGGTCGAGACGAACGTCGTCACCGACCCGTACAGCCTGGCGCTGACGACGAACTCGGAGCGCTCGCTGGTCGTCGACCTGTCCGACGAGGCCCTGAAGCCGGCCGGCTGGGACCGGCTGCGCAAGCCGCGGCTCGCGCAGCCGGAGGACTCCACCATCTACGAGCTGCACGTCCGCGACTTCTCCGTCGGTGACACCTCGGTGCCGGAGGAGCGGCGCGGCACCTACCTCGCCTTCACCGACGGCGACGGCGCCGGCATGCGGCACCTCTCGGCGCTCGCCGGCGCCGGGCTGAACACCGTCCACCTGCTGCCCGTCTTCGACATCGCGACGGTGAACGAGAACCGCGCCGAGCAGGCGAGCCCGGACTGCGACCTCGAGGCGCTCACCGCCGCCGACCCGGCCGGCACCGCGCAGCAGGAGTGCGTCACCGCCGTCGCCGGTCAGGACGGCTTCAACTGGGGTTACGACCCGCTGCACTACACCGTCCCCGAGGGGTCGTACGCCACGAACCCCGACGGCCCCGGCCGCACCCGCGAGTTCCGCCAGATGGTGGCCGCGCTCAACGGCGCGGGGCTGCGCGTCGTCATGGACGTCGTCTACAACCACACCCACGCCGCCGGCCAGGACGACAAATCGGTGCTGGACCGGATCGTGCCCGGCTACTACCAGCGGCTCTCCGCCACCGGCACCGTCGAGACGTCCACGTGCTGCGCCAACACGGCGTCGGAGCACGCGATGATGGAGAAGCTGATCGTCGACTCCGTCGTCACCTGGGCGCGCGACTACAAGGTCGACGGGTTCCGCTTCGACCTCATGGGCCACCACAGCCGGTCGACCATGGAGCGGGTGCGGGCGGCGCTGGACGAGCTGACGGTCCCGGGTGACGGCGTGGACGGCGCCTCGGTCTACGTGTACGGCGAGGGCTGGAACTTCGGCGAGGTCGCGAACAACGCCCGGTTCCGGCAGGCCACGCAGCTGGAGCTGTTCGGCGCCGGCATCGGCACCTTCAACGACCGGCTGCGCGACGGCGTCCGCGGCGGCGGCCCGTTCGACGAGGACCCCCGGCTGCAGGGCTTCGGCAGCGGGCTGTTCACCGACCCGAACGGCGCGGCGGTGAACGGTTCGGAGGCCGAGCAGCGTGCGCGTCTGCTGCAGCACCAGGACCTGATCAAGGTCGGGCTGACCGGGAACCTGCGCGACTACACCTTCGTCGACGCGACCGGCGCGACCGTCACCGGCGCCGATGTCGATTACAACGGCTCGCCGGCCGGCTACACCGCCGACCCCGACGAGGTGATCACGTATGTCGACGCGCACGACAACGAGACGCTGTACGACGCGCTCGCCTACAAGCTGCCGGCCGACACTCCGATGGCCGACCGGGTGCGGATGAACGTGCTCTCGCTGGCCACGACGGCGCTCGGCCAGGGCCCGTCGTTCTGGCACGCGGGAGCGGACCTGCTGCGGTCGAAGTCGCTGGACCGCAACTCCTACGACTCCGGCGACTGGTTCAACCGGGTCGACTGGACCGGCCAGGACAACACGTTCGGCTCCGGCCTGCCGCCGGCGACGGACAACGAGGCGAAGTGGGACTTCATGCGGCCGCTGCTCGCCGACCCCGCGGTGAAGCCCGCGGCGGGCGACATGGCGACGTCGACGGCGCTGGCGCAGGACCTGCTCCGGCTCCGGTTCTCGTCGCCGCTGTTCCGGCTCGGGTCGGCCTCGCGGGTGCAGGAGCGGGTGTCGTTCGGCGCCGGCGGCCCGTCGCAGCCCGCCGGCGTGGTCGTCATGCAGCTCGACGATCGGGCGGGGACGGACCTCGACCCGGATCGGGAGCGGCTGGTCGTGGTCTTCAACGCGACGCCGTCGGCTCAGACGGTGGCGGTCGACGACGGGGCGAGCCTGCGGCTGCACCCCGTCCAGGCCGCCGGGGCGGACCCCGTCGTGCGCGGGTCCGTCGTGGGCGCCGGTGGTGTCACCGTTCCCGCACGGACGGTCGCGGTGTTCGAGCAGCCCTGACGGTGCTCGCGGCGCTGAGGTGCCGGGCCACGTACTCCGCGTCGGTCCCGGCGCCGCCCACCAGCATGGAGCTGAACGCGCTCTGGAAGGCCAGGCCGGTGAAGTAGAGGCCGGGCGATGACGGCACGACGCCGCGCTCCTCCAGAGGCCAGCCGTCGTCACCCAGGACCGGCAACCGGATCCAGGTGAAGTCCTGCCGGAACCCGGTGCACCAGACCACCGTCGCGACGTCCAGCACCCGGCCGCCGTCGAGCACCGGGTGCCCCTCCCGCACGCCGGTGACCCGCTCGGGGATCCACTCCACGCCGGCCGCGGCGAGGTCGTCCGCCTGGACCCGCAGCAGCGGGCCGCCGTGCGTGCGGATCTCCGGGCGCATCTTGCGTCCGATCGGCGTGCGCAGCGTGAACACGTGCCGGGCCAGGAACCAGAGCACCGGGAACGCCGCTTGAGCGCGCCGGGACTCCAGCGGGACCGGGAGCTGGCCCCTCGAGTGGCCGCACAGGATCGTGTGGTGCTCGCGCGCGGTTTCGACCGCGATGTCCGCGCCCGAGTGCGACGCCCCGACGACGAGGACGGGGCCGGGCGGCAGCTGGTCCGGCCTCTGGTACTGGGTCGAGTGCAGCTGGTTGATGGACGGGTCCAGGTCCGTTGCGAGCGACGGCACGTAGGCCCGCGTCCCGAACGTCCCCGTCGCCACGACGACGTTGTCGGCCGTGTACCGCCGGTCGCCGCAGTCGAGCACGTAGCCGCCGTCGTCGGTCGCCGTCAGGCTCTCGACGTGCACGCCGTGCTCGACCGGCAGGTCGAACCGGGCCGCGTAGGCCTCGAGGTAGTCGGCGACCTGGTCCTTCGTCGGGAACGCCCGGCCCGGCCCGGGGAACCGCAGCCCCGGCAGCCCGTCGTAGCGCGCGGGGCTGTACAGCCGCAGCGTGTCCCAGTGCCGCCGCCAGTTGTCGCCGGTGCGTGCGCGGTCGTCCAGGATCAGGAATCCTCGTCCCCTTCTCCGGAGGTGGTAACCGACGCTGAGGCCCGCCTGCCCGCCCCCGACCACGATCGTCTCGATGTACTGCTCCATGACGCCCTCCCCGTACGTTCCGGCAGGTCAGGCGTTTGACGGTAGGGTGATGGGGCCGCGCGCGCGTCGGGCGAACCATGCATCCTCGGTGACGGGGAGATGGGCATTTCTGTGCAGGCGGCGCGTCGCCGACTCCGTGGGCCGGTCTTCACTTGCAGGAGTCGTCTTCACTGGCGGGGGCCGTCTTCTGCGGGCGTTCGGGGGCTCCGAAGACGGCTGGCGCTAGTGAAGACGGCTCGCGGTTGTGGGGACGGTTGGCGCTAGTGAAGACGGCTCGCGGTAGTGGGGACGGTTGGCGCT
>NZ_SMKL01000128.1 GCF_004348545.1 Jiangella ureilytica | reverse complement strand
CCCGGGGACGGGGGCGGGCTCGACGGCGGCACCGCGCGGCGGCGCGGCGTGCTGGCCGAGACCGCCGACCTGCTCACCGACCTGGTCGTGGCGGACGCCCGCACGGTGGCGTTCGTGCGGTCGCGGCGCGCGGCGGAGACGGTGGCAGGGATGACGCGGTCGGCGTTGTCCGAGGTCGACGGCTCGCTGCCCGGACGAGTCGCGGCGTACCGGGCCGGGTACCTCGCATACGAGCGACGGTCGCTGGAAGCCGCCCTCAACGACGGCTCGCTGGTCGGGCTCGCGGCGACGACGGCTCTGGAGCTCGGGGTCGACGTGTCCGGGCTGGACGCCGTCCTCATCGCCGGCTGGCCGGGCACCCGGGCGTCGCTCTGGCAGCAGGCGGGCCGGGCCGGGCGGGCCGGGCAGGACAGCCTGGCCGTGCTGGTGGCCAGCGACAATCCCCTCGACTCGTATCTCGTCCAGCACCCGGAGGCGATCTTCCGGCAGCCGGTCGAGGCAACCGTGCTGGATCCGGACAACCCGTACGTGCTGGCACCGCACCTGTGCGCCGCCGCGGCCGAGCGGCCACTCACCGAGGCGGACGCGGCGGTCTTCGGCCCGTCGACGGAGGACGTGCTGGCCACGCTGGAGCACCGCCGGCTGCTGCGGCGGCGGGTCAAGGCCGAGACCACGTGGCACTGGACCAAGCGGGAACGCCCGACGGACCTCGCTGACCTGCGCGGCTCCGGCGGTGTCGTCAGCCTGGTCGAGGTGGGCACCGGGCGCGTCCTCGGCACCGTCGACGGCGTGCGCGCGCACTCGACCGCGCACGAGGGCGCCGTGTACGTGCACCAGGGCGACACGTTCCTCATCGAGAGCCTGGACCTCGACGAGGGCGTGGCCATGGCACTGCCCGGCGCGCCCGAGTACTTCACGACGGCACGCGAGGTCAGCACGCTGCGGGTGCTGGAGGAGACGGAGTCGGTGAAGTGGGGGGAGGCCAGGCTGGCGTTCGGCACCGTCGAGGTCGTGAGCCAGGTGGTCGGGTACCTCAAGCGGGCGCTGCGCTCCGGCGAGGTGCTCGGCGACGTGCCGCTCGACCTGCCTGAACGCCGGCTGCGGACCCGGTCGGTCTGGTGGACGCTGCCCGACGAGGCCGTTGCCGCAGCCGGCGTCGCCGTGGCGGACGCTCCCGGCGCGGCGCACGCCGCCGAGCACGCGTCGATCGGGATCCTGCCGCTGGTGGCCAGCTGCGACCGATGGGACATCGGCGGGCTGTCGACGGTGCTGCATCCGGACACCGGCCTGCTCACCGTCTTCGTGCACGACGGTCATCCGGGCGGCGCGGGGTTCGCCGAGCGGGGCTTCCATGCGGCGCGGTCGTGGCTGACGGCGACCCGCGAGACGATCGCCTCCTGCCCCTGCCGCGACGGCTGCCCGTCGTGTGTCCAGTCGCCGAAGTGCGGCAACGGCAACGAGCCGCTCGACAAGGCCGGCGCGGTCCGATTGCTCGACGCGTTGCTGGCCGACGCGGTCTGAGTCGGACCGGAATCTGCCCCGGCGGGCCGGGTGATCGCTACGGTGGGACCCGGGGGCTCGGTGAAAGGGTGGTGGTCGTCGTGGTCGCTGTCGCACTGATCGTTCTCCTGCTCGCGTTGCTGCTGACCATCGGCATGGTCACCGGCGCCGGCGAATCGATTCCCGTCGACCTGCTCGGCTCCGAGGTCACCACGTCGGGGTCCGGTCTGTACTTCGCCGGCCTGCTGACCGGCCTCGCCACTCTCGCCTCCCTCTGGTTGTTGCGGGTCGGGCTGCGCAAGGACTGGCGGCAGCGCAAGCGCATCCGTGACCTCGAGCGACGCGCGGAACGGGCCGACGAGCCGCACGGTGCTCCCGAGGGCGACCGCTCCCCGGCCGACGGCGACCGTTCTCCGGCCGGCCGCGGCGACGACGAGCGCCCTGGGGAGGACCGGCGCAACGGCGACCGGCAGGAACCCGCACCGGCCGAGCCCGGCACCCCGGCGTCCCACCGCGACCACACCTGACACCCGCCCGACGACGACCGGCAGGACGGCGATCGGCAGGAGCCCGCGACGGCCGAGCCCGGCACCCCCGGCGTCCCACCGCGACCACACCTGACACCCGCGCGACCGGCAGGACGGCGATCGGCAGGAGCCCGCGACGGCCGAGCCCGGCACCCCAGCGTGTGACCGCGACCGCGCCTCACGCCCGCCCGACGACGCGCCGACCCGTCCGCCCGCCGCCCACCGGCCGGCCCGGCCAGTCAGCGGTCGACCCGCCGGGTCAGCGCTTCACCGGACCGGCGGCGTCGCTGCCCGGTTACCGGATCGTCACCCGATCACCGCGGCCGGGCGGCAGTCGGCTCGTCCGTACATGCAGGCAGCGACCACCTAGGCTGACGGCGTGACGTCTCTGCTCGGGAGGATCCCCGCTCCCGGGCTCGTGCTCGGCGGGATCTTCTCGCTGCAGATCGGCGCCGGGATCGCGAAGGGCCTGTTCGACACACTGCCGCCGACGGCGCTCGTGTTCCTGCGCCTGGCGTTCTCGGCCGTCGCTCTGATGGCCCTCACCCAGCGTGCGGTTCGGGCCGCGTTGCGCAACGCCTCGCGGGGGGACCTGGCACTCGCGGTCACGTTCGGGCTCTCGCTCGCCGCGATGAACATCGCGATCTACGAGTCCTTCTCGCGTATCCCGCTCGGCATCGCCGTCACCATCGAGTTCCTCGGCCCGCTGGGGGTGGCGGTCGCGCTGTCGCGGCGCCGGCTCGATCTGCTGTGGGTGGTGCTGGCCGGCACCGGTGTGGTGCTGCTGACGCGCGGCGGGTCGGGCGGCATCGATCCGGTGGGCGTGGCGTTCGCCCTGGTCGCCGCGGCGGGCTGGGCGACATACATCCTGCTGGGCAAGCAACTCGGCCAGCGGTTCGCTGGATCGTCGGGCCTGACGGTGGCCAGCGTCGTAGGTGCGATCGCGGTGGCCCCGATCGGGCTGACCACGGGCGGCGCGGACATGTGGCAGGCCGACCTGCTGGTTCTGGCACTGGGTATCGCGTTGTTGTCATCGGTGATTCCGTACTCCTTCGAACTCGAAGCGTTGCGTCGCATGCCGGCGACGGTGTTCGGGATCCTCATGAGCCTCGAGCCGGCGGCGGCCGCGCTGGTCGGGCTCGTCGTGCTGAACGAGGTGCTGCACGTCCAGGAGTGGGTCGCGGTCGGCCTGGTCGTGACCGCCTGCCTCGGCGCGACCCGGCGTGCGCCGGGCCGGACCGAGATCTGACCGATCCGCCGGCGGCCAGCTGGATGCCATCCCGTGCCCACCCGTGCCAACCGGCGACGGTGATCGGTGCGAGCCCGCTGCCACCACCGTGCGGCGACGCTGCTGCCTGGACGACAGCGACGCCGTACGTCACGGGCCACCTGGCTGCCCCCGCAGCGGGCGGCGTAGCCCGATCGCCCGCGCAGAGGGCTCCCCGGCCTCGCCGGACGATCCATCCTCAGCCGGCGCGGGGCGGTCCGGCCCGGGCGCGACGCTCCTGTGCCGGCAGCCACGGCAGGGCCGAGGCCGTCTCGACCCGCACCTGGACCTCCACCTCGACGCCGTCAACGATGCAGTCGCGCAGGTCGGCACCGTTCGCCCGGGCGATGCGGCCGGCATCGGCGCAGGGATCGGCCGCACCCGACGCCAGTCGGTGCGCCACCGCCAGTGCGGCGAGGTCCGCCGCCGCGGCGGCCCGGTGGCGAGCCGTCTGACCCGCCGCCAGGACCGCCACGGCCTGCACCGCGACCATGACCACCAGCGCGATCGCCAGGATCAGCACCGTTCCGGCGCCGCGCTCGCCACGGCGTCGGGCCGTCGTCATCCGGCCTCGGCCAGCGCGACCGAGCGAGCCGACACCGTCGGCGCCGGAAGGGTGTCGCCCCATGGCCCGGGCATCGCCATGCGGACGCTGACCTGCACCTCGAGCGTGCCGTCGACCTCTGCCACGTCGACGGTGGCGCCGTTCGGCGCCGCCTCGGCAGCGACCTGCCGGACCACTGCCGGCTCCTCGCCGCGTGCCGCCGCCCGAGCCGCCTCGCGTGCGGCGTCGGTGCACCGGAGCTGCCCGGCGGCGATGGTGACCGCCCAGACCGCCATGAGGAGCACGATCACCAGCGCGGGGAACGCGGCCGCGATCTCGGCCGTGACCATGCCGCGCTGACCACCGAGGGCCGACACCGGACCTCGGTGTCGGCTGCCGACGCCAGGATCGCCCCGCGCCGCGGGCACCGAGCAACTCATCCGCCGATCACCCCGAACGCCTTCTCGATGACGGTGCCGAGGAGGTTCTGAACAGACTCGCTGGTGAGGAGCTTGTAGAGGATGCCGCCGAACCCGCACGCGGCGACCGTGCCGACCGCATACTCGGCAGTGGTCATGCCGCGCTCGCTGCGCAGACGACCGAGCCGGCCGATGACCTTGGACATGGGTGGACCTCCCTGGATTCCGGCGACCGGCCGGCGCGGAGCCCGCGATCTGCGGGGCTGCGACCAGGTTCTTCGGTCGGGCGGCCGGATCCCAGGGCCGAATCCGGATTTGGGGACAACCGGCGGAACTCGTTCCGCCTGTGGATGACGGCGAGCCGTCCGTCAGGAGAAGGACCAGCCGGACCAGGCGGCGACGTCAATGAGGATGACGGGTCCGCGGGGCGGGTCGATGCGGTACTGCTCGTATCGGAGGCAGAGCGCGACCAGGGCGCCGTCGCGGCCCTCGCCGTCGTCGAGCACCACGGCGCGGCCGTCGGCGCGGACCCACCAGAGCTGGGTCCAGTCCTCGTCGTAGTGGTCACACATGATCGCGACCTGCGGGTTCTCGGCGATGTTGGCCAGCCGCCGCAACGCGAGGGTGGTCTTCGGCTTCTGATCGACAGCGATGGCGATGCGGTCAGCGCCGGCCGCCGACACCAGGGCGAAGGCGGCGGGAACCAGGTGCGGCAGACCGCCGCTGCCGATGGTGGCGAGGTGCGCGACCCGGGCAGCGGCCATCCGCTCCCGGCACGTCTCCTGCGTCAGCCGCACGCCACATCACCGCCCGGTGGAAGGCTACCGACGCCGTGCCGGTCGCCGCCGCTCGCCTATCGTCCTCGCCCCACACGTGCCGCAGCAGCGTTTCCGGGCCCACGAACGACCGCCGATCACGGGACGAGGATGCCCGACGTCGCGACGACGGGGACGACTCCGACCAGGACGAACGCCGGCAGGAAGCACAGTCCCAACGGTGCGGCGGCTCTGGCGCCCAGCGAGCGTGCCCGCGCCTCGCCGGCCCATCGCGCCGCGTCGCGGGCGTCGGCGGACACCCGGGCCAGCACCGGCGAGGGCGACGTGCCTCGGGTCGTCGCCGCGGTCAGGGCCCGGGCGAGCGGCCGGACGGCGGCATCGGCGGCCAGGTCCGACCAGGCCCGGCCGGGTTCCACACCGACGCTCGCGGCCGCGGCGGCATCGACGAGGGCCCGGCCCAGCGGCCCACCGATGGCGGAGCCGACGGTCTCGGCGGCGACGGCCGGTGGACAGCCCGCGGCGAGCGCGGCGGCCATGAGATCGGCGGCGAGCGGCAGCATCGCGACCACGCGTTCGCGGTCGCGACGGCGCGCCGCCGGCTCGAGGCGGCCGAGCCCGTACCAGGCGGCGATGCCGACCCCGGCGCCGGTGACCGCGCCCAGGACGCCTTCGAGCAGCCAGAAAGCGCCCGCGGAGGCCACCGCCGCGGCCAGCGCCCGGCCGCGGCTCGATGCGCCGGCCCCGCCGGCAGAGCGACCGGCCCGCCACAGACCCGCCGCCGCACCCACACCAGAGCCGCCGACCCCACGAGTCGCCGGCACGCCGGCCCCGTCGGCAGAGCGACCGGCCCGCCACGGACCCGCCGCCGCACCCACGCCAGCGGCACCGCCGACCGCACGAGCCCCCGACGGGCCCGTGCCGCCGGGGGAGGCTTCGCGATCGGCGCGCACGCCCGTCGTCGAGCCGGGGTGGCCGCCGATGATCGACCGGAGCCGGACCACGCCGGGCGGCGGGCCCAGCAGCACGACAGCGGCAAGCGCCGCACACACGACGGCCAGGATCGTCACGGCCGGCTCACCCTCACCCTCGCCCCGGACCGGACCCGGACCCCGGCTGGGCGAGGCGCCGTCGCACTCACGGCTCCCACACCGATCGGGTCGCGCGAGATACCCGGCCGACCCAGAACAGGCCGGCCGCGACGAGCAGCGCGGCGAGCAGCAGGCAGACGATTCCCACGGCCGTGCCCGTGAGAAAGCCGACCGCGTCGCCGTCACCGGCGGAGAAGAGCAGCAGAGTCGCCACCGGGAGTAAGGCCATCAGTCGTGACGTCGCGCGGACCGACGCCAGCTGCGCCTGCGCCTCACGCCGCACCGTCGCCTCGGCGCGGACGGAGTCGGCCGTGGCGATGAGAACGGCGGACAGGCCGGCACCGGTGCGCTCGGACACCTCCCATGCCGCGGCGACCGCACGCAAGGCGCCAGCGCCCGGAATCGCACTGGTGTCGCGCAGCGCGGCCGCGGGGTCGCCCCCGAGCGCGGCTCGTCCGGCCGCCGGGCCGAACAGCTCGGGCCACTCGGTGGCGACCGCGGCCAGCGCTCGCGCGGCCGGGACGCCGGAGGCGAGCTCGCCGGCGAGGGCCACGCAACCCTCGGCCACGTCGCTCTCGCGATGCAGCAGGGCCCGGGCCGCCCGTCGGTGGCCGAGCCACCAGCGGACGATCGGCACGGAGGCCATCCCGGCCACCGCGCCGACCGGCCCGGCCAGCAGGAATCCCGTGATCGTCGCCGCAACACCACCCACGCCGGTCGCCACCGCCGGAGCGGGCCGCCGCAGTCCCGTCCACGACGCGTGCTCGGGCCGCCCCAGCCGCCTGGCCAGCAACGACGGGCGGCCGACCCAGACCGCCGCCGCGAGCCCCGCGAGCACGATCGCGAGCACCCGGGTCATGCAGCACACCTCAGCTCGCCGGCCTGATGACGGCCGGACCACCGTCGGCGCGGACCCGCCGCCGTACGGCGGCCACGGACCGGAGGCAGCAGACGCCCTCCGGCACCACCACCGCGACTACAGCGCCAGCACCGCCACACGCCCATCGCAGCACGGCGGGTCACGGGACACACCCACGTCGCGCAAGGAGGTCGGCCAGGACCTCGAAGCCCGGCCCGCGCGAGACGCGGCCTCGCCCGTCCACCAGGAACGCCGCGCTCGTCACCAGTCCGCCGCCACCC